>JBAXMW010000189.1:0-1503 GCA_037134115.1 Gemmatimonadaceae bacterium | reverse complement strand
CGGGGTGGCATCGGCGCGCCCCCTGCCCCATCTCCAGCCCGCTGTCCATGTCCGCGCTGTCCGTGCTCTTGCAGGTGGTGGTCCTCACCCACGCCACCGTGATCGATCCCGATTCGCCGCGCTCACGCCGCGATCAGACCATTGTCGTGCGCGGGACACGCATCGCGGCGGTTGGGCCCAGCGCCTCTACGCCGGTGCCGCCTGGAGCCCGCGTGGTGAACGCCACCGGGAAGTTCGTAATCCCCGGGCTCTGGGACATGCATGTGCACACCGACGTCCCCGGGGGGCGCGCGATGCTGCCGCTGTACATCGCGCACGGCGTGACCGGGGTGCGCGATATGAACGGCCGGTTGGAGGTCGTGCGCGGACTGCAGCGCGAGGTGACGGCGGGGACCCTTGTGGGACCGCGCATGGTGGTGTCGGGGCCGTTTTTGGTGGGACGGCCGCTGCCGCCGGAGCTCGGGATCCCATCGTATCTCGTCCGCGACTCGGCGAGTGCGGTGGCAGCGGTGACGGCGGTCGCCGCGTCGGGGGCGGACTTCCTCAAAGTGCACAATGGGATCCCTGCCGAAGCGTACCGAGTGGTCGCGGCGGAGGCTCGGCGGCACGGGATGGTGTTCGCGGGGCATGTAGCGGCGCCGACGACGGTGGAGCAAGCCGCCGCGTCTGGCCAGCGCTCGCAGGAGCATCTCTATGCGTTTACGAACCCGTGCACCGGTGCCGAGTCAGCGGTCGTGGCGGCGGCGCTCCCGATCCAGCAGTTCGTGATGGGGGCGTGCACATCGGCGTCGCAGGCGGGGGTGTATGCGGCGATCGCGCGGCATCGCACGTGGGTGACGCCAACGCTGATCGTGCAGGAGCTGGTGGCGAAGATGAGGCCAACAATTGTGGCCGGCGACCAGACGGCGCAGTTCTATTCCGAGGCGATGATGCAGCGTGTCGCGATGGAAATGGAGCTGCCACCCACGCCCCCGCCCTCAGCGATCGCGGCGGGGGCGATGTTGTTTCGGAAGCGGATGCAGGTGGTGCGCGGGCTGCACGCGGCTGGGGTGCCGTTGTTGGGGGGCACCGATTCACCGCTGGCGGCAGGCGGCCCTGGGGCATCGCTGGTGGGAGAGCTCCGCTATCTGGTGGCGGCCGGGCTCTCACCGCGGGAGGCGTTACGGACCGTGACAACGGAACCCGCGCGGTATTTCGCGACGGACTCTGTGGGGGCCGTGGCACCGGGACAACTCGCTGATCTGGTGGTGCTCGATGCCGATCCGCTGACGGACATTGGGCATGTGGCCCGCGTGGATGTCGTGGTGGCGAACGGGCGGGTGTATGACCGCGTGGCGCGCGCGGCGCTGGTGGAGGACGCACGGCAGGCGGCGCCCCCCGTGGCGCGACAGGCGGCGCAACGGGCGGTGCAGGCACCGCTAGGCACGTGGCGATTGGTGTCGCGGACAGACAGCTCGTCGCGCGGTGTTGAGCCAGCCGACGGGCCATTGGGCGCCGATCCGA
>JBAXMW010000188.1:0-1527 GCA_037134115.1 Gemmatimonadaceae bacterium | reverse complement strand
GGAGAAGCCCATGGCCATTTTGTACGTCGGCATCGATCTCGCCAAGAACGTCTTTGCAGTGCACGGGGTGAACGAGGCGGGCAAGCCCGAGCTCGTGCGCCCGAGCGTGCCTCGCGCTCGGGCGCACGAGCTGATCGCTGCGCTGCCGCCGTGCGTGATCGGCATGGAGACGTGCTCCGGCCCCCAACCACTGGGCGCGACCGTTCATGGCCCACGGCCACACAGTGCGCCTGATGGCCCCGAAGTTCGTGGCGCCCTACCGGCTGTCGGGCAAGCGCGGCAAGAACGACGCGGCCGACGCCGCCGCGATCTGCGAAGCGGTGCAGCGCCCGAGCATACGTTTCGTGCCGGTGAAGACCGAGGCCCAGCAAGCGCAGGTGTGCGTGCACCGTGCCCGCGAGGCGTTCGTCGAAGCACGCACCGCCACCCTCAACCGCATCCGTGGCCTTCTCAGCGAGTTCGGCATCGCGCTGCCGCTGAAGGCCGCCACGGTGGGCCGCGAGGCGGCGCTTCGGCTCGAAGACTTGCCAGGTTTATCGAATATGGTCATCGCTGATCTGCTCAGCGAGGTACATCGGCTCGATGACCGGGTCGCTCAGTACGACCGCCACATCGTGCAGATGGCCCGTGGAAACTTTGGGTCTGGCCTGCATCACTGCATAAGTGATCGGGACATCGTGCAGTGATGCGCGCCAGAGCCGAGGCGCGCTCACCTGCTTTCGCGAGGCTGCCGAGAAGACGGTCCACGAGGCATGCCCGCTGCTCCGGCGAACAGTGCGGTGCCCGCGCTTGGAATGCTTCGATCCGGCTTGACATCGGGGCTCCGAAGATCGCCTCGTCGGCTGCTGATACGTTCGCCTCGCCGCAGGTGCGGGGGCCGAACACCCTCGTTGACGGGCGGCTTGCGCGGATCAGCCCGGAAGAGCTCCTTCGCAGGTTCCGCCGGGCTGGCCCAGGCAAGCCGTCCGGTTGAACGCCAAGTCAGGCATCACCGGGCTGTACCTGTTGACTGACCGGGCCCTCTCCACAGACGTCGCGCGATCAAATAGAGTGCCAGGACGAAACCGGCGACCGGAAAGTAGAGGAGCCACGCCAAGCCGCTCTCGGAACCCGGAACCTGCGTGACAACCCAGAGCGCGAAGAGAATCAGCGCACAGTTGAGTGACGCAAGGCAGCCATTAACAGCATCACGTGGGGCCTTTGTGATGAGCGACACCACCCCAACCGCGAGATGCAGGCTCGCGAGGACGGGATAGTTCACCGCGAGCAACCACGCCTCTTCCCACCGGAGTGATTCACCCGCCGCGAAAAAAATCGCGATCAGGACCAGCGCTGGAACTGCGTACTGGAGCATCACAACGGTTGCGGGTCTCACACCTAGACCGTCGCCACCGGCGTCACGGGAGACCCCACGGCACCCGGGAGCCGCAGCGGCGGCGCCGTCAGCAGGAAGCGCGTGCGGCGGTGTGCCCGCAACCACTCGCCGAGATCCTTCAGCCACCAGATCTCGCCGAGGGGTATGCCCAG
>JBAXMW010000187.1:0-1539 GCA_037134115.1 Gemmatimonadaceae bacterium | reverse complement strand
CCGAGGCGCGCGCCCGTGGCGTGAGTGTGGTGCCGGACACGGGCTTGGCGCCTGGCATGGTGAATGTGCTGGCGCAGCACGGCATCGATCAGTTCGAGACGGTGGACGCGGTCCAGTTGTTTGTGGGCGGCTTGCCGGAGCATCCGGAACCGCCGCTCAACTATCAAATCGCGTACTCGATTGAAGGGATGTTGGATTATTACACGACGCCGTCGTTGGTGCTGCGCGACGGCGTGCCCACTGAAGTCACGGCGCTCTCCGAGTGTGAGGCGGTGCCCTTTGCCGAGCCTGTGGGAACGCTCGAGGCGTTTCACACGGCGGGCGGGCTGTCCACGATGGTCTATCGCTATGCCGGCATCATCCCGCGGATGGAGTACAAGACGCTCCGCTATCCGGGGCATGCGGCGATCATGGAAGCGATTCGCGGTCTTGGCCTCCTCGGTACGACGCCGGTGACCGTGGCGGGGCAGTCGGTGGTGCCACGCGCCCTGTTTGTGGAGGTGGCGGGCGGTGTCCTGCGCAAAGCCAAGCCCGATCTGGTGGCGTTGCGCGTGGTGGTGACTGGGACGGTGGGGGGGGTACGCTCGACGCGCGCGTGGGAGGTCATTGATCACTACGATGCCGCGCACGGGATCTCGGCGATGATGCGGACCACCGGATTCACGCTATCGATCACGGGCCATCTGCAGGCTGACGGGACCGTGCCACCAGGGGTGCATACGCCCGATGAAGCGCTGCCGGCGGCGCGGTACATCGCGATGCTCGCCGCACGCGGGATCATGGTGCGGGAGTGCTGATGGGTGGGATGGTGCAACGGCTGATGCAGCGGCTGGTGCGGGGCGCGCCGCTGGCGGCGCTGGTGGTCGGGGGGCTGATCGGACTGTTTGGCGCGCGCGTGACGCTGGCGCAGGGGGCTGGTCCGTCGACGGCCGCGGGGAGCGTGTCGGGGGTGGTGCGGACCGGTCCGCCGGACCGGTTACGGCCGGTCCGGGAGGCGGCGGTGCTCATCGCGGCGCTGAAGCTAGCGACCCGGACCGACTCCCTGGGGCGGTATCTGCTGCCGGAGGTACCGGCTGGGACACACACGCTGGAGTTCCGGGCGCTGGGGTTCGTCCCGGCGACCTTCTCGGTGACGGTGCCGGCGGGCGGGCGGGTGGAGCAGGACGCCCTCGTGGCGGTGGCGGTGAACCAACTGGCGGCCATGGCCACCACGGCGGACGGTCCGGTGGTGGGGCGGCTCGCCGAGTTTGACGCGCGGCGGCGGCTGGGGATGGGGAAGTTCCAGACCCGGGACTACTACGAGAAGGCGTCGGGGCGGCGGTTCGCGGATGTGCTCCTGACGAAGACGCCGGGGCTCATGGCGATCTCCAGTGGGGGGGAGCGGTATCTGGCCACGGGAAACCGGGGGTCGGTGAGCATGCTCCGGATGCCGGGGGAGGCGGGGAAACCCAAGGAGTGCTATGTCCAGATCGTGGTGGACGGGTTGGTGCGCTACCGGAGCACGCCGGGGGAGCGGCTGTTCAACATCGACAGCATTGA
>JBAXMW010000186.1:0-1553 GCA_037134115.1 Gemmatimonadaceae bacterium | reverse complement strand
ACGGCCAGTCGCGCCTGCGACGCCACCAACCGGGCCTGTTGCGCCACGGGATGATTGGCTTCCACCTGCGCCACGAACCGAGCGAACGTGAGGGTGTCCACGACGGCCGGTGCCACCGTGGATCTGGCGCCGGGCTGCGCGGCAGAGGTGCCCCACGGCACGATCGCGCAGCCCACCAGCACGGCCACTCGCCACATCGGGGTCGGAGCTGGCCTCATCCCTTGCCGCCGCCTTTGCCGTCACCCTTGCTGCTGCCCTTCTCGCCATCCGTGCCGGTGGCGCCCGCCGGGTCAATCGTCGGCGAGAAACCATTGAGTTGACGCCAGAGTTCGAACCACACGGGCACCGTGCGGAGTGCGGCCCACCCATGCACCCCACTGCCCAATCGCAGCTGCGCAGGCCATGGCTCATCGCGTGCATCGGGGGTGACAAGCACGCGGAAGGAACCATCGGCGCTGGCGACCTGATCGATCACGGCGATCACGCCGCCAAACGTACCGACCGAGACACTCGGCCACCCGGAAAATTGCAGGGCCGGCCATCCATCAAATTCCAAGCGTACCGTCCGACCCACCTGTAGCAGCGGGACGTCAACCGCACGCACCGACACCGCCACCGCGCGCTCGGTCGTGGCCGGTTGAATCGTCACCACCGGATCGCCCGGTTTTACGAGTTCCCCGACACCCTGTCGCATCGCCTTCACGACATAGCCGTCTTGGGGCGCCCGAATCTGATAAAAGCCCCGCCGCACCCCCAGCGCGGCGACCTTCGTGCGCAGCTTGCTGATCTCACCCACCCCGTCCTGCATGTCCGCCAACGTGGCTTGCCGCTCGCTGCGAGCCTTTTGGATTTTCTCGCGGTACTCCGCGTCGATCGCCTCCAGGTCCACCTGCGCATTCGCCAACTCATTGCGCTTTTCGACGAGCTTGGCCGACGTGGCTTGCGCCTTGAGTCGCGAGGTCTGCAGGTCATTCAAGGACGTCAGCCCCAGCGGCGACGCAAAGAGTGTTTCGCGTCGCCGATACTGATCGCGCGCCAGTGAGTCATCCAGCACCGCCTGCTCGACCGCAGCGGTGTATTGCGCAATCTTGTTGCGGACCTGCTGGCGCTTGAACTCCAGTGCAGTGGCCAGCGCCTCCATCTGTTGCGCATACGCGTCCGCCTTGCCGGCCTTCTCCGCATTCGCCTGGGCCTTCGCGGTCAGCTGTTCACGGGTACGCTCCAACAGCTGCGGATCGAAATACTCGTCTTTGACCTCACTGATCTCGACGATGGGCGCACCCGCTTTGACGAAGGTGCCCTCTGGGACGAGCCAACGTTCAATACGACCATCGATGCGTGAGGGAAGCAGCTGCGGCCGTTCCTGTGGCGACAAGGTGGACACGGTTCCGCTCCCCTGCACGGTCTGCTGCCACGGCAGCACCAGAAGGATCAGCAGCCCAATGCCCATCCCGGCGAACCAACGCCAGACGGTGCGATACGAGACCTGCTCTTCCAAGAGCCGCTGTGTCAGCAATGGCAGGGACTCCGTCGATCGCGGCGCGCTCGGCGCG
>JBAXMW010000185.1:0-1561 GCA_037134115.1 Gemmatimonadaceae bacterium | reverse complement strand
CTTCAGGTCGACAAATACCTCCTTGCCGATCCCCCGCAACCATTCCACGATCGACGGGCCCACCGCCGTGAACAGCTCGAGTCCCACCTTGTAGAACCCGCACTGCCCGCCGAGGGCATCGACCAGCACCCGCGCCTCCTGGGCAGACGCCACGTCCAACGCGACGATCGGGGTGACCGGCCGCGCGACCGGTGTGGATGCCGCCACCGCGGCTGTCAGCTCGGCCATGTCAGCGTGCCTCGAATGGAGTCCAGATCGCGCACCCCGTCCCGCGCCATCCACCGGCGGAGCCCGGCCAGGATCCGCTCGGGGGCCCGCGGGTTACGCAGCGCGGCGGTGCCCACCCCCACCAGGGAGGCCCCCGCCATGAGGTACTGTATGGCATCGTCCGCGGTGGAAATGCCCCCCAACCCGATAATCGGGACCGTTGGCAACGCCCGCGAGACCCGCCAGGTCGCGAGCAGTCCCATCGGGAGCAGGGCTGGCCCGCTCACCCCACCGGTCCCAAATCCGATCTTGGGACGGCGATGCGTGGTATCCACGACCAGCCCGGGCATGGTGTTCACGAGCGTCAGCCCATCGGCCCCGGCGTCGACCGCCACACGCGCCGCGTCCACGATCCCGGCGCCCAGTGTGGGCGACAGCTTCACGAAGATTGGCCGCGTGGTCACGCCCCGGGTCCCCTGCACCAGCGCCGCGAGGGCGGCAGGATCGGCCCCGAACTCGAGACCCCCCGCTTTGACATTCGGGCAGCTCACGTTGAGCTCGAAGGCATCCACCCCGGGCGACTGATCGAGCCCACGCACCACCGTGGTGAAATCATCGACGCTGTTGCCGACGACATTCACCACGACCCGCAGCCCCGCATCACGCGCCGCCAGCCACGGCATGGCCTCCTCGCGCACCACGTCGAGTCCAGGATTGGCGAGCCCGATCGCGTTGATCATCCCGCCGGCGAACTCACTGACGCGCAGCGGCGGTGCCCCATGCCGCGGGGCGACACTCACGGCTTTCGTGGCGAGCGCGCCGATGGCCGTCAGATCCATGACGTCATCGATCTCTCGGCCAAAGCCAGCGGTCCCCGCCGCCAACACCAGCGGATTGCGGAACGCGAGACCGGCCACCTGCACGGCGAGCGGATCCCGCGGAGCACCAGTGGTCACGTGGGACCCCCAACCTTTCGTTCGTACTGCGTGAGAAAATCCTCGACGGCGGCGGCGATCACCGACGCCATCCGCCGCTGCTGATCCGGATCGGAGATGTACGCCGCTTCGGCCGCATTGGTGCCAAAGCCAATCTCCACCAAAATGGCCGGCATGAAGGCTTTCACCAGCACCATGAACCCGGCCTGCTTCACGCCACGGTTTGGGCCCGGATGAATGCCACCAAGCCCCTGCTGCACCAGCGTGGCCAACCGCGCCGATTCGCGCAGGTGCTCGTTTTGCGCCATGTCGCGAATGATGAAACCGAGCGGATCATCGCGGCGCGCATTGGCCGTGGTTTCAAACTTGATGACTTCGTTTTCCATCGCCTCCACGCGCCGCTCGTCTTCGGTCTTGGC
>JBAXMW010000184.1:0-1563 GCA_037134115.1 Gemmatimonadaceae bacterium | reverse complement strand
CCCGGAGGATTCGGCCGTCGAAGTCTTGGAGTGCACCGGCACGGGCGCGCGCTATGAGCGCCGCGGTGACCAGGTGCAGCCAGTTCTGGGGGCGACCTCCGCATGATGTGGCGGGGCGTCGGATCCGGGCGGTTTCAATTTTCTTCTACTCTCTGAGCCATGGCCGTCCCTCTTCTTGATCTCAAGGCGCAGCACGCCACCATCCGCGATGAGGTGGTGCAGGCGGTGATGGCGGTGGTTGATGAGCAGGCGTTTATCCTCGGCGATCCGGTGGGTCGGCTCGAGTGCGACGTGGCCGGCCTGTCGCAGGTGAAGTTTGCGATCGGCTGTGCCAACGGGACGGACGCCATCCTCCTGTCACTGCGGGCTCTCGGGGTTGGTGCGGGCGATGCGGTGGTCACCACGCCGTTCACCTTCTTTGCCACCGGTGGCGCGATTCACAACGTCGGCGCAAAGCCGGTGTTCGTGGACATCGATCCCCGAACCTTCAACATCAATCCGGACGCAGTCCGTGCCGCGGTCTCGGCCGACACCAAGGCCGTGATTGCGGTGGACCTGTTTGGGCAGATGGCGCCGATCGAGCAGGTCGTGGCGGCCGCTGCGGGTCGACCCGTGATTGAAGATGCCGCGCAGTCGATTGGCGCCAGTCGCCAGATCGATGGCGCCACGGTCATGGCCGGGCAGGCCGCCACGATTGGTACCTTCAGCTTTTTCCCGTCGAAGAACCTGGGTGGGTACGGGGACGGCGGGATGATGGTCACACAGAATGACCTGTTGAACGACACGTTGCTCAAGCTGCGGACGCATGGCAGCCGGAAGACGTACTATCACGAGATCGTGGGCTACAACAGCCGGTTGGATGCGCTGCAGGCCGCGGTGTTATTGGCCAAGTTGCCGCATCTGGCATCGTGGAGTGCCGCCCGTCGGGCGAACGCGGCCTATTACGATCAGGCGTTTTCGGATCTAGCCGATGTCGTCACGCCCTACATCGATCCGGCGAATACGTCGATTTACAACCAGTACACACTGCGGGTCCCCAACCGGGACGGGTTGCAAGAGTATCTCAAGGCGCGCGGTGTGGGGAACAGCGTCTACTACCCGCTGCCACTCCATCTCCAGCCGTGCTTCGCCTACCTCGGCTATACGGAAGGGGCGTTCCCGGAAAGCGAGCGCGCGGCGCGCGAAGTAATCTCGCTTCCGGTCTTCCCGGAGTTGACGGTGGCACAGCGCGATGAAGTGGTGGTGGCGGTGCGGGCTTTCTTTGGACGCTGAGCAACAGAACCTTATGGAAACACATGCCATGCAGGCACAGCTGATCGGGCGCATTCAGGATCGTTCGGCCGTCATCGGGGTCGTCGGGCTCGGCTATGTCGGTCTGCCGCTGGCCATGGAGTTCGCCGATGCTGGGTTTCGGGTGATCGGCTACGATGTCAGCCAGCGTGTCGTGGATCTGCTCATGACTGGGCATTCGCACATTCAAGACGTCCCGGCGGAGCGTGTGCAGGCCGCGGTGGCGTCTGGCGCCTTTGTCGCGACGACCTCGGAAGCGCAACTCGCGGACTG
>JBAXMW010000183.1:0-1575 GCA_037134115.1 Gemmatimonadaceae bacterium | reverse complement strand
ACTTGATGACTTCGTTTTCCATCGCCTCCACGCGCCGCTCGTCTTCGGTCTTGGCTTCAGCGAGGAAATACGTCTCGTAGCCGCGGGCGGCCCCAGGATCATTCCAGCGGAGATTCGCCGCGTTCACATGGACCGAGACAAACAGGTCGCCTTTGCCCTGATTGGCGATCCGCCCCCGATCGCCGAGGGCGATCAGCGTATCGGTCGCCCGGGTCATCAAGACGCCAATCCCGCGCGCTTCCAAGGCGGTTCGCAACTGCTGGGCCACCGCGAGCGTGATGTCCTTCTCGAAGATCTTCCGCGCCGCGCCAATGGGCCCGGACATGCCATGATCCACGCCCCCATGGCCTGCATCCACCACCACCATGCGGCGGCGCCCAAGGGGCGCGGTCTTTTCGCGGCCGTTCGTGGCGCTGCTGTCTGCGGGACCGGACGCCGCGACCGTCTTGGGGACCGTCTTGGGTGCGGGCTTCGCCGCGGCCGTCGACGCCGTCGTCGCGGTCGCGACGGGCTTGGTCGCGACGGGCTTGGTCGCAACGGGCTTCTTCGCCGCGCGCGTGGCCGTGGAGCGCCGACGGCGCTGCTGCGCCGACGCATCATGGGGCACCACGACGAGAGCCATCAGCACCGCCCCCACGAGGGCGTGCCACCGCGCGCCGCGCATCGCGCCGCGCATCCTGCCGTACATCAGTCGGCTCATCGCGAACGCAGCGCCCGCGCGATCTCGCGCTCGGCGTCCCGCTTCTTGATGTCCTCCCGCTTGTCGTGCTGCTGCTTGCCGCGCACGAGCGCCAGACGGACCTTCACGCGTCCGCGCACGAAGTACAGGTCGAGCGGCACCAGCGTCAGCCCCTGGCGCTCCACGGCGCCGATCATCCGACGGATCTCCCGGCGATGCAGCAGCAGTTTGCGGGTCCGGGTGGGCTCGTGATTGAAGACGTTCCCCTGCCCGTACGGCCCGATGTGGAGATTCAGCAGGAAAACTTCCCCATCGGTGACAATGCCAAAGGCATCCGTGAGATTGGCGCGGCCATCGCGCAACGACTTCACCTCGGTGCCGGTGAGGACGATCCCCGTCTCCCAGGTGTCGAGGATTTCATAATCGTGTCGCGCCCGCTTGTTGCGCGCGATCACCTCAATTGCGTCGTCGGCCGTCTTGCCGGAATCCGTGGTCGCCATGCTGAAATGCAAAGTAGTCGGTTGACTTCCGAATGGTGGCCCGTCTATTCTTCCCCTCCCTGCCGGAGTGGTGGAATTGGTAGACGCGCTGCGTTCAGGGCGCAGTGTCCGCAAGGACGTGCCGGTTCGAGTCCGGCCTTCGGCACTACCGTACGTTTCCAGTCGGTCGTCTTCAGGTGCATCTCTGGGCTCTGCCCCAGAGAGCCCCGAAGTCGGCCGATTTGGCGTTTCCGCCCCGTCGGTGGCCCCGTCGGTGGCCCCGTCGGTGGCCCCGTCGGTGGCGATGCTTCCCGAAAGATCTGGCCTACGCGCGCAGCGTGGACGGCCGCACATGCTCCGGGAGCGAGACCGTCCCAAAGGCCTCCCGGAGCGCCGCATTCGACTCGGCGCGATAGC
>JBAXMW010000182.1:0-1586 GCA_037134115.1 Gemmatimonadaceae bacterium | reverse complement strand
GTTACTACGCCTGTCGGGGCGAAGCGCAGGCACCGCTGCGGCTGATGTCCCGTGTGCGCGATGTGATGGCCTGAGTCGCCCGCTTCCCACGCTGATTCGCGATGGCTTCCGCTCCCGTGACGCTGTTCCTCAACGCGACCCAGACGCTCACGGCGTCCGGGCCCGCGGCCGCGCGTCGTGGTGCCGCGATGCGCGACATCGCGGTCCGGGAGGGATGGGGCGTCGCCGTGCAGGGGACGGTCATCGGTGACGTCGCGCCGGACGCCGAGCTCCGGCGCCGCTTCCCCGACGCAGAGGTGATCGATTGCAAACGGGGGCTGTTGGCGCCGGGTTTCGTTGATTCCCACACCCATGCCGTCTTTGGGGCACCGCGGTGGGCCGAACACGAATTGCGCGCCACGGGGGTCCCTTATCTGGAGATCGCGCGGCGCGGCGGTGGCATCCACGCCTCCGTCCGCGATCTCCGTGCCCGGTCGGATGCCGACCTCGAAGCGCTCGCTCGGCCGCGGCTCGCACGGCTCGCGGCGGGCGGCGTCACCACGGTGGAGATCAAATCCGGGTACGGCCTCTCGGCCCACGACGAATTGCGCACGCTGCGGGTCATTGCCACCCTCGCGCAGACGCAGCCACTACAGGTGGTCGCGACCTGTCTCGCCGCTCATGAAGTCCCGCTCGAGTATCGCGAGCGCCCGAATGGTCGGCAGGCGTGGATCGATGACATCCTCACGCACATCTATCCTGTGGTCGCCGCCGAAGGGTTGGCGCGCTTTGCGGATGTGTTTTGTGAACCCGGCGTCTTTGATCGCGACGAAACGCGTCGTCTCCTTGAGGGGGCGACGCGCTGCGGCCTGACTCCGAAGCTCCATGCCGACGAACTGCACGACGGTGCGGGCGCCGCCCTCGGAACCGAACTCGGCGCGATCAGTGTGGATCATCTCGCCGCCATCTCGCCAGCCGGCGTCACGGCCCTCGCGAGCGCCCCCACAGTGGCCACCCTGTTACCGGCCACAATGGTCTTTCTGGATACCGGCCGGCAGGCACCGGCGCGGGCCCTCATCGACGCCGGCGCGGCGGTGGCCATCGCGAGCGATTTCAATCCGGGGACCTCGCCGCTCCAGTCCTTCCCGCTCGTGCTCACGCTGGCGGTGAGCGCGCTGCGGATGTCGGCGGCGGAAGCATGGATCGCTGCGACGGTCAACGGCGCGGCCGCGCTGGGGTTGGCAGGGCGCACCGGGCAGTTAACACCGGGCTTCTCGGCGGACATCGCCGTGCACGAGGTCGATGATTACCGGGCCGTTCCGTACTGGTTTGGGGAGCGGCTCTGCCGCATCGCCTGGTCGCGCGGTGTCGAAACGCATCGTGAGCGAGGATGGTGAGCCTCATGTCTGATGCGGCCGTGATGCGCCGGAAAGCGGCGGAGTTCGAGCAGCAGAAGGAGTACGACCGGGCGATCGATCTGTATATCCGGTCGGTTCAGCTGTCTGAGGCGTCTGGCGCTGATGTGGATGTCGGCGTACTCACGAAGTTGGGGGATCTGCTGCTGCGCGCGCATCGCGTGGCCGAGGCGATCACCTACCACGAGCGGG
>JBAXMW010000181.1:0-1586 GCA_037134115.1 Gemmatimonadaceae bacterium | reverse complement strand
GTTACTACGCCTGTCGGGGCGAAGCGCAGGCACCGCTGCGGCTGATGTCCCGTGTACGCGATGTGATGGCCTGAGTCTCCCGCTTCCCACGCTGATTCGCGATGGCTTCCGCTCCCATGACGCTGTTCCTCAACGCGACCCAGACGCTCACAGCGTCCGGGCCCGCAGCCGCGCGCCGGGGGGCCGCGATGCGGGACATTGCGGTCCGGGAGGGATGGGGCGTCGCCGTGCAGGGGACCGTCATCGTCGATGTCGCGCCGGACGCTGAGCTCCGGCGACGCTTCCCCGCCGCAGCGGTGATCGATTGCCAACGGGGGCTGTTGGCGCCGGGTTTCGTCGATTCCCACACCCATGCCGTCTTTGGCGCGCCGCGGTGGACCGAACACGAATTGCGCGCCACGGGGGTCCCCTATATGGAGATCGCGCGACGCGGCGGTGGCATCCACGCCTCCGTCCGTGATCTCCGTGCCCGCTCTGATGCCGACCTCGAAGCGCTCGCAAGGCCGCGGCTCGCACGGCTCGCGGCCGGCGGCGTCACCACGGTGGAGATCAAATCCGGGTACGGCCTCTCGGCGCACGATGAATTGCGCACGCTGCGGGTCATCGCCACCCTCGCGCAGACGCAGCCACTGCAGGTGGTCGCGACCTGTCTCGCCGCTCATGAGGTCCCGCTCGAGTATCGCGAGCGCCCGAATGGTCGACAGGCGTGGATCGATGACATCCTCACGCACATCTATCCGGTGGTCGCCGCCGAAGGATTGGCGCGCTTCGCGGATGTGTTTTGTGAACCTGGCGTCTTCGATCGCGACGAAACGCGTCGTCTCCTTGAGGGGGCGACGCGCTGCGGCCTGACCCCGAAGCTCCATGCCGACGAACTGCACGACGGTGCAGGCGCCGCGCTGGGAACCGAACTCGGCGCGATCAGTGTGGATCATCTCGCCGCCATCTCGCCGGCTGGCGTCACGGCCCTCGCGAGCGCCCCGACCGTGGCCACCCTGCTACCGGCCACGATGGTCTTTCTGGATACCGGCCGGCAGGCACCGGCGCGGGCCCTCATCGACGCCGGCGCGGCGGTGGCCATCGCGAGCGATTTCAATCCAGGGACCTCGCCGCTCCAGTCCTTCCCGCTCGTGCTCACGCTGGCGGTGAGTGCGCTGCGGATGTCGGCGGCAGAGGCATGGATCGCCGCGACGGTCAACGGCGCGGCCGCGCTGGGGTTGGCAGGGCGCACCGGACAGTTAACGCCGGGCTTCTCGGCGGACATCGCTGTGCACGAGGTCGATGATTACCGGGCCGTCCCGTACTGGTTTGGGGAGCGGCTTTGCCGCATCGCCTGGTCGCGCGGTATCGAATCGTATCGGGAGCCCGGATGGTGAGCCTCATGTCTGAGGCGGCCGCATTTCGCCGCAAAGCGGCGGAATGTGAGCAGCAGAAAGAGTACGACCGGGCGATCGACCTGTATATCCGGTCAGTGCAGCTGTCCGAGGCGTCTGGCGCTGACGTTGATGTGGGTGTGCTCACGAAGTTGGGCGATCTGCTGCTGCGCGCGCATCGCGTGGCCGAGGCGATCACCTACCACGAGCGGG
>JBAXMW010000180.1:0-1610 GCA_037134115.1 Gemmatimonadaceae bacterium | reverse complement strand
GAAGTCATCGAATCGTGAGCGTATGCACTGAGGCCCTTCCGGACGATGTCGCGGAAGGGCCTCAGTGATGTTTTAGCAGCAGCGTGACCCGGGTCGACTGTATTTGTCGGCCAGTCGTTCGCGCTCAAAGGTGCGCTCATCGACCGGCGTACATCCGGGGTGATGTCGCTCCATGTGCGATACGTAGGCCTGATAGTCGGGGACCCCGACGATCCGCCGCACGATGGCCAACACGCGCGAGAGACGGTCGGGGAATCCGGTGCCGAGGGCCGTGGCCGTCATGATCAGGCCGTCAACGTGGAGGCCTGGTAGGGCGCTTCCGCCGTACCGACCGCTTTCCGCCCACTGGTGACCGCCAGCCATTCCTTCAGCGAGGCGCCCAGAATCACGATCACGGAGATCAGGAAGAAGGCCGCCACGCCGGCATCGAGTCGGTCGTTGAAGATCATCCGCTGCGCGGCTTCAATCGACTTGACCCCCTTGGGGAGCACGCCGCTCGCGATCGCCGACTCCAGCATCCGGGCATGCGAGAGGAAGCCCAGCTTCACATCCTCCGAGAAGATCTTCGTCAGCCCGGCCGTCATCGTCACCGTGACGAGCCAGCCCATGGGGAGCATGGTGATCCAGGCATACCGCGCCTTCCCCATCTTGATGAACACCGTCGTACCCACGCACAGTGCCACGGTGGCCAGCAGCTGATTCGAAATGCCGAAGAGCGGCCAGAGCGAATTGATGCCACCCAGGGGATCGGTCACACCCTGATACAGGAAGTAGCCCCACATCATGACGAAGAGCGCGCTCGTGATGATCACGCCGGGGTACCACGAGGTCCGCCCCAGGGGCTTAATGACCGTGCCCAGAAGATCCTGCAGCATGAAACGGCCGACGCGCGTACCGGCATCGAGCGTGGTCAGAATGAACAACGCTTCGAACATGATGGCGAAGTGGTACCAAATCGCCAGCGCGCCGTCGCCACCCAGCGCCTTCGAGAAGAGGTGCGCCATCCCGACCGCGAGGCTCGGCGCACCACCCGTGCGCGAGAGCAGTGATGTTTCGCCGACCTTGCGCGCCATCTCTTCCAGTTCCGTGGGCGAGACCACGAAGCCCCAGTTGGCAATGGCCGCCGCGGCACTCTGGGCCGTCGTGCCAATCGCCGCCGCCGGGGCGTTGATCGCGAAGTACACCCCCGGCGTCAGCGCGCAGGCCGCGATGAGTGCCAGGATCGCCACCAGCGATTCCGTCAACATGGCGCCGTAGCCCACAAAGCGTGCATCGGTTTCGCGCCGCAGCAGCTTCGGCGTCGTGCCAGAGGAGACCAGCGCATGGAACCCGGAGATCGCCCCGCAGGCAATTGTCACGAAGACGAAGGGGAAGACCTTGCCAGCGAAGACTGGGCCGGAGCCGTCCACGAATTGCGTCACGGCCGGCATCTCGAGCGGCGGCATGACAATGATGATGCCCGCGGCCAGCGCGATGACGACGCCGATCTTCACAAAGGCGGAGAGGTAGTCACGCGGCGCGAGCAGCAGCCACACCGGCAACACCGACGCGAAGAAGCCGTACACCATGATGCAGATCGACAGCGTCGTGCCGCTCAGCGTGAAGATCGG
>JBAXMW010000179.1:0-1618 GCA_037134115.1 Gemmatimonadaceae bacterium | reverse complement strand
GAATTGGCTCGCTCCGCCCTGCAGACCGCCAAGGCTCGCGACCTCCTCCACTGGTCGCCATCGGTCTCGGTCGCCGATGGATTGGCGCAAACGTTCGCGTACTTCGCCGGCCGTCGCGCCGGGACGGTCACCCGCTGATGCTCGTGCTGCCAACGCTCAGCCCCATGCTGCAGGGCGCCGGTACACCAGCGGCGGCACCAGTGGCCGCACCGGCGACGCCGCTCGATCTCGTTCTGGGGAGCGATTGGATCACGCAGGCGGTGCTGCTGCTACTGATCCTCCTCTCCGTGGTGTCGTGGGCGGTGACCTTTGTGAAGTGGCAGGCCTTTCGCCATGCTGAGGCCGCCGCGCGCGTGGTGGCCCGTGAGGTGGAAGAGGCGCGGGATGTGCATGATGTCGGCGCGCGAATCCGCCGCGGTCGACGCACGGCCTTCGGCGCGGTGCTTGCGCGGGCGCTGCGCTTTCTGGAGGAGACCACGCCGGCAATGGGTGGCACCATGGATCGAACCGCCCGCCTCTCGGCCTCACAGGTGGAAGCGTTACGGTTGGTGCTCGATTCCGAATCGTCGCGTGAACGGGAAGCGTTGGGACGCTACATCCCGTGGCTGGCGACCGTGGGCAGTGTGAGCCCACTCATTGGGCTGCTCGGCACCGTCTTAGGCGTCATCAGTGCCTTCACCGGGATTACGCAAAAAGGCTCCGGCAACATTGCGGCGGTGGCGCCCGGCATTGCGATCGCCCTCACAGCCACCGCTGCGGCGCTGACCGTCGCCATTCCCGCCGCCTTCGCGTACAACGTGTTTGCCGCGCGCCTGAACCGCTTCGACAATGAGCTCGAAGCATTCGGCTCGGAAATCATCGCGCTCCTCGCGCGCGCCGGTCGGCTCTGAGCCGCATGCGTCGTCGCCGCAGTGGAGGCCTGCACGTCAACGGCGAGATCAATGTGGTCTCGCTGATTGACGTGATGATGCTGCTGATGGTGATCTTCATGATCACCGCGCCCATCATGCAGGGCGGTGTCGATGTGGCGTTGCCTAAGGCCGATGTTCGCCCGTTGAACCCGAAAAACGGGTTGATCGTGACCGTGGATCGGCAGGGGCGCATTTACGCCGACAACGTGCCGCTCTCCTATGCCCAGTTCAAAGGCAGCATCAAAGCGTTGGCCGACAAGAAGGGCGGCGGCGGCGTGGCCGTGCGCGCAGACGCCGGGGTGCCCTACGGGGATGTGCTCCGCGTGATGGCGGCGATCAAGGCCGCTGGGATCACCGAGGTGGGCCTCGTGGGTGAACCGGAGTCGCCGCCGTGAGTGCGGAGATCGCGCCGCAACCGCCGGAGACGGCCGCGCGCGGTCTGGCCACCGGTGTGCTCCTCTCTTCGCTGCTCCATGCGGCGGTCGTCATTGCCGCGCTCGTCTGGGCGGGTGGACATGCCCCGTCGCGCCCACCGGTGTATCGGGTTGAGCTGATCGGTGCGCCTGCCGGGACGCGCCAGGTCGGTGTGGTGACGCCGGCCCCGGCCACCGCGCCGACAACTCCGGCCCCCGCTCCAGCGGGTGCCGAGCGCGTGCCGTCGGAGCCGTCGGTCTCGAAAAAGGCCGCGCCGTCACATGCCACCCCCA
>JBAXMW010000178.1:0-1628 GCA_037134115.1 Gemmatimonadaceae bacterium | reverse complement strand
GTGACCTCCCGCATTCTCGTGGCCGATGATGATCGCGCCGTGCTCGAATCCGTCACGTGGCTGTTGACGGAAAACGGGTACGACGTGGTGCCGGCGCAGGGCGGTGAGGAGTGTCTCGATTCGCTCGAGCGGAAAGCGCCGGACCTGCTGCTGCTCGATGTGCTGATGCCGGATCGGGATGGCTACTCGGTGCTGGAGCGGATCCGCTCCGAAGAGCGGTGGCGTGATCTGCCCGTGCTGATGCTCTCGGCGCAGCCCCCTGAGGAAGCCTCGGTGAAGTCGCTCGGGCTTGGGGCGTCGGATTTCATCCGGAAGCCATATCGTCCGAAGGAGCTGTTGGCGCGCGTACAGGCGCAGCTGCGCATGGGGGCGGTGCTCCGCAGCACCCGGCAGGCGTTGTCGCGCACCGAAGATGCGTTGGCGCGGGCGCAGCATGATGCCGACAGCCGGCTCAAGCTCGTCGACATCCTGCATGAAGTGACCGGGGATCTGTCGGTGCCCGAGCTTTTCCATCTGCTCGTGCGCCGCGCGGCCCGTGCCCTTGGGGTGTCGCATTGCTCTGTGGTGCTGGCGCGTCCAGGCGAGAGCACCGGTCTGGTGGTGGCGGCGTATGAGAGCCCCAATCAGCATCAGATGGTCATTCCGCTCGAGCGGTATCCGGAGCTGCGAGCGGCGCTCGATTCCGGCGAGCCGGTGTTGTTGGAGGATCTCGCGACCCATCCGCTGTACGAAGGGGTTCGGAAGGTGTGGGGGATGGAAGGGGCCGAGGTGCCGATCCGATCGGTGATTGCGCTCCCCTTCTCGATCAATCGCGGCGAGTACGGCGTCTTTTTGGTGCGGCGGACGCGGGATCAGGAGCCCTTTGTGGCGTCCGATCTCGAGTTTGCGCAGGCGGTGATCACGGCGGCGGTGGCGGTGGTGCAACGCGCGCAGATGGTCGAGAGCACGATGGCGGACAATGCGCGGCTGGAACAGTTGGCGCAGACCGACCCGCTCACGCAGCTCCTCAACCGTCGGGCGCTGACCGAGCGGATCTCCGCGGAGATGGAACGGGCGCTGCGGTACGACGCGACGCTCGCGCTGCTGATGATCGATCTCGACCACTTCAAGCGCGTCAACGATACATACGGGCATCTCGTGGGCGATGACGTGTTGCGGGATGTGGCGACGCTGCTGAGCGATCGGATCCGCGGCAGCGACATGGTGGCCCGCTATGGGGGCGAGGAGTTTCTGGTCCTGTTGCCCGAGACCGATGATGCGGGGGCGGAGGCCTTTGCCGACCGGCTGCGGGCTGCGGTCGAGGCGCACCCGTTCAATGCCGGCTCGCTGGAATCGGCGCTGCACATCTCGGCGAGTATTGGGGTGGCCGTCTTCCCGGCGGCGCGGATTGAATCGGTCGAAGATTTGTTGGCGCGCGCCGATGCCGCGCTCTACCGGGCCAAGGCCGACGGTCGCAATCGCGTCTGTTTGTAACAGGCCTTCGCGGGGCCGGTTGGTGAGGACGGGCGGGTAGCTGCGGCTTGTTGGTCCCGCGCATAAGCTTCCCGGGACCACCCAGTATTTCATTGACCCGGAGCTCCCATGCGTGTTCTGGTATTAGGCGCCGGCCTGCAAGGCACGGCCTGTGC
>JBAXMW010000177.1:0-1664 GCA_037134115.1 Gemmatimonadaceae bacterium | reverse complement strand
CGGTGGCGTCTGGCGCCTTTGTCGCGACGACCTCGGAAGCGCAACTCGCGGACTGCGACTCGGTGTCGATCGCCGTCCCCACGCCCTTGTCCAAGACACGGGATCCGGACATGGCCTATGTCCTGTCGGCGGCGGATGCCATCGCGCGGCAGGCCCATGCGGGGATGTGTGTGGTGTTGGAAAGCACGACGTACCCGGGCACGACGCGGGAGTTGCTGCAGCCGCGCCTCGAAGCCCGTGGTCTGACGGTCGGGCAAGATGTCTTCGTGGCCTTTAGCCCGGAGCGCGTCGATCCCGGGAATCCGGTGTACCACACCAAAAACACCCCGCGCGTCGTGGGTGGTATCACCCCGGCCTGCGTGGCGGTCGCCACCGCGCTGTACGAAAGCTGCATTGACACCGTGGTGCCGGTCTCCTCGCCGGAGGCGGCGGAGCTCGTGAAGCTGTTGGAAAACACCTTCCGCTCGGTCAACATCGCGATGGTGAACGAAATCGCCATCGTGTGCGACAAGCTGGGGGTCGATGTCTGGGAAGTCATCAATGCGGCCGCGACCAAGCCGTTCGGGTTTATGAAGTTCACCCCCGGACCTGGCATCGGTGGGCACTGCATCCCGCTGGATCCACACTACTTGGCGTGGAAAATGCGGACCCTGAATTACAAGACGCGTTTTAT
This sequence comes from Gemmatimonadaceae bacterium, assembly GCA_037134115.1. GTDB lineage: Bacteria > Gemmatimonadota > Gemmatimonadetes > Gemmatimonadales > Gemmatimonadaceae > Gemmatimonas. Next base: position 991 of record JBAXMW010000177.1, on the reverse strand, counting down.
TGATCTCGCGAGCGAGATCAACTCTCAGATGCCGGAGTGGGTGGTGCAGAAGGTGGCCGATGCCTTGAACGATGCCTGCAAGTCTGTCCGCGGTAGCCAGGTGCTGGTGCTGGGGGTGGCGTATAAGCGGGACATCGACGATGTCCGCGAAAGTCCGGCGCTCGACGTGATTCGCCTCCTGGAGGAGCGCGGCGCGCGCGTCTCCTTCCATGATCCGTTTGTGCAGGAATTCCGTGAGGACGGGCATCAGCGGCACAGCGTCCCCCTCACGAACGAGACGCTGGCGGCGGCCGATGCCGTGGTGATTGTCACCGATCACCGCGATGTGGATTACCAGCGGGTTGTGGACGCGGCGGCGATCGTGGTTGACACCCGGAACGTCACAGCGGCCACGCGGGGTGGTCGGGCCCGCATCGTCGGGCTCGCGGCAACGGCGCGCCCACAATGAGCGGCTTCGAGGGGCGAATGGGGCGTCGAGAGTGGCGCGTCATCCTGCTGCTGGGGATGGCGGCGGCGCTGGCGGGGTGTGCCCGCGGCTTCAAGCCGCAGGATTATGCCTCCCCTGAAGCGCTGTTCCGCGCCTCGCTGATGGAGTTTCAGGCCAAGCATTATGAAAACGCACAGCTCGGGTTTGAGCGGCTGACCTCGGACCTGTCGGCGCGTGATCCATTGCTGGCGCCCGCCTACTACTACCTCGCGCTGTCGCACGAGGAGCGCGCGGAGTACCTCCTCGCGTCGCAGGCGTTTCAGCATATCACCGACGGATTCCCCGACGACACGCTGGCTCCAACAGCGATGCTCGGCGTGGGGCGCAGCTTTCAGAAGCTGTGGCATCGCCCGGCGCTCGATCCAGAGAACGGCCAGAAGGCCATCTCGTTGCTCCGCGCGCTGCTGTCGTCGTATCCAGATGCCACGAAGGAAGTGGCCGACGCCAAAGCCCGGATTACCGAGTTGGAGGAATGGTTCGCCCAGAAGGATTACGACACCGGGA
>JBAXMW010000176.1:0-1664 GCA_037134115.1 Gemmatimonadaceae bacterium | reverse complement strand
CGGTGGCGTCTGGCGCCTTTGTCGCGACGACCTCGGAAGCGCAACTCGCGGACTGTGACTCGGTGTCAATTGCGGTCCCCACGCCCTTGTCCAAGACGCGGGATCCGGACATGGCCTATGTGCTGTCAGCGGCGGATGCCATCGCGCGGCAGGCCCATGCGGGGATGTGTGTGGTGCTGGAAAGCACGACCTACCCGGGCACGACGCGGGAGCTGCTGCAGCCGCGCCTCGAAGCCCGTGGTCTCACGGTTGGGCAGGACGTCTTTGTGGCGTTCAGCCCGGAGCGCGTGGATCCAGGGAATCCGGTGTACCACACCAAGAACACGCCGCGCGTGGTGGGTGGTATCACGCCGGCCTGTGTGGCAGTGGCGACCGCGCTGTACGAAAGCTGCATCGACACCGTGGTGCCGGTGTCCTCGCCGGAGGCGGCGGAATTGGTGAAGCTGTTGGAAAACACCTTCCGCTCGGTCAACATCGCGATGGTGAACGAAATCGCCATCGTGTGCGACAAGCTGGGGGTCGATGTCTGGGAAGTCATCAATGCGGCCGCGACCAAGCCGTTCGGGTTTATGAAGTTCACCCCCGGACCTGGCATCGGTGGGCACTGCATCCCGCTGGATCCACACTACTTGGCGTGGAAAATGCGGACCCTGAATTACAAGACGCGTTTTATTGATCTCGCGAGCGAGATCAACTCTCAGATGCCGGAGTGGGTGGTGCAGAAGGTGGCCGATGCCTTGAACGATGCCTGCAAGTCTGTCCGCGGTAGCCAGGTGCTGGTGCTGGGGGTGGCGTATAAGCGGGACATCGACGATGTCCGCGAAAGTCCGGCGCTCGACGTGATTCGCCTCCTGGAGGAGCGCGGGGCGCGCGTCTCCTTCCATGATCCGTTTGTGCACGAGTTCCGTGAAGACGGGCATCAGCGGCACAGCGTTCCCCTCACGAACGAGACGCTGGCGGCGGCCGATGCCGTGGTCATTGTCACCGATCACCGCGACGTGGATTACCAGCGGGTCGTGGACACGGCGGCGATTGTGGTCGACACGCGGAACGTCACGGCGGCGACGCGGGGTGGTCGGGCCCGGATTGTCGGGCTCGCGGCGACGGCGCGCGCGCAATGACCGCCTTCGAAGCTCGAGTGGGGCGCCGAGAGTGGCGCGTCGTCCTGCTGCTGGGGATGGCAGCGGCGCTGGCGGGGTGTGCCCGCGGCTTTAAGCCGCAGGATTACGCCTCCCCTGAGGCGCTGTTCCGGGCCTCGATGATTGAGTTTCAGGCCAAGCATTACGAAAACGCACAGCTCGGGTTTGAACGGCTGACATCCGATCTGTCAGCGCGTGATCCGCTGCTGGCCCCCGCGTACTATTACCTCGCGCTGTCGCATGAGGAGCGCGAAGAGTACCTCCTCGCGTCCCAGGCGTTCCAGCACATTACCGACGGCTTCCCCGACGACACCCTCGCCCCGACGGCGATGCTCGGCGTGGGGCGCAGCTTCCAGAAGCTGTGGCATCGCCCGGCGCTGGATCCGGAGAATGGCCAAAAGGCCATCTCGTTGCTTCGCGCGCTCCTGTCCTCTTATCCGGATGCGACCAAGGAAGTGGCGGATGCGAAGGCCCGGATTACCGAGTTGGAGGAATGGTTCGCCCAGAAGGATTACGACACCGGGA
>JBAXMW010000175.1:0-1683 GCA_037134115.1 Gemmatimonadaceae bacterium | reverse complement strand
AGCGCCAACGCGACCGCCGTGCTGCCATGCTCCCGCATCCGCAGCAACCGCCCGCCGCTCCCCTCCGCAAAGGCCGCCGCGATCGCCAGCCCCATGCCAGCACCACGCACCCCGGCCTTCGTCGTGACAAACGGCTCCTCGGCATCGGCCTCCACCTCGGGGGCAAAGCCCGGGCCGTTGTCACGGACCGTCAACAGCACCATCGGCGCAGTCCCGCCACGATCACTGGCGACCGCCAACGTCACCGCCCCCTCCCCCCGGGTCGCCTCGCGCGCATTGTGCACCAGCTCCAGCAACACCTCGACCAGCCACTCGGCGTCCACGGCAACCGTCGCGCGCAGATCACCAGTGAGTGCCACCGCCGGCACCCCAGGCATCGGGTCCAGCTTCGCCAACGCCTTTCGTACGATCGGCTCGAGCGGTTGGCGCTCCAAGCGCATGCTGCCGGTCCGGGCGAATCGCGCCACGCGGGCGACATAGCTGACCATGGCGTCGGCGGCGCGATGGATCTCCGTGATATCGTCGTGCACCGGTCCTGGTGGAAGATCCGCCAGCAGCAGTTCGCTGTAGGTGCGCATCACCGCCACATAATTATTGAGATCATGCGCCATCTTGCGGGCGTACCGCACGATCGGCGCCGGCGCGCTCGATGCCAGCACGCTCTCTGCTGAGGCGCTTGGCGCGGCGGCATCACGGTCTGGAGTGAGTGACATACCGAAAAGAAACGCTCGGTGGGTCGCCCTGACAACCACGGCGCGCTAACGTAGTGGGATAACCTCGTGCTGGGCGCGACCCCAGCGTGAGGCGCCGCACGACCCGGTCCGCTGTACCCCCACTGGAGAGCTCATGTCCCGCACGCTTGTGACTGCATTCGCCTTCGCCTCGGCCCTGACGGCCGTGACGCGCCCACTCGCCGCCCAGACGGTTCCGCCCGTGGCGCAGCAGCTCATGTCGGCCGTCCTGCCACTCCCGGCGGCCATGCGTGATGGCGCCGGCGTGATGGGGTACAAGACGGCCGACAAGCTGGAAGTGCTCAAGCCATCGAAGAACGGCATGATCTGTCTGGCCGACGACCCGGCGGAAGAAGGCTTTCATGTCTCCTGCTATCACGATGGGATGGAGCCGTTCATGGCCCGTGGGCGTGCGCTCCGCGCCACCGGCGTGAAGGGGACGCAGGTCGATACCGTGCGTTTTGCCGAAGTGAAGTCCGGGAAGCTCAAGGTGCCGACGGCCCCCGCCTCGCTCTATCAGATCTTTGCCGGCAAGGATGGCGGCTACGACCCGGCGACCAACACCGTAAGCAAGTCCCGCTCCACCTTTGTGGTGTATATCCCGTTCGCGACGGAAAAGAGCACGGGGCTCTCCGCGCAGCCCAGCAAGGATGGTCCGTGGCTGATGTTCCCGGGGACGCCCAAGGCGCACATCATGTTCTCCACGGGTATGTAAGCGCATGACGGCCGCACGACGCGCCGCTGTGACGGCTCCGGACGTCAGTCCACCGCTCACCCCTCGGCGCGTCCTTGCGGCCGTGGCCGCCCTTCGGGCTGCTGACCCGAAGATGGCGGCCGCCATTGATCGGGTGGGCCCCTGCACCCTCCGCCCACGCGCCGAGGGGACGCACTTCGATCATCTCGCCCGGGCCATTGTCTATCAGCAGCTCTCAGGGGCGGCGGCCGCGACGAT
>JBAXMW010000174.1:0-1690 GCA_037134115.1 Gemmatimonadaceae bacterium | reverse complement strand
CACCAGCGGGGCGAACATGGCGCTGAACGCGAGCATGCCGCCGAAGAGGGCAGCCTCATGGCTGCGCAGACTGGTGTACGTGGAATCGAGGCGGGGTCAGACGATGTTCGCCTGGCGCTGCGAAGGGCTAAGTCCAGTGCCCGGTTTGGAACTCGAACTCACCCGCCTCGAGCACGGAATCAAGGCGCCAGATGACGCGCTGGCGGTTGACGCTGAGCAGCCAAGTGCGTGCTTGCAGCGGTTGCCGCTGGGCAAAGGCGCGTGCGGTTAGGATTGCTACGGCGTCTCCGTGGTCGGGATCGCGCACCGATTCATACACGAGGATTGCCACCCCTTCTGCGCGCGCTGAACGCGCCAAGTCCTGGCAGGCCGTGTGGTCGTGCGGATGCGTCCATTCCGGCCGCCTCGCCAATAGCGGTGGCACCCGCAGATTCAATGCAGGACCAGCGATCGCACTGGAGAACACCGTTTGCCGTTTGGTCTCGAGTGCATCCAGATCCGGGCTTTCCAGCAGGAATCGCCAACGCCAGAAGCCGAGTTCCGCGCAGGCGGTACGTTCGTGTGGCGCCGCGTAGAACACACCTGGATCGGTCGGCCCCCGAAAGCGGGAGCCTGTGGGCAACGGCGGATAGCGAAACGGCGTGAACAGCAGCCAGTGCAGCCCCGCGCATTCGTGCGGCACGGCCGGCTTGGAGCGCTCCAGGATCTGCTCCAGTTCCCGCTGCTCGTCCCGGGTATCGACCAGTGCCATGGTGGCCACATCGTGCTGCGCCTCCACCGCCCGCCAGACACTTGCCGCGTAGTGCGTCGGCTCAAACACGCCCACGGTAGGCATCCAGGTAGTGCACTACACGCACCAGCCCTTCCGCGTGTCCGATCAAGTCAATGGGCGCCTGGCCGAGCGCGGTATTCATGCCGTGCAGCCACTTCTGGGCTTGATCGCCGTGCCCGAGGATGGCATCGAGCGAGCGAAACAGGCGCACCAGCAGCACCGCCATCTCCCACTCCTTGCCCCGGTTCGGCTCGAGAAGATAGGCCTCCCCGAAGAGCCGCGAGGCGCTCGCCGCACTGATTCCCAGCACATCGGCCACCTGCGACTGATTGAGGGCGAGCCGTTGGGCGGCGCGCACCACAGCCTTGGACAGCACAGCACGTTCACTCGGCTGAACAGCCGTTTCGGTCTTCATACGCCCCCTTGGTTGCTGCGGAAAGTGTAGGCTTTCTCTGTTGCTATAGCAATCATTGGGCGGAGCCGGAATGGCACCCTCGCGGGAGCGTCATTCGTTTCGGTTGCCAGAAAAGGAATGTTTGACAGGACGGATAGGGTGTGTCCGAGTTAGTACACATGACACAGCCTTTTGGGGCTTTCGTTCGGCAGCGTCGCGAGGCGCTCGCGGCGAACCCGCGAGATTTCTCGCTGCGACAGGTCGCTGGCCGGATCGGCGTCGAGCCGGCCTACCTGAGCAAGGTTGAGCGCGATGAAGTCGCGCCGCCATCGGAGGACACGATTCGCCGGCTGGCTGAGGACCTGGGGGGCGACCCAGATGTGTTCCTGGGCGCGTGCGGCTCGTCGTCGGTGGGCGCGCCCGCTTCGACGAAGGCCGGCGACCCGTCGTTGCCGCACCGGTACACACCGTCCAGCACCAGGAGCCGCGGCCGGGGTCAGGCCACCACGGCCACGAGCAGGTAA
>JBAXMW010000173.1:0-1707 GCA_037134115.1 Gemmatimonadaceae bacterium | reverse complement strand
TCGCAGAGCGCCTGATCGCCACGGGACGCCGCCAGATGAATCGGCTGCACCCCACCGTCGCCCCGGGCGCTGACATCCGCGCCGGCGAGAATGAGCCGCCGCACCAGCGTCTGGTTGGTCACGCCAGCCAGGGCCGCATGCAGTGGCGTGTTCCGCGTCGCGTTGGTGGAGAGCGCGTCCAGAGGTGCGCTGTTGTCGATAAGATAGGCGGCGCAGTGGTCTCGGCCGAAGAACGCGGCCAGATGCAGCGGTGTCCATCCATCGCCGCTACGCCAGGAGATCAGATCGGCATCGCGGTCGAGCGCGTCATTGAGGGCATTCAAATCCCCAAGGGCCGCCGCTTCGCAGGCGTCGTAGGGCCGGTCCCCGCGCAGCAGCGGCGCCAGTGCGAACGCCGCCATATAACAGGCATACAGCACCAGCGACTCACCGCTCGGTCCAGCATGCTGCCGGACCCAGGGATCCGCCGTCATCCAGGCCTGCACGGCCGCGCTGTCCTGCGCCTGAATGGCGGAGAGCAGGAGATCAGCTGCGCGCGGACGCGCCATGTGCCGAACGGTGTATCAGAACCACCCGGGTTACTCCATCGCGAATTCGCGCGCGAATGCCACGTCGAAGGAAAAGGTCTTGGCCTTCGTCCGACTTTCCATCATATCCGCCACCCGCACCAACCGCGCCGGAATCGCCATGATCTTCTCCTGCGCGATCCGTCCCATTTCGTTGAGCCCACCCAGCTTGTCGATCGCCCAGAACTTGATGAGATCCTCGACGATGCGGATGTAGTCGCGCGGTCCATAAATCCCGGCGCGCCGAATGACATCGGCCATGTCGCGGAAGTGGGGCATCGAGACCCCGGGCATTTCGATCGACGGCATCAGGATCGCCGCGGAGTGCAGTGCGTTGTTGGGATCGCGCTGCAGCACCCGCTGGAAGATCTCGCGGTAAAAGACGTAGTGGCGCGCCTCTTCCTTGGCGACGTTGGCGAGCACCGTGCCAATGAGCGGCTCATACTCCCCGGCCAGTCGCCCGGTGTTGGCGTGGCTCACCTGCGTGGCCCGCTCCTGCAGCGACGTATAGACGAAGACCCGATAGGGATCCCGATCCCACGCCGGCGCAAAGCCCGCGCGCATATACTCAAACTGCATGCGCTCGAGCACCGGGTTGTCGAGAATCCGGCTGTCATGCACATAGTCGTGGAGGACCGCGCCATGTCGGTCCTCTTCGGCCGTCCACAGATTCGTCCACTTGTGCCAGAAAGACTCATTGCCGAGATACACCGCGAGAATCCGGTGGAAGTGCGGCAAGCCCTCTTCGGTCAGCAAATTGAGCGCGAGCGCGACGCGCAGCGGCAGACTGATCCCCTTGGCCCGTTCGCGCAGCGTCGACACATACACGTCCGGATCGGTGTCCGGTGCGGGCGCGAGCAGTTCACTGGGATACCACAGGATGCGTTTCGACTCATGCACCTGCATGAGCTCATCGACATCGGCTTCCAGGTCCGCCAGCACTTCGACCTTGGCGAGAATCTCTTCGGTCGGGATATACATTCGTCTGAGCTGCGAGGGGTCTCACCGCGCCGGACATGGCGGGGCCGAGGATCGAAAGATACCCCAAATCTGATTGGACCGTGAGTTAGGACCGCTGGACCGAGTGCAGGACCCATCCTCTGCTGTTGTCGACCATTTCCCGGAGCGTTGATCCATGTCC
>JBAXMW010000172.1:0-1805 GCA_037134115.1 Gemmatimonadaceae bacterium | reverse complement strand
CCGGCGAAGTGCTCCACCACATGATAAATGGCGCCGAACACATTCGTGTCGCGCCCCTGAATGGCGCGTGAGGCGGCGAGTTCGTCGGCCGACAGCGCTGCGATCACCGCGCAGGCCTCGGCGCAGGTGGCGGTGAGCTGCGCGAGAAGGGTCTCGACATCCCCACCGGAGACCGCCGCAAACTCGGCGTCCCGCTCGCGCTGATCAGGGGCGCCGCCGACCCCACTGATGATCCACTGCCGCACATTGCCGCAGAGATGCAGGACCAGATTCCCGGCGCTGTTCGCGCCGGGATGGGGCCGCCACCAGAGCTGCTCGGTGGACATCGTCTGCAGCGCCGCGCGGATCTTGGCCGGATACTCCACCCCCAAGTAGTAGCACGACCGGTCGAGGAACCGCGCGGCGAGATCGGTGGTCATGGCTTAATCGAACGCCGCGCCCACGTTGATCTTGCGGATCAACATCCAGGGCGAGCCATGGGAGATGCTGTTGGTCTGCACCGGCTGCCCCTTCGCATCGCCGCCCGTGCCGTGCATCTGCCATTCCTTCGGACCGGTGATGCCGTCGAGATTGGCCCAGAAGTCGGTGGTGATGGCGTTATACGTCACGTCGGTGACCTGCCGCGTGATCTTGCCGTTTTTGATTTCCCAGAAGATATGGCCGCCGAACTGGCCATTGTAGCGCTGCTGATCGATGGAATAGCTGCCGCGCCCATCAATCATCACGCCATCCTTCACATCGGCGATCAGCTGATCGCGCGTCGGCGAGTTGGCCGGTCCCGGCTCCACATGCACGTTCGGCATGCGGAGGAAGGGATAGTCGCGCCACGAGGTGCCGAAGGTGCAGCCGCGGCTCTCCTTCTCGCCCATCAGATGCGCGGTCTCACGGTTTGTGGTGAGCCCCACGAGCACGCCATCGCGAATGAGCGGCCACTTCTGCGTCTTCACGCCGTCGTCGTCGAAGCCCACCGTGCCAATACCGGTGCTCGTCTTGTCTGCCGTGACGTTGAAGTGCTTCGAGCCGTACTTGAGCTTGCCCACATCGCTCACCTTCACGAAACTCGTGCCCGCATAATTGGCTTCGTAGCCCACAATGCGATCGAGTTCGGTTGCGTGCGCCACGATCTCATGGATCGTGAGCATCGCATGCGACGGCGACAGAATAAGGTCCTTGAGCCCACTCGAGCCCAGCGGCTTCGCCGTGCACATCTCGACGGCATCCGTCGCCACCTTCTCGGCCTGATCCATGAAGTCGCACTGTTCCGCGATTTCCCAGCCGCCGGTCCCCGGTACGCCGGGATACTGCCGCGTGCGCGTGACGTCACCAACCTTCGCCGTGACCGTCATGTTGGGCGTCGTGGTGAACAGCTCCTGCTCGATGTACGACCCTTCGCTGCTCGCGAAGTAGCGCCACTCGTAGTTGTGCTGCACCGTGACGCTCACCGCCGTCACGCCGGCCACCTTTCCGGCTTTGTCGGCAATCGCCTGCGCCCACGCCTGCTTGTCGGTCTGCGACACCGACGTGGGGTGCTTCTGCATCGGCGTGATGTAGTGTTCCTGATACGCCCGGTTGGGCGCCAGCTTGAGATCCGCCTTCTTCGCGATCGCGCTGGCCTTCGCGACTTCGGTGGCCATGCGCGTCACGCGACGGAGTTCGTCTTCGGTGACAATGGGGCTCGAGGCAAAGCCCCAGACGCCGCTGTGAATCACGCGGACGCCAAAGCCCCCGGCCTGTCGATCGGCATCACTCGGAATGCCGGTGTTGCGACCGCCGCCACCACGTCCGCCTCGGCCGCCGCCACCACC
>JBAXMW010000171.1:0-1862 GCA_037134115.1 Gemmatimonadaceae bacterium | reverse complement strand
ATCACGAGCCTCTCCCTCAACGTCCACAACTCCAGCAACACGCGCAAGAGCCTCGATGGCGCCCGCCTCCAGCTCATCCACGGGGCCTTCGCCCTCGAAGCGATGGATGCCCGTCCGGTCATCGTGCGGCTCAACGCCCCCAACCGCGCCGACTCCACCACGCGCTTTCGTACAATGAGCATTGGCAGCGCCCCCGGAGCCGCGCCGCTCGCGCGCGGGCTTCCCGCCATCTGGCAAGCCTACTGGTACGAGCAAACCATTCAAACGGCCACCACCGCCACGCGACGCCTCACCACCGGCGGCCGCACGCAATGGCAGTGGGCGCTGCCCGGCGCGCGGATCGCCTCCCTCGAGTTCGAAGGCGCCGTGCAACGCGGACACACCGGCACGCAGTCACTGCACGCCTGGTTCTGGGTCACTGAAGCCCAGCTCCAGTGGAAGCGGCTCCGCGGCGCGCCGACCCTCGCCATTGGGCTCGAAGAAGCCAGCGGCGACCGCCCGGACACCCCCACCCGGATCGAAACATTCGCCGTGCTCTATCCGGGCGCCCATCAACATGGCGGCTACGCCGATGTGCTCGGCCGCGCCAATGCGCGCGAGTGGCATGTCATCAGCACGTGGGATCCCACCAGCGCGCTCTCCCTGCGCGCGGCGGCGTATCGCTTTGATCGCGTACGCACCGATGATGGCGTCTACACCAAACAGACCACCGTCTTCCGCAGCGCCAGTGGATCGAGTGCCCTGCATGCGGACGACGAAGTCGATCTCACCGGCACCTGGAAATTCGCGCGCCAATGGCGACTCGTCTTCGGGGGCGCCGTGGTGTCGCCCGGGGCGTTTCTCACCAGCACACCGGGGAGCGCGCACACCGAACGGTGGGCCTTTGCTGGCACCACCTTCATCTTCTGACCACCGGGGGTCACGCTCCGCGCGAGCGCGACCCCTGCAGCCGCGCCTTAGTTCGCGGGGCGGCTCAATCCGGCACCATACGGCGCAATACCCGGGATGGTGATCGGAAGGCGCCCCCCAATCGCCCCCTTGCCCAGCAGCGCGCGCGCGGCGGCACGCTGCGACGGCGTCCACGGACTCCACGCGATCAGGTGCGCGTCGGTGCGCGGCAATCCCATCGCCAAATACGGATTATTGAAGGAGACGAGCATCACCTTCGTCCCCGCCTTCCGCAGTCCCGTGATCAGCTCCGGCAATCCACGCGTCGCCGCCATGGTCGCGGTATTCGTGCTCGCACCGACATAGCTCGACACGATCACGACATCCGCCCCCGTCGCGATCTTGAGCGCGTTGTCGACCGCCGCTGGCAACAGCGCGGGCTCCGGGTTGGCCTTGTACGCCCCCACACCGCCCGAGGCGCCACCGGCCGTGGCATCAAACACCGTCTCCGGACTCAACGTCAGCGACAACAGCTGCGGAAAGCTGCTCTTGAGCTCCGCATCAAAGGTGCGCCCCGCCGAGAGATCCACGCGCGGCGTGATCGTGATGCTCACCACACGCTTCACCGCCGGGGCCTTCATCGGCACCATGGTCAGCGAGTCATGCACCAGCGTGATCGCCTGCTCCGCGGCACGGCGCGCCGAGGCGACGTTGGCGGCGGTGCCCACCTGGAAGCGGACCTGCTCCACATCCACGAAGCGGTTGAAGGAGAGGCCGAGTTCATGCTTGAGCATGAGCAGCTTCCGCACCGACGCATTCAACCGGGCCTCAGGGATGCGCCCAGAGGCGACGCCATCAACCACCGCCTGAATGGAGGTCTTCGCGTCGGTGGGCATCAGCAGCACATCGTTGCCCGCTTCCAGCGCCTGCAACGTCACTTCGCCCATCGACAGCTTCCCCATCACGCCATTCAT
>JBAXMW010000170.1:0-1891 GCA_037134115.1 Gemmatimonadaceae bacterium | reverse complement strand
GTTGATATCGAGCAGGGCATTGAGCATCCCCGACATCGCGCCCAGCGTGCTGTCGACGCGGGCGAGCAGCTTGCGTCGCTTGTCCTCGTCGCTGGTCTGGATCAGCAATTCGTGCAGCAGCGTCAACGACTGCATCGGCTGCCGCAGATCGTGGCTGGCCGCTGCGAGGAACCGCGATTTGGCCAGATTGGCGCGCTCTGCCTCCAGCTTCGAAGCCTCGAGCGCCTTGGCCGCGAGATTGCGTTCGGTGACGTCGGCAAAGGTGATCACGACCCCTTCGATCCGGTTGGTGTGCGCGCGATAGGGGAAGATGCGCCGCAGGAACCAGGTCTCGTTTGGCCCGGCGATCTCGCGCTCGACCGTTATGCCATCGGCCACGACATTGCGGGCATCGGTCAGCAGGGCAGGATCGGCCAGAATCGGCTTCAGATCGGCGAGCGGACGTCCGACATCCCCGGCAATGACGCTGAACACGGTCTTGATGGCCGGCGTATAGAACCGGATCTTGAGATCCAGATCGAGAAACAGGGTCCCGACATTGGTGCTGTAAAGCACGTTCTGCAGATCGTCCGAGGTCAGCCGCTGGCGTTCGAGCGTTTCCTGCAACTGGCTGTTGAGCACATTGAGCTCTTCGTTGAGCGACTGGAGTTCCTCCTTCGAGGTCAGCAACTCCTCGTTGGTCGACTGGAACTCCTCGTTCACCGACAAGGCTTCCTCGTTGATCGCCTTCTGGTCCTGGCTCGCGATCTCCTGGTTCCGGAACGCCAGCTGCAATTCGGCCTGGGTGGCCGCCAGCTCGGTTTCGAGCTCGGCGATGCGCGATCGCTCGCCGCCGCTCACCACGGTCACCGCGCTGCGCTCGGGCTCCTCGAGGAAGCAAATCAGCACCAGATCATCCGGCTCGGCCGGCAGGGCCTGCACGTCACAGCTGAACCAGATGGTTGCATTGTCGTGCGTGATCCGCGTGCGGGCGACGGCAACGGGCTGCCCGGTTTTGCCGACCTGATCGATCGCCAGCCGCAGCCTGGTCCGCAGGACCGGCGTGGCCAGCGCCAGCACGTCGAGCGTGGCATAGCCCGGCGCCAGGCGCAGATAGCGATCGACCGGGCCCACCGCATAGAGGCACTGGCGGCGGTGATCGATCAGAATGGCCGCCGGCGCATGGCTGGCCATGATCGCACGACTGCACAGGTCCGCCAGCGAGACCGGGCGCGAGGCCAGCGGGGCCTGCGCCGCCGATCCCTGCGGCAGCAGGGCCGCGCCCACGGTCTGGCCAAAGCCTAGGTCACCCGCCCGGCTGGGGGCGATCGGACGGTAGAACCGCTCGGACTTGGCCAGAACCGCGAACCGGTCGCTGGCGGCGCCGACGGTTTCCGATGCCCCCAACAGCAGCACCCCGCCCGCGCGCAGGGCAAAGTGAAACAACCCAATGACCTTGGCCTGCGCCTCAGGGTTCAGATAGATCAACAGATTGCGGCAGGAGACCAGATCTATCCGCGAGAACGGCGGATCGCTCAACACGTCCTGCACGGTGAACACCACATCGCCGCGCAAGGTGGCAGTGACCCGGTACCCCAGCTCCTCCTTGACGAAATAGCGCGCGAGCCGGGCGGGGCCGATCCGAATGGCCGCCTCGGCCGGATAGAACCCCTCGTGCGCGGTGGCGACCGCGTCGGGATCGACATCGGAAGCGAACACCTGCAGCTTGATCGGCCGGCCCGAGGCCGTGATCGCCTCGCCGCAGACCATGGCGATGGAATAGGCTTCCTCGCCCGAACTGCACCCGGCGACCCACACTCGCAGCGCCTGGCCTTCGGGCAAGGCGCGGATCAGATCGGGCACGATGGTCGCCTCCAGCTTGTCGAACACCGCGGTATCGCGGAAGAAGCTG
>JBAXMW010000169.1:0-1945 GCA_037134115.1 Gemmatimonadaceae bacterium | reverse complement strand
GTGCATGCACTCTTTGACATGCTGAATGCGGTGGTGGTGCCGGGGGTGTTGCTCATTGCGCTGCTCGCGCCCTGGTTCACGATGGCGGCGGCAGCAACTCCATGGATGCAGGGCCCGTCGCGCTGGTTCATTCTGTCGCAAATCAATGTGCTGCTGCTGCCGGCGTATGCGTGGGTGGCGTTGTCGCTCTATGTTCCCACGGGATGGCCACGGGTGCGCGAGACCGCGCGCGCGGTGCCGTCGCTGGTGCTGCTCTTTCTCGGGATGAATCTGTCGCTCTGTCTGGCGCTCGCTGAAGGGCTCACCGATCGGCCGGCGGAGTTCCGTCGCACGGCGAAGTACCGCGTGGATGAGCAGACCGCGGCGGCGGCGTGGCGTGGCACTCGCTATGCCCCGCGGAAGATCAGCGCGCCGCTCTGGGGGTGCGTTGTCGTTGCGGTTATTTGTGCGGCGTATCTCTGGCTCGATGTCTCGATGCAGGCCTGGATGCTCATCCCCTTCCATGCGGTGCTTGGCACGTCGGCCGCCTTCATTTTCGGACAGGCGGTGCGTGGGCGCTGAGTTCGTGACTGACGCGGCGTGGCGCGTCGGCGGCGCGCTCTGGCTCGCCAGCTATCCAGCGGCGATGGCGCTGCTGACGGCGGGACTCCGCCGCTTGCCGCGCACACCGCCCCCCGCGCCCGGGGCCGCGTGTCCCTCGGTGACCATTGTGGTGAGTGCCCGCAATGAGGCGGCCGCGTTGCCGCGCTGTCTCGAAGCGCTGCTTGCGCTCGACTATCCGCGTGACCGGCTGCAGCTCGTGCTGGTGAATGATCGCTCCACCGACGAGACCGGCGCATTGCTTGAGGCCGTGGCGCAGCAGCATCCGCACATCACGGCGGTGCACACCGAGGCCTGCGCGGACAATGGGCTGGAGGCGAAGGCGCGCGGGGTGGCGCAGGGGATCGCGCGCGCGACCGGTGAATGGGTCCTGATCACCGATGCCGACGCGGCGGTGCCGCGTGGGTGGGTGCATGGGCTGCTGCGCGGCGTGACGGCGGAGACCGCGCTCGTGGGTGGCGTGGCGATGGTGGAGCCGAGCGGGGTGTGGTGGGGGCGGTTCGAGCGTGCAGCGTGGAGCTTTCTGCAGGTGATCAACATGGGTGCTGCCGGGTGGGGGATGCCGGTGGTGAGTAGCGGGCCTGATATGGGTGTGCGGCTGGCGGTCTATCGCGCCGCCGGTGGGCTCGAGCGCGCACGTTTTCGGATCGCTGAGGATCTCGCGATCTTTCGGATGGGGCGTGCGGCGGGTGGTGGCGTGCGATTGACCGCGGAGCCGGCGACGACGGTGTTGATGACGCCCGTGCCGTCACCAGCGCATGTCGTGAGTCAGTTGCGCCGGTGGGTGGGCGGCGCGCTGGAGAGTGGCCCGGCGTATCGGATCGGCGTGCCGCTCGCGCTCGGCTGGGGGGTGGGGTTGGTGGTGATGCTCCTCACCGGCTGGCGTTGGTGGCCGGCGGCGTGGGGAGGGTTTGCCGCTGCCAAGCTCGTCGCGGACCTGGGCATTCTTGCGTCGCTCGGTCAGCGCGTGGGCCAACGTGGGCTCTGGCGTGATCTCCCGGCGCTCTGGGCGGTGCAGGTGCTGGCGATGCTCTGGCTGCCGCTCTCGCTCATGCTCGACCGCCGCATTCACTGGCGCGGCGACGGCTACGCGGTGCGGTATTAGCCGCCGCGGTTGCATTCCATCGCCGCCCCCGGGAACTTCCCCGCATGACCCGTCGTCCCGTCGCCCTCGCCCTGCTCGCCGCCGCCCTCTGCTCCGCGCGGGCCACCGCCGACGCACAAACAACCCGCGAGACGACCCGCGATACCACCCCCGCGACGGGGTCGGACTCCGCCAGCCACCGCCGCTGGCTCGGCCTTCCCTCCTTTGGCTCCGCCCCGGAAACCGGGCTCCAACTCGGCT
>JBAXMW010000168.1:0-1951 GCA_037134115.1 Gemmatimonadaceae bacterium | reverse complement strand
GCATCGCCGCGCAACAGATACGCATACACATCGAGCGTCGCGACCGTTTTGCCCGCGCGGCGGAGCTCCACGGCGCGGAGCGAGCCGCGCTCATTGGGACCACCAGCGGCGTATAACGCGGTCATTGCGGTGCCCGCACTGGAAATGCGATAGGCACCGGGGGTGACCACATCGCCCACCACAAAGACCTGGTTGGAGCGCAGCTTGGAAACGGTGATGGAAAACTTGGTGGTGGCATCGGCGCCACGACGCACGCCGCTGTAGACACGGCCAAGGCGTGCGTACAACACATCTTCCAGCTGCCCCAGCGTGAGGTTGGCTACCGAGAGCTGCCCCACCTGCGGAATGACCACAAAGCCGCCGCGCGTGATTTCGAGCGTTTGCGACAGCTCCACATCGCCGGTGAGAATGAGCACCAGCTCGTCACCGGGGCCCACACGATAACCGGCATCGACCGGGCCATCGAGATTGGGCTGAAAGCGCGAGGTGGACTGCCGGAACACGGAGAGCCCAAAAATTTCGGCACTCGCGGCAGACAGCCCATCCTCAGCTTTCGCCTCTGGGTCAGCCACCGGTGCCGCCTTCATGGGGCGTCCCGCCGCCATCGCGCCCAAATCATCGGCATCGGCGGCGTCCATGACGCCGAGGGCGCGCATCGCGGAGAGCACCGTGCCGGTGGGGGCCGTTGCGGCGCCGTTGCCACCGGTGAGGTAGGCGTCGAGAAGATTTTCCGGATACCCCTCTGCCTTGAGCCGCGCCCGCACCTGCTCCGGCGTCATCCCGCTGCTCATGAGCCGCTGCCTGAGCTGCGTCACCAGCTCGGGGCGCGCCTGCAACATCGCGGCCGCCGCTTCGGGTGTGGGCTTCACCCCACCCAGGCTCTGCCCCTGCGCGGTGCCGGCGATCAACAGCGCCGTGACCGACCAGAGTGCGGCGGCTCGCGGAATCGACAGCGACGGGCACAGCAGCGCCGTATGTGACCAGCGGCGGGAAGCAGTCAGCGACATTGGTGGGGCAGTCGGAGAGAGGAACGGCACCATGCGATCTGTGCCATTGTGTCACCGTTCCAAACTTAGCCGACCGACACGATCAGACATAGTGTCAGACCTCGTGTCATACATTCCCGCGCGGGCATTTCTCCGCCGGTCATGGTGTCACACAAACGTTACGCCGCTGACGCTCCCAAACAGTGCGCCAGCTGCGCCTCCCAGGGCGGCAACTGCACCCCAAAAGTGTGTGCCGCGCGCGACGCATCGAGCACCGAATAGGCCGGCCGACGCGCCGGCGTGGGATAGTCCGCCGTCGGAATCGCCGTCACCGTCCGGTCACTCGGCAGATCCAGCCCCCGGGCAATCGCCTCGGCGAAGCCATGCCAGGAGCAGAAGCCAGCGCCGGCAAGGTGGTACGTCCCCGCCAGCGGGGCATACTCCCCCACCCGCTCCCCCACCCGCTCCCCCACCCGCACCAGAATCGCCGCGGTCGCCTCGGCCACGGCCCGCGACCAGGTCGGGACGCCCACCTGGTCGGCCACCACCCGCACCGGGGCATCCCCGGCCAACAGCCGCTCCATGGTGCGCAAAAAGTTCTTCCCGCGCCGCCCATACACCCAGGCAATCCGGAAAATGAGGTGCTGGGCACAGGCCTCCCGCACCGCCGCCTCCCCCGCCGCCTTGCTCGCCCCGTACACGCCAAGCGGCTGCACGGGGTCGGTCTCCCGGTAGGGCACGGTGGCCGTCCCGTCAAAGACGTAGTCGGTGGAGTAGTGCACCAGCCACGCGCCGCACCGCGTCGCCTCCTCCGCCAGAATCCGCGGCACCTCGGCGTTGAGCCACCAGGCGGCCGGGGCGTCAGACTCCGCAGCATCGACCGCCGTGTACGCTGCCGCATTCACGATCCACCGCGGCGCCACCGCCCGCACCATGGCGCGGATCGCCGCCTCGTTGGTGAGATC
>JBAXMW010000167.1:0-2045 GCA_037134115.1 Gemmatimonadaceae bacterium | reverse complement strand
CTGGTCTTTTCCAGTGATCGTTCCGGCACGAACGATGTGTATATTTGTGACGTCGATGGCACGAACGTGGAAGTGCTCAGCGCCGCCACGTTTGGCGACCGGAGCAATCGCACGGGGCCGGACTGGTCTCCCGACGGACGGCTGATCGCCTTTCAGTCGCTGAATGGGAATACCAAGCAAATCATGACGCTCAATTTGCGGGATCAGTCCGTCCGGGCCGTCGCCACCGACGGGCGCAACGATGATCCCAGTTGGGCGCCGGATTCCCG
This sequence comes from Gemmatimonadaceae bacterium, assembly GCA_037134115.1. Lineage (GTDB taxonomy): Bacteria > Gemmatimonadota > Gemmatimonadetes > Gemmatimonadales > Gemmatimonadaceae > Gemmatimonas. The sequence continues at coordinate 1,776 of JBAXMW010000167.1, read as the reverse complement.
TCACATGGTCATTACGTCTGATCGCAGCGCGGTCCGGCAGTTATGGGTGGTCGATATTGAGACTGGCCGTTCCCGGCAGCTCACCTTTGGTGCGGCGGCCCGCCTCTCGGCGTGGTCGCCGCGCTTGCAGCTTCCCTAGTCGCTTGTCTGTGTGGTCTTCCCCGATTCACAGGAGTATCTCGCTATGCACCGTCCGTTTCGTCTGAGTCTGCTGGTCGTTGGGGCCGCCCTGGCCATGGGGGCCTGCAAGAAGAAGGTGGTGCCCGTGCAGACGCCCACGCCCGAAGTGGTCGCGCCGAAGCCCACGGAGCCCCCGGCGCGTCCAGTCACCCCGGTGACACCTGCGAAGACGGATGACGCAGCCGAGAAGGCGGCGGCGGTCGCGAAGGCCCGTGCCGTGGTGCTGTCGACGATCTACTTCGAATACGATGGCGACGAGCTGAAGGACGATGCCAAGGCGAATCTGGATACCAAGCTGGCGATCCTGAACGCCAACCCGTCGCTCCGGGTGCGGATCGCGGGCCATTGCGATGATCGCGGCAGCGATGAGTACAACATCGCGCTCGGGCGTCGCCGCTCGGAAGCCGCTAAGCGCTATCTGACGGACCGCGGCATCGATGCCGCGCGCATCGAAACCACCACCTTTGGCCGCGAACGTCCGGCGGTGCAGGGGAGTGGCGAAGAGGCGTGGTCCAAGAACCGTCGCGATGAATTTGAGATCATCGCGGGCGGCGACCAACTGCGCACGCCGTGACCGCAGTCGGCGTGACGCGGGGACGGTCGCAACGCGTCCTGGTGGGCAGCCTGCTGCTGCTGTCCACCGGGTGTGTGGCCACGCGCAACGATGTGCGGATTCTGCAGGGCGACATCGCGGCCCTGCGGACCGAACTGTTGCGTGATGACGCCGAGCATCGCGACGCCCTCGCGCAGGCCATCAAGCTGGTGACGGTGGCGAACGACTCGCTGGCCCGCATCTCCATGCGGACCGTCGGCACGCAAGGGGATGTGCGTGGAGAAATGCGGTCCGTGCGGGACCAGCTGCAGCAGTTGCAGCAGTTGGTCGTGCAGCTGCAAGGCAGCATCAACCGCACGCGCGCCGATTTCGAAGAGCGGACCAACGCCGTGTTGAATGTGGCTGCTGGGGTGCCTCCGGCCGGCGCCGCGGTGGCGGGGAATGCTGGTGGCCTGCCCGTGGCCCCGGCGGCCGCCACCGTGCCGAACGCGACGCCGTTGGCCGTGCCGGCCACGACGCCGTCGGCCAACCCGACGACCGTGCCTCCCGCCGCTGGAGGAGACGCGGCGGGCTCTCGTGGACCGGGTCCGCTCCAGCTCTATAATTCTGGGCTCGATCAGCTCAAGCGGGGCAGCACCGCGACCGCTCGGACGTTGTTTCAGGAATTGCTCGCCACGGCCCCGGCCAATGAGCATGCCCCGGATGCGCAGTTCTACATCGCGGAGTCCTTGTTCCGCGAGAAGAATCTTGCCGGCGCTGATGCGGCCTATGCGGCGGTGGTGGCCAAGTTCCCGCAGTCTCCCCGGGCGGCCACCGCGCATTACAAGCGTGCGCAGATTGCCGTGCAGCAGGGCAATCTGGCAGACGCCCGGAAGTTGCTGACGGAAGTGATCGCACGCTTCCCCGCCAGCAGCGAAGCGGTGCTTGCCGCGGATCAGCTCAAGCAGTTGCACTGACCAGCCACAAGAGGACCGGAGACGATGGTGGGTTTTGGTCAGGCGGATATGCCGTTCCTCGAACATCTCGAGGAGCTGCGGCAGCGG
>JBAXMW010000166.1:0-2076 GCA_037134115.1 Gemmatimonadaceae bacterium | reverse complement strand
GACGCGGTGATCGTCGCCGTATCCCGGCTCACCTGGAACGCCACCGTGGTCCCCGCCTCTGCCTGCTGGAGGTTGAGCGTTACCCCAGGGATCACATCGCCCACGGTATTGCTCGCCCGGCTGTAGGAGACGCCGTCGATTTTGATTTCCGCGTTTGAGCCGGCGGCGACCGCCCGCTCCCGCCCAATCCGTTCGGTGCTGGTGGTCCCCAGCGTGCCGCTCGTGCCGTCAGCCTTGGTGACGTCCATGGAGAAGCTCAGCTTGGACTCGCCCCCCGTGCTGTCCACCACGCGGATCTTGCCGTCGGAGCCCAGACTCGCGGTGGCGGTCCGGGTGCCCCCGCCAAAGGCGCTGGGGGCGCTGTTGATCTTGTCGAGGAGCGTCTGTACGGTGTCGTTCGCACTCACAGTGATCCCGACGGAAACAACCGTGCCATCACCCCGGGTGCCCCGGATATTGATGGCATCCCCCGACGAGATGTTGGCCGTCACGCCAGCCACCGACAGGTTGGTGAGCTTGGTGCCGCTCGAGGCGAGCGCCCCTCCATTGCCGGTCATGACTGCAGAAGTGATGGTCTGCTGAACGCTGGAGCGACCGCCGGCGCTGAGTCCGAGCGCGCTGATCACTGCCGCGCTGGCGCTGTTTCCGCTGACGGCCTGCACGTTGTCAGAGACCACGAGGGAATACAGCGATCCCCCGCCGTTGGTTTCTGTCTTGATGGACGACTGGCCACCGGCGGCGTTGATCTTGGCCATCACCGCGGACAGCGTATCGACGGAGAGATCGAGGGTGATCGTCCGGCCGCCCACTACTATAGAAGCGGGCGCTGGCGGCGGGGCGATCCCCAGCGCCGTGGCGACCGCCGTATTAATGGAGGAGAGCTTCCGGGAGGTCGTGTCCAGAAAGCCGAGATCCCGGGCGGTGCCGGTGGTGCCATCCGTCAGGGTGATGCCGTTGGCCCCAGGGTTCGTGGCGGTCATGACCAAGCGACCTGCCGTGCCCCCGTTGGACAGAATGCTGGCGGTGACCCCGGTTGGCGTGGTTCCGGAATTGGCCGAGTTGATCTTGTCGCGAATGCCGTTCAGGGAATCGGTGGCGGCTACCGTGATGGTCGCGCCGTTCAGCGTGAACGTCCCGCTGATGCCGGCGGCGGCGGCCACATCAGTGACCACATTCCCGCCGACCTTCTCCTGCTGAGCGAGTGCGGAGACTTCGACCTGATAGGTGCCCGGAGAGGCGACCAATCCGGCGGTCGAGGAAAACAGGGTGCGTGAGGTGGTGGGGCTGGTCCCGGCCGATGTGGTCAGGGCCCCCACCGAGCCATTTCGGAGCACACGCGCGGCATCATTCAGCCCGTACAGCTGGGTCTGAAAGGCGGTCCAGGCGGTGCGTCGCTTGCCGGCCAAATCGATGGACTTGGTGATCGGCGTGACTTCACGGGCCTGCTCGGCCGCATTCAGCTTGTCGACGATGTCGCCCCACTGAATGCCGCTGGACAGCCCGGAAAACGAAGTGACTGGATTAGACATGACGAACTCTCCGATGGCGAAGCACCCGGGGCCAAGAAAATGGCCCCGGGTGTCGTTCAAACCGATAGGTGATCAGGCACCATACCCGGTGCCGAATTCCTTACCGCAAGAGTGACAACACACTCTGACTACTCTGGTTAGCCTGCGACAGCATGGCGTTACCGGCCTGCGCCAGCACCTGGTTCTTGGAGAACGACGCCATTTCCTGCGCCACGTCCACGTCGCGGATGACCGATTCGGCCGCCGACTGGTTGACGATAGCGTTCTTCACGTTGCTCATGGTGAAGGCCAGACGGTTCTGGGCCGTACCGAGCTGGCCGAGTACCGTATTGACCGCCGTCAACTGCGTAGCCACGTCTGCCATCGTGGTGATGGAGACGCTCGCCGCGGTCAGCGTGAGCGATACCGAAATGGACGATCCAACCGAGGCGTCCGAAACAGAGAACGACAGGCTGGTGTTGAAGATCGCCGCGCCCTGGTAGGTCGTGGAATAGACCACGCGGGACGATTCGGCCGAGAGGGTCGTGAATTCGTCCGTCAGGAACGA
>JBAXMW010000165.1:0-2083 GCA_037134115.1 Gemmatimonadaceae bacterium | reverse complement strand
ACCGCGGCGCCACCGCCCGCACCATGGCGCGGATCGCCGCCTCGTTGGTGAGATCGAGCGTCTCGCGGGTGGTCGCCACCACCGGACCCAGCGGGGCCAAGGTGCGCTGCAGCTCCCACCCCACCTGGCCGTTGGCGCCGGTGAGGAGGATGGTCATGCGACGTTGGTCATGCGAGGCCCCCGTGACAGCCACGAGGTGGGAGTGGATTCTGGGACATCAGATCGGCAGTTGGCGTGGCCTATTCGGAGCGTAATATCAAGTCTTTACCGTAACAACTATCCACAAAACGGTAAAAACGTATATTTTACGGAAATACCGCCTGTTTTTACCGTAAAATGTGTCCACGGTTTATCCCGTGTACGCCACACCACCGATAGTATGGCACGAAAAAGCTACGCCGCCATGGCGAAGGAACGACAGCGGGTCCTTGAGGTCCTCCAACGCCATGGCGGGGCCCTGTCGTATCAGGAGATCAGCGATCTGTACGCCCAGACGGCTGGGCGCGCCATTGCCTACGTCACATTACGCACCCGATTGAACGAACTGGTGGCCAGTGGGCTCATCGCGCGCGAGCCGAAGCACCGAACGCCACGATACTGGGCGACACGCCCCACAACGGACCGGGAGCTGGCCCCGACCGACCAACAGCGAGCCGCATCACCGGCACCGGCCGATGCGGACCAAGGCTCGTCCTCCCTACCAGAGCTGCTGGGGATCCCTCTGTCACCCGACGCCCGGCGGGCACGCGCGATCCTTGCCCGCCCCGCCGCCGCGCGCACGCCCTGCACGTACGCGTTCGACTTCCTCGCCGCCTACCTCCCCAATACATCCGCCTACCTCCCGGCTGATGTGCGGGCCGCCCTTGCCGCCATCGGCCGAACCGCGGCGGATGGTCAACCGGCGGGCACCTATGCGCGCGACATCATGGAACGCCTCGTCATTGACTTGGCCTGGAGCTCCAGCCGCCTCGAGGGCAACCGGTACACCCGGATTGACACGGAAGAGCTGATTCGATCAGGCCATGAAGCCTCCGGCGCGTCGGCCGTGGATCGCCAGATGATCCTGAATCACAAGGCCGCCATTGAGTTCCTCGTCGAAAACGCCGAGGACATCCGCTGCAACCGGCACACCATCCTGTCGCTGCACGCCCTGCTCTCGGAAAACCTGCTGCCGGATCGAGAACAGGAGGGTCGCCTCCGTCGCACCGGGGTCATGATTGGCACCTCCGTGTACACCCCCACCGCCATCCCGCAGATCATCGAGGAGCAATTCGCGCTCGTATTGGACAAGGCCGCCGCCATCGCCGACCCGCTGGAGCAGGCGTTCTTCGCCATGGTCCACCTGCCCTACCTGCAGCCGTTTGTCGATGTGAACAAACGCACCTCTCGGCTCGCCGCCAACATTCCGCTCATCCGGGCGAACCTGTGCCCCCTCTCCTTCGTGGACGTACCTGAGGCGCTGTACACGCAGGGCATCCTGGCCGTGTACGAACTTCAGGATGTGGCACTCCTTCGCGATGTCTTCGTCTGGGCCTATCAGCGCAGCTGTCAGCAATTTCTGGTGCTGCGCGAGGCCATGGGGGACCCTGACCCCATTCGCCTCCAATACCGCACCGCCCTTCGGGAAGTGGTGCGGCGTGTTGTGCAATCACACGGCGCCTGGCATGACACGGCGCTCATGGCACTGGGCGCGGAACACGCCGTGCCACCGGCCGATCAGGCCGCCTTCGCGCGGCAAGCCCGGCTGGACCTGCTCGACTTGCGCCAAGAAGTGCTCGCCCGGTATCAGCTCCGGCCGAGTGAATTCGAGTCGTGGCGTGCCGCCGCCACCTTGCAACGGGTTGCGGCGGAGCGCTCCGTGTAGCGGGACGCGCGCCTCCACGGCGCATGGTGCACCATGCATGGTGCACGGTCCAATACCCGTCACCTTGCGCCCCGGCCTACGCCCCCGTCACCGCCACGAGCGCCGGATGCAGCTCCTGCTCCGCCGTCTGCACCGGCGCCGAGCGGATGTGCGACACGGCGGTGATGGCGCTCCGGCTTTCTTCGGGGCCATAGCCGCGCCCGGCCAGGATCTCCTCGT
>JBAXMW010000164.1:0-2101 GCA_037134115.1 Gemmatimonadaceae bacterium | reverse complement strand
GAGCATAGGAACTTCAAACGGCCTCAGCAAGGCCGATCAGAAGCGACAGTCCGGGTTTGCCGACGGCTGAAGTCGGGAAGCTGGGCTTCTGGACGGGCATGGCCGTCGAGTTGGCAGGACTCCGGGCGTTCATGAGTCGCGGCCTTGGACTGGATCTCTCGGTGGACTTTGATGAGAGGCATGTCCCGCGGACACGGTTCGAAGTGCCGGCCCGGCTGCGGTTCGGCGTTGCAGGCGGTGGCGATGGGTTGGCGCCGGTTGGCTGCCAGCCAGTCCACGAACCGCCAGGCTAAGCCGGCGGCCAGGTTCACTCCTCGATGAAATGCCGCAGCCGGCTCCAGACTCATGCCGCGTTGATCGAGACTGCGGCTGGCCGGGGCCGCGCGCGTTTGGCATACTGCGGCGCGTCCCTCGAGGTTCCCGACCTGATGCCACCGCCCCCCGACCACGTTCCGGTGCCCGCAGTGCCCCTGTGGCTGGGGGCGAGCGGCTTGATTCCCTTCATCCTGCTGGCCGGCGCCCTGTGGATCTCTCCGGTCGACTATCACCCGGTCCTGCATGACTGGATCCGCACGTACGCGGCGGTCATCCTTTCCTTCATCGGCGCGATCCACTGGGGTGTGGCCATGGTGCACCGGGACATGACCGATCACGACCGTGCCCTCCTGATGGGCTGGAGCGTCGTTCCCTCCCTCGTTGCCTGGTTCGGGCTTCTCATGCCTCTGCGCACGGGTCTCGCGCTTGCCGCGGCCATGTTCATCGTGCACTACACCATGGACCGGCAACTGGTGACACGCTTCGATCTGCCCGGCTGGTACCTGCGTCTTCGTGGGGGGCTCACCGCGGTGGTCGTGGTGTGCCTGGGCATCGCGGCAATCCGATAGGAGGCGACATGGATCGGGACACCCTCGCGCGCATCTCGAAGCTCGTGGCCCCCTACCGGGTGGACGACGGGCGGCGGTTCCACCTCGGGGATATCGATCCGGGCGATACCGGCGGGCTGGGCAACGGCGCCCGGGAAGATGCCAAGGCGTGGCTCCAGCAGTCCGTGAACTGGCTCGCCGAGGAGCAGGAGAAGCTCTTCGCCCAGGACAAGTGGGCGGTGCTCCTGATCTTCCAGGCGATGGATGCGGCTGGCAAGGACGGCACCATCAAGCACGTCATGTCGGGCGTCAACCCGCAGGGTTGTCAGGTGACTTCCTTCAAAGCGCCCACCACGACGGAACTCGACCACGATTACCTCTGGCGCTGCAACCTGGCGCTTCCCGATCGCGGCCGGATCGGCATCTTCAACCGCTCCTACTACGAGGAGGTGCTCGCGGTGCGGGTGCATCCGGAGTTTCTCGCGCGCCAGGGCCTGCCGGATGCGGTCGTGTCGAAGTCGATCTGGAAGGAACGCCACGAGGACATCGCCGCCTACGAGCGCTACCTGACCCGTAACGGGATTGCCGTCCGCAAGTTCTTCCTGCACGTGTCCCGCGAGGAGCAGCGCCGACGGTTTCTCGAACGGATCGACGACCCGGACAAGAACTGGAAGTTTTCGGCTCGCGACGTGGCCGAGCGCGAGCACTGGGACGCCTACATGGAGGCCTTCGAGGATGCCATCCGGGCCACCGCCACGCCGCACGCGCCGTGGTTCGTCGTGCCGGCGGACAGCAAGTGGTTCACCCGCACCGTCGTCGCGGCCGCCATTGTCGAGCTGATGGAAAGCCTGGGGCTGGCCTACCCCGTGCTGAGTGCGGCGCAGCGAGGTGAACTGCTGACCATCCGCAACCACCTGGACCCCGACGGCCGGAGGTCGCGCCCGTGACCGCCCCCGGGGGGCGGCACGGCAAGTTCCAGCACCTGATCGGCCGGTGCGACGGTTTCGCCCCGATTCCCATGGCAGTGGCCCATCCCTGCGACGAGGCAGCCATCGAAGGTGCGCTGGCCGCGGCCGCCCGGGGCCTCATCGAACCCCTGCTGGTGGGTCCGGAGCCCCGCATCCGGGACGCGGCGGCCAGGGCCGGACGGGATCTCTCGGGTTTCGTCATCGTGGATACGCCGCACAGCCACGCGTCGGCTGCGGCCGCGGTCGATCTCGTGCGGCAGGGTCGCGCCG
>JBAXMW010000163.1:0-2105 GCA_037134115.1 Gemmatimonadaceae bacterium | reverse complement strand
CATACGCATAGTCGGGATTCGACGGATGCACCCGCACCGCCGCGATCTGCTTGGACGCTGCGAGGCCAATGTGGCTCCACGTCCGCCCCTGATCGGTGCTGCGGTACATGCCATCGCCGTACGTCGACGACTGCCCACGCACCGCAAACTCCCCGGAGCCCACATACAACACATTCGGATCCGAGGGTGCCACCGCAATCGCGCCGATGGAGCCCGTGCGGAAAAAGCCGTCGCTGATATTCCGCCAGTTGAGCCCCGCATCATCGGTGCGCCAGACGCCACCGCCCGTGTAGCCGACAAAGTAGGTCAGCGGCTGCGACGGGATCCCAGCCACCGCATTCGCACGCCCGCCACGAAATGGGCCGACATTCCGCCAGCTCAACGACGCCAGCGTGGTGGAATCGAAGGCGGAGGCCGACGGCGCTGTCGCCGCAGCGGGCGCCTTGGCCTTCCCCTGCGCCAAGGCCATCGAAGGGAGCAGCACCGCGAGCAAGGCCGCAGCCTGCGCGGAAGTCAGCGCGGCCGCGAACCGGGGGCCGCGTGGACGGACGAGAGAGAATCGGGACATGGACCGGGGAGTGGATGGGACACACAACAACACCCGGGGAAATTATCGCCCGGGGCGCCCCCTCACCGCATGTGGGCGCAAGCGCCCGTCGCCCTTCCGATCGCGGCGGTCCGAGCCGATACTGACCACTATGCCCCTTCTTCGCCGCAGAGCCCCCACCTATCGCCGCGCCACCGACATCACCGGCGCGCGGCTGGGGAACGCCCTGCTGGGCTATCTGGCCGTCGTCACGCTGGTCGTGACCCTCGCCCCCTTCGACTTCGCCCTCCGCCCGGTGCATGGCCTCTCCTGGTGGGTGACCCCCCGGGACCTGCTCCTGAACGTGGTCATGTTCCTCCCGCTGGGCTTCGTCTACGAACTCACCCGACCGTCCGGCCGGCGGGTCCAGCTCGTTGGGGCACTCTGGCGCGCCGCGCTCTTCAGCGGGGCTATCGAAACGGCCCAACTCTTCTCCCCGTCGCGTTTCTCCTCGCTCGCCGACGTCGCCATGAACGTCCTGGGCGCACTCCTCGGCGCCATCGGCTACGGGCTCGTCGTGCGACGCCTCGATGGCCCCAAAGCCGTCCGCTCGCTCGCGCTGGAGTTGCCCCTCACCGGGCTGGTGTACCTGCTCATCCCGTTGATGTGGCTCATTGGCCTCACCAGCGACGGCACGGACCGCGATTGGCTTATCCTCCCCATCGCCGGTGCCGCCGGCACCATCCTGGGGAGTGTCCACGGTGCCGTCCTGGAGGGGCAGACGCAGCGCCCGGCGAAATGGCTCTGGGTCCTCTGCCTCGTCTGGTTTGCCATCGCCCTCCTTCCCGGCGCCATCCGCGACCCGCTCGTTCTTGGCGTGAGCGCTCTGGCACTCCTCGCCACCGCCCTCTGGCGTCGGCTCGTGGCCGGTCGCATCGCGGGACGCCCGGAGCATCGCCGCTTCGAGCTCCCGACGCTGCGGATCGTCCTGCCGATGTTCCTGCTCTATCTGGTTGTGGCCGCTCTCTGGCCGCTGACCGCGCTGGAACCCCAGTGGCACGGCATCCTGTTGACGCTCCGCGTGGCCCCGAATTCGCATGCGGCCATCTTCCGGCCGCTGGAGCAACTCGCCGCCTACTCCCTGCTGGGCTACGCCGTCGCCGAATGGTACGGCCGAGATTTTCCGCGCTACCGCGACTTGGTCCGACGCGTCCTGCTCCTCAGCGGCGCCGCGGCCCTCACCCTCGAACTCGCCAGCGGCTTCCTTCCGAACGCCTCAGGAAGCCTGACGCTGGGCGCCCTCTGCGTGATCGCCGCCGCTGTCGGCGGCTGGCTCTACGGCCTCCAGCGCGATCATGTGCGCGCACTGATCGTCCGGCGCATGACGCCGAACGCGATCCTGGCCCTCGCGGAGTAATCGCCCGGGCCCCAACGAAAAACGCGGGGCCGCTTTTTCAGCGGTCCCGCGTTTCGTGTGAGGTCACAGGGATGCCGTCCGGATCGTCATCCGGACCGATCGCCTATCGCGCGCGATCGCGACGGACCGGGACCTTCCGCCCCTTGATCCGCGTCGCCTTCA
>JBAXMW010000162.1:0-2106 GCA_037134115.1 Gemmatimonadaceae bacterium | reverse complement strand
GGGCGGCGAGGAAGTACTTCACCCCGACGCTGATCGGCACCCGCCGGAACTCCGTACGCTGTTCGATCGGGAGATCGTTGTTGTCCACGAAATCCCGATACTCAGACCGGGCGTCGCTGGCGCTGAGCCCCACCCCGAACATCAGCGCGGTGCGATTGCTGATCGGGAACTCGAGGTCCGTCGCGAGTGCGCCCCCGGCAAAGTTGCCCTTGCCGAGCGTGAGGAGTCCGGTCGTGAACGAAAAGACTTTGCTGTCGGCGGACGGCTGGGCATAGCCCACCCGCAGGGTGAGCGCCGCATTGGGCCGATGAAACAGGAACCCGTCACCACCATCCACCTGGGCCGCTGCCTGTCGGAGCGGCACGGCCAGCGCGAGCGCCGCCAGCGCCACGAGGCCCCGACGGGCCACGCGCGATGCGGCATGTGGAGAGACAGACAGAATCATGGTGCGCTAAAGTTAAAGATTAGCCCCGTGACACTTCTTGAACTTCTTTCCAGACCCGCAGGGACAGGCATTGTTCCGCGGGGTCTGCTCCCACCCGGCCGGCAACGCACCGCCTCCCGGCTGCAACGAGCGCAGGGCTCCAGCGCCCACGATCGCGGGCGTGCCCTGCACGACCGGCCGAGACTCCGCTGGCGCCGATGACGCATCCGCGTCGTCCGCCGCTTCGGCGTCCTCGCTCGGCACGTCTTCCAAGATGCCAAGCGCGTTGTAGCGACGGCGCGGCGCCGCGGTCACCTCCGGCAGCATTACCGGCTCCGGCTCCGGCGCCGCCTCCTCAAAGACCAACTGCGCCTTCAGGAAGCGCTCGGTGAACGTGTTGGCCAGATCGTGCATGAGATCCACGAACATGGCGTACGCGTCCTGCTTGTACTCCACCAGCGGATCCTTCTGCCCCCAGGACCGATAGTGAATCGAAGCGCGCAGCTGATCGAGATCGTAGAGATGGTCCTTCCACTTCTCGTCCAGCACGTTGAGCATCACGAGCGCCAGGAGGCGGTCCGCGAACCCCTGCCCGCTCTCGTCGGCCACCGCATTCAGACTCGCCAGCTTGGCGTCAAAGGCGGCGCGGCCAGCGGCCACCGCCGCCGCGACGGCATCATCCATCGACGTGGGAACGGCGTCCCCCGTGAACTCGGGGACCTGCACCATGAAGTGCATGAGCAGATCCTGCTGGACATACTCGAAGTCCCACTCTTCCGGCCGATCGAAGGTCGTGAGCGCCTGCTCCACGCGGCGTTGCATCCCCCGATCGATCATCTTGAGCGCTTCGCCCTTCAGCTCTTCGCCGCCTTCCAGCGCAAAGGCCCGCAGCGAATAAATCACCTCACGCTGCTGGTTCATCACATCGTCATACTCCAGCAGGCGCTTCCGCGACTGGAAGTTCTGGAGCTCGACGCGCTTCTGGGCCTGCTCAATGGAGCGTGTGATCAACGGATGCGTCAGCACCTCGCCATCCTGCGCCCCCATGCGATCCATGAGCTTGGCGATGCGGTCCGAACCAAAGAGCCGCATCAGATCATCTTCGAGCGACAGGAAGAACTGCGACGCGCCCGGGTCGCCCTGACGGCCCGAACGTCCACGCAGCTGGCGATCGATGCGCCGTGACTCGTGGCGCTCCGACCCGACGATATGCAACCCGCCAATTTCCTCGACGTCAACGGGCTTGCCGTCGGCATCGTTTATCGTGGACGGCTTGGACGCCGTTACGCCGGCGCCGAGCTTAATGTCGGTGCCGCGCCCCGCCATGTTGGTGGCGATCGTAATGGCCCCAGACCGCCCCGCCTCGGCGACGATTTCCGCTTCCCGCTGGTGATACTTCGCATTCAGCACGTTGTGGGGCAGCCCCGCCCGCGCGAACAACCGGGCAAGCGTCTCCGAGGCTTCGACGCTGGCCGTGCCCACGAGCACCGGATAGCCCAAGTCATGCAAGCGCCGCGTCTCTTCCACAATGGCGTTGTACTTCTCGCGCCGCGTCTTATACACGAGATCCTGTCGGTCCTGCCGAGCGATCCCCCGGTTCGTCGGAATCACCGACACCGAGAGGCCATAGATCTCGTGGAACTCGTTCTCTTCCGTCTCCGCCGTCCCGGTCATACCGGACA
>JBAXMW010000161.1:0-2270 GCA_037134115.1 Gemmatimonadaceae bacterium | reverse complement strand
GCCATGGACGGCCGTCGGGTGGCCGCGCTCCGTGTACATCATCGTCCAACCGCCGACACCGAGAGAACCCCGTGAGCCCCCACCCGTTTCGCCGCACCGTCGGGCTGGCACCAGCCGTATGGCGCACCGTCCGTCGGCTGCACCAGCGGCCTCGTGTTCTCCCACTGCTCGCCGCTGTCCTCCTCTCGGCATGCCGTGCGGCCCGCGCCGATGGGTCCGCCGCCGATCACACCGGTGGACGACTGGGCACCGCGTCAGACACGCTCCGCCCAGTGGCGCCAGCCGGGATGCCTGCGGATTCCTTTCCGGAACCGTCGCGCTCCGTGGCGGATATCGTGGCCCCGCGTTGGACCGCGGAAGACGACCGCGACAACGTGGGAGAATTCACGCGCGTGGCCACGCTCGCCGGCGTCACGCGGGGGATGACCGTGGCGGACATCGGCGCGGGCGACGGCTACTATGTCGCGCGCTTATCACCACTGGTGGGCGCGACGGGACGCGTCTTTGGGCAGGACATCATTCCGGCGTATCTCGAGCTGCTGGCGCGGCGGGTCCAAAGCGATGGTCTCCGGAATGTGACCGTCGCCCTGGGGGCGCCGCATGATCCTCGGCTGCCAGCCAACGCGGTGGAGCTCGCCTTCATGATTCACATGTATCATGAAATCGAGCAGCCGTTCGCCCTGCTTTGGAATCTGGCGTCGTCCATGCGCCCCGGTGGCCGGTTGGTGATTCTCGATCTGGAGCGGCCCACGTTTGGCCATGGCACCCCCACGCCCTTGCTGCGCTGTGAATTGCGGGCCCTGGGCTATCAGGAGCGTTCCTTCACGCGCACGGGGGCGGAGGAGTACGTCGCCATTTTCGAGGCCCCGACCTTGAGTGCGCGGCCGACCCCGGCTGCGGTGCGCGCCGCGTTGCAGCGCACCCCCTGCCGCGCATCGTGAACGAACGCATCGCAACGCATGAGTGAACTCGAGGCCCTCGTCGTTGCGCCGGGTGTGGTGATCACCGCGCAGGAGCTCGAGGTGACGGCCATCACGGGCAGTGGGCCTGGTGGCCAGCATGTGAACCGGAGCGCCACCCGCATTGAACTGCGGTGGAACGTGCAGCGCTCACGGGCACTCCGGGAGGATCAGCGGGCCCGCCTGCTGACGAAGCTGGCCACACGGCTTGATGCCGAGGGGACCATCCGGATCGTCGCTGGCGAATATCGGAGTCAGCAGCAGAACCGGCGCGCTGCCTTGGAGCGCCTCGCGCACCTGGTGGCCCGGGCGCTGATCGTGGCACCGCCCCGGCGGGCGACGCGACCAACCCGTGCATCGGTCGAGCGCCGTTTGGATTCCAAGCGGCAGCGCTCGGATACCAAGCAGCAGCGGCGTCGACAGTCCGACGACTGAGCGGCGACCGGTGGTCCGGCCGCCGCGCACGAGCCGCTAGGGCACCAACCGCCCGTCGCCGACGGCGACCTGCAGTGCGGCGCGCACGGCCACGAGCTTGCCTTCCAGCGCCGCCAGCTTCACCGCTTCATCCAATACCAAGCGCTCGCGCAGCGTCACCACCAAGAGGGTGCTCTCCCCGGCCGCAAAGCGGGCTTGTTCGGCGTCGCGGAGGCGCATGGCCAACTGTACCGTCGCACGCTGCGTCCCCAGCACCTGTTCCAACAGGAGGACCTCGTTCAACGCCACGCGCAGGCCGACCACCAGATCCCGGCGCACGCGGTCACGATCGAGCCGAGCAAACTCGGTTTTCTGCGTGCTGCGTGCGGCCTTTCCGCGCTCTTTGAGCAGCAGCAGCGACGACTCGACCGATAGGCCGGCCTTGTAGTTCCCATCCCACCGATCCGTTGCCGTCAACAGTCCGGGATCGGCACGATCTGCCAGAGCGGCGAGCGAGGCTTCCGCCGCCGGGAGCAACGCTTGGCGTGCAAACAGCTGCTCCGCCTCCGCGGAGCGCACTTTCGCCTCGACCTTTCGAAGGTCCGGATGCCGCTCGATGACCGCGGTCAGCCACGCCGTCACCCGTGCAGTATCTGTTGGTGTGCGCTCCAACCCCGAGAGCCCCGGGCGCATCGTCGCCGTCAGCTCAACCGGGGCCCCGCGCGCATCCCACAGGAACGTTTCGGCGATGAGACGCGTGGCACGTGCCTCGGTCTCAGCCTCAGCCAGCGTGACGGTGCGGCGTTGCCACTCGAGGGTGGCTTCCAGCGTGTCCACTGGGGCACTTTCGCCATTCCGTACCCGCAGTTGCACGGCATCGGCCCGGAAGCGGGCCAG
>JBAXMW010000160.1:0-2276 GCA_037134115.1 Gemmatimonadaceae bacterium | reverse complement strand
CAGGCGGTTACTGCTCAGCCAATCCCGTGATACTGACGTGCTGGTGGCGCCTTCCCTCATCCAGCCACCAGCGAGCACCAGCCGAACCCGCCGACCAGGCACGGCGCCACCCGAACACCCGACGATGGAAAACACAACAGCCCCGGGCGCGGAAATCCGCACTGCCCCGAGGCCGATCGTGATCTGGTCTGTTCCCGGGCAGTGGACCGCCCGGGGCTGCTGCCGAACGGTTACTTACCGGCGGCGCTCAGTTCGCCCAACCGGACCTGCGCTTCCTGCGCGTACGGCAACGACTCGTTCTTGGCGAGTGCTTCCCAGAGCGTCCGAGCTTCGGCCACCTTACCGGCCGCCGTCAGGCTCCGGGCCTGCGCCGCCTGCGCCGTTCCCTTGTCCAATGGGAACCGGGCCGCCGTCGCTGCCTTCGCGTAATGCGCGGCCGCCTCGTCAAACTTCCCCTGCGATTCGTACCCGGCCGCAATCAGGCTCTCAAAGGAGGACCCAAAGTCCGCGCCGGCCGATCCCTTCGCCGACTCCAGAACCTTGATCCCCTCGGCGAACTTCTTCTGATCGAAGTTCACTTGCGCCAGCAGCATCGCCGCCTGCGCACCGGAGGCCGTGCCACTGTACCGCGTGACCACCTTCTCCAGCGCCGCCTGAGCTTCCGGCAACTTCCCCTCCATCATGGGGCCCGTCGCACGGTAGAGCGCCGCATTGGCCTCGTTCCGCTTGTTGGCGTCCATGTAGCGGTATCCCACCACGGCGAGACCGGCCACGGCGATCGCCGCAGCGCCCATGCCGATTTGCTTCGAATAGGCCTGAAGCCAGCTCGTGAGCGATTCGATCGGGTCGTCCGACTGGCCGCCATGCGAGGCCGACGTGCGCGAATGCTGCGCCATACGAGGTACGTGCTAGAGGGAAAAGGGGCTGTCCACCACCGGGGTGCACCGCCAGAACTCGATAGCCCGGAAACATAGCAAGATCCCGTGGCAATGGCAGAGGGGCGTCCGTCCCGCCTCCATCCATTTAGTACCCCCGGCCGGAGTCGAACCGGCGACCAACAGTTTAGGAAACTGCTGCTCTATCCAACTGAGCTACGGGGGCAATACCGCAGACTGACTCCGGCGAATCTATTGGGAGCGACCACCGCGTCGCCAGCATCCGCAGCGGACCTGTGGAGGCCCTGTGGAGACCTTCCAACGGTGCCGAGCGCCAGCCCCTTCAATAGGAAAGCATCGACGAGGTCGGGATCCCTGGTAACCGGTCCCGGCCCGCCAAGGCGGGAAGCTCGATCAGGAAGGACGCCCCCACCACTTCGCCAGCCAATCGCCGGACCAACGCGACCGCCGCCGCCGCCGTCCCGCCCGTCGCAAGGACATCGTCCACGATCAGGACCCGTGCCCCCGCCCCCAGCGCATCCGTGTGGAGCTCCAGCACATTCTCGCCATACTCCAGCGCATAGGCCTCCCGGATCGTCTGCCACGGCAGCTTGCCAGGCTTTCTGGCCGGCACAAACGCGGCGCCCAAATGCAGCGCCATGGGCGCCCCGAAAATGAAGCCTCGGCTCTCCATCGCGACCACATGGGTCACTCCCAACGCCGCAAACGGCGCCGACATCCCCTGCACCGCCGCCGCCAAGTACACCGGATCCGCCAACAGCGGCGTGATGTCTTTGAACGGGATACCCGGAGTCGGAAAATCGTGCACCGTGCGGATCGACGCCGCCATCGCCGCACGCATCGCCGCGCTCATTGCACCGCTCCCCGCGCCGCTCATCGCGCCGCTCATCGCGCCGCTCATCGCGCCGTTCGCCGTCCCTTCGTCCGATTGGCTCATAGCGATGCGTTACCCGAGCCGCGACTTCCCAGCCAACATCGCCGAGAGCACCTCAGCCACGACGGCCGGATCCGTGGGATCACCGAGCAGGCGCTCCCCGCGCCGCAACCGCGCCGCCAACGCCTCCAGCACCACCGCGGCCGCTTCGGCCCGTTCCGTCGCGTCCGCACTGGCAAGCGCCGGGCGTCGCCCCACCGGACCACCAGCGGCGACAGCGCCAGACGCCACGACCGCTTCCGCCACCGGCGGCCGCGACGCGGCGGCCCGCAAGACGACCTCAGAAAAGACTACCGGTGCCGCTCCGATGCCGACCGGTCCCGAGCTACCCACGGCCCACGGCACACCGCGCGGCGCCGACTCGGGCGCGTTCATCGGTACATTGATCGGCGCCTGCATTGGCGCGATCTCGGCCGAGGCCGCCGCCATGCGCTCCGCGGCGGGGG
>JBAXMW010000159.1:0-2406 GCA_037134115.1 Gemmatimonadaceae bacterium | reverse complement strand
TGTGATCGCCATCTTCCGGCGTCAGCAACGTCAGCCCCTTCCCGTCGAGCCCAATGCGATAGAGATGCTTGAAGTAGGGATCGCGCGTCGTGTCCTTCCCCACGCCGACAAACCAGAGCTGGCGCGACTTTTCGTCGAGCCGAGCAATGGTGGTCACATTGCCTACGCCACTGGTGATCGCCTTCTTGAGGGCGCCCGTGGTGAGATCGTAGAGATAGAGCTGCCCCCAGTCATCGCGCTCCGAGAACCAGATGACTTCGTTCGTGGCCGGCAGCACACGCCAGTTGGGGGTGTTGGCCCCGGACTCGAACTGCGTCTTCACCTCTTCGCGCAGCACATCGCGAATGTCACCGGTCGCGGCGTCGGCAATGCGCAGCGTGGCGACCTTGTGGTCCCGTGAGGACGAGACGAACGCCAGCTTGCTGCCATCGGGGTACCACTGCACGTCGGTGAACTCCCCGCCGCACGAGATGTGATCGCAGACGGTGGAGCGGTGCTGATCCGGTCCCATCTTGAAGCGCACGACCTTGGGCGCCGAACCGGTGAGATCAATGATCACGCGATGGATCATCGTGACGATGCTGTCCCCGGGCAGCGGATACTTCCACGCGCTCAGCTCGGGGTGCCCCACCTTCGTGCGCACCATGTACATCTCGCCCACGTTGCGCTGATCCTGCTGGAAGGTCGCGATCTTCTTCGAGTCCGGTGACCATTCGAGAATCGCCCGGTCCGAATGCACCCAGCCGGCGTTATCGGTGGCGTAGCCGAAGTCTTTGATGCCGTCGGTGGTCAGTGCCGTTTCGGCATTCGTGGCCACGTCGCGCACCCAGAGATTCCAATTCCGAATGAACGCGGCCTTCGTGCCGTCCGGTGAGACAATCTCCGGCGGGCCGCCTCGGCGGCGCCCACCGGGCGCGCCGGGCGCCGCGGCCGGGATGCCGCTGCACGCGGCCGTCTCAGTGGCACAGTTCGTCTTGGTCCCCTTCGCGGGATCCACCAGGATCAGCGGCGACGTCCCGTCGGCCTGCCGGACGCGATAGGTGAAGCGGCCGTCGGGGAGCCAGCTGGGCTGGACGCCCGTATTGCTCACCAGCTGCTGGGTGTTGAAGCCCAGCGCCTTCTCGGCGCGGGCATAATCGTCGGCGGTCAGCTGGCGGGGCTGCGCGGTCCCCGTAACGGGAGTCACGAGGAGGGCGGCCAGCAGGGCGGCCATGGTGCCGGCTGCGGAGGCCGGGGCCACAAGACGGGTCGAGAGCGGGCGCATGCGGAGCAGGGAAGGGGAGGAAGAACGCATCCCTTGAAACTGCCGCCGGACCCTCAGCAAACAAAGGGGCCCCGCGCTGGACGGGGCCCCGGACCACCAGGTTCTCTGCGGGCGTGTCAGCCCTTGGCGATCGCCGACGCGGTCCGAACGCCGACGGCGGCAAAGGTGAGGGTGCCGTTACAGCAGGAGGCGCTCACCTGCGCCGGCGCCCCGGCGACCCAGAGGTTCTCATGGTCGTGGGCCCGCCCCCACCCATCGACGACGCTCGAGGCGGGGTCATTCCCCATCCGGCACCCCCCAGCGGGGTGCTCCTGTCCGAGATCGTTGGCGCTGTTCTCCATGCGGAGGATGTCGCCACCCCCGGCCTTCGCCATGCGGCGAAAGAGCGACCGGATTTCGTCTTCCTGATAGCCCTTGAGCGCGGCGCTTTCCGGGGCGTCCTTGAACGCCACGTTGGGCATCGGATCGCCGAAGCGGTTGGTGTGCGTCGCGTCGAGCACCAGCTTGCTCTCCCGATCCGGGAGCACGTCGTAGTACGCCCGAACGCGCGCCGTCGCCCCCTTGAGCCGCTGCTGCCAGTCGGTGAGGAGCGCATCACCCATCAGCAGGTCGCCGGCGTCGTTCCGCACGCGCGGCTCCCGTCCGACACTCGACTCCCAGAGGCGCAGATCATGGCGCAGATAGCGGGACGACCGCGGCACGCGCATGAACTGCTTGCTGACGAGCGAATGCTGCACGTTGATACCGGGGACCAGATCGAGCGGGAGTGACAGGTACGCATTGATATTGCGATGCCCCGCGAGGTACTTGCCCACGAGCCCGCTGCGATTGGCCAGCCCATTGGGGAAGGCGCTGTCGCGCGAGAGCAGCAGGAGATGCGGCGACCAGACAAAGCCGGCGGCGAGCACGATCGTCTTCGCCTCCATCGTGAACGGGGTCCCGGTATCGGTCCGGTTCCCCGTCACCCGCACGATGCGCCCGGTCTTCGGATCGGCCACCAGCCGCCGCACGAGCGAGTGGGTGAGCAGCGTGACCTTCTTGGCAGCCACGAGCGCATCCCAGGTCCAATCCGGCGTGTACTTCGCGCCGGAGGGACAGACGGGATAGCAGGTGTCGCACCGCTGGCACTGTGACCGGCCGTC
>JBAXMW010000158.1:0-2419 GCA_037134115.1 Gemmatimonadaceae bacterium | reverse complement strand
CGACGGTGCATCTCGTGGGTCTGCTCGGCGATGGCGGCGTCCATGCATTGGATGCGCATCTGGTGGCGCTGGTGGAGCTGGCGCACCGCGAGGGGGCCCCGCGCGTCGTGGTGCACGGCATGCTCGACGGTCGCGACACGCCGCCGCGCAGCGGACTCGGATATCTGCAGGCGACGCTGGCCGCGATCGCCGGGCGCGCGACGCTGGCGTCGCTGTCCGGCCGCTATTTCGGGATGGATCGCGATACCCGCTGGGAGCGCACGGGGGCGTGGTATCAGGCCGCGATCAACGGCGTCGGGCGGACCACGTCGCACCCGATCGCCGAGGTCGAGGCGGCGTATGCGGCCGACATCACCGACGAGTTCATTCCGCCGATGGTCTGTGTCGACGCGCAGGGGGCCCCGATCGCCCCGGTGCGTGATGGCGATGTGGTGATCTGTGCGAATTTCCGCTCCGATCGGATGCGGCAGACCGTACGTGCGCTGACCGCGCCGGATTTTACCGGTTTCGAGACGGGACCACGTCCGCGCATCGACCTCGTGACGATGACGCGCTACGACGATGCCTTCCCGTTCCCGATCGCCTTCGCCCCGCAGTCGATGCAGCATTTGGTGGGTGAAGTGATCAGCGCGGCGGGCCTGACACAGCTGCGGACGGCGGAAACGGAGAAGTATCCGCATGTGACGTTCTTCTTTAACGGCGGACGGGACGAGCCCTTCGCGGGGGAAGATCGCCAGATGGTGGCGAGCCCCAAGGTGCCGACGTACGATTTGCAGCCCGAGATGAGCGCTGCGGGCGTCTGTGACATTCTCTGTACCGCGCTGTCGGAACGCACGCACGACTTCATGCTCTGCAATTTCGCCAATGCGGACATGGTGGGGCACACCGGTTCCCTCCCGGCCGCCATCGCGGCGGTTGAAGCGGTGGATGCCTGCCTCGGGCGGATTCTTGAGGCCGCGCAGCGTGGCGGCGCGCATTTGGTGATCACCGCTGATCATGGCAATGCGGATCTGATGGTGGATCCCATCACCGGTGAACCGCACACGGCCCATACGACAAATCTTGTGCCGTTGGTTGTCCTCGATCCGGCGGAAACCACGCCGCTCCGGTCGGGGGGCGCCTTGTGCGACGTTGGCCCCACCGTGCTGGGCATGTTGGGAATCCCCTGCCCTTCTGAAATCACCGGTCGCGATCTGCGTGACCGGACTCCCTCTGCATCTCGCTGAATGTCTGCTTTCGCTTGGTCTCCGATGACCCGCCCTGTGACCGCGGGCGTTGCCCTGCTGGCGGCGATCGCCGCCACCCTCTCCCCCGCCACGAGCACGGCGCAACCGGTGGGACACACGCCCGACCGCACGCCATACGAGGATGTCTCCCTTGGCCAGACGCTGACGCTCAGCGGCGGATGGCTCAACATGGGCCGAGATCCGGCCGGCGCAGCGCCGAAGGCGGGCGGTCTCGTTCAGGTGCGCTACGACGCGGCCGTGGGCGGTCCCGTGATTCTCTATGCGCGCTATGCGCTCGCTCCCTCCGAGCGCCCCGAGTTTGATCCCACGGCAATTGCCTCGGCGCGCCAGAAGGCGATGTTGCGCGTCTTCACGAATATCGCGACGGCCGGGATGGAGCTTGCCCTCACCGGCGAGAAGAGCTGGCACCATTTGGTGCCGACGATCTCCGGTGGCGTGGGGATCGCGCTGGATCCGGAGAAGGCCGACACCAGTGGGTACCAATTCGGCTCGAAATTCGTGCTGTCGTACGGCGCCGGCGTGCGCTACCTCGCGCCGCGCGGTATCCGCGTGCATCTCGAAGCCACGAACTTCGCGTGGCAGTACAGCTATCCGCAGTCCTTCCTGACGAAGGCGTCGGATGGGACGGCGATTTTGGCCAACTCCAAGGATCGCACTCGGTGGCGCGGCTCGTGGGGACTGATGGCCGGGTTGGCGTATCCCATTTTTCGGTAGCGGCGATGCCCCGGACGTCACTCACCCGTCGTGTGTGCTTTGCGTCCGCCCATCGCTACCGGCGGCCTGAGTGGGATGATGCACGGAATGCGGCAACCTTTGGCGCCTGCGCCCATCCGAACTATCACGGCCACAGTTACACCTGTGATGTGACGGTCACCGGGCCGGTGGATGCCACGACTGGGTTTCTGATTGACTTGTCGTTGCTCGATGCCGTGCTTCAGCAGGAAGTGCGGGCCCGCTTCGATCATCGCAACATCAATCTTGACGTCCCCGAATTTGCGGACGGGAAATTGGTGCCCACCGGCGAAGTGCTCGCGCGCTTCATTGCGGAGCGTGTGCAGGCCGGGATCGCGCACACCACCGCGCGGGTGCTGCGGGTGCATCTCGCTGAGGACGCCACGCTCAGCAGCAGCTACGACCTCGATGACTGACCGACCGCACATGGCCTTGCCGAC
>JBAXMW010000157.1:0-2439 GCA_037134115.1 Gemmatimonadaceae bacterium | reverse complement strand
GTGTATATTCCCAGGCTATGCAGATGCACGAACCTCGCAGGGGGCCCCTTGGGGCCGGGCGACGCGCGCTGAGCACGCTGGTATCCAGTGTGCTGGCGGGCGTCTTGTGCGCGTTTGTTCCCGTGCGCCAGGTCTCGGCGCAGGACGTGACGGGGCGGTGCACGACGCCGGACACCGTGGCCATTGTTGGCAATGCCCGGGTGGCGGACCAGCGAATTCGGACGGAAATCGGGTTCCCGGCGGGGGTTACCCTGAGCTTCCCGATCATCCAGCGTGGCATCAAGGCGCTCTATGCGCTGAACGAATTTGACGATGTGGACGTCTCATGCGACCTCTCGTCGGTCCCAGGCAAGGCAATTGTCGTGGTGGCAGTCCGCGAGCGGGCGGTGCTCGGCGACTTGAAGGTGACGGGGCCCGTCAACGTCTCGGAGCGCACTGTCCGGGAGAAGATCGACCTGCTTATTGGGCGACCGATTGATCCGCTGCAGATGGCCAAGGCTCGCGCCAAGATCGATTCTGTGTATGAAGCGGCTGGCTATTACTTGGCGCGCGTCATGATCGATTCAACCCCGATGGGCGATGGGCGCATTGGACTGACTTACCGGATTGATGAGGGGCGTCGACTCGCCATTGCCGGCATCGACATCAAGGGAAACACCGTGGTGTCGGACCGCCTGGTGGTGGGGGCGATGAAGACGCGCCCGGAAGGTTTCTGGTGGTTTCAGAAGGGCGAATACAACGACGATAAGTACGTCGGGGATCTTGGGGAGCGGATCCCATCGCTGTTTTCGCGACTGGGGTTCGTGGACATGCGCATCATGAAGGACACGCTGGTGGTGGACCGCGCCCGTGGGAAAGGGCTGCTCGCCATCACGGTGGATGAAGGGCCGCGCTATCGGGTGGGCGCGTTCGAAGTCTCGGGGAATCGGCGGTTCTCCACCGATGAACTCAAGCGGATGTATCCCTTTGAGGGGAACGATCCGACGCTGACGGAGCGGGTCAAGAGCTTTGTGAAGCGGGAAGTGTCGGCCCCGGAGGGGATCTTCGATCAGAAGCGGTGGGATGACGCGCTGGAGAAGGTCAACACCCAGTACCGGAATTACGGCTACTTGTATGCGCGGATCAATCCCGTGGTGCAGCGGACGGTGGGGCCGGACTCGACCCCGACGGTGAACCTGCGGTGGGAGATTGACGAACGGAATCCGGCGATTGTGAACCGGATCGAGATCGTCGGCAATGACTTTACGTCCGATGATTGCATCCGCCGCCAGATCTATCTGGTGCCGGGCGGCGTGTTTAATCAGGACGTGCTGCTGCGCAGCTATCAGAGCATCGGCAATCTGAACTTCTTCGAGTCGCCGATGCCTTTCCCCGACTATCGTCCGATCAATGATCAGGGCGACGTCGACATTGTCTTCAAGGTCAAAGAAAAGCGCACCGGGAGCATCAACTTCGGCGCCTCGATGGGACAGGGCGGCGTGGGCTTCGGTGGCTTTATTGGGGTGGAGCAGCCCAACCTGTTTGGTAATTGCAAGCAGGGGAAGCTGAATTGGCAGTACGGCCGGTTTTATAACGATTTCACGGCGACGTATACCGATCCGGCGTTGCGTGGCACGCGTGTGTCCGGGGCGATCAGCGCCTACCGGACGCAGTCCCGGTTCATCATTGGGAACCTCGGGCAGAACGTGCGCACGGGCAGCCAGCTGCGTTTCGGCCTGCCGGTGCCCTGGTCGTATTTCTCGACGCTGGCGATTTCGTATAACGGGGAGGCCGCGACCTTCACGTCGGGAACACTGGCCAACAGCTGCTCCAAAAACTGCTTCCGGTCCAACCTCGGCCTCGAGTACACGAGCGACACGCGGATCGACATGCCCTTTGCCTCGGGCGGATCACTGCGTTCCGTGACGATGGATTTCAGCGGTGGGCCGCTGGGTGGCACCGTGAACTTTCAGCGGTTTACGGGGGAGTTCCGGGCGTACGTGCCATTGGCGCAGGTTGGTGGCTTGGGTGGCGGCCAGCCGGTCAAGTTCGTGATGGGGATGACGGCACGTACTGGGGCGCTGTTCGGCAACTCGGGGCCGTTCTTCTTCCAACAGCAGTTCTCGGTCGGTGGCGTGATGTACGGGCAGCAGTTGCGTGGCTATCCGGAATTCTCCATCACCCCGCGCGGCTTCAATCCGACGACCGATCAGTACCGCTCCGATCCGAGCTCCTTCGGGAATGCCTTCATGACCGTGACGGGTGAAGTCGGCGTGCGGTTCAACCAGATGTTCTATCTCAACGCCTTTGCGGATGCTGGCAACAACTGGGCTTCCGCGCGGCAGATCAACCCGACCCGCCTGTTCCGTTCGGCCGGGTTCGGCGTCTCCACTGTCACGCCACTTGGCCCCTTGGGTGTCGATCTGGCGTATGGATTTGACCGCGTCGCGGTTGATCCGA
>JBAXMW010000156.1:0-2454 GCA_037134115.1 Gemmatimonadaceae bacterium | reverse complement strand
GCAGGCCCAAGTGCGTGAGGATCCTCACGATCACCACCGGCTCTTCGATCGCGGCGAGGATCTTCAGCTGCCCACAGCAGGCGCAGCGCTCCACATCGATGTGGAACACGCGCTTCAGCAGCCGTGCCCAGCGCATCGGGGCCGCCTGGACGCCATGTGTGTGCTCGTGCGCCGGTGCGCTGTTCTTCTGCTCGGGTTGCGGGATCACCGCCGCACGCAGCTTCGCGTTCGGGGCGAGCACCCCGTGAAAGCGGATCAGGTGCAGCCGCGGGCGTGGCACCAGCGCGGCCAGGCGCCGCATGAACGCCTGCGGCTGCATGACGATGTGGGCGGTGCCGTCGCGAGTCAGGCTCTTGAGATTCAGCACGACCTGGCCCCTGGCGTTGCGGCTCAGGCGTTCGTTGGCGAGTGCGGGGCGGGTGATGGTGCGGCTCAGTCGTTCGAGTTCCTCGCACTGGTGGCTCGCCAACCGCACCGCGGCGTGCAGGCTGAAGCCGTGCGCATCGGGGCACAGCGCTTTCCGGGGCTTCTCCTCCCGGCCCGCCACCGTGCGCAGGCTGAGCACCTTCCGGCCGGCGCGCGGACCCAAGGCGATGCGATAGGCAGAGCCCGGAAACGAACAGTCCGGGGGACTGTTCGTGCCTGGCGAGGAGTCGGGCCCCTGGCCCGGCGCGGCCTGCAAGGCCACGAGGCCGCCTGCAGTGACGCCAACGGATGATCTGCATCCTTGTCCGCCAGCGAGGTCATGCCCTGCTCTTCGACCAGATAACCGCGCCGCGTGAGCAGCTTCATCAGCCGCGCAACGATCTGCTCGAGCAGGCCCGCGAGCTCATCGCCGGTGGGGGCTCGCGCCGCATCGAAGACGGGCTCGCCCTCGGTGCGCCGATATACCCCGTCGAGCACCAGGCAGTGCAGGTGGATGTTGAGATTCGCCGCCGAGCCGAATCGCTGAATGAGCGTGACGCTGCCTGCGTCGGCAGCACCTCGTCTCAGGCCCGCGTGCTCGATCAGAAACCCCGTGATGACCCGGTGCACGATGCGCACCACCGGACCGAGGTCATTCATCGACGGGGGCCCTGGAAGAGCTTCGACGACGTCGAGTACGCGACGCTGCGATGGGTCGCGTGGTTCAACACCCAGCGCATCCTCGAGCCCTTGGGCTATGTTTCCCTCGCGGAGGTCGAGGAGCAGTTCTACCGCGCCCAAGCGGCTCCTGCGGAGCGCTTGGCGCTCAATTAACCGAATCTCCACGAAACCCGGCGCGGTTCAACCCCCGTCCCGACTGATCGGGACCGACACCGTCTACAATCTCATCCCGCGCAGTGCCGCTCCGGCACTTCGGTCAAGATCACCGGATCAGGCAATCACGTTCGCCGGATTACTCAGCCGCCTTGATGGGCGAAAAAGCTTCGCTTACCATATCAGCCATATTCGAGATATGGCGCGCCCACTTGAAGACTACAATCGATTTGCCAGACGACCTTCTCGAGCGCAGCAAGGCAACCGCGCGGCGAGAAAACTCGACGCTTAAAGCGCTGATTGAGGAGGGCCTGCGCATGGCTCTCCGAGCGCGCACGCGCAAGCGCAGCGCACCCTTTGCGGTTCGGCCCTTCGAGGGTGACGGCTTGTCTGCGGAATTCGCCAGCGCCGGTTGGGAAGAGATTCGCGAAGAGATCTACCGTGATCGCCGTTGACACCAACATCCTGGTTTACGCGCATCGCACTGACTCGCCCTTCCATGAGCACGCGCGGTCCACGATAGAAACGCTCGCGTCCGGCGTCAGGCAATGGGCCATTCCCTGGCCTTGTGCGCATGAGTTCGTCGCTGTGGTCACGCATCCGCGCATCTACAAGACCGCCACGCCCACCGAGACGGCCTTTGCTCAGTTGCGTGCCTTGGCCATGCTTGCCAATGTCGCGTTCATCGGTGAGGCCGACGAGTACCTGCTGCATCTCGAGTCGTTGGCGATGGCGGCGCACACCCGAGGTGGCGCGATTCACGATGCGCGCATTGCTGCCATCTGCATTTCGCACGGCGTAGGGGAACTCTGGTCGGCGGATCGCGATTTTTCCCGCTTTCCGCAGTTGGTCGTTCGAAATCCCTTGATCAGGTAACCCCGCCTGTTCGGGCTGAAGGTGACTGAGTGTAGCGAACCCAACGGGACGGGGTCGTACCATGGTAACGTTCTGATTTTTGCAGAAAAACTCCCAGCAATCAGGGTTTTTTTCGCTCAGACGGGCATTGTCGGGGGTGTTTTTGCGTGGTCGCGCCCTGCACCCGGGCCGGTCACGCTGACGACCGCCGAGCCGAATCGCTGAATGAGCGTGACGCTGCCTGCGTCGGCAGCACCTCGTCTCAGGCCCGCCTGCTCGACACCTTCCGGCCGGCGCGCGGACCCAAGGCGATGCGATAGGCCGAGCCCGGACACGAACAGTCCGGGGGACTGTTCGCGC
>JBAXMW010000155.1:0-2512 GCA_037134115.1 Gemmatimonadaceae bacterium | reverse complement strand
CCATCACATCGATCGTTTCACGGGCATGCCAGCGGTCCGGCCCGTTATACAAAAAGGCGAAGGCCAGAATCTCGCCATTTTCGGCGGTCACATACCCCGAGAGCCCCACGACATCATTGGTGGTCCCGGTCTTCGCGTGGAGGTTCCCCTGCGCCAGCGTCTGCCGCATCCGGCGCCGCAGCAATTCGCTTTCTCCCGCCACCGGCAGCGAGGCGTGAAAGGCGCTCCCCCAGCTCGCCGCATTGGCGTGGGAGAGCAGCTGCACGAGCGCCCGCGGAGTGACGCGATCCAGTACCGACAACCCACTGCCATCGGTGGCCGTGACCGCGTCGGCGGTCGTGCCAACTTTCGATACGAGAAAGTCGCGCAGCGTGGTACTCGCATTCTCGGCGGAACCAACGGCCGATCGGTCTGCGCCCCGCGCCGCATCGCGCCAGAGCAGCTCCGCGAAATGGTTGATACTCTCGCGGTTCATCGCCGATACGATGCGAGCGAGTGGTGGCGACGGCAGCCGCGCCATGACCACCGAGGTGACAGGCGCACGCCCGAGCTTGATTGCGCCATCCACGCGGATACCGCGCGCTTCCAGCGCCGCTCGGAAGGCACCGGCGGTGAACAATGCGGGGTCGCCGACGACGAGCTGATAGCGCCGAGTGCCCCCGCGTGCGCCTATCGTGCCACTCACCTGGATGTGATCATCGCCCAGCATGCGAATGCTGAGGCGTGCCCCGCTACCGGCCACCACGCGTGACGTATTTACGACGGTCATGCCGCGCATCGCCGGCTCCAGCGTGACCACCGTCCCGCCGCTCCCGTTGGGGGAGACGCCCACGACCAGAATATTTTCATTGAGCGAGAGCGCGCCAAACGGCGCCGCGTATCCCGCGCCGGCGTAGCGGCGGAGCCACCCATCCGGAATCCGCCGCGTCTCAAAGGCCGACGCATCCGCGATCAGGTCACCCGTCACGCGGGTGATCCCCGCCCCCGCCGTGAGCTGCGCGAGGAGCTGCATGGACGCATCCGGACCACCGCGCACGAAGCGCGGCGTCATCGACGGATCACCGTCTCCCCGAAGCACCAGATTGCCACGGACGACGCCACCGGCCTCCAGCGGGCCGTCACGGAGCACATCCGTCGAGAAGAGATGCTCGGGGCCCAGACGATCGAATGCCACCGCCGAGGTAAAGAGCTTCATCGTTGAGGCGGGGACCAAGAGCCGGTCCGCCTGATTGGCGAAGAGCGTATCGCCGCGGGTGAGGCTGACCACCATCGCCCCCCAGGTGCCCCCTCGCGTCCGACTCGTCAGCAATGCGCCGAGATCACTCGTGAGCGCGTCGGCCGTTCGCGGTGCGGTGAATCGCAGCCCCGGCGCCGTGGGTGCGGCACTTCCCCGTCGGGCGAGTGGGGTGCGCACCGTCCGCGCACGCACGGCCGACGCCGGCTTGACTGCCCCTTTGGCCTTCTTGGCAGACTTCGTGGCGGGTGCCGTTTTTCGGCTGGCCGCCTTTTTCGACGTCTGCGCGGTCGAGACGGCCGGCAGTAACGCCACGGGGAGCGCCACCGCGAGCAGGAGACCGCACGCCATCCGGAGGGCGTGCCGCAGCGGCGCGTCCGTCAGGCTGACTCGCGGCGTCGTCAGGAGCTCGCGTCGCACCGGCTGGAGCATCAGAGGGAGACCGCCGTCAGACTTTGAGAATCACGCCGCGCTTCCACGCGATCCAGAGCAGGAGAAACCACAGCGTCACGAAGGAGAGCGCGTAGGCCAACGACGCATTGAGCGGCGCGAGCCACGAGGCATATACCGTACGATACACAAGCGCTTGCACGGAGATCCGCGTGCCATCACCGGCGTCGACCATCCAGAGCGAGCCAGTGATCCGCGCCATCAACCCGGAGCCAAGAAAGGCGAGCATCGGATTGAGGCCATACACGACAAAGGGGAAGGTCCAACGACGCCACTGCAACACATCGATCACCCACAGGCAGGTGGCCAACGCGACCGCGCCCATCCCAGCCGTGAAGAGCACGTACGAACTCGTCCACAGGCTCTTGTTGATGGGGAAGCCCCAGTTCCAGATCAGCCCCGCCACCATCAGCAGCGCGCCGACCGCAAAGAGCGCCGCCAACCGTTCAGACAACGGTCGAGCGGTCTGCCCGATCCACCGACCGGCAAAGGTGCCCAGCAGCATCGTCCCCACCGCCGGGACCGTGCTCAACAGCCCTTCCGGATCCCAGGTCTTCGAGCCAGACCACAGATGATTCACCCCGAGCACGGTGCGATCGAGCCACGCACTGAGCAGCTGCTCGGGATGATCGAGCACCAGATACCCCGGCACCCCCGTATCTGGGACCGGCACCAGCGTCATCAGCGCCCAATAGCCAAGCAGCAGCGTCGCGAGCAGCCCCAATTGCTGCCGCCACGTGGTGCGCAGTGTCAGCAGTGCGCCGCACAGATATGCGAGGCCAATGCGCTGCAGGACGCCCAAAATCCGCAAATGCTGCACGCGATAGA
>JBAXMW010000154.1:0-2513 GCA_037134115.1 Gemmatimonadaceae bacterium | reverse complement strand
ATCGTTGGCAAGAGTTCTTGGAGCGATGCTCCAACTTCCGGTTCGTGTCCACAGCTTCGCCCGACGCTGGCTCGTGGTGGGCGAGGAATTCCGCGCCCGACTGGGCGCCTGCACAGTCGGTGGGCCCTGTGCGATCGGCGCCCGCGCTCTCGATTACGAGGGGACGTACGAGATCGAAATCGGGCCAGTGAGCCGGGCGTCCTTGCCGGAACTGTTGCCGGGTGCAAGGCTGCACCAGCGCATCTCGCAGATCTCCAGGTTTGCCGTGGGTACCGCCAAGGAAGCGATCCTTCGAATCCGGGTGGGTCATGGTCAGTCACCGAGACTGCAACTCTCCGCCAGCACAGACCAGGCGTTGCGTCTCGGTTGCAATACCTGGATCAATGGGAACAATCGCTTCTGGTCTGGTGGTCACCCGACCGACTTACCGGAGGCCGAGGCAGTCTTCCGAATTTCGGCAGCAGGAGCCTGAGAGCATGGTCAACAATCTTTCGGCCTTGATAGGCAAGCTCGATGCAACCTGTCGCGGGGCCCTCGAGGCTGCTGCGGGTTTGTGCGTCTCCCGTACCCATTACGAGATTGATCTCGAGCACTGGTTTCTCAAGTTGCTCGAACGGGACGGCACGGATATCCACGCCATCGTCAAGTACTACGAGGCGAGCGTCGGCGCTCTCGAGGCGGATCTCAACGCCGCACTGGACGGCTTCAAGAACGGCAACCAGCGCCGGCCGGAGTTGTCGCAGCACATTCCCAAACTGATCGAGTTGGCCTGGTTGCGCGCGTCCGTCGATTTCGGGAGCGGCTTGGTTCGCAGCGGAGACCTTCTGCTCTCTGCTCTGCTGGATCCGGACCTGTCCCGGATGCTGAAGGCAAGCTCCAAGGTCTTCCAGAAGATCAACCTGGCGGAACTCACGAAATCGCTTCGGGACATCACCGGCAAGTCGTCCGAGGCTACGGAAGCCGCCAGGGCGATGCCGGCTGGGTCAATGCCTGGTGGCGCAGAGTTGTCCGCGGGCGATGAACCGGGGGCCGGGGGCAAGACCCAGTTCCTGGATCAATACTGCGTGAACCTCACGCAGCGTGCGAAGGACGGCAGGATCGACCCCGTGCTGGGGCGGGACGCCGAGATCCGTCAGATGGTGGACATCCTCATGCGGCGCCGACAGAACAACCCGATCCTCACCGGTGAAGCCGGCGTCGGCAAGACGGCCGTGGTGGAGGGATTGGCCCTGCGGATCGCCCAGGGCGACGTGCCGCCGGTTCTGCAGAAAGTCACGCTCTACAGCCTTGACCTGGGCCTGCTCCAGGCCGGGGCGAGTGTGAAAGGGGAGTTCGAGAACCGTCTTCGGGGTGTCATCGATGAGGTGAAGTCCAGCCCGACGCCCATCATCGTGTTCATCGACGAAGCCCACACTCTGATCGGCGCGGGCGGTCAGGCCGGTCAGAACGATGCTGCAAACCTGCTCAAGCCCGCTCTCGCGCGGGGTGAGATGCGTACCATCGCCGCCACCACGTGGAGCGAGTTCAAGAAGTACTTCGAGAAGGATCCCGCACTCGCCCGCCGCTTCCAGGTGGTGAAGATCGAGGAACCCGACGAAGCGAAGGGCGTCGCCATGTTGCGCGGCATGGTCGCGACCATGGAGAGGCACCACGGCGTGCGGATTCTCGACGAGGCCGTCGTGGATGCCGTGTCGCTCTCGAACCGCTACATCACCGGGCGGCACTTACCTGACAAGGCCGTGAGTGTGCTCGATACTGCGTGCGCCCGGGTAAACCTGGGCCTGAACTCCAAGGCGGGTGAGATCGAGGATGCGCAGCGCTGGATCGAGATCCTGAGCACGGAGGTGCGCGTCCTCGAACGCGAGAAGGCGGCGGGCGGTCGGCACGACGAGCGGCTGGCCGAACTGCAGCAGATGCTGGCGGACGCCAAGGCCAGGCTGGAGGGGCTCGACGCCAAGTTCGCGCGGGAGAAGGCGCTGGTCGAGGACATCCGTGCGAAGCGCGACACCCTCGAGAATGATGCCCATGCGGCGACGCGTCTGCCCGACGCGGAGCGCGCTGCGATCTCTGACCAGCTGATCTCGCTCACCGACGAACTGCGCAAGGTGCAGGGGGACACCCCCCTGGTTCACCCGGTTGTGGATGCCCAGAGCGTGGCGGCGGTGATCGCCGCCTGGACGGGGATTCCGCTGGGCAGCATGGTCAAGGACGAGATGGCGACCGTTCTCAAGCTGGAGGCCACGCTGGAGGAGCGCGTGATCGGGCAGTCGCACGCGCTCACCCAGATCGCCCAGCGCATCAAGACTTCCCGGGCCAAGCTCGAGGACCCGAACAAGCCCATTGGCGTGTTCCTGCTGGTGGGCACCAGTGGCGTGGGCAAGACCGAAACCGCACTCGCACTCGCGGACATTCTTTATGGCGGCGAGCGCAACATGGTGACCATCAACATGAGCGAGTTCCAGGAAGCCCACACGGTTTCGTCTCTCAAGGGCTCGCCGCCCGGCTATGTGGGC
>JBAXMW010000153.1:0-2515 GCA_037134115.1 Gemmatimonadaceae bacterium | reverse complement strand
TCTATCGCGTGCAGCATTTGCGGATTTTGGGCGTCCTGCAGCGCATTGGCCTCGCGTACTTGTGCGGCGCGCTGCTGACACTGCGCACCACGTGGCGGCAGCAATTGGGGCTGCTCGTCGCGCTGCTGTTTGGCTATTGGGCGCTGATGACGCTGGTGCCGGTGCCGGATACCGGCGTGCCAGGGTATCTGGTGCTCGATCATCCCGATCAGCTGCTCAGTGCGTGGCTCGATCGCACGGTGCTTGGGCTCAATCATCTGTGGTCCGGCTCGAAGACCTGGGATCCTGAAGGGCTGTTGAGCACGATCCCGGCGGTGGGGACGATGCTGCTGGGCACCTTTGCCGGTCGGTGGATCGGGCAGACCGCTCGACCGTTGTCTGAACGGTTGGCGGCGCTCTTTGCGGTCGGCGCGCTGCTGATGGTGGCGGGGCTGATCTGGAACTGGGGCTTCCCCATCAACAAGAGCCTGTGGACGAGTTCGTACGTGCTCTTCACGGCTGGGATGGGCGCGGTCGCGTTGGCCACCTGCCTGTGGGTGATCGATGTGTTGCAGTGGCGTCGTTGGACCTTCCCCTTTGTCGTGTATGGCCTCAATCCGATGCTCGCCTTTCTTGGCTCCGGGTTGATGGCGCGGATCACTGGCTCGCTCTGGATGGTCGACGCCGGTGATGGCACGCGGATCTCCGTGCAAGCGCTTGTGTATCGTACGGTATATGCCTCGTGGCTCGCGCCGCTCAATGCGTCGTTGGCCTACGCGCTCTCCTTCGTGACGCTGTGGTTTCTCCTGCTCTGGATCGCGTGGAAGCGCGGCGTGATCCTCAAAGTCTGACGGCGGTTTCCCTCCGATGCTCCAGCCGGTGCGACGTGTGCTCCTGACGATGCCGCGAGCCATTCTGATGGGCGCGCCGCTGCGGCACGCCCTCCAGATGGCGTGCGGTCTCCTGCTCACGGTGGCGCTTCCCGTGGCGATGCTGCCTGCGGTCACCATCGCGCAGACGTCAAAAAAGGCCGCCAGTCGGAAGACGGCACCCGCCGCGAAGTCTGCCAAGAAGGCCAAAGCGGCGGTGAAGCCGGCCGCCGCGGTGCGTGCGCGAACGGTACGCTCGCCACTCGCCCGTCGGGGGAGTGCCGCCCCCACGGCGCCGGGGCTGCGATTCACCGCGCCGCGCACAGCCGACGCGCTGACGAGTGATCTGGGGGCGTTGCTCTCCAGCCGGACGCGTGGAGGCACCTGGGGGGCGATGGTGGTCAGCCTCACGCGCGGCGATACCCTCTTTGCCAATCAGGCGGACCGGCCACTGGTCCCGGCCTCGACGATGAAGCTCTTCACGTCAGCGGTGGCGTTCGATCGCCTGGGCCCGGAGCATCTCTTCTCGACGGATGTGCTCCGTGATGGCCCGCTGGAAGCCGGTGGCGTGGTGCGTGGCAATCTGGTCCTGCGGGGCGACGGCGATCCGTCGATGACGCCGCGCTTTGTGCGCGGTGGTCCCGATGCCTCCATGCAGCTCCTCGCGCAGCTCACCGCGGGGGCAGGGATCACCCGGGTGACCGGCGACCTGATCGCGGACGCGTCGGCCTTTGAGACGCGGCGCATTCCGGACGGCTGGCTCCGACGCTACGCCGGCGCAGGGTATGCGGCGCCCTTTGGTGCGCTCTCCCTGAATGAAAACATTCTCGTCGTGGGGGTCTCGCCCGACGGGAACGGTGGAGCGGCGGCGGTCACGCTGGAGCCGGCCATGCGCGGCATGACCGTCGTGAATACCGCGCGCGTGGTCGCAGGCAGCGGGGCGCGCCTCAGCATTCGGATGCTGGGGGATGATCACATCCAGGTCAGTGGCACCGTGGGCGCTCGCGGCGGCACTCGGCGCTATCAGCTCGTGGTCGGCGACCCGGCACTGTTCACCGCCGGGGCCTTCCGCGCGGCGCTGGAAGCGCGCGGGATCCGCGTGGATGGTGAGATCCAACTCGGGCGCGCGCCCGCCACCTCGGTCGTCATGGCGCGGCTTCCATCACCGCCACTCGCCCGCATCATTTCCGCGATGAACCGCGAGAGCATTAATCATTTCGCGGAGCTCCTCTGGCGCGATGCGGCGCGGGGCGCCGATCGATCAGCGGTTGGCTCCGCTGACAACGCGAGTGCCACGTTGCGCGACTTCCTCGTGTCGAAAGTTGGGACCACGGCCGACGCGGTCACGGCCACCGATGGCAGTGGGTTATCGGTGCTGGATCGCGTCACCCCGCGGGCGCTCGTACAGCTGCTCTCGCATGCCAATACGGCGAGTTGGGGGAGCGCCTTTCACGCCTCGTTGCCGGTGGCGGGAGAGAGCGAACTGCTGCGGCACCGGATGCGGCAAACGCCAGCGCAGGGGAACCTGCACGCGAAGACCGGAACCACGAATGACGTGGTGGGGCTCTCGGGGTACGTGACCGCCGAGAATGGCGAGATTCTCGCGTTCGCGTTTTTGTATAACGGGCCGGACCGCTGGCATGCCCGTGAAACGATCGATGTGATGG
>JBAXMW010000152.1:0-2571 GCA_037134115.1 Gemmatimonadaceae bacterium | reverse complement strand
TCGGCATGAACTCGGTCCCGATGCGCGACAGCGACGCCACCGAGATCACAATCAGGACAACGGCCGCGGCCACAATGCGCTTGGGCATCGCCATCACCCGGTCCAGCAGGGCACTGTAACGCGTGGTGAGGGTGGTCATCCAAGGGGCCGGTGACGCTTCGCCGCTGCGCAGCGCCCAGGCGGAGACCGCCGGCACATACGTCAGCGCCAGCAGCAGACTCCCCAGCACGGCACAGACGACCGTGAAGGCCATCGGTTTGAACATGCGCCCTTCCATCCCGGTGAGCGAAAAGATTGGGATGTAGACGGCGACGATGATCGCAATGCCGAAGAGGATCGGACGACCCACTTCCACAGCCGCACGCTCAAAGAGTCCGAGCCGATGCACATCCTTGTGGTGCTCAATCCGTCGGATGAAGCTCTCGACCATCACCACCGAGGCATCGACAATCAGCCCGAAGTCGAGCGCGCCGAGGCTCATGAGGTTGGCGGAATACCCGAAGAGCGCCATCCCCACAAAAGCGACCAGCATGGAGAGCGGAATCACCGACGCCACAATGAGCGCGGCCCGCACATTGCGCAGGAAGAGGAAGAGGACGGCGATCACCAGCAGCCCGCCTTCAATCAGATTCTTCGTGATCGTGCCGGTGGTCCGCGCCACCAACTCGGTCTGGTCGTAGAAAGGGGTGATGGTGACGTTCGCCGGCAAGGCTTTCTGGATCTCCGCGAGCCGCGCCTTGACATCGACAATCACCCGGCGCGAATCAGCGCCCTGCAGCTTGAGCACCATGCCACTCACGACTTCGTGGCCGCCGTCCTTTGTGACCACACCGTAGCGCGGCAACGCACCAAGGCGCACGGTGGCGACATCGCCGACCCGTACCGGCGCACCGTCGCGCGCCGTCACCACCACGCGCTCGACTTCCGCCGGCGTCTCCACACGTCCCAACCCGCGCAGGGTGTACCGCTCGCCCCCCTGTTCGAGATAACTCCCGCCAAACGACAGGGTGTTGCGGGCAAGCGCCTCATGGACATCGCGCAACGTCAGGCGACGCGCCGCGAGCCGCACCGGATCCACCGTGACATCCACGCGCTCAATCAACCCGCCCCACGAATTGACTTCCGACACGCCGGGCACGGTGCGCAACCGCGGACGCACCGTGTAATCGTGCAGCGTCTTGAGCTCGGTAATCGACAGGGAGTCACTGGAGAGCACGTACTGATACAGCTCACCCATCGGCGTTGACACCGGTCCCAGCCCGGGCTCCACACCCGCCGGGAGCGCTCCCTTCGCATCGCCCAGCCGCTGCTGTACCAACTGACGCGCGAAATACACGTCAGTACCGTCCTTGAAGGGGACGGTGATGAGGGATAATCCAAATTTCGAAACGGAACGCACCCCTTCGGTCCCCGGCAGCCCCATGAGCGCGGACTCCACCGGATACGTCACCAGCCGCTCAATTTCTTCCGGCGGCATTCCTGGGGCGGCGGTGATGACTTCCACCCGCGTCCCGGTCAGATCGGGAAAGGCGTCGAAGGGCAGGCGCTCCAGCGCTACCAGCCCGGCCACCACCAGCAGCAGCACGCCGCCAATGATGGTCCCGCGTCGATGCAGCGCGAAATGAATCAGCTTGCGCATGAATTACTCGCTGGTGCCGGCAGACCGTCGCTTGAGCAGCTCGGCCTTGGCAATCGCCGCGCTCCCGACGAGGATGGGACGTCCAACGCCCACCCCGGCGAGCAGTTCCACGCGATCGGCGGTGCGGCGTCCCACCCGGACCGGAACGGCTTCGATGTACATCCCCGCCCCGCGCGGCTCGACCGCGATCACGACCGTATCGGCCTCCAGCGCCTGGATCGCCGCGGCCGGCACCACCACCGCCGCGCTACCGCCCACCCCCAGTAATTCGGCCTGCGCATACGACTCCGCGCGCCCAACACGCGCGGCGCTCCGTGGCGAGGCCAGCACTTCAATCGTGCGGGTCAGCGTGTCCACCGTCGGCGCCACACGGGTCACCGTCGCGATGAAATGATGCGACGGATCATCGGTCAGCGCGTACCGCACCTCCGTGCCCGCATGGACACCTTGCGCCGCCGTCTCACCGAGTCGCATCTGCAACACCAGCCGATCGGGATTCCCCACGGTCACCAGCGGCATCCCCGGCAGCACCACCGTGCCAGGCTGCGCGTCCCGGGAGGTCACCACGCCACCGATCGGCGTCCGAATCAAGACATCATGCGGATCGGTGTTCGCCGGCGTGGGGCCACCACCCACCAAATGTTCCACCAGCGCCTCGGCGCGCTCGAGCTCCGCTTGGGCCTGCTCCGCCACCGATTCAGCCGACGTGCGCGCCGCATCTGCCCGCTCCACCTCGGCCTTCGACAGCGCCTTCGCATCGAAGAGGCGATGGGCACGCTCCGCTGCCGCGACCGCCACCTTCCGGTCCGCCTCGGCCGCCGATCGCTGCGCACCGGCTTTCACGAGAGTGCTGCGGGCGTCCATGATTTCGTGACTATGGATCATGACGAGGACGTCACCGGGCTTGACCACATCGCCCACGCGCACCAACA
>JBAXMW010000151.1:0-2619 GCA_037134115.1 Gemmatimonadaceae bacterium | reverse complement strand
GGCCCGAAGGCCACGGAGTGGGCCGGTGATGCGCAGGGGACGTACTGCACCGCGCAGGGCAATATCCTCGCCGGCCCTGAGGTGGTGTCGGCGATGGTGAAGGCCTTTGAGAGCACCAAGGGACATCTGTCCTATCGGCTGCTCGCTGCGCTGGAAGCGGGGCAGCAGGCCGGTGGTGACAAGCGCGGCATGCAGTCCGCCGCGATGGTGATTGTGAAGAAGGACGGCGGCGTCTGGTTGCACAACGATGTCGTGCTGCGACTCAGTGTCGACGACAGCCCGCAACCGATCGCCGAGTTACGCCGCCTCGTGGACAAGGCGGCGGCGCAGC
Source organism: Gemmatimonadaceae bacterium (assembly GCA_037134115.1). Taxonomy (GTDB): domain Bacteria; phylum Gemmatimonadota; class Gemmatimonadetes; order Gemmatimonadales; family Gemmatimonadaceae; genus Gemmatimonas. The sequence goes on along the minus strand of JBAXMW010000151.1, from coordinate 2,288 downwards.
GTCGACCGCCGCGGTAAGGCGAACGCAGTAACGCCACCTCGATAGCGCCACACCCTAGCGGCGTGGCGCTTTGGTGACGGCGTGGGGGAGCGTCCAGACGCGCGGATCTTCCGATCCGAGAATCCACACCGAGTAGCCACGCAGGCCGTGCTGTCGCACCAGCTGCAGCTTGGCGGCGAAGGCGCGGGCATCTTCAAGCCACAGATGTTCGAAGACGCCCGCGTTCTCCCACATCGCATAGGCCGATTGCTGCGTGGCATCCCAGATGGCCGTGGCATGGAACTGCGCGAGCAGCCGTGTCCCTTCGGCATAGCTGATATCGCGCCCCGACGTGCCGGAGCCCGCGCGCCAGTTGTACATCGGGCCCCAGTGATCTGAGAACCCCGGAATCCCGAGCGAAATCTTCTGCGGCGGGACCCCCTGCGCGAGCAGATACTGCAGCGAGGCGCGAATCCACGGCAGGCCGCCCACCGGCCCTGGCGGTGACCCGCCGGTGTGCTGCGCATAGGTCATGTACGCCAGAAAATCGAGCGTATCGGCGAGCGCCTTGTAGTCGTACACGGCGCGCCAGTTGTCATGAATCCAGCGATGATACGGCGTCGGCCCGGGCGTATCGCTGGTGCGTGGGACCACGGCCGCTGAGAGCGAGCATCCCGCCCGATGCACCGAGTCCACCGCTTCACGGGTGAAGGCGGTGAAGGCGTCGCGGTCGCTGACGTGAATGTTCTCCAGGTCAAACTGAAGGCCATCGAGCTGCTGGTCCCGGCAGAGCGCAGCGAGGCTCTTCATGGCGCGGGCCCGCGGCCCCGGTTCGGTGAGCAACCGATGGACGATCGCCTGATCAAAACCCGGGTTCATCACCAGCGGCACCAGCTGCACCCGTTTGGCGCGGGCCATCCGCACCACCGTCGTATCGAGCGCGCCGTGAATGCCGCCGTCGGCGTCGAAGGCGAAGACCTGTGGTGAGACGATGGAGATCCGGTCGGCGTGCGCGAGAAAGTCGCGCGTGATCGCCGGTTCGTTCCGCGTATACCAAGTGGCTTCGAGCGGCGGGGCCACCGACGGGGCCACCGACGGGGCCACCGACGGGGCGACCGGGCGGGCCGTCTTTCGGGGCTGGGCCGACAGCGGAGCGCTGCCGCAGAGCACCAGCGTGGCCAGCAGAGCGCGGCGAGTGATGGGCATGCGGCCAAACTAGAGGCGAAACCAGTGGGCCGCGATGGTCCCTCTTGCCGGACGCCGAGCACGTCTGTCTCTTGACGGTGTCCCTCAGCCCACCGCCCCATGCCGACCCGCCGCTCCCCCCACCGACGCCCGCTCGCCGCCGCCCTCGCGACGACCGGTCTGGCGACCTGCTTCGCAACGTGCCTCGCGACTGCGGCCGCGGCGCAGCGCCCGGCCCTCCCCGCCACCGACCTGACCCTCCGCGCCGCCCGGGTCATTGATGGCACCGGCGCCGTACGCCAGCGGCAGGATGTCGTGATTCGGAATGGCCGCATCACCGCCATCCGCCCCGCCACCGGGCCGCTCCCCGCCGACGGCCTTGACCTCGGCAGCCGCACCCTCATGCCGGGGATGATCGATACCCATGTGCATCTGGGATGGTATCTCAATCAGGCCGAAAAGCTGCACACCGCACGGGACGGCGACACCCCGGATGTCTTCGCCTACAATCAGGCGGCCAATGCGCTCGCGACCGTGCGCGCCGGCTTCACCACGGTGCAGGATATTGGGGAACCGGAGAACGCCGCCCTGCGGGACGCCATCAACGCGGGACTCATTCCGGGGCCGCGCGTCCTCACGTCGCTGGGCTCCCTGAGCGAAACGACCGGCGGCGGCTCCCCCGATTCGCTCCGCGCGTCCGTGCGCCGCTTCAAAGCGCGTGGCGCGGACGTGATCAAGATCTTCGCCTCCAAGTCCATTCGGGATGGCGGCGAAGCGACCATGACCGATGCGCAGTTGCAGGCCGCCTGTGGCGAAGCCACGGCGGTCGGGCTCCGCTCCGTGGTCCATGCGCATTCCGCCGAGGCCGCCTCGCGCAGTGCGCGGGCCGGGTGCACGCAGGTGGAGCATGGGGTCTTTGCCGACGAGGCAACGCGCGCCCTGCTCGTGGCGCGCGGTACCTTCTTCGATCCGCAGTGCGGGCTCGTCTTTCATAACTACCTCGACCACAAGCCGTGGTTCGAAGGGATCGGGAATTACAACGCCGCCGGCTTCGCGGCGATGGAGCAAGCAATTCCACTGGCGGAAAAGGGGATTGGCCTCGCCAGTCGGACGCCGCAGCTCAA
>JBAXMW010000150.1:0-2636 GCA_037134115.1 Gemmatimonadaceae bacterium | reverse complement strand
TCACCTTCCTGCCGCGCGTGGCGGCCAAGGACACCGTGATCGGGACGCGGAAGGTCCCGCGCGGCACGATGCTCATGATCGCGCCGTGGAGCATGCATCGGCATGAGAAGCTCTGGCCCAACCCTGACCGGTTTGATCCTGATCGCTTTCTGCCAGAGCACGAGTCCTCGCAGGTGCCGGGGAGCTATCTCCCGTTCGGTGCGGGGCCACGTATTTGTGTGGGGGCCGCGTTTGCGACGATTGAGACGGCGCTGATTCTGGCGCGGCTGGTTCGGCGCTTTGACTTCAACGCGGTGGCACCGGACGCGGTGCGTCCCTATGCTCGGCTGACCACGCGGCCGGCGGTGGAGATCCGCCTGACCACGCGAACGACCGGGTAGGGGTACGCGCGTCGTCTGGACCCCGTTCACGCGACACGGCGGCCGAGGGAGTCCCCCGGCCGCCGTGTCGTATCTGTCCGCGAGCCAAGAGCGCTCGTGGTGGTCCTGTTACCGGATTTCCGCCTGGTGGGCGATCACCGTGTCCACGAGGCCGTACGTCTTGGCTTCGTCGGCCGACATGAACCGGTCGCGATCGGTGTCGCGCTCGATCTGGTCGACCGGCTTGCCGGTGTGCTTCGCCATCAGCTCGTTCATCTTCGAGCGCAGGTACAGGATTTCGCGCGCCTGAATTTCGATGTCCGAGGCCGACCCACCGCCGCCATTCTGCGACGGCTGGTGAATCATGATGCGCGAATGGGGGAGCGCACTGCGATGCCCCGCCGCGCCGGCGCAGAGCAGGAACGCGCCCATGCTGGCCGCCATGCCCATGCAGGTGGTGTAGACCGGCGCCTTGATGAACTGCATCGTGTCATACATCGCGAGCCCGGCCGACACGCTGCCGCCCGGGGAGTTGATGTACAGATGGATCGGCTTTTCCGGATTGTCCGCTTCAAGGAACAGGAGCTGGGCAATGATGATGTTCGCGACGTCGTCGGTGACCGGCGACCCCAGGAACACGATCCGGTCCATGAGCAGGCGCGAGAAGATATCATACGTGCGCTCGCCGCGGCTGGACCGCTCGATGATGTACGGCATGTAAATCGATGCCATGGTGCGTCTCCGCTGTCGTGAAAGAAGGAACGGTGGACCGACCCGACGGGTCAGGCCGACACCGGATTACGCTCGAAGAGCCACGCGAACACTTTCTCTTCCGTCAGGTCCCGCTCGATCTCCTGCAACCGGCCGGCCTTCTGCAGCTGGGCGTACACCTGGCCCGGATCGATGTTGCGCGCCGTCGCCAGCTCTTCAATCCGCGCGTCCACATCGGCCGAACCGGCCGTCAGCGATTCCCGCTCGGCCAGCGTGTCGATCACGAGGTCGCGGCGCACCTGACGCTCCGCCATCGGACGGAACTCCTGCGCAAACCGAGCCCGCTCGCTCTCCGGCACCCCATACATCTGCATGTAGTTGCCGACCAGCTCATTCACCCACGACCCCGGCACATCAAACGGGTTCGCCGCGATGATCTGATCGATCACCTGGCCACGCACGTCGGCATCCGCCTCACGCGTGCCCTGTTCGATCATGTCCGACCGCACGGCCGCCCGGAGCGCTTCGACGGTGTCAAAATCCCCCACTTCGCGCGCAAAGGCGTCGTCGAGTGCCGGGAGCGACTTCCGCTTCACGTCGGTCAGCACCACGCGCACGTTCTTCGAGACGCCGCGCTGCGATTCATCAGGGAAGTCATCGGGCCAGCGCACTGACCGCTCGACCGTCTGCCCGGGCGTCGCTTCCATCACGAGCTCCTCGATGCCGGCGATCGCCTGGCCACCGCCCAGCACGATGCGGTATTCCCGCCCGTCTGGCATGGACCCATCGGGTTCGGCGGTCGACAGCTGCACCGTCACCATGTCGCCCGGCGCCGGCTTTTCCGTCACCGGCATCCAATCCCCCTTCTGCTCACGCAGTCGCTGGATCTGCTCGTCCACCAACTCGTCGGTCACTGGCGCTTCGCGGCGCGTCAGCGTGAACCCATCGATCGTGGTGAGCGACAGTTCCGGGCGCACTTCGCAATGGAGTTCAAACTCCATATCCGCGCCGCGCTCGGCCTTGAGGTGATGCACATGCGGCTGGTTCGCCAGCTGCAGCTGCTCCTGCGCAATGGCCACCTTGAACGCTTCGTTGATGACGATCTCCACCGTCTCTTGGTGGATCTCTTCGGCGAACCGTTTCCGCACCATCGCGGCCGGCGCTTTGCCGGGCCGGAATCCGGGGATGCGGGCCTTGGTCGCGTACTTCTTCGCGGCCTGGTCTTCGTAGGATGCCACCGTTGCGGCAGGCACCGTGATCTGCAGCCGACGCGACGCGCCGGTCGCTTCGGTCGGGGTAATGGTAATGTTCATCCCTGAAAGTTAGCAGACATGGGGCGGGAACTGCACCGGGGACCGGTGGGGGCTCGCGTGCGAGCCGGCGCCGTGACCGGTTCGGGGCGCCATCTGGGGCGCCGCACGGCGCCGCTGCGGCAAGACAATCGGGGGGCACCAGTGCTGGCGCCCCCCGATTCTTTCGCGCACGTCCCGCGTCGGTCCACCCGCCCGTGTGGGGCCGAGGACCCTTAGGCTGCCGGGGCGGCCCGTGGGGCGGGATCTTCCTGCG
>JBAXMW010000149.1:0-2661 GCA_037134115.1 Gemmatimonadaceae bacterium | reverse complement strand
ACCATGGTCGATGATGCGGATAGCGTCATCTATGCATGGGGTGACGTCCAAATCAATCGGCAATCGCTGTTGGCGGAGTCCGACTCCGCGCGCTTCAGCAAAGCCGCCGAGACGGCCCGCTTGATCCGGAATGCGCGCATTCGGAACCGGGACAAGGCCCAGCCGTTTCGACTCTTCGGGGACACCATCGATCTGTTCAGTGCCAACCGAAAGCTTGAGCGGATTATCGCCCTCCACAACGGCGTCGCCTCGAGTGATGACTTCACGATGAAGTCCGAGCGATTGGACATGCGCATCGTCGATCAAAAGCTCTCCCAGGCGTACGCCTCAGGGGCTGGAGAAACGCGCATCACCACCTCGACCCAAGACTTGGTGGCGGACTCCATGGCCGTACGGATGCCCGACCAACATGTGCGGGAATTGCGGGCGATCGGTAAGGCGGTGGCCACGGGTGTCTCCGACACGCTCAAGATCCGCTCAACCGACCGCGATATTCTGCGGGGGGATACCGTGACGGCATGGTTCGATTCGACCATCGCCCCCACGGACACCACCCAGCGCACAAGCATTACGGAAATTCATTCCACAGGAACGGCGAGTTCGCTCTTCCAAATGGCCTCCAAACAGGGTCCCAAGGCCCCGCCCGCGCTGAACTATGTGCGTGGGCACCGCATTCAGATCTACTTCGACAGCGGACAGGTGCGGAACGTCCTGGTCGACTCGGCGGCGAACGGTCTCTATCTCGAACCCGAGGCGGAGGACAGCCTCAGCGATTCCACCGCCAAGCCCCCCGCCAAGGGGGCACCGGGGAAGGCGACGCCGGCTCAGGCAGCGCCCGCGAAGGCCGCACCAAGCAAGGCGCCGCCGGCTCCCAAGCCGCCGCCAATCCCCGATCGTGCGGTGTTGGAATCCGCCGCCTCCTCGTTTCCTCGTCGCCGGTCATGACTGATCACGAAGGCACGCCCCCGGTGCACAGCGACCGTCTGAGCGAGAGCGTCAGCTATCGCGTGCAGCGCATTACCCATGGGGACCGCAATCTGTCGTTGTTGCTCGGGGTGCTCGTTGAAGTGGCCGATGCGCAGGGTGAGGCACCATTGCACGTGATTGCCACGCGCTTTCGCGATGGCATGTTGCATGCCCTCGAGTTGGAAGGGCGCAATCGCGAGCAGGAAGCTGGTCGTCTCACCATGGACGCCGTGCGGCATCATCTGAGCAGCGCCCTGTTGCCGCGTCTGGCCGATGACCACGTGGTGCAACTGCCGGCCGGTGGCCTGACCTCGCCGGAATCACGCATCACCATGGCTCCGGAGATCTGGAACGCCCTCGCCGACCAGCGAGAGACGGTCGCTCAACAGCTCAGGGATACGGGCGAACATCCGCAACCTCCGCGCGTCGCACCGGTGGCCGCACCACAGGACCTGCCCACCACGCCGTCGGTCCTCTCCGCCGAAGGGCTCGTGAAGGTGTACCGTGGCCGACGGGTTGTGAACGACGTCGCCATCCGGGTCGCCCAAGGGGAGATCGTGGGGCTGCTCGGTCCGAACGGCGCCGGAAAGACCACGACCTTTTACATGCTGGTCGGGTTGATCGCGCCCCAGTCCGGGCGGATTCATCTGGAAGGGACAGATGTCACCGATATGCCCATGTACAAGCGCTCGCGGCAGGGCATTGGCTATCTGTCACAGGAGCCGTCCATTTTCCGGAAGCTCACGGTCGAGCAGAACATCTTGGCCATCTTGGAAACGCTCCCGTTATCGACCACGGAGCGCCGAGAACGCCTGGAGCAGCTGCTCGACGAACTGGACATCAAGCACCTTCGGCACAGCAAGGCCTATCAGTTGTCTGGTGGGGAGCGCCGTCGTCTCGAGATCACGCGCGCGCTGGTGACCCAACCGAAGTTCATGATGCTGGATGAGCCCTTTGCCGGCGTCGATCCCATTGCCGTGCACGACATCCAGAGCATCGTCGCGAACTTGCGCTATCGCGGGATTGGCGTGCTGATCAGCGACCACAATGTCGAGCAGACGCTCGACATCGTCGATCGTGCCTACATCATGTTTGAAGGACAGGTCAAGGTCTCCGGTACCGTCCGCGAGCTGGTCTTTGATGACACGGTCGCCGAGATCTATCTGGGCCCAACCTTGACCGCGCGACTCCGGGCCCGGTTCTCCGAGTCGGAAGCGGGAACGCCGGCGTCATGAGGTCCCGCTAACGCATGCGTACTGGCCTGCAGCAGAGTACCGGGCTCCGACAGGAGCTGAAGACCAATCCACGCCTGTACCAGGCGATGGATCTGCTGCACATGCCACTGCTCGAACTGGAGCAGCACCTCAAGCAGGAGCTGTTGATCAACCCGTTCCTGGAACTCATCGAACCGGAAGACGAGTTCGAGGAAGCGCCAGACGCGGACGAGGCGTCGGAGCCGATGGATCTCTCCGAACCGGAGACGGCCCCCGAAGCTGAGCCGGAGAAGACCGGCGCTGATGAGGTGGACTGGGAAGCGGTCCTGCTCGATGGATTTGAAACGGGCGGTCAGCGCGAAGAGCATGAACAGCGGGAATGGTTCGAACCCGTGATGGTGGACACGGCGAGCCTGGCGGATCATCTGAACAATCAGATTGCCCTGTTGGAGCTCTCCCCGCGGCAGGCATTTCTGGCCAC
>JBAXMW010000148.1:0-2679 GCA_037134115.1 Gemmatimonadaceae bacterium | reverse complement strand
CCCTGCCACTGGGTGACCGTGCCGTCGGCGTGCTGCACCTCGACCACGTTCCCTGGCTGCAGCGTGCCGTGGCCGCGCGCCCAGGTGACCTTGTTCTTCCGGAAGAGGAACTCGACGCCCTTGGTGTTCTGCGCCACCACGTCGGCTTTGCGGGCCATCATCGTGGAGAGATCGACGCGCGGCGTATCCACCACGATGCCATGCTCCGCGGCATGCAGGCGCATCCACTCCAGCTGCTCCGACGATTGCAGCAGCGCTTTCGAGGGGATGCACCCGACATTGACGCAGGTGCCGCCCAAGGTGGCGTCGGATTCGACGCAGGTGACGGAGAGGCCGAGCTGAGCGGCGCGGATGCTGGCGACATAGCCGCCGGGGCCACCGCCGAGGACGACAACGTCGGCGGTCTGGAGTGTGGGAGAAGGCGCAGTCATGGCCGCAAGATAATGCGCGGCGTGCCATGGGTAATGCTTTCGCCGTGCCGGTCCGGTGGCTACTCTCCCGAAGGCTGGCCGCGCCTCCAATCCTCGCATTGAAACGCGTGCTGGTCGCTTCGATGCCCCGCCTGGCGCAAGCCGGACGGGGCATCGTTGTGTCTGGGACCTTCGTGGGGCGATCAGCCCACGAGCATCGCGGCGGGATCTTCCAGCAGCTCCTTGAGGCGCACGAGGAAGAGCACGGCCTGCTGGCCGTCGATCAGCCGGTGATCGTACGACAGGGCGACGTACATCATCGGGCGGATCTCCACCTTGCCATCGATGGCCACGGGGCGATCCTGCGTCTTGTGGAGCCCCAGAATGCCGACCTGCGGATAGTTGATGATCGGCGTGGAGATCAGCGACCCAAAGACGCCGCCGTTGGTGATGGTGAAGGTGCCGCCGGTGAGATCGGGCATCGTGAGCTTCCCGTCCCGGGCGCGCTTCGCGAGGGCATTGATGTCCTTGCCGATCTCGATGATGCTCTTGCTGTCGGCGTCCTTCACGTTCGGGACCACGAGCCCGGCGTCGCTGGCGACGGCGATCCCGAGGTTCACATAATGCTTGTAGACGATGCTGTCGCCGTCGATTTGCGCATTGACGGTCGGATACGCCTTGAGGGCGAGGCAGGCCGCCTTCGCGAAGAAGGGCATGAACGACAGCTTGACGCCGTGGGCCTTCTCGACGCGTTCCTTGAGACGGTCACGCAGCGCGGAGAGCGCGGTCATGTCGATCTCATTGAACGTCGTGAGATGCGCCGTGGCCTGTTGCGACTGCAGCAGGTTCTCGGCGATGCGCTTGCGCCGCGTGGACATCGCCTCGCGGGTTTCGCGGACCGCGGCCCCGAGGGGCGCCGGTGCAGCTGCCGGCGCGGCGGGTGCCGAAGCGGCGGGTGCCGAAGCGGCGGGTGCGGTCGGCGTGGGGGCGGCGGCCATGACATCGGCCTTGCCAATCGCGCCACGGAGTCCTGAGCCGGTCACCGATGCGAGGTCCACGCCGGTCTCGGTGGCCAGGCGGGCCGCCGCGGGCGACACGGGGACCGTCCCCCCCGCCGATGCGGCGGGCGCAGCAACCGGCGCAGCAACGGGCGCCGCCGCCGGCGCAGCCGAGGGCGCCCCGCCGGCGGCCGTCGTCCCCAGCTCCTCGCCGACCTTCACCACATCCCCTTCGGCCTTCAGGCGCGCCACGAGGACGCCGGCTTCGAGGGCCGGGACTTCGACGGTGATCTTGTCCGTTTCGAGCTCAACGAGCGTGTCGCCGACGGCGATCGCGTCGCCGTCCTTCTTGAGCCAGCGGGAGACGGTGGCCTCGACGATGGACTCGCCAAGGGGGGGCACTTTGATGGACGCCATGGGACAAAGTCGGAGTGAGCAGGAACAGACTGATCGCCCGCAATATAGGCAGCGGTCTGCGCATGGTGGGACGCCCTCCCGTTTGGTCCGGTGTCGGCCAAGATTGTGCGTATGCGCGCCCTCACCATTGATGCCCACGGCGGTCTGGAGCAGCTCCGCTATCGCGAGGATCTCCCCGTCCCCGACCTGCAGCACCCCGACGATGTCCGGGTGCGCATGCATGCGGCGGCACTCAATCGGCTCGATCTCTGGGTGCTGGGGGGGATCCCGGGCGTCCGGATTCATCCCGGATGGGTCATGGGCTCCGACGGAGCCGGGGTGATTGAGGCGATCGGCCCCGCCGTCACGGACGTTGCGGTCGGCGACCGGGTCATCCTGAATCCGGGGGTCGTCGACCGCCGGTGCCGGTGTGAATACTGTCTGGCGGGGGACCAGCCGCTCTGTCTGACCTTCGGCGTGTTGGGTGAGCACCGCCCCGGAACGCTGGCGGAGTATGTCGTGGTGCCGGCGGCGAACGTCCGGCGGATCCCGGACCAGATCCCCTTTGCGGCGGCCGCGGCCTTCCCGCTGGCGACGCTCACGGCGTGGCGCATGCTGATGACGCGGGCGGTGATCCGACCCGAGGACCAGGTGCTCATTTGGGGGATCGGGGGCGGGGTCGCGATGGCGGCGCTCCAGATCGCCAAGCAGGTCGGCGCCACCGTCTGGGTCACCTCCAGCAGCCCGGACAAACTGGCCCGCGCCGAGGCGCTGGGCGCGGATCATCTCCTCGATTCGCGGCAGCCGGAGCTCGGGCGCGAGATCCGGGCGCGGACGGGCAAGCGCGGGGTCGATGTCGTCATCGATTCGGTCGG
>JBAXMW010000147.1:0-2728 GCA_037134115.1 Gemmatimonadaceae bacterium | reverse complement strand
CCGCCGTCGCCCCTTCCGTCCCGATCGTCGTCTACACCGCGCGCTATCGCCTCGTGCAAAAGGGGCCGGAACGCGGGAAGTGGGAGTCCGATGTCGTCGCCGAAGCCGATGCCCCCCTCATCACCGTGGAAGCGGTCGTCCGGGGTGTGCAGCGCCGCGCGGGCGAAGAATCGGAAATCGTGCGCTACTCGGCCGCCCAGCTTGCGAAGGCGCTCCGTCTGCCGTGAGTGACGCGGCGGCCGAGGATCGTGAGGCCTTTCGGGCCTACCTCCGGGATCACAACCTCCCGGTGACCGCGCAGCGGATGGCGATCGCTGAGGTGGTCCTTGGCACCGATCGACACGTGTCGGCTGACGAGGTGGCGCGCGCCCTCGACGCACAGGGAGCGCGCGCCGGGACCGCCACGGTCTATCGTACCCTCGAGGTCCTCGTCCGCAGTGGCCTTGTGGTCGAACGCGATTTCGGCGAAGGCTTCAAGCGCTATGAAGCGGCCCGCGGCATCCCACACCACGAACATCTCCTCTGCACCGCCTGCGGCGCCGTCACGGAATTCCGCGATGAACGCTTGGAACGCATGACGACGCTCCTCGCCGAATCGCAGGGCTTCACCCGGCAACGCCATCGACTCGTGATCTACGGGCTCTGTGGGGCCTGTCGCCGAGGCGCCCCACGTCATCGCATGCCGGGAGAATCCCGTGGCACCTGAATCCCTCACGGTCCTTGTCGCCTTCACCGCGGGCCTCCTCAGCTTCCTGAGCCCCTGTGTGCTGCCGCTGGTCCCCAGCTACGTGACCTTCATCACGGGGCTCGGCCTCGAAGATGTCAGCAATGCGCGGCGGACCACCCTGCTGCATGCCATCCTTTTCGTCCTCGGTTTCTCCTTCATCTTCGTGGCCCTCGGCGCCGGAGCGACAGCGTTCGGCCAGCTCCTGCTGGCCTATCGCGTCTGGTTGGCTCGCGCGGGCGGGGTGCTCATGGTGCTCATGGGTCTGTGGATGTTGGGCGTCTTCAAGCTGGATGCGTTGCAGCAGGAACGGCGTGTGCATCTCAGTGATAAGCCCATCGGGTATCTCGGCACCGTGCTCGTGGGCATCGCCTTTGGCGCTGGATGGACGCCGTGCCTTGGCCCAACCTTGGGGGCGATTCTGCTGCTCGCGGCGAATCAGTCGGGCGTGGCGAAAGGGGTCGGGCTGCTGACGGCGTATTCGGCGGGACTCGCGGTGCCGTTTCTGCTGAGCGCGCTTGCCCTCGAACGCTTCCTCGCCTTCTTCCAGCGCTTCCGGAAGAATCTCGGGCTCGTGAACCGGTTGGCTGGCGCGTTACTGATTGTGGTCGGCGTGCTGATGTTCACCGGCTGGTTCGAGCGGCTGGCCACATGGCTGCAGCCCTTTACGCCCGCCTTTCTCGTCGAGCGACTCTAGCGCGACGCCGGCGGCGGTCAGGCCGCTTCGATCGATTCCAGCAGCTGCTGTCGCCGTAACAGGTGCGCGTAGCGTCCGTCCTGTGCCACCAAAGCGTCGTGACGCCCGCGCTCGACAATCGCACCGTCCTCGAGGACGAGAATGGCATCAGCGTCACGGACGGCGCTGATGCGATGCGAGGCGATGACGGCGGTACGACCCGCCAACGCCTGGCGCAGCCCCTGCAAGATCGCGGCTTCCGTCTGCGTGTCGACGGCCGACAGGGCATCATCGAGCAGCACGATATGCGGGTGCCGCGCAAAGGCACGCGCAATCGCGGTGCGCTGCTTTTGCCCGCCGGACAGGTTGATCCCCCGCTCGCCAAGAACGGTATCCAATCCCGCCGGCAACTGCGCCACCGTCTCCGTTAACTGCGCCAGCGCGGTGGCCATCTCGACGGCCTCGTGCCGCGCCGATGCGGAGAGGCCATAGGCGACGTTGGCGCCAATCGTTTCGCTAAAGAGGAGCGACTCCTGCGGGACATAGCCGAGTTCCGCGCGCAGCGTGGCGAGGGGCAGCTCGCGAATGGGGACCCCATCCAGCAAAATGTCACCACGCTGGGGTTCGAAGAAGCGCGGGATCAGATCCATGAGCGCGCTCTTCCCCGAGCCGGTCGCCCCAACGAGGGCCAACGTCTGCCCAGCCGGAATGGTGAATGAGATGTCCCGCAGCACCCAGCGCGGTGTCGAGGTGCCGGTGGGGTGCGTGGCGGGGTAGTGGAACCAGACGTTCCGAAATTCGAGGGTGCGTCCACCGGTGACCGGAGGCAACGTGCGCTCCCCCTGATCCTGCACCTGCAGCGGTGTCGCATCGAGTAACTCGAGAATGCGCGCCATGGAGGCGCTGCCGCGCTGCAGCAGGTTCGTCGTCCATCCTAACGCGATCAGGGGCCAGGTGAGCATCGTGAGATAGATGCCGAAGGCGACGTAGCCGCCGACCGTGATCGTTTCGCGCAGCAGCAGTCGGCCCCCGACCGCGATGGTCACGGCCATGCCAAGCCCTGCCAAGAGGGCGAACCCTGGGTTCATGAGCCCGTTCAGCTTCGCCAACTGCATATTGGCCGTCAGGTACTGCTCGCCCAACGCCGCGAAGCGTCCGGCCTCGGCCGCCTCCTGCTGATAGGCGCGCACCACGCGCACGCCTGCGACATTCTCTTGGGCGCGCGTGGAGAGATCGCTGAACTGTGCCTGGACCGCTTCGAAGCGCGCATGAATGCGCCGCCCCAAACGGATCATCAGGATGGGCAGGCCGATCATGGGAAGCAGCGC
>JBAXMW010000146.1:0-2741 GCA_037134115.1 Gemmatimonadaceae bacterium | reverse complement strand
GCCGGCAACGCTGAATCAATCGCCATCAGGCCGCGCGCGAGCTGCTCCTGCACCACGCCATCACTGAACTTGTTGAGCTGCGCATGCCACAGGGTGTGGTTGCACAGTTCGAAGCCCTGCGCCGCCAGAAAGCGCACTTTCTCGAAGCGCCACGCCGACAGCTGGCCATCAATCCCCTTGTCACCGAAAAACGCATGACCGGCGCTGGCCGCCGGCAGCGCACAAAACAACCCTCGCGCCTTCCAACCTGGGTGCGTCTTGATGAACTCCAGCAGGATACCGACGGCGCTCGTGGGATCGATTATCCGCTGCCCATTCCGCATCAAATAGCGAAACTGGCTCGGCGACGCATCGTCGAAGGTGAACAGCACCGGTGACTTGCCAGCGGGTACGTCGATGTGCTTGTCGAGGTAATCGGCGAGCGAGATCGGCACGTAGCCGCGCTCGTACAGCATCGTCAACTCCGCCAGGAAGCGCTGACGGGAGACTTTATAGCTGCCGTCGGCATCGACCACCTGATGCCATTCCACGATGGGAATACGCCCCAGTTCATTCGCCGGGCGGCTCTGCGCCTCGGCGGACACGAGCGCGAGGCCGGAGAGGAGCGGCAGCGCGCAGCGCAGGGCCAGCGCGCGACGGGCACGCAGACCAACAGACAGACGGGTCAGAGCAGTCCCAACCATGACGACGAGGATGCGGTGAAGCCGGGGAATACCCGATCGAGGGCACTCGCCCCCAGATGCTTCGCCGTAATCTCGCTGAAGACCGTCCGAAAATCAGTGGTGAGTGCGAGATCGCGCCCCTCATTGAGCTGCTCACGCGCCAGCCCCGGCCAACGCCCGAGCACATGGTGTGGGGACCGCAGCGCCCCGCCAATCACGAACATTGCGCCCGCGTGCCCATGGTCCGTGCCACCCGTGCCATTTTGTCGCACCGTGCGCCCAAACTCAGACATGGTGAGGATCACCACATCGTCCATGCGATCCCCAAGATCCGCGACGAGAGCGGCGATGCTTTGCGAGAAGTCGCCGAGCCGCTGGGCGAGTTGTCCCTGCGCCGCCCCCTGATTCACATGGGTGTCCCACCCACCCACATCGGCGAAGGCCACCTCCAGGCCAACGCCGGCTTTGATCAGCTGCGCAATCGCCAACAGGCGTTGGCCGAACGGTGAGCGGGGATAGCGACTCCCATTGGCGGGCGTGTATTGCTGCGGATTCGCCGCGCGCAGAATGCGCAGCGCATCGAACATCTCCGTGCCACTGCCATGCACGAGATCGGCGGATCCCGTCCGGTAGAGGGCCTCCAGTCGGCGCTCGGCATCCCCACCACCGCCACGCACGGCGAACTCCTCCAGCGAGTTCATCGCCACGGTCGGCACCGATCCGTCCAAGATGCGCGGCGTCTGTGCACTCATCGCGACCGCGCGGAATGCCGCAGCCGGATCGGTCCCACAGCTCGCTTCACAGGTGCCACGGGTGGCAAGCACGCGGTTGAGCCAGCCATCGGTCGTCCCTTTGATGTCTGGGGTGCCGGTCTCGAGGAAATCCTGCGCGTCAAAGTGCGACCGCGTTGCACTCGGACTGCCGACGGCATGAATGGGGGTGAGCAGGCCACGCTCCCAGAGGGGCATCAGTGGCGCGAGCGCCGGATGCAGCCCAAAGAATCCATCGAGATCCAACGCGCCAGCCGTGCCCGTCACGCGACTGGGCGGGGCGATGGCCAGCTGCGGACGCGCCGGGGCATAGGCCGGATCACCAAAGGGCACCACCACATTCAACGCATCCGCGGCCCCGCGCTGAAAGAGCACAATGAGCGTTTTCCCCCGGGCGGCGCGCGGCAACGGCATGGCCAGCGCCGTCCGCCGCAGGAACTGCGGGGAGAGGCCCAGTGTCACGAGGGCGAGGGCACCGGATTTCAGGAAGACGCGACGGCGCATGGCGGTTGGCGGAAGAGGAATCGGCCGATGATAACGTCAGTAGAGCAGGGACAGCTGGCCGCGTCAGCGGCGCTGGAATTCCGGTGCACCCAACGCGAGCCCGACGATCTGTGCAAACGCTGCCGCCCGTGACGGTGGCGGCGGTGCGACGGATGGTGCGCTATCGGTCATCATCCCCCCGGTGGTATTCCCGCTGGCTGCGGCGTTCTGACCGGCGCGCGCCTGCAAGAAGGGATTGGTGCCGGTGATGAGCACGTCGCGCGTGTCCCGCGACACGGCCCCGCCGAGCAGCGCGTGGATCACCCCATCCACCTGCGCCTCCCGTGGCAGCGGCGCGAGGGTGCGCGCCGACGGCCACGAGGCCAGCCGGACCACGGGCACGCGCCCCGTGGCCACATTCAGGCCAAAGTTGATGCGATTCAGAATGGCCCCGGTGTTCATCCACGGTTCGCTCGTCTCCGGCCATCCGTTGGGTGCCTGATGCCCAAAGAGCGGTTGGCCCAAGCGCGCCACCAGCTGCGCGGTGCGTGCCGAGCTATCGGGGGCCGCGCCCAACACGCGCATGGTGCTGACGACCAGTTCGAACGGGCTCTTCACCTTGGCGCGGAACGCTGCGGCCGCGAAGAACTCCGGGCTCGTGACGATGGTGCGCACCACAGCGCGGAGATCTCCATCGGTGCGGCGATAGGTCGCGGCGGCACGCGCCACGAGCGCGGGGGGCGGGGAATCCGACACAAAGCGGCGGACCAGTTTGGTGGCCAGAAAACGTGCCGTAGCCGGATGCCGCGCGAGCAGATCGAGGAGC
>JBAXMW010000145.1:0-2773 GCA_037134115.1 Gemmatimonadaceae bacterium | reverse complement strand
TGTCGTCACAGACCGCGTACCGCCCCCCGGAATAGAGCGTGGCGCCGGCATGCCGGCCGTCCTTGGCCACCGCGTAGAACTCCAGATCGAAGGTGGGACGACCGTTGGCGTCCAGCAGCCGCTTTTCCGTCATCGCCACCACCCGCTCCAGGACCTTGAGGAGCGCCGCCTCCGGGGCCATCCCCTGCCGCATGAACTCCACCGCCAGGAACGACGCGCAGGCCTTGATGTTCGCCTCGCCGCGCCCCGTGCTCCCGGCGGCGCCCACCAGGTTGTCGCAGTATTCGCCGGCCCCCACAATCGGGGAGTCCCCAATCCGCCCCGGGATCTTGTAGGCCATCCCACTGGTCGTCGTCACCGAGGCCAGATCCCCGCCCGCGGTGACCGCGTTCATGTTGATCGTGCCGTGGGTGAAATTGATCTTCAGATCGTCGTCGTGGTCGAGCCAGAAGTCTTTCGGATTGAGCCGGGACTTCCAGCGCATCCAGTCCTGACGGCTCTTTTCCGTCAGCAAATTCTGCGGCGTGAAGCCCATCGCCAGCGCGAACTTCCGCGCGCCGGCCCCCACCAGCATGACATGGTCGGTGTAATCCATCACCGCCTTGGCCACCAGCGACGGCGTGGCAATATCCTCGATCGCCGCCACCGCTCCCGCCCGCTTCGTCGGGCCGTGCATGCACGAGGCGTCCAGCTGCACCACCCCTTCCTCATTCGGGAGGCCTCCCAAGCCGACCGACTGATCGTTCGGGTCCAGCTCCTGGATGTTGACGCCGGCGATGATCGCATCCAGCGGGTCGGCTCCCGCGATGAGCTTGTCATACGCCACCTTCACGCCGCGAATCCCATTCGCCGACGACACGACCGTCGGACGCCCCCGGAAGGGCGCCGCTGCGGCCGGAGCCTCCGCGAACTCCTCCGGGAGGGGCAGGCGGGGGAGAAAGCCCGCCGCCGAAAGGGCAGCAGAACGCTCCAAGAACTCGCGACGGGAGAGAGGCACAGGCGACTCCGGGGTATGGACAGGGATGCGGGGAATGGCTCCAGCGACGATACCACCGGAACAGCCCGGTGGCGAGACGGGCGGCCAGCCCCCAGAATCAGTCATCCGCCGGGCTCCCGTCTCAGCACCCCCGGCCTTCCCCTCTGCTGCCCCCATGACGACTCCGGCCGAACTCGCCGACTGGCTCCGCGCTACCACGTTTTTGGATGGCTTCTCCGACGCGCATCTCTGGAAGCTCGCCCGGCATGTCACGCCGCATCCGCTCGTCGTCGATGCCACGATCTTCAACGAAGGGGAACCGCGGCAGCAGTTTGCGATCATCCTGAGCGGTGCGGTCGCCATCGAAAAGGCCGCCGATGGCCGCACCACGCGCCTCGTGACCCTCGGGGCCGGTGAAGCCTGCGGTGAAGGGCTGCTGCTCGATGACGCTCCGCACGGCACCACCGCTCGCGTGATCATGCCCGGCACCGCCGTGCTGCTCACCCGCACGCAGCTCGACGACATCACCCGCGAAGCGCCACAGCTCTACGCCGCACTCGTCGCGCGCGCGGCACGCGCCATCTCGGCCCGCCTCCGCCGCGCCGATGCCACCCTCGTTGGCCGCGGACGCACGCTGGGCTTCGGCGGCCATCGCACCCGCACCGAGCATGACCTCCTCGGCGAACGCGAGGTCCCCTTCGAAGCGCTGTACGGGGTGCAAACGCTCCGCGCCCTCGAGAATTTTCCCATCACGGGGATTCCGCTTCGCGAGTTCCCCGTGCTCATCGAAGCGATGGCCGCCGTGAAAGAAGCGGCGACGCAAGCGAATCTTGAGCTCGGGCTCCTCGACGCCACGACCGGTGACGCCATCCTGCGCGCCGCGCGGGAAATCCGCGCCGGTCGCCATCACGAGCACTTCCTCGTGGACATGATCCAAGGGGGCGCCGGCACCTCCACCAACATGAACGCGAACGAAGTCATCGCGAATCGCGCCCTGGAGTTGGTGAACGCCGAGCGCGGGCAGTACGACGTGATTTCGCCCAACAGTCACGTCAACCTGAGTCAGTCCACGAACGACGTCTATCCCACCGCTGTCCGAATTGCGCTGCACCGGAGTCTCGGGGGCTTTCAGGCGGAGCTCGGCTGGCTCGCCGATGCCTTTGATGCGAAAGGCCGTGAATTTGCGTCGCTGCTCAAGATGGGACGGACCCAGATGCAAGATGCCGTCCCCATGACCTTGGGACAGGAGTTCCGCGCCTTCGCCCATACCCTGCGCGAGGATGTCGATCGCCTCACCGAAGCGCAGTCCCTCATCCGCGAGATCAACCTCGGCGCGACGGCCATCGGTACCGGCATCACCGCGCCGCCAGGCTATGCGGAGCGGGCCGCGCACGCATTGGCGCAGATCGCCGGCGTCCCGGTGATCACGGCCCCGGATCTCGTGGAAGCGACGAGTGATACCGGCGCCTTTGTGCAGCTGTCGGGCGTGCTGAAGCGGACCTCCACCAAGTTGTCGAAGATCTGCAATGATCTGCGGCTGTTGTCGTCAGGGCCGCGAGCCGGTTTTGGCGAAATTAATTTGCCCGCGATGCAGCCCGGTTCGTCGATCATGCCCGGGAAGGTCAATCCGGTCATCCCTGAAGTCGTGAATCAGGTCTGCTTCGATGTGATTGGCGGCGACGTCACCGTCACCATGGCCGCCGAAGCCGGTCAGTTGCAGCTGAACGCCTTTGAACCGGTGATTGCGTATCGGTTGTTGCGCAGCATCGACATGCTCCGTGCCGCCTGTGCCGTGCT
>JBAXMW010000144.1:0-2787 GCA_037134115.1 Gemmatimonadaceae bacterium | reverse complement strand
GTGCATGACATGAGTGCGCTGGCGTTTCACGCGCATCGCTTCAAGTCGGCCGCTGGCCAGATTGAAGCGACGGAGTGTTATCGACTCTGTGCGCTCTTCAAAGATTTGCCACGTGAGGCGGAGCCCGCCGTGCACCGCCAGGCGGAGCGGTTGGTCGAGGAGTTGCTGGCCGCGCTGGACGAGCTCGAACCTGCGATTCGGGACACGATGGCGTCGCTCAGGAGCTGATAGGTCGACCGCGCCGAGCGGGCGCCACTGGTCAGAATCTGCTGGAAGCGCTTCGCGGCATCGGTGCGCGTGGGCGCCCCTGTTCTACCCCATCGGTCTTCCCTTCAAGGCTCCCGCCGGTTGCCGGCGGGTCGCCGGGGTTCAAACCCGGGTCGTGTGCCCTGCGGGACGGCCCGTGGGTCGTCCCATGGCACCCGCGAAGCCGTCGCCCACGAAACCGGGACATACACTTGCGTTTTGCAAGCTAATAAATAACTTGCAAAAGCGCAGTGAATGGACACCGATTCGGGAGCGTACGCGTGGACACAGTGTTGTTGACGGGCATTACCGGGTACATCGGGCAGCATTGTGCCGCGGAATTACTCCGTCAGGGGTATGCCGTGGTCGGCACCGTGCGGTCACGTGCGAAGGCTGACGCCACACGTGCGGCGCTGAGCCGTGTCGCGCCTATCGAGCACCTGCGCTTCGCCGAGGCCGATCTCCTGTCGGATCGCGGCTGGGCGGAGGCCATGCACGGATGCGCCTATGTGCTGCATGTCGCCTCGCCGTTCCTGCTGGCCGAGCCGAAAGACGAGGCCGAGCTGATTGGTCCAGCGGTGGACGGGACGACGCGCGTCATTGCCGCTGCGCAGGCCGCTGGCGTCAAGCGGTTGGTGCTCACGTCATCGACCTTCGCGATTATCGCGGGCCGACCCACCGGCACCTACGGGCCGGCGGACTGGTCCGACACCGAGGCTGACATCGGCGCGTACGCAAAGAGTAAGACCTTGGCGGAGCGGGCCGCCTGGCAGACCGCAGCGACTGGCCGCATGGAGCTGACCGTCATCAATGCCGGCGCCGTCTTTGGGCCATCGCTGGGGGCCACCATGGACGGACAGAGCGTCACCATGATGACCAAGATGATCACGGGGAAGGTGCCGATGGTCCCCGACCTCGCGCTCGGCATGATCGATGTGCGGGATGTCGCCAAGCTCCATGTGGCGGCGATGACGGCGGATGGAGCGGCGGGGAAGCGCTTCATCGCGAGCACGGCGACGCCGATCGCGATGGCCACGGTCGCGAACGTGCTGCGATCCGCTGGCTACACCAAAGCGCCCTCGCGCAAGGCGCCGACGTTTCTGCTGAAAATCATGAGCCGCTTCGACCGGGAGGCGAAGGGCATGATGCCATTCATTGGCAAGAAAGCGACCCTCGACACCAGTGCGACCATCACGGTGTTGCGGTGGACGCCCACGCCGATGACCGAGTCCTTCCTCTCCATGGCTGCAGCGCTCTCCCAGTAGCCCTGTCAGCGCACGTTTCCGCTTCCGATCCCCCACTGCCTACTCCCGAGGATACTGTCATGCCCGAAGACGTCGTCACAAAGCCCGCGTATTTCACGGTGCAGATCAAGACCAACAATCTCGAAGGTCTGGTGACGCGCTATGCGCACGCGGCCATTGCGAGCTTGATGAGTTTTGGCGGCGAAATGATTGCCGGCACGCCGGTCCCAACCGTGTTGGAAGGCCACTGGGACGGCAGCTGGGCCGCGATCCTGCGCTTCCCAAGCATCGACGCGGCGCAGCGCTGGTACCATTCGTCCGAGTATCAGCCGCTCAAGGAGCTGCGCATGCGGGAATTGACGGAAAGCGGACAGATCCTACTCGTCGAGGGTCTGTAGGCCGGAGCCGTCGGCGGCTAGATTTTCGGTCATGCCACCGCGCGATGGTTCGACCGCGTTGGCGTGGCCGATCGCCAGCCACCATTTTCACGCGATGCATGAAACACACTGAGGCGGGGATAGACTGGCGCTCGGTCTGTCCGATCAGCTCGGCGCTGGATGTGTTGGGTGACAAGTGGTCCTTGTTGATCATCCGCGACTTGTTGATCCACGGGCCGCGAACCTACTCCCAGTTGCTGGAATCGCCGGAGCAGATCTCCACGAACATTCTGGCAGCCCGCCTCCAGCTGCTCGCCTGCATGGGCCTCATCGAACGCGCCAGTCCCGACGGGGCGTCGCGCAACAATCCGTATCGACTCACCGCATCGGGATCCGCGTTGCGGCCGGTGCTCGAAGCACTCGGTAGCTGGGCGGGCTCGCATCTCTCCGACGTGCACGCCGACATGGTGAAGCTGGGCTGACCCGCGGACTACGTTCCGCGGATCTCGCTGGCCGTGCAAAACTCTACGGGTCCGGTGTTGGCGTCGGCCGACGCATTGTCCTTTTCGCTCTCATCAGCCCGCCTGCACCGCCAACTGCCCGCACCCTGCAGCGATATCGATCCCACGCCGCTGTCGGACGGTACTCGGCAGCGCGAACTCGTCGGCCAGAATCTGTTGGAATCGCTTCGCGGCCTCGGTGCGCGTCGGCGCCCCATCGTAGCCCATCGTCGGATTGAGCGGAATAAGGTTCACCTGCGCCGGGAGTCCGCGCAGCAGCGCGCCGACCGCGCGCGCCTGCTCCACCCCATCGTTCTTCCCTTCGATGAGCGTCCACTCGTAGAAGATGCGACGCCCCGTGGTCTCGCTATACGTCCGGCAGGCGGCGATGAGTTCATCGAGTGGCCACTTCCGCGCCGC
>JBAXMW010000143.1:0-2815 GCA_037134115.1 Gemmatimonadaceae bacterium | reverse complement strand
TTGGCCAGGACGCGCTTCACATCCTCGCGGTTCTCTTCCATCGCCTGGCGTCCCACATCGGGACGCGCACCGGCGCCGAGGCCGCGGGTGAGCTGCTTGCCGATCTGAATTTTGACATCGGCCCGCGAGTTCAAGAGCGCTTGCGAATCGGTGTTGACCGAGATGAACTCGACCGCTTCGAGCTGCTCTTCAATCATGCGATTGACAGCATTGCCACCACCGCCACCAACGCCCACCACCTTCATGCGGGCGTTTTGGGTGGCACTCTCTTCAAACTCGAAGGTCATCCGTGGGAGCTCCATCGGGGGCATGGGCAGGCGCGGGTTGGATGGCCAGCATCCCGACATCGTCGGGAGTGCGATCAGCAGGACACGCAACGTCGGCGTGCAGACGACACGCTGGGTTGCGGGCCACAACGCGCATCATCGAGCGTCGCGGCGATGGCTTAGAATACACATTCGCCATGCGAGCGCAACCCACGTTGCGCAATGGAGTTGCGCGCGACGTAGACACTCTGTCACGCACGCCGCGGACGGCCTGTTTTTTCCACACCGCTCGCAACACCACAGGCTTGTGACATCACGGCCACCCGTGGGCCGAGTGTGTACACCACAGCCCGCGCGGTGCCTCGTGGCCGTCGCGCTTAAAACCAGTCCTGGAACCAGGTCATGACGCGCGAGGCCAGCTTGTCCACGCCCACCCCGGACAGCGGCGCGCGACGGGAGACCACGCCGCCCTGCGCCACTTGCTGCGCCCCATGCAGCCCGAGCCCCACCACCGTGGCGAAGCGGGGATCCGCGACCTGTTCCACCAGGCCGTCGAGCTTGCTCCCGGGGATCCCCACCCGGACGCCCAAGCCGAAGACGTCGGCCGCCAGCTCGGTGATCCCTTCGAGGGCGGCCCCGCCGCCCGTGAGCACGATGCCGGCATTCAGCTTGCCCGCGAAGCCGGCCAGCTGCAGATCCTGCTGCACCTTGTCGAAGATCTCATCCATGCGCTGATGGATGATGTGCGTCATCAACTCGCGTGACAGATGCCGCTCGGCGTGCGTGGACGACGCCGGGAGCGCGATCAGCTGATCGACGGTCATGAGCGGCTCATAGGCGCATCCGTACGCTTCCTTGAGCTGCTCTGCGTCATGCTGCGTCACGCCGAGCCCCTGCACCAAGTCGCTGGTGACCGCATTGCCGCCAAAGGGAATGGTCGCCAGATGCCGGATCTTGCCTTCGTGGAAGATCGCGAGGTCGGTGCTCCCGGCCCCAAGCTCCACCAATGCCACGCCCAGCTCGCGCTCGTCCTCCGTGAGGACCGCCATGGCACTCGCGATCGGCTCCAGCACCAGATCCTTCACCTTGAAACCGGCGCGTTCGATGCTCTTGCGCAGGTTCATCGCCGGCGCGCTGCCAATCGTGACGAGATACATCTCCGTCTCAAGGCGCGTCCCGATCATGCCGACAGGATCGCGGATGCCGTCGGCCTTATCCACCCGATATTCCTGCGGAATCGCGTGCAGCAGTTCCCGATCCTGCGGAATCGCCATGGCGCGCGCGACTTCGTTCACGCGCTGCACATCGGCCCGCTGAATCTCTTCGCCACTGATCGCCACCACGCCCGACGAGCACATCGCCCGGACATGCTCCCCCGCGATCCCCACCGTGAGCAGGTCGGGGGTGACGCCGGCGACATGACTCGCCTCCTCGACCGCTTTGCGAATCGAGCGCGTGGCTTCTTCGATATCGGAGACCACGCCGCGCCGCAGCCCCATCGTCCGGGTGCGGCCCACACCGAGCACTTTGAGACGCGGGGCGCGCGGCAAATCCCCATGCACCGCGCCAACGAGGGCCGTGGTGTGGGCAGTACCGATATCGAGGGCAATAACGAGAGGCTCGGTGCTCATGGCTGTCGGGCAATCACTTGGTCACGGAAACGCAGATCGAGCTCAACCGCGCGCAGATGATTCCGCGCGAGGTCCGCCTCCACGGGTAATATGTCCCGGAACCGCGCTACGGTCACCTCGTTGGTGGTGCGCACCACCAAGGTATTGGCCATGGCGGGCCCGGACGCCCCCACCGGACTCCCGGTCATGGTGAACCGCAGCTCGTCGGTGCCCACCAAGCGCGCCTCGGCCACTCGGCGATAGAGCGCCGGCGCCCCCACGCGCATGCCGTCGAGGACCGACAGCACTGTCGGCTCACTGGCGCTGACCACTGGGACATCCAGCGCCACCGTGGCGACGTCGATAGGCAGAATCACGCCAGCGACATCGACCGGGCGCAGGGTGTCCGCCAACGGGATCAGGGCCACGGGCTCCCGTTCCTGAACGGTCACCACCAACGTGCCAGGGAGGTCACGGGTGACCACGACGCGCCGCATCATGGGATGTGTCGCCAACCGGGCGGTCAGCATGGTCAGCGGCTGCCAGACGGATTGCAGCGAGTCGACCTGCAGCCGCTCCATCAGCTCCGGGACCTTCGCGTAGCGCACGCCTTCGAATTGGACGGTGCGCACATGAAAAAACGCGAGTCGGGACAACAGCCCGGGCCCCCACCAGGTGGCCGTCCCGACCGTCGTCACGCCGAGCACGGCAAGCCCCAGCAGGACCCGACGCTGCCACCGGGGGCGCGTGGTCCCCGATGGCCTCGCCGCTGCGTCGTCCGTGCGCGCCGTCGTCATGCCGAGAGGACGGCCAGCAGTTCGGGGCCCGTGCGCGTGATGTCGCCAGCGCCCATGGTCACGACGACATCGCCGGCCGTGACCGCAGTGCGCAGCGCCTGTGCGACGGCCGTACGGGGGCCGCTCCAGGCCAGTCGGCCCG
>JBAXMW010000142.1:0-3100 GCA_037134115.1 Gemmatimonadaceae bacterium | reverse complement strand
TTTCGAGACCGGTGCCTTCAACCACTCGGCCACCTATCCTGAGAGGCCAACATCGACCTGCGATGAAGACCGACTACAGCCATGATAAGTAACGGCTGGGCGGGGGGTGATCAAGGGCCGGGGGGGCTGCGCTTCGATGGGGACGGCCAATGGACCGCGTTCAGCCCAACTTGGCGATCACTTCACCGTGATCAGCTTGACCATCCCTTTTTCCGTGTGCGCGCGACCGTCCCGTGCAGGGATAAGGCACGCGAGGATGTAGCGCCCCGGTTTCAGGCGCACCGTCAGAAAGGTCTCTTGGTTCGGCGCGATCGGACCCGTCTGCCCCTGAGTTGGCATCCATGGGGGAATGATGCCTTTGCTGTGGTACATGTCGAGGAACTCGCGCAGCGTGTGATTGGCCGGGAGCTCCAGGAGCGCGAGGGCATGCAAGTCCTCGCCCGCATTCGCGAGGTTGAACACCACGAGGCCGGCCGCCACCTGTTCCGGCGCCGAGAAGGCGTAGTCCACGCCTTTGACGGGCACGTAGATCGCCCGATTCTCGGCGACCGCCGCGCGAGGCGGCGCCGAAACGGCTGCTTTCGCGGGTGCAGCCTTCGCGGGTGCAGCTTGCGCGTGCGCCACCGGCGCGGCAACGAGTGACAGTAGGATGGCGGCGAGCGGGCAGAGCGACTGAGCGACACGCATCATGACCTCCTGATCCATGGAATGCTGCGAGCCTGCGACCGGTGCCTTTGTACGGTGCATCATTCGGGACCAAACGTCAATAAAGCAATGCCAACCGTTCTGGACGCGACACCGACGGGCTCGCTGGTCCACCCATGGCCGGATGGCGATATTCCCCCCATGACCGACGCCGCGCCCCTGCTCCACATCCTCCGCGCCCAGTCCAACGCCGCGATCGCGGCGCGGGATGCCGACCGGGTGGTCGCCTTCATGACCGACGACGTCGCGGTGCACGTGGCCGGGGGGCCGGTCCTCCGCGGACTCGCCGCCAACCGACGCGCCTGGGAGGAGCAGATGCGCGCCGCCGGCTATGGCGGCTATGTCCGCACGCCGGACCAGATCACCGTCGCCGACGGCGGTACCAGCGCCACCGAGCTCGGTCAGTGGGAGGGCCGCTGGACGGTGAACGGGCGCCTTCACACCCAGTCCGGGCGCTACTCGGCCACCTGGCAGCTCGACGCGATGGGGTGGCGGATCGCCAGCGAGACCTTCTCGCCCTAGCGGGGCGTTTCCCGCGGGCCGAACGACGACGCAGCCTTACGCATCGTCGGGATGGCGATTGGCGCCCAGCCGCGTGGTGGTCTTCTCGACCTTCTTCTGGGCCGGGACGAAGTCCTTCCGCGCCCCGTTCTTCCGGGACCCGCCGCGCGGGTTGCCGCGCGCGCCGACCTTCTTGCTCGACCCTTTCCGCCCCACGCCGTTTTTGCCACCCTTCATGGTGCGCCCTCGCTGGTTACCGGTCTCCGGCGCGTCAGTGCCACGCCGCCCCGTGCAATTTACGGCCGCAGCGCGCTGACCCCAACCCACCACGCGCGACACGCCTCGCTGTGCGCCACGACCCTGGTCGCTACGACAGATGCGGACAGCATGCCTGCGTCGCGCCGCTGTCTTTATGCGGCGTCCGGCGTACGGTTGTCAGGACCCATGGCCGCGGCCGACTTTCTGGGCCGACCGCCCTTGGCGCCATTCGCCCGGGACGCCGCAGCTTTCTGTATCGATTTCGCCTGACCCAACAAGCTGGCGACGTGGCGCCGCCGCTCAGCGACATCAACCGCTGAGAGGAGCAATCCCGGCACACTGAGATCGACGTCGAGTGCATCCCATCGCAAGGCATCACCTGCGCGATTACAGGTCACCGCCGCGCGTTGCGCCACCGTGGCGTCATGCAATGCGGGGATGATTCGCACCGGGAAAGCGAAGAGATACCCACTCGTTAACTCAAGAACGATTCGCTCCGTGCGACGATCGTACCGTGCACTGACCGCCCGCAGCCCCTGCCTTCGCTCCTGAGCGTCACGAGCACGGGCCGCAGGAATTTGCGACAAAATCTCGCGATCGCTCAGTGATCGCTTACCCATGATATCGCCTCCAGGCGGCGAGCAAGACCGTCACGTTTCTCTCTACGAGCCGGACGGCGTTCACGACATCAGCATCTTTCATCTGCGCGACTGATCGAACCGCGATGGGATGGTCGTCGACGGGGAGAACGATCACGGCAGACCCGCCGGCTTTCGATACGTGCACATGCGGTGGCCCGTGCTCCCGCGGCGGAAGGAGCACCCGCACTTTTAAACCGTCGTGGTCCAAGACGGTCGGCATTGAATATTAAACCCATTGGTTAGGTTACTGCAATAGACTCTGGGGCGCGTGAGGACCCGGTGAGCATCGCCCTCGAGCCACATTGCCGCAACAATCGTTTTAACGCTCGCCCCCCCCCGCGCGCGCTACCCCTATCGCCGCGCCGCGAAAAAGGCCTTCAGCAGCCCCGAAGCTTCGGCTTCACACACCCCCCCGCGCACCTCCGGGCGATGGTTGAGGCGAGGATGTCGCAGGATATCCCCCACGCTGCCGCACATCCCCGCCTTCTCGTCCCAGGCGCCAAACACCACCCGGTCCACCCGCGCCAGTACAATCGCACCGGCACACATCGCACACGGCTCCAACGTCACCACCAACGTGGCCCCCGTCAGCCGGTCGGCCCCACGCAGCCGCATCGCCTCACGCAACACGAGCAGCTCCGCATGCGCCGTCGCCTCACGGTCGCGCACCATTCGGTTCTGCGCCCGCGCCACTTCCACGCCGTCCACCAATAACACGGCGCCCACCGGCACTTCACCGGCCGCCGCCGCCGCGCTGGCTTCCGCCAGCGCCACGGCCATGGCCTCCCATTCCCCCGCCCGCAACGGTACGTCGTTCAAGGTGCCGTCGGCTCCTGCCGCCGGAAGGTGAGCACATCCGACCCCGCCTCGTGCGCCGCGAGAATGGTGTCCCCTTCCTTGAACTGCCCCTCCAGCACGGCCATCGCCAGCGGGTTCTGCAACAACCGCTGCACCGCCCGCTTGAGCGGCCGCGCCCCGAAGACGGGATCGTACCC
>JBAXMW010000141.1:0-3150 GCA_037134115.1 Gemmatimonadaceae bacterium | reverse complement strand
ACAAGGTCCTGACGCATAGAAAGCACTGAAGCGGGGTCAGCGAAACGACGGGGCCAGCGGCAAAGATAATTGGCGAGTCTTTTTATCGGTATTACCCCTGCCGGGGGTTGCTCCTGCGGGTGAACGCCTAGGGCACGCCAAAGTGCCCGTCGTGGGAATCCCGACGGCCAAGCCGGGTATATTGCAGGAGGTCTCCAAACGTTCCACCTGAACGATCACGCTGTGGCCCGTGCCGTTCACCTCCACGCTCATCCCGCGCACCGTTGCCCTCCCTGCCCCCCTTGGATCCGTTGCAGCAGGTCGCCCATCAGGGTGCGCGCATGGTCGCCCTGGATTGGCTGCAACGACTGATCGCCTCACGTACGGCGTTCGTGGAGGCCGTACGTGCCGAGGCCGACGCCCTCCAGGGCGTCCATGAGGGGGTGGCGTCCGGGGCTCCAGCGGTCGATGCCTTGCATGACGCGCGGGTGGCTCTGCGTCGGTTGCGTGCCACGCTCGCGACCTATCGGGTGCCGTTGGATCTCCGGGTGGGCCGTCGGGCACGCACGGCGCTCCGCCAGCTGAGTGCGGCCACCGGCGCGCTGCGCGACCGCGATGTGCAGGGTGCGTGGCTGGCCGCGGAAGGCCCGGGCCTTCCCCCCGAGGCGCAGACCGAGGCGGTGGCGTTGGCCACGGTGCTGCGGCGGGAGGCGCTGCAACAGCGCGACCAGGTGGCCGAGGCGTTCCACCGGGACTTCGACCGCACGGTGCAGCGTGTCCAGCGACGCCTGCAGCGGTACACCCTGGCCTGTGACGTGGGCCACATCCTCCCGTGGCAGCCGTATGCCTGGGCCCTGGCGGACGCGCTCCTCGACGAGGGGCTCACCCTCGTCCGACATGTGGTGGCCGTGGGCGACAACGAGCGCGCTGCCCTGCATCGCATGCGTCTCGGCTTGAAGCGGCACCGGGCGTTGCTGGCCCCCTTCGCCGATCGGCATCCGGCGATCACCGCATGGTTGCAGCTGGCGACCGAAGGCCAGGACGCGTTGGGGACACTGCGGGATCTTGTGGTCCTCCGGGATGTCGCCATCCAGACCGAGGCACCGGCGCTCGAGGCGGCGTTGACCGATCTCATCGCGACGCAGGGGGCGTCGATCCGCACGGCGGCGTGGCTGCAACGGGAGACGGTGACGCACCAAATCGCGGCGGCGGCAGAGGCACTGCGAACCCTCGGGACAGCGGGGAACGCTGGTTCCCGTGAGACCAATCCACACCACGACTTGCCAGCTGGCGTGCCAGCTGGCGTCCCCCTCGAGATCGAACGAAAGTGGCTGTTGCACGGCCTCCCGCCGGTGGCCGCCAAGGCGCCGGTCATCCGCATCGAGCAGGGATGGCTGCCGGGGACGGCCCTTCGGGAGCGGCTCCGGCGGACTGTCGCAGCGGACGGCACCGAGACGCTGACCCGCACGGTCAAATTGGGGCCGGCCGCCGCGCGCATTGAGGTCGAAGAACCCACCACGCCCGCGCTCTTCGCGGCGCTCTGGCCGCTGACCGCCGCTGCGCGTATTCGGAAACGGCGGCATCTGGTCGCGGCCGGTGACCGGACGTGGGAGATCGACGTCTTTCTGGACCGGGACCTGGTTCTCGCCGAGATTGAGCTGGCATCGCGCGACGAAGCGGTGACCGTGCCCGATTGGCTTGCGCCATTTGTGATGCGGGACGTCACCACCGATCCGGCCTACCTGAACGTCACCATGGCGCGTCCCGATCCCGCGCCGGACCTTGCCCGCTGATGTCGACCTCTCCCTCCCGCCTACCCATTCTCTCGCTGCTCCCGGTTCGTGATCCGACCGAGCGGGTCGTGAGCTATCTCGTGTCCGTCTTTCCCGCGAAAAACGAAGCCGGGGAATCCGACATGGAAGCGGTGGCCCGTGGCGCACTGGAGGCCTCGCCGGCGCTCTCCCGTCAGGTGGGGCTGCCGGTGCTGGTGCCCATCACCCCGGCGTTGCTGCGCGACGGATCGGTCACGCGTTTCGCGTCGGTGAATGCGACGTGGATTGTACCGGGCGAGAGCCTCGCGGACAGCGCGACCCTCCAGGCGGTCGAACGCCTGCGCAACATCGGGATCGACGTCGCCTTTGCGGGATTCCCGCCGTCGCTCGAGCAGATTCCCGGTCGCGCCCGCACTAAAACCATGATCGTCCTCGACGCCGGACAGACGCCTGCCCAGCGGCTGCATCAGCAGGTGTGTGCCCTGATGGACGGCGGGTTCCGCATTTTGGTGCGGCAAGTGGATGATCGGGCAACCCGGCAGCGCGTCATTGACTCCGGCCCGGTCTATTACGCCGGCCGCCCCCTGCTGCGCCGTGTCCGCCCAGTCGACAGCGCCAACCTCGAACAGGCCGCCTTGACCGCACTGCGTGTGCTGGCGACCTACGCCGATGGCCGGCCGCCGGATTCCGCCTTCGGTGATGCGCTCGTGCGTGACAGCGCGTTGAGCGCCGCATTGATGAAGGCCATCCTGACGTCGATTCCACGGGCGCCCAAGACGTTGCCGCTCTCGCTCCAGATCCTCGGCCGGGAAACCGTCCTCGGGCTGCTGGTCCCCGTGACCGCGCAGCTGCTCGGCGAGTTCGCGCAGGATCCGGAGGTGGCGTTCGCGGCCCTGCGCTGTGCACGCACGATCGACCGACTGGCGACGGCGCTGACCGAACCGATGCATCCGCGGATGCGCGTGGTGGCCGGCTTGCTGGCGGTGGCCCAATCGGCGCTCGGCCTGCCCATGGACCAGCTCGCCGATGCCCTCGACCTGTCCCGTCCGTTGCGCGACGCCCTCGGCGATCGGGCGCTTCCCCTTGGCGAGCTGCTCGACCTCGTCGATGCGTTCGAATACGGATGGTGGGACGATCTCGCCGCGCGCTGCGAGGCCCTCAACATCACGCCGCAAGTCGTGAGCGGTACGTGGCATTTCGCGTGGCGTGCCGTCAAAGATGAACTCAAGAGCATCACGCCATGACGTGCCCAGAGGCTTCCCGTCGATGAATCCGCGCGCGTATCTGCTGGAACGGTTCGAAACCGACGCCGCCGTGCTGCGCGCTCGGGCCACAACGTTGCGTGCTGGCCCGCCGCAACCGGGACCCGATGCCGCGACCTCCGACCGGATGGCCGAGG
>JBAXMW010000140.1:0-3223 GCA_037134115.1 Gemmatimonadaceae bacterium | reverse complement strand
TCACCGGACCATGGCACGGCGCTGGACATTGCCGGGCAGGGGGTGGCGTCGCCCGCGAGCCTGATCGCGGCCATGGTGCAGGCGGTCGAGATGGTCCATCGCCGGCAGGGGACAGGCGCGACCACCGAGTAATTCGGCCGGACTGGAAACCGCCGAACGTGGTCTGCCCGTTGTATCGCATAGCTGTCCCCCTCTATCTTTGAAGGCTATGCAGATTCGTAACGTCGCCATCATCGCGCACGTCGACCACGGGAAGACCACCCTCGTCGACAAGATGCTCCGCCAAGCCGGAGCGTTCCGCGAAAATCAGGTCGTGGAAGAACGCGTGATGGACTCGAACCCGCTCGAAAAAGAGCGCGGGATCACCATCCTCGCCAAGAATACGTCGATCCGTTGGAACGACGTCAAAATCAACATCGTCGACACACCGGGGCACGCCGATTTCGGCGGCGAGGTGGAGCGCATTCTGCGCATGGTCGATGGAGTGCTCCTCGTCGTGGATGCCTTCGATGGTCCGATGCCGCAGACGCGGTTCGTGCTGCGGAAGGCCCTCGAACTTGGGCGCACGCCGATCATCGTCATCAACAAGATCGATCGCCCCGGCGCGGACCCGCTCCGCGTGCACGATGAAGTGCTGTCGCTGTTCATTGAGCTCGAAGCCAATGAAGCGCAGCTCGATTCGCCGGTGGTGTATTGCAGCGCCAAGAACGGCATCTCGACGCTCGACCTGGATGTGGAGCCGGTGGACTTTGCGCCGCTGTTCAACACGATTGTTGAAACTGTGCCGCCGCCGCCGACCGACACAGACGGGCCGTTCCAGATGCTCGTCTCCACGATCGACTACTCCGCCTACCTCGGCCGTATGGCCATCGGGCGGATCGAGCGTGGCACGGTGCATATGGGCGACAGCATCATGTTGGTCACGCCCGATAACAGCGCGCCGCCGGTGCGTGGACGCGTCACGAAGCTGTACGGCTACGAAGGCCTGGAGCGTGTCGAAATCCAGGAGGCCTCGGCGGGCGAGATCGTCTTGCTGGCCGGCTTTGAGAACGTGGATATCGGCACCACGCTGACCGATCCGTCGACACCGGAGGCGCTGGAAGGGATCAGCGTCGAAGAGCCGACGATCAGTGTCGACTTCGTCGTCAACAACTCGCCCTTTGCCGGCAAGGAAGGGAAGTTCGTGACGTCGCGCCAGATCCGTGAGCGCCTGTACAAGGAGCTCGAACGGAACGTGGCGTTGCGCGTGGAAGACAGCGACACGACCGACGCCTGGAGCGTGTCGGGGCGTGGCGAATTGCATCTGTCCATTCTCATGGAGACGATGCGGCGAGAAGGCTTTGAATTTCAGGTCTCCCGTCCGCGCGTCATCATGCGCACCGACGAGAACGGCCAGAAGATGGAGCCGTTCGAAGAGCTCGCGATCGACGTGCCGGAGGATTACCTCGGTGTGGTGATCGAGAAGCTTGGCCCCCGCAAGGCCGAAATGATCGAGATGAAGAACCCGGGGCAGGGGCTCGTGCGGTTGCTTTATCGCGTCCCGGCGCGCGGGCTCTTCGGGTACCGGTCGGAGTTCCTGACGGACACCCGTGGCACGGGGATCATGCACCACCGGTTCCTGGAGTACGCGCCGTGGGCGGGGCCGCTCTCGGGGCGGTCGCGTGGGGTGCTGGTGTCCATGGAAAACGGGACGATCATCGCCTTTGCGCTCTTCAGCCTGCAGGAGCGGTCGACGCTGTTTGTCACCCCGGGCGATGCGGTGTACGAGGGGATGCTCATTGGCGAAAATTCCCGTCCGGGCGACATGGACGTGAATCCCTGCAAGGAAAAGAAGCTTACGAACATGCGGTCGAAGGGCGCGGACGAAGCGATCACGCTGGAACCGCCGCGGCAGATCACGCTCGAAATCGCGCTCGAGTATATCGAGGACGACGAGCTCATCGAAGTCACACCGCAGAGTATCCGGCTGCGGAAGCGGATGCTGGCGGCCAGCGACCGCAAGCGGACGAGCCGCGAAGCCAAGCGGGACCGCGCGTAACGCGTTGTGACGGGTGTGCCAGCGCGGCGTAGAATTGATGCGCGCCGCGTTGGTTTCCCAGTTGCGCGGAGACGACTTCCGGTCGATACTTGCGCGTAGGGACCGGCGGCGCACATTTGGCCGACCGGTTTTCATGTCGGACTGGAGCGCGGCTCCGGTTTCCTCTTTCACCTTGTGCTGGAGAATCGTCCCATGTTGGAGTTGGTCGCGTCGTCCTGTGACGCGCTCGAAGCGTTCGCGCCGGTCCCGCTGCTGGCCTTTGCCGGCGACGATGAATTCGATGACGATACGTTCGATGACGAGGACGATGACCTGGATGAGGACGACATCGACTTCGAAGATGATGACGAAGACGATGATGATGACGACGATTTTGATGATGACGATGACGACGATGATGACGAGGACTTCGATGATGAATTCGAGAGCCTCGACGATCTCGAAGTCGATTACGACGATACGGGCGACGATCCAGACGCCTGACCGGATTTGGTGATCCGACCGGTGGGGTGGGTTGGGCGCCGTGGTTTTGCCGGTGGAAGGGACCCGATCCACTTGCCCATGGTGGCTTCATGGGCTATAATCGGAGGCTCTGGTACAGTGGCGGGGGATGGTGCTCCGCCCGGACCGGGCCTGTAGCTCAGGTGGTTAGAGCGCACGCCTGATAAGCGTGAGGTCGGAGGTTCAACTCCTCCCAGGCCCACTGATGTTCGACACAAAAAAACCCCCGCCGACGTCTCCGGATGTCGGCGGGGGTTTTGTCGTTCCAGGGCGTTGTTTGGGCCGTCCAATCGAATGGCTGCTTACTGAGGACCGGCCGGCGCCACGCGAATCTGTGCCACGCCACGGGCGACACCAGCGACGGCCGTGGCGCTGATCTCCGCCGAGCGGCCCGCCCGTTGGGCGCGGACCAGGCCGGAGGGCTCCACACTGATCGCGGACGAGTCCGAGCTGGTCCAGCGCAGAGCACAGGCCGGGATGGGACGGCCGGCCTGATTGGCGGCGGAGAGCGCGAGGGAGCCGCCGGGATTCAGCGTGATCGCATTCGGGGTCAAGAGGACGGCCGTCGTTCCAGCTGGGGGCCGGTCGCAGCTGGCCACCTCGAGGGTACCGTTGGCCATGGTGGCGGCGCAGGCGGTGACACTCAGCAGCGCTGCGAGGCCCACAAGGGACGAGCGTGGCCGA
>JBAXMW010000139.1:0-3300 GCA_037134115.1 Gemmatimonadaceae bacterium | reverse complement strand
GAATAGCTGGGGAGAGACTCGAACTCTCGACCTCACGATTATGAGTCGTGCGCTCTAACCGGCTGAGCTACCCAGCCCTGCTTCACCCACTCTTCACCCACATCCGGGACGCAAACGGCCGGCCCAGGAAGGACCGGCCGATGCGAAACCCTTCACCCATCATGATGGCGGGGGCGGGATTTGAACCCGCGACCTTCGGGTTATGAGCCCGACGAGCTACCAGGCTGCTCCACCCCGCGTCAGTCTTTCGAAGGTAGTGCCGCGCGGCCCTCAGTCAACCCCTTGCGGTCCGCAATCCAGTACAGGATCTCCTTCTCCCCCCGCACCATCCCGTACTCCTCCCGGGCCATCCGCTCCAAACGCCGGTCGTCGGTCCGCACCGACTCCAACTCCCGACGGAGCGCCTCCACCTCCACCCGGAGCCCAGACACTTCCGCGTCCAACGCCGCCTTCGCCTTCGCCTGCCGATACACATCGCTCGTGCCGTACTCCCCACCCTCCACGGTGAAGTACAGCACTGCCGACGCGATCGATCCGTACAGGATCCGCCGGAGCCACATCCGCCCCGGCTTCTCCGCCGCTTTCGCCGCCATCAGCGCACGCTCCTCAGCGCCATGCCCCGCACCCGCTCAGCCCGCACGGTCAAATCCCAAAGAGCGCGCCGCCCGGGTACTCGGCGTACGCCTCCAACTGCTCCTCAATCCGCAGCAACTGGTTGTACTTCGCCACGCGATCGCTCCGCGACGGCGCCCCCGTCTTGATCTGCCCCGCCTGCGTCGCCACCGCGAGATCGGCAATAAAGGTGTCTTCCGTCTCGCCCGAGCGGTGCGAAATGATCGCGTTATACCCGGCCGACCGCGCCAGCTCGATCGCTTCCATCGTCTCGGTCAACGTCCCGATCTGGTTCACCTTCACCAGAATCGCGTTCGCCACGTCCTCCTCAATGCCACGCGCGAGAATCGCGCTGTTCGTGCAAAAGAGATCGTCGCCCACCAGCTGACACCGGTCACCAATCCGCTCCGTCAGCAGCTTCCAACCGTCCCAATCGTTCTCGGCCATGCCGTCTTCGATGGAGACAATCGGATACTCCTCAAGCCACCCCTCGTACAGATCGACCATCGCCTCCGGGCTTCGCGACGCCGCCCCGCTCTTGTGGAACTGATACTGCCCGTTCCGGAACAGCTCGCTCGCCGCCACATCAAGCGCGAGCGCAATGTCCTGCCCCGGACGCAGCCCGGCCGCTTCAATGGCCTCGATGATCACCTTGAGCGCGTCTTCATCGCTCGCCAGGTTCGGCGCAAAGCCCCCTTCATCGCCCACGCCGGTGCTGAGCTTCCGCGCCACCAGCACCTTCTTGAGCGCATGAAACACCTGCGTCCCCATGCGCAGCCCATCAGCGAACGTTTCCGCGCCCACCGGTACGATCATGAACTCCTGAAAGTCCACGGTGTTCGTGGCGTGCGCCCCGCCATTCAGGATGTTCATCATCGGCACCGGCATCGTGCGCGCCATCGGACCACCGAGGTAGCGATAGAGCGGCAGCCCCACTTCCATCGCCGCCGCCCGCGCCACGGCCATCGACACGCCCAAGAGCGCGTTCGCGCCGAGCCGTCCCTTGTTCTCCGTGCCGTCGAGCTCGATCATCGCGCGATCGATCGCGATCTGATCGGTGGCATCCATCCCTTCAATCGCTTCGCCGATCTCGGTGTTCACATGATTGACCGCCGAGAGCACCCCCTTTCCGCCATAGCGCGCCGGGTCACCATCGCGCAGCTCCACCGCTTCGCGCTCGCCCGTGCTCGCGCCACTCGGCACCGCCGCGCGGCCATGACTGCCGGTTTCCAGAATCACATCAACTTCGACGGTCGGGTTGCCGCGGGAATCGAGAATTTCGCGGGCAGAGATGGCAGCAATCGTGGACATGAGATCCGAGAGAAAGTCGTGAAAGCACAGCGACGACGACCGCCGAGGCGGTACGCGCCGCAAGAGGTCAGTCGGTCACTTCTGCAGGTTCGGCACTGGTACCCCGTCCGGCTGGCAACGGCGTCACGCCGTACACCGACTGGAGGCACTCCGCCATCCGCTGCCGCACCTGATCGGCGAGCGCGGACCGGTCGTCGTAGGTGAGCCCTTCCGTGGGGATGGGATCGAGCACATGCACATGCACCGTCCCCGGTCCCGCGCGGAACTTCCCGCGCGGATTCACCGCGATGGTGCCATGAATCACCACCGGCACGATGGGCGCACCAGAGCCGATCGCCAGCACAAACGGCCCCTTCTTGAACGGCCGCACGGCGTAATCGCGGCCACGCGTCCCCTCGGGAAAGACGAGCACGCTCTGCCCGGCACGGATCTTTGCGGCCGCATCTTCGTACGCGGAGAAGGCCGCTTTCCGGTTTTCGCGATCGATGAAGATGACGTGCAAGGCGCGCGCCGCGGCGCCGAAGACCGGATACCGCTCCAGTTCGCGCTTGGCGACAAAGCCAAAGGGCCAGAGGACGCGAATCGCCGACGGAATGTCAAACCAGCTGACGTGATTCGAGACGTAGACACGCGGCGCAAGGTCATCGAGCGGGACGGTGCCATGCTTGATGACGCGCACACCGGCGGCCCCCAAGAGGAGCCGCGCCCAGATTTGCGGAATGATGTCGTACAGCCCACCACGGCGGTCGGGGATGCCCAGCCAGCGGGCGACGGCCGCCAGGCCGGCAATGAGGGTCCCGATAATCAGGGCGACGGTCGTGAGTGCAGTACGAATCATGATGGCGAAAAGTGGTCGTGCCCGGTGGCGAATTCAACGCGCACCGAGCCCGGAGAGTTGCGGGGAATGACCCGCACGGTGCCGGCTGGATGCTCCACACTGGCCGCCTGCACCTCGCCAATGATCGTGAGGGGGGTCTGCTGCTGTGCGTCCCAGTGCGGCCGCAGCGCGTCGACCGCCGCTGGCGGCAGGGCCACCAGCAGTTCGTATTCCTCGCCGCTGCCGAGCGCCGCCTCAGGGGTGCACCCCACGCCCACCGGGAGCTGCTCCGGGTGAATGACCACGCTCACCCCGCTCGCCGCCGCCAGATGCCGCGCGTCGCTCGCGAGCCCATCGGAGAGATCCAGCATGGCGTGCGCCCCCGCCTCCGCCAGCGCCTGCCCTTCGGCGATCCGAGGGACGGGGCCGGCAAAGCGCTCGCGGGCCCACGCCGTCGGAACCCCGCCGGCGCTCCACGCCGCCAATGCGGCCCCCGGGCCACCCAAGGTCCCCGTGACGAGCAGCAGGTCGCCGGGGCGCGCGCCGGCGCGGGTGACGGC
>JBAXMW010000138.1:0-3335 GCA_037134115.1 Gemmatimonadaceae bacterium | reverse complement strand
GCGACCAAGGCCCCCGCCACATCCTGCATGGTAAAGGCGCCGCGTTCTTCGGCGACGACGGCGTGAAAGAGGACTTGCAACAACAGATCCCCTAATTCGTCGCGCAAGAGCGCGTCGTTCCCCTCCGCGATGGCGTCGTCGACTTCGTGCGCCTCTTCGATCAGGTACGGACGGAGCGACGCATGCGTCTGCACGCGGTCCCAGTCGCACCGGGCACGCAAATCACGCATGAGCGCGAGCGCGTCATCGAGCGAGCGGGGGCCCGGGGCAGGGGCAGGGGATGGGAGGGCATGCGACATAAGCGGCTCGATCCTTTCGCGGTCGGTGGGTTCGGGTGTTGATTGCAGGGATGTCCTCCCCGATGACCCCTTCCTCGGCAATATACCCGTCCCGACCGGTGGACTCCTGGCGGGCGTGGCTCGATGTGGATGTGGCGGCGGTGCGCCGCAATGCCGCCCGGTTGCGCGCGGTGGCCGGTGTCCCGCTGGTGGCCATGGTGAAGGCCGATGGCTACGGCACGGGGATGCTCGACGTGGTGCGCGCCCTTGGCACCCCATGGCAGGAGATCCCCGCCGTGGACGCGCCGTCCACCCCGTGGGCCCTCGGCGTGGCCACCGTCCAGGAGGCCGCTGAGCTCCGATCGGCGGGGAGCACCGCCCGCGTCCTCTGCACCACGCCGCTGACCCCCGCGGAGCTGTCAGAGGCCGCGTCGCTGCACATCACGCCGGCACTGCACCGCGGCGAGGACATCGCGCGGTGGGTGGCGCTCGGCGGCGGTCCATGGCATCTCTCCATCGACACGGGGATGTCACGGGCGGGGGGGCGCTGGGACACCGTTGCGTCGCTGGCCGACATCCTCCGCCGCCATCCCCCAGAAGGGGTCTTCACGCACTTTCACTCCGCGGACCTTCCGAATGGATCGCGTGAGGGGCAAGAGGCACGCTTTGACGCCGCCATCGCCACGCTGTCGCCAGTACTGTCACCCAATGTCCTGATCCATAGCGACAACAGCGCCGCCTTGGCCGCCCGTGGCAGCGCTCGGGGACAGCTCGCGCGCCCTGGCATTGGCTTGTATGGGGCCGTGGTCGCCCACGCGCTGGGACTGGAGCAGGTGGTCCACCTGCGGGCTCGCGTCATCGATCTGCGCGACGTCCATGACGGCGAAACCGTCAGCTATGGGGCCACCTGGCACGCCGCGGGGACCCGGCGCATCGCCACCGTGGCCCTGGGGCATGGGGATGGCTATCGGCAGGCTTTCTCGAACCGGGGCGAGGCGCTGCTGCATGGCCAACGGGTGCCTGTCGTCGGGATCGTCTCCATGGACATGACCATGCTGGATGTCACCGACCTGCAGGACCGTGTGGCGATCGGCGACGTCGCCACGCTGGTGGGCCGCGACGGCGCCCACTGTCTTTCGACCGATGCCGTCGCCGCCGAGCGAGGGCTCTCCCCGTACGAACTCCTGGTGGGGCTGCGGCTCCGCGTGCCCCGCCGGGCGATGGAGAGCGCCGCGCCCCAGGCGGCCGAAGGGCTCGCATGACCGAGCGCGCGCTCACGACCGCCGCAGGCCCACACGACCGCCGGGCATTGATCATCGTGCTCGACGGTGTGGGGTGTGGCGAAGCCCCGGACACGGGCGCGTATGGCGATGTGGGGAGCGATACCCTAGGCAATGTCGCGCGAGCCGTGGGCGGGCTCACCCTGCCGAATCTCAGCCGGTTGGGGCTGGGTAATGTGGCGTCCGTGCAGGGGGTCCCGCCGGTCGCCGAGGCCGCGGCCGGCTGGGGCGTCATGCTCCCGCAGTCGGCCGGGAAGGATTCCACCACCGGCCATTGGGAGATTGCTGGGCTCCATCTGGAACGCCCGTTCCCGACCTATCCGCAGGGGTTCCCCGAGGCGGTCCTGCAGCCCTTTCGTGAGGCAACGGGACGGGACGTACTGGGGAACTGCGTGGCCAGCGGCACGACGGTCATCGCGGACTATGGCGATCGGCATAGGGAGACCGGGGCGTGGATTGTGTACACCTCGGCCGACTCCGTTTTCCAGATCGCGGCGCACGAAGAGGTGATTCCGCTGGAGGAGCTTTATCGGGCCTGCGAGATCGCCCGGGCGCTGCTCGTGGCTCCGCATGATGTCTCCCGGGTGATCGCCCGCCCGTTCCGGGGAACTTCCGGGGCGTGGACGCGTACCGCCAACCGGCGGGATTACTCGATCCAGCCGCCCGGCGAGACGTTGCTGGACGCCTTGGCGGCGGCTGGCATTCCCCGGACCGGGGTGGGGAAGGTGGATGATCTCTTTGCGGGGCGGGGCATCCAGTCCCGCCACACGGTGGACAACGCCGAGGGGGTCGCCGCTCTGTTGGCGTGGTTGGAGGGCCCAGGCAATGGGTTCTGCTTCGCCAATCTGGTAGATTTCGACCAGTTATTTGGCCATCGGAACGATGTCCGTGGATTTCAAGCGGCGCTCGAAGCGTTCGATCGTGCCCTGCCATCGCTATTGTCTGCTCTCCGGGAACACGACGTGCTGTTCATCACTGCCGATCACGGGAACGATCCCACCACACCGTCCACCGACCATGCGCGCGAGCGCGTGCCGGTGTTGGCGGTGGGGGCGGCGCTGCGCGGCGGGCCCATTGGGACCCGCGCAACGTTCTCCGATCTGGGCGCCACGGTGGCCGAGTGGTTCGGGCTGACGTGGCGTGGGCGTGGCACGTCGTTCCTGCCACTGTTGCGCCGCGCATGACCCCACCGGATGTGTTGGCCCCGTTGGCGTCGGAGCTGTCGGCGGAACTGACCGCGCTGCGTACCGTGGCCGATCAGGCCCGCGATCATGCGTGGTGCCCCTATTCGCACTTCCCGGTCGGCGCGGCGTTACAAGCCGAGGATGGCCGGGTCTTCGGGGGGTGCAACGTGGAGAACGCTGCGTATCCAGCTGGGACCTGTGCGGAGCGCGTGGCGCTTGGCACGGCGGTCGCCGCGGGGGCCCGGCGCTTCACCCGCATCGTGATTACCTCGGCCACCCATGAGCCGGTCCCGCCCTGTGGCATCTGCCGTCAGGCGCTCGTGGAGTTTGCCCCCCAGCTCGATATCATGGCGATCACCCCCGATGGGCGCGTTGCGCGCTGGTCGCTGGCCGATCTGCTTCCTGCTCCTTTTACCCCGTCTTCGCTCGAGCATGCCTGAGCGCTCCCTGTGGTCCGCCGCGCATCGTGCGTGGCAGCGCTTCCAACAGACGGCGGTGCGATCGCCGCGCCTGTTGGTCGTGGTTGGTGTCGTCGCGGCAACTGCCGCGGCCTGCACCGAATCGTACGACGGAGGCGGCGACGCCTGTCCGTC
>JBAXMW010000137.1:0-3447 GCA_037134115.1 Gemmatimonadaceae bacterium | reverse complement strand
GAGCGGTTGTGGACGCGCCCCACGGCGGAAGTGAATGGCCTGTTGAGCGGCTATACGGGCGAAGGGGCGAAGACGGTCCTCCCGGCGGTCTCCATGGCGAAGGTGAGTTTCCGCCTCGTGCGTGATCAGGATCCCGATGAGATCGTGCGATTGGTGACGGCGCACGTCGCGCGCGTGGCACCGGCCGGTGTCGTGGCCACCGTCACCGCGATGCATGGTGGCCGTCCGTGGCGCGCCGATTTGCGTGGGCCGATCATCGAAGCGGGGAAGCGCGCGTTGGCGGCGGCCTTTGGTCGCGAACCGGTGATCACCGGCGAAGGGGGCTCAATCCCTGTCGTGGGAGATTTTGAACGGATCCTCGGCGCGCCGGTGTTGCTGATGGGCTTCGGGTTGCCGGGGGAGAATGCGCATGCCCCCGATGAATGGATCAGCGTGGAGAACTACACGCTGGGGATGCGCGCCGCCGCGACGCTGCTCGACGAATACGCGAACGCCGTCCGTCGCAGTGCGACGGACGGCGTGTGAGGCGCGGTCCTGTGAGATGGATCGACGACGGGCCGCCTTGGGCGGCCCGTCGTGCTTAGAGGCCGTCCAGCAACGAATCGTTGTTGGACGTGCCGGCAATGCGCTTGATGAGCCACTCCATCCCGGCTTGGGGTGGCAGCTGGCTCAACCCGCGCCGCAACAGGTGCACCTTCTCCACCTGATCGGGGCGATAGAGCTTTTCCTCACGCCGCGTGCCACTGATCGCGATATCAAAGGCTGGATAGATGCGACGATCGGCGAGCCCGCGATCGAGCTTGATTTCGCAGTTGCCCGTGCCTTTGAACTCCTCAAAGATCACATCGTCCATTCGCGAGCCGGTCTCCACGAGCGCCGTCGCGATGATGGTGAGGGAGCCGCCGCCATGCTGCGGCGCGATCATGCGCGCCGAGCCAAAGAAGGCCTTCGGCTTCTGCATGGCGGAGGAGTCGAGACCGCCGGAGAGCGTCCGGCCGGTGCCGCGTTCCACGGTGTTGTAGGCCCGGGCCAGTCGCGTAATGGAGTCGAGCACGATCACCACGTCCTGGCCCATCTCCACCAGTCGGCGGGCGCGCTCCAACGTCATCTCGGCGACTTCCACATGCCGCTTCGCGGGCATATCGAAGCTGGAGGCGACGACTTCGCCGTAGCCCCACATGACCATTTCGCTGACTTCTTCCGGCCGCTCATCCACCAGCAGCACCATAAGCGCGGCGTTCGGATGATTGATGGCCACCCCTTCCACGATCGCCTGCAGCAGCGTCGTCTTACCCGCACGCGCCGGTGCGACGATCAGCGCCCGCTGGCCGTAGCCGATGGGGGCAATGAGGTCGATCGCCCGACGGGTCAGCTCCGGGCCCGTCTTGGCCGGCTTCCCCGTTTCCAATGTCAGCTTCCGGTCGGGATAGCTGGCGGTGAGCGTATTGAAGTCCGGGCGCTTTTCCGTCACGGTGGGCGTGCCGCCGTTGAGCGTCACGATCTCCGTGACGACAAACCGGCCGCGCTGATCGCGTCCCTGGGCCACTTCGACGAGATCGCCGCGACGCAGTTGATGCTGACGCACCAATGCCGGCGGGACGAAAGCATCGGTGGGGTCCGGGAGGTAGCTGTTTTGGGAACGGCGGACGAAGCCGCCATCGCGGGCCGCGTCGAACCAGCCGGTGATAGTGCCTTCGACAGGCGTCACCTGGATCGGGCCACGCTCGAAGCCACTGTCGGCACCGAACTCGCCACCGCGTCCGCCGCCTTGCGGGCGACCCCCGCCATTCGGGCGGCCACCACCGCCGCCACCGCCGCCGCCGCCGCCACCGCGACGGAACCGATTCCGGCCACGGCGACCGCCCCCGTTCCGGTCCTCGAACTGTCCGCCGTCCGGCCGGTCGGCAGGACGCTCCCCGCGCGGTCCGCGATCCCCGCGATCCCCGCGGTCACCCCGATGCCGCGGATGCCGTTCACCACGGTCCGGGCGATCCTGCCGATCGGGCCGGTCTGGCCGATCCTGCCGTTCGGGACGTTCGGCGCGCTCGAGCCGGTCCATCTGCTCCATGCGCTGAATGCGCTCGAGTTGATCGGCCGGCGCCCGCTCGACGATTTCCGGCGCCGGGGCGGGGGGCGGCGTCACGGGCGTCGCCGAGGCCGCTGACGACGGGCTCTGCCGAACCCGGCGGGCCGGCCGCTCCCGACGGACGGGCGCATCGCTCGCGCCGTCATGCCGCACCGGTTCACTGCCGGCGTTGCCGGAGCTGTTGCCCGTGGCGTTGCCAGACGGTGCCGAGGGTTCCGGCGCATCGAGGTATGGATTGTCGTCCCCGGTATTGTCGGGGCTCTGCGGCGACCGGGTGCGGCCGCGGCGATAAGGACGTCGACGTTCGTTCATTCGAAGACTACGAGGTGATTCGTGAGCTCCCATCCGGGCGGACGGAGCAGCGACTCACAGCCAGATCGGCCGTCAGTGGCAAACAGCAGGTGGTCCGCAGTGGGACCGTTCAAGCGCCACGGGGCGCAGACAACGCGGAATGAATGGGACGGGAAATGGTGAAGCCGTCTCTGGGCCGAATCGACGCGGTGGGCGACTCGGTACCGCCGTGCGGAGAGGAGCGCGCAACCGTCGCGCGACCAAGATCAAAGGGGCACATCGCCAGATACTGGAGCGGCTCCCCGGCTGGCACAAACAGCGTGGCTCGTGAGTTTCGGTACCGGTCGGGGATGATCCCCTGAGATTCCGACGGCCAGCCTGACCAACCACCTGCACCTGCATTTCTACCTTGGCTATGAGTATTGCGACGCGGACCGTCCGGCGCAACCCGCCCGTCCCCCGTCGTGACGGCCCTGCTACCTTTCCCGTATGATTGCCCCTCTGACCGATCTCCCTGCCGCGCTCGCTGACGCGGTGGCCCAGTACGAAGCCTCCGGGAACATCGGCGGCCTCATGGAACGCCTCCATCATCTCCGCGACGGCGTCACCCCGGATGCCCTCGTGGCCGCGGCAGAACCGTGGCTTCACATGCCGGAGGTGGCCGGTCCGCTGTACGAGCGCGTCGTGGACGAACAGCCCTCGAACGCGCGGGCGCTGGTGATCCTGGCGAACGCCTATTGGCTCTCCGGGCGCGGGCCCGAGGTGGTGGGCCAGCTGGCGAGCCGGGCCATGGCGGTCGAGCCGGAGAATCGCGGGGCGTGGCACCTG
Source organism: Gemmatimonadaceae bacterium (assembly GCA_037134115.1). Taxonomy (GTDB): domain Bacteria; phylum Gemmatimonadota; class Gemmatimonadetes; order Gemmatimonadales; family Gemmatimonadaceae; genus Gemmatimonas. The sequence goes on along the minus strand of JBAXMW010000137.1, from coordinate 242 downwards.
TGGGCGCTCACCGAAGAAAACCAGCGCGATCGCACGATTCGGTGGTTGCAGGTGTCGCAGCGCTTTCCCACCGATCCTCTCGCCAAGGCGGCCCTCGCCGACAACGCCGCCTCACTGGCGGCGAGTGAACAGGATCGAGAGGCGCTCGCGCTGGCGATCAGTGCGTATGAGGAGCTGTGGGCGCTCTCGCCCACGGAGGCGCAGCGCGCCGCCCTCGAAACGGCGCTCACCACCCTGCGGAA
>JBAXMW010000136.1:0-3498 GCA_037134115.1 Gemmatimonadaceae bacterium | reverse complement strand
GACGACCAGCGGAAGGTGCGGCCGGTGATGGCCGTGCCCTGCGCATTTTTCGCCGTGGCGGTGAGCTGCTTCTGGTTCGTGAGGCGCAGCGTCAGCGTGGCCGGGGAGACCGTGACCGTCGTCGGCAGCTCCGGGGTCACAGTGACCTGCGCGGTCCCCTGCTGGCCGTTGGCGACGCCGGCGATGGTGGTCTGTCCCACGCTCACGCCAATGACCTGTCCACTCGTCGTGACGGTGGCGATCGCCGAGTTGGCGGAGCTGAAGTTGATGGTCTTGCTCTTGATCGAATTGCCGCTGCAATCGAAGGCCGTGCCGGCAATGGTCACGGAGCTATTGACCGGCACCGTGATGCTCGACGGGGCCACGGAGACGCTACAGGCGCTCACGTTGGGGTTCAGATTGCAGCCCCACAGGGCGACGAGGCTCAACACCGGAACAACGCTGCGTGCGGCGGCACGCGCGAGATGACGGCGGAAACGATCAACCATGGTGGGTTCAACCCGCATACAGGGCGGTCCTGGAGTCCAAGAGTGAAGCACTGGCAATTGGGCGGCCGAAGCCACGGCCGCCATCCAGAGCAAAGACGCACACGCGGGGCGTGTCGTCACTGTTACACTCGTGGCCCGCTGGCGGGGCCAGCGGGCTCAGGCACACCGCCCGACCTGTTACGTCACAGGCCCGTGGCCGCCCTCGGACGGGACGGGGGCGCACCCCTCTGGACCGCAGGCCAGCCCCGGACCCGTCAGGGCGTCGAGCGCCGGATCGGCTTGCAGCCCCGCCGGGCGGTGCGTTCCCGTTTCGGCGGGGTCGGTGGCTGTTGGCGCGGCAGGGGCCAGCGCGGTGAGCGCGACCCCAAGGGCGTGCCCGAAGCCATTCGGCCACCGTCCCATGGGTTCGGCGAGCCCCGCCAGTTGGGTGCAGACCGCATCCCGACGGGTGGTGTCTCCCGTCCGTATCGCCCGCGCAAGTTCCACCTCCAGCGCCAGCGATCCCCCGGCCGGGGTCGCGTTGTCGTACACATCCCGCGGGCGCACGATGAGCGGCTCGCCGTCGCTCGCCGTGTCGTACCATGCCCCCGTGGCGGGGTCCTGAAAACGCGCCGCCATCACGGTGGCAATGCGGTCGGCATGGGCCAGCCAGGTCGCATCGCCGGTCAGGGCGTGCAGTGCCTGAAACGCCAGCGCGACGGCGGCGTGGTCCTCCAGGAACCCGGGACCCTTCGCCACGCCGCCCGCAAAGACCCGCGTCACTCGGCCATCCTGCACCAGATGATCGCGCAGGAACTCGCCATTTCGCACCGCCAGCGCCTGCCACCGGGGCTCTCCAAACGCCTGGACCGCTTCGGCCAATGCCCGGCACATCAAGCCGTTCCACGAGGCCAGCACTTTGTCATCGAGTCCCGGCCAGATGCGGGACTGCCGATGCGCGTACAGACGAGCGGCGATCCCGGTGATGCGTGCCTCAAGGGCGTCGGGGGTCAGTCCAACCCGGCTCGCGACGGAGGCCGGATCCACGGGGACATGCAGAATCGAGTGCCCCTCGAAGTTGCCCCCTGGGGTGACCCCCCAGTAGGTCATCGCGAGATCGGCGTCATCGCCGAGGGCGTCCCGCAAGGTGGCCGGATCCCAGAGGTAGAAGCGCCCTTCCTCGCCTTCGCTGTCCGCGTCGTAGGAGGCGTAGAAGCCACCAGTGGGGGCGGTCATCTCCCGGGCGACCCATGTGAGGGTGGCCTCCGTGGCGCGACGGACCTCGGGGTCTCGGGTGACCTGCCAGAGGTGCACGCCCAGTCGGGCGAGCAGGGCATTGTCGTACAGCATTTTTTCGAAATGCGGAACGAGCCAGGCGGCATCGACGGTGTAGCGGTGGAAGCCGCCACCCACCTGATCGTGAATGCCGCCACGCACCATCGCGAGGAACGTGCGGTGGGCGAGGAGCAGCGCGTTGGGGTCGCCGGTGCGCACATGCCAGCGCAGGCAGAAGTCGAGCGACATCGCCTGCGGAAACTTCGGCGCGCCGTCGAATCCCCCATGGATTGGATCAAAGCGCCGGGCCAGCGTCCCCATCGCCCGCTCCAGCACCGCGAGGTCGAGCGGGGCCCCCACGGGGCCCGGCGTGGCCTGCTGCTGCAGGAGATCACGCATCGCGGTGGTGGTGCGCGTGACGGCATCGCGCCGCTCATGCCACGCCGAGGCGATGGTGTGCAACACGCGCTGGAACGAGGGGATCCCCGGGCGTTCGACGCGTGGGAAGTAGGTGCCGCCCCAGTAGGGTTCACCCGTCGGCGTGAGCGCCACGGTGAGCGGCCAACCGCCATGCCCGGTCATCGCCTGCACGGCCTGCATGTAGATCGCATCAACGTCGGGCCGTTCTTCACGGTCCACCTTCACGTTGATGAACAGCAGGTTCATGAGGGCGGCCGTCTCGGCGTCCTCGAAGGATTCGTGCGCCATCACGTGGCACCAGTGACAGGCGGCGTACCCGATACTGAGCAGGATTGGCTTGTCCTGCGCCACGGCGGCGGCGAAGGCCTCCGGCCCCCACGGATACCAGTCGACAGGGTTGTCCGCGTGCTGCCGCAGATAGGGCGAGGATTCGGTGGCGAGACGATTGGCCATGATGACAACTTACACGCCTTGTGACTGTCCATTCCGCCACCCCGACCCCCGCCGGCTCCTCGCGAGCCCCGGCATCCTCCGCGCACGATGCCGCCGCCGCCGCGGCGTGGCGGTCTGTCGTGGCTTGGGTGGTGGGCGCGCTGGTGTTGCGGACGCTGCTGGCATCGCTGGTCCCGCTGCTCCCCGATGAGACCTATTACTGGGTTTGGTCGCGGCGCGTGCAGGGGGGCTACTTCGATCATCCCCCGGGGATCGCGCTGCTGATTGCGCTGGGGACGGCGCTCGGGGGCCAGACGACCGCCGGGGTGCGACTTGGGCCGGCCTTGGCGGCGCTGGTGATGCATGGCGCTGCGGTGGTCTCCGCGTGGTGGCTCGCCGGTCGTGGCGTGGCCGGCGCGCGTGCGGCGGCACGCATCGCGCTGCTGATCACGGTCATGCCGCTGGCCACGCTGGGGCTCGTGCTGGCTACCCCCGACGCCGCCCTCTTTGCGACGGTGATGGTGGCGCTGCTCGCGGTCGAACGCGCCCTCGCCGCGCCGCTGCGCAGCGGGCAAAGTTTTGGCTGGTGGACGCTCGCGGGCGTTGGCTTAGGCGCCGCGTTCGTGTCGAAGTACACGGCGGTGCTGTTGCCCTTTGGGTTGGTGGTCGCCTGCCTGCTGCATCCCGCGCTGCGGCGTCGCTTCGCGGAACCCGGACCGTGGTGGGCGTCGGCGGTGGCGCTGTCGCTCTTCGCCCCGGTCGCGATCTGGAATGCACGCCACGATTGGATCTCCTTCCGCTTTCAGCTGGGCCATGGCTTCAACGCGGTGACGCGGGGCACCGTGCTCTCGCGTGAGCTCGAGTTGGTGGGCGCACAGGCCGGGTTGGCCTCGCCGATTCTCTT
>JBAXMW010000135.1:0-3637 GCA_037134115.1 Gemmatimonadaceae bacterium | reverse complement strand
AAGCGAAAGGATTCCGCTTCCCGGGCATGGGCCGTGCGGCCGGCAAAGCGAGTGACTTCTGACATGAAGCCGCCATATCCACCAATCTGCAGTGGGCCTTCTGGTTCCTCCCACAGCGACCGCGCCTGCGCCTGCGCCTGCGCCGAGGGCGCCACGAGGACGAGCGCCGCGAGCGCCGACATCGTGTACGACAGGCAACGGTGAACGGGGTGCCATTGTGCAACGCGCATGAAGCCTCCATTGGAGTCCACAGGTTCTCCCAGCCGGGTTCGCCGCGATGGCGGCGCGACTGGGTGAGCGGTGCACGGAGGATGGACAGCCGGTGACCGGGCGGGTATCCGGTATCGGCCCGACGCCCGTGGGAGCCTCCCTGACATCCCGCGGATGACGCCGCCGGCCCTCCGGCGCTTGTCGCTCCTCCGTTTGCGCCCTACCTTCGCAGCATGAGCCTCGCCAACCTTCTTTTCGCGGTCATTCTCGCGGTCGCGCTCGGCATCTTCTCGCGTCAGGCGCAGCGGCTCGCCCGCTGGCTGCGTATTGGCCATCCGGAGCTCCGAACCGATCATCCGGATATCCGCACGAAAAATCTGCTGCTCATCGGGATTGGGCAGTCCAAGATCCTGCGTGATCCGCTCGGTGGCATGATGCACGCGCTGGTCTTCTGGGGCTTCTGCGTGCTGGGGTTGGGGACCGTCGAAATCATGATCCAGGGCTTGTACACCCCGTTCACCTGGGGTGTGCTGCTGCCGCGGTTCCTGTACGTGCCGTATGTCTTCTCCCAGGAAATCTTCGCGGTCTTCGTGCTGATTCCTGTGGCGTATCTGCTCTATCGCCGTCTGGTGATCCGGCCGAAGCGCTTCCAAGGGGATCCGGTACACGGCGGCGATGCGGTCTTCATTCTCAGCATGATTGCGACGCTCATGCTGACGCTGCTGCTGGTCTTTGTGGGCGACGGGATGCAACCCGGCGCGGACACGACGGGGCGCGTCGTGAGCGGCCTGCTCCGTCCGCTCTTCAGCGGGATGTCCGTGGAGGCCGCGCACACCATGGCCCGCGTCTCCTGGTGGTTCCATGCCGTGCTGATTCTGTATTTCCTGAATCATCTGCCCGGCTCGAAGCACCTCCATGTGCTCACGTCGCTGATCAATGTGTGGTTCTCGAACACCAGCGGACCGGGCACGATCGGCGCGATGCGCCCCATGGATCTCGAAGCGGAGAACGCCGAGCAGTTCGGCGCGTCCGACGTGGAGCATCTGTCGTGGAAGAACCTGCTGGACGGCTACTCCTGCACGGAGTGCGGCCGCTGCACGGCGGCATGTCCCGCCAATCTCACGGGCAAGGTGCTGTCGCCGCGCATGATCGTGGTGAAGACCCGTGCGCGACTCACCGAAAAGGCCCAGGTGTTGGACGCCATGGGGCTCGGCGGGACGGCCACGGCCGAGCAGCAGGCGGTGCTCGACAAAACGCTGCTCGATCATTGGATCACCGAGGATGAGCTGTGGGCCTGCACCAGCTGCCGCGCCTGCGTGCAGGAGTGCCCGGTCTCCATTGATCAGCTGGATATCATCAACGAACTGCGCCGCGATCTGGTGTTGATGGAGTCGCGCTTCCCAGAGGAATTGCAGCCGGCGTTGACGTCACTCGAGCGCAACGGCAGCCCGTGGGCCTTCAGCCCAGCGGACCGCGAGAAGTGGGCCGAGGGGATGGCGATCCCGACGATGGCCGAACTGGCGGCCGCCGGCGAACGCCCGGACATCCTGTTTTGGGTGGGATGCATGGGCTCCTTCGATGATCGTGCGAAGAAGATCACGGTCGCCTTTGCCCGGATCCTGCAAGCTGCCAATGTGAAGTTCGCCATCCTCGGGCAGGAAGAGACCTGCCACGGCGATCCGGCGCGCCGCATGGGCAACGAGTACCTGTACCAGATGCTCGCCAAGGGTGTGATCGAAACGCTCGATGGCTATGCCGTAAAGACGATCGTCACCTTCTGTCCACACTGCTTCCATCAGATGGGCCAGGAGTTCCCGGATCTTGGCGGACACTACGAAGTCATCCATCACACGGAATACATCGAACGGCTGCTGGCCGACGGTCGCGTGCCGCTCGACACCGAGCATGGCCAGCGGCTCAAGGTCGCCTATCACGACTCCTGCTACCTTGGTCGCTACAACGACGTCTACGACGCGCCGCGTAACACGCTCCGGAAGGCACTGCCGATCGTGGAGTTGGTTGAGCCCGCGCGCACGAAGAGCCGCGGCATGTGCTGTGGCGCCGGCGGCGGACGGATGTGGATGGAAGAGACGGCGGGGACGCGGGTCAACGTCGAGCGCAGCAATGAGCTGCTCGCGACCGGGGCCGATCAGATCGCCGTGGCGTGCCCGTTCTGCATGACGATGATCACGGATGGTGTCACTGGGGCCGGAAAGTCGGTGCCGGTCGTCGATATCGCCGAAGTGGTCGCCGAACGCTTGGTGCCCTCGGCCGTGACCAGCGCCTAACGATCGGCGCGTAAACAACGGCGCATCGGGTCAGCGGTCGGGCGGTGATGTATTCGGGGACATCGTGCGGTGCACGGTGTCCCTGAGTCGTTTGGCATGCCACACACGGCGCCGGTTCCCGTACAGGCGAGCTCGAGCAGACTAATCGGCGGGGATGTTCAGGGCACATTCTGCTGCGCAAGGCGTATGACGAGTGGCGCGAACCCCAGCCGTGCCAGCGTTAGCAGCACGGCGAGGGCGCCACCAAGGTGACGTCGCGGATGGAACAGTCCGGTTGTCATCGTAGGGAAAGGTTTCTCAGGGCATATTCACAGACGGCTACTCACTCGTCACCGCGCGTCACTCACATTCTGGAGTCTCTATGCAACGCAATCTGCATCGTCTGATCCCTGTGGCAATGACTGGCTCGCTCGCGGCTGCGCTCCTGACGGTCGCCTCGGCTGGTGCCCAAGCGAAGCCAGCTCAGCCTGCCAAGGCCGCGCAGCCGGCAAAGCCCGCGCAGCCCGCGGCGCCAGCCATGAAGGTGAAAGAGGACAAGCCAGGGCTCCTCGCCAAGGCGAAAGTGAGCCCCGATTCTGCCATGACGATCGCGCGCAACGCCGTGCCGGGTGGCACCATCACCAGCGCGGAAATTGAGATGGAGAAAGGGGTGCTCATCTATTCCTTCGATCTTTCAGTCGCCGGCAAGAAGGGGACCGAGGAAGTGCACGTGAATGCCCTCACCGGCAAGCTGCTCTCGAAGGAACATGAGAGCGCCGCCGATGAAAAGAAGGAAAAGGCGAAAGACGCGATGCCAAAGGCGAAGCCGGCCAAGCCGCCGGTGGACCGGTAACGCGCGATCAGCCCGTTGGCGTCCTCGCGTTCCACGTGATGCGCATCACCTGAATTTCCTGGTGCACGGCGCCCACGTCATATCGGGTCCGGGTCGTCTCCTCGATGGTGAGTCCCACCTCGGTGAGACGCTCCCGGAACACCGGGAGCGCGAGGCGTCCCGGATCCGCTACAAAGGCCGTGCCGTTTGGCGTGAGCGCTTTGGCGAGGGTCTCCGCGACCAACAGCGCATACTCCTTTTCATAAATCACGTCGGCCGCCATCACCACATCAAAGCGGCCGATGTCGTCAGGCCACTGCCGCCAGTT
>JBAXMW010000134.1:0-3681 GCA_037134115.1 Gemmatimonadaceae bacterium | reverse complement strand
TTCGAGGAGAAGCTCGCGCTCTTTGCCCAGCTGCTGCAAAACGCGCCCGTGACCTGGTCGGGCGAGACGCGTGCACCGCTCAAGGCCCAGCCAGTTTTTCCGCTCCCGCAGCAGGCCCCGATCCCCACGTGGGTGGGGGTGGGGGGGAGCCCGGAATCGGTCGTTCGGGCCGCGTCGCATGGGCTGCCGCTGATGCTCGCCATCATCGGCGGCGCGCCGTCACGTTTCCGCGGCTACGTCGATCTCTATCATCGCTGCTTCGCCGACGCCAATCACGCGGTGCCGCCGATTGGCGTCCATTCGCCCGGCTTCATCGCCGCGACTGACGCCGAGGCGCGCGACCTGTACTGGCCGGCGTGGAAGGCCATCCACAATCGCATCGGCGCCGAACGCGGATGGCCGCCCATCTCCCGCGAGGCGTTTGAACAGGAGTGCGACCGGGGCTCGCAGTACGTGGGCTCCGCAGAGACTGTGGCGCGCAAGATCGCGCAGACGGTGACCGTGCTGAAGCTCTCCCGCTTCGATCTCAAGTACAGCTGCGGGCCGCTGGCGCACATGCACCTTATGGACAGCATCCACCGCTACGGCACCGAGGTGATCCCGCGCGTGCATGCCTTGCTCGCACAGGCGAACGCGGCCTGACCCCTTAGAACTTCCAGGTGTATCCGATCCGGACTACCTGTGTTTCGAGGTAGTCGGTGCTCACATAGCGGACGTCGGTCCCCGTGAGCGTGCGACGCACTTGGTTCGCGTTGAGCAGATCCATGGCGTTACGGAAACGGAAGCACGGGTCGGGACCGTAGGTGGAGTGATGGCATGCGGAACCGCTGCGACGGGATCATGGCGATGCGGCAGCGACGCCTGCGGTTTGAGCCTGAGCCAATGGCAGGACAAGGGTGGCAAGGTAGCGACCGGCCTGGTCATGTCCAACGGAAAACTGGCCGTCATGGACGTCGGCAATCCACCGCACGATGCGTTGACCGAGGCCGGTGCTCGCTGGCATTGCCGCTGCGGCGTCCAAGAGCCGGTAGCTCTCTACCCCGAGGTGCACAAAGGGGCCGCACACCTGCACGGACACGACGATGGGCATATCGGTCCGTCCGTGGCGGCAGGCGTTCTCAAGGAGCTCAAGGAGTGCCTCATTGAGCAGGGTTGGATCTCCCAGAACGGTCGCGGGCTCCACGGTGCCGAACGCCATGAGCTGCCCGGCCTGGGCGGCGCGGGCCCGGAACAGGTCCATCCCGTCGAGGGCCAGCGCGTCCACCTCAATGGGAACACGTTGGTCCAGGGTGGCGCCGGCCTCAGCCGCGGCCAGAAGGAACAGCTCGTCGACGCGGCGCTGCATCTGTCGCGATGCGCGCTCGATCCGCGCGAGGGCTTCGCGGAGGGCGGGGGCCTCGGATGACGTCGAGCCTCGCGCCAACTCCGCCTCGCCGCGGACCAGCGTCAACGGCGTCCGGATTTGGTGTGCTGCTTCGCGTACGAACTCCAGATTCTGCGCCTGCGAGGCCATCAGGCGATCGAGGAGTGCGTTGAACCGCATGGCAAGCTGACCGATCTCGTCAGGCGGTGCGGACACAGGCAAACGGGCGCCATTGGCCGCCGGCGCGAGCGCATCGATCGCGCGCCCCAGCGTATCGATCGGCGTGAGGGCCCAGCGTGACAGCAAATAGCCCCCGAGCAGCGAGACCAGCGCAATGAGCGGCGCTGCAATGGCGAGGGCGATCATCAGCAGCTCTGCATCGCGTTCGATAGGCTCGGTTGATGCGACGGTCAGGATCGTGTACGCCGGGAGTCGGTCGTGTTGCGGCACAGGGACCGACATCACCCGCACATCGTCACCGTCACGCTCCACATTCCGGCCCTGCGCGACATCCAGGCCATTGGGGAGCTGGGCCAGTACGCGGGCGCAGATGGCGGGATGCATTGTGGAGGCAATGGGGACGCCAGCGCTGGTGAGGACGATCCACCCATCGGGCTCCACGACCCAGCCCCGCCGGACGTCGTCGACGATCGCCACGAACCCGGAATCTGGATACGCCACGCTCTTCATGAAGATGGCGCGCGATACGGCGGTGCCGAGCGCTGCGAGGCGGCCGTCGAGTCGCCGCGTGCTTTCGCGCATGATCCAGCCCAGCGAGCCCGCGGCCACCACTGCAAGCGCCAGCACAAACGTCGCGGTGAACGCCGCCGACAACCGCAGCCGAAGGCGACTGACGCGGGCCCGCACCGGCACCGTAGGACGTGGGTTAGCCCGCATCAGCAGCCGATATCATGTACCCGAGACCGCGGACGGTCCGCAGGAGCGGGCGTGCACCAGGGCCATCGATCTTGCGGCGCAGACGGCCGACCAGCACATCGATGGCGTTGGCCACCGGGTCGAAGTGATCATCCCAGACCGCCTCGAGAATGCGTGACCGGGAGCAGACGCGGCCTGCATTGCGCAGGAGAAACTCGAGCAGGGCGAACTCACGGGCGGTCAACGAGACCGCCAGACCGGCCCGCTCCACGGTCCGGTGCGATGGATCGAGTGTGAGGTCATCGCAGTGCAGCACGGGCGATACGGCGGCCACCGGGCGGCGTGCCAATGCGCGGAGGCGCGCCAACAGCTCCGCCACCGCGAATGGCTTGGCCAGATAGTCATCAGCACCCGCATCCAGCCCGCGCACCCGGTCGTTTACGGCATTGCGCGCCGTGAGCAATAAAATGGGGGTGTGATTGCCCGCAGCCCGGAGCGCCCGGCAGAGCGCAAAGCCGTCGCCGTCAGGAAGACCAACGTCGATCACCGCAAGGTCGTAGCGCACCACGGCCATCTGCTCATGCGCGGCCGCCACCGTGCCGACGACGTCCGTGGCCCAGGTGGCGTCGCGGAGCACCCGAAACAGGAACTCCGCGACTTCAGGCTCATCTTCCGCGACGAGTACGCGCATGACCCCTCATCGTGGGCGATCAGGCAACCGGTGGTTTGGTTGGCTTGGTGGCCGTTCCAGCAGGCGCAGCTTTCGCCGCAGCGGCTTTGGCCTTGGCCTTCGCTTTCGCGGCGTCCTCTGCGGCCTCGCGCGCTTCGTCCTCCGGTGCCTCACGCTCGACCTTGTGCAAGGCGCCCGTCATCGCATCCACCGCCACTTCGTCCTCACCTTTTGTGCCGGACTTGGTGAATGAAAACACATATAGCAGTTTGCCGTCTTCCTTTTCGATTTCAGCACTCTTGAGCGTCGTGCCGGGCACCTTGGCTGATGCGGTGGCCAGGGCGGCCTCGGGGGTGATTTTGGCCTGCTTCAGCATGCCGGCCTTCTCCTCTTTCACTTTCAGCGCCGGGGACTGGGCCGAGAGAGTTGAGGTGGCGGCGAGGACGACGGAACCAACTAAAACGCGCAGCATCATGGAACACTCCGTTGTGAAAGGAAAGGGAGAAGATGGCGCGGGGGGATGACAGGACGATGACAGGGTGACGTCCGAGACTTGGCTTCCGGTGCCGACCGTGTTCCGGCACCGTCAGCGCGTGGAGACTGGGGCGGTAACGCGCGCGGGTACGCGTTGGAAGCGACGCGCCAACCGCAGCAGCAGCCACGCCATCAGCAGGTGGAAGGCGAGAATGCCGAGGGCATTGCGGAAGGCGCCAAATAACCCCAGCGCCCCGGCATCCACAAAGAAATACGGATAGCGCCCCACGACGGCGCC
>JBAXMW010000133.1:0-3715 GCA_037134115.1 Gemmatimonadaceae bacterium | reverse complement strand
AGCGGGACGTGACGGCGCTCATTGACGCCATTGAGGGGGCGCAGGCGCTGTTTGCTTAGTGGGATGCGGCCGGTGCGGCGCGCACCGGTGTCGTTGCGGCGGTATCAGTGAGCGCCCGCATGAACGCGACCAACGCGCGCTGTTCCGCATCGGTGAGGCCGAGTCGCTCGGCGGGGAGCGATTGGTTGATGTGGTGAATGCCGATCCCAGCACCGCCGCCCCCGTTGTAGAAGCGGACCACCTCCTCCAGCGTCTGATACACCCCGTTGTGCATATAGGGGGCGGTCAACGCCACATTGCGCAGCGATGGGGTACGAAAGGCGTAGAGGTGCAGCGGCGCCCGGCTGATACGAAACCGACCACTGTCAGGGTCGACGCGGGCGCTTCGCCAGGTCGGCTGTGCCGGAACACCGAGAATCTCGACTTCCGCGCGCTGGAAGGTGGGCGGAATGGTGCCATTGGTCAGGGGCAGATAGTGGCAGGTGGCGCACTTGCCCTTCCCAACGAACACGTTGAAGCCGGCTCGCTCGTCTGCGGTCAATCGCGCGGTATCCCCGCGAAGGGCGTGATCCACCCGGCTGTTGAGCGCGGTCAGACTGCGAAGATATGCCGCCACGGCCACGCGAATACGGTCAGGCGTGATCGCCGGGCTGCGCGCGGTGGGCTGGGCGGCCGGAAAGGCCTGAGCGAACGCCTGCACATACTCAGCCGATCGACGCAAGCGATCAGCCGCCTGCGCGAGCTGGCCGTGCATTTCCGCTGGGCTGCCGATGACATCGGCGACCTGATCTTCCAGGTAGCGCGTCCGCAAATCTGCAAACGTGGCGACCTGCAGAGCGGCATTCCAGATGGTTGGCGTGTTGCGGAGTTGCTGCCCAGGCACGCGGGAGGCGTTGCGCGGCAACCCATCGGTAAAGGCGCGTGACGGCAGATGGCAACTGGCGCACGACCGCTGGCCGTCGCCGGACAACACGGGATCTTCGAATAGACGTGCGCCAAGTTGGACCGTTGAGAGGGTCGCGGGGGCGGACCCCGGCGGCGCGAATCCCAGCGGATCAAGCGCGTTCGCGTCGAAAATGCTCGCGGCGTCCGCCCGGAACGGCACATGATCCGTCGGGGTTGCCAGCTTCAGCTGTTGACGCGCCTGGCCCACGACCGTTGCTAACGGCTGCAGGTGTACGGCAAGCCATCGAAAGCGGTCGAGCGAACGGTCCGTCTGTCCTTCCAACGCCTCAATCGTCGCGCGAAAGGCACTGTCCACGCTCCACTGTGCCGGCGAAGCGCTCCCAACCCGCTCCGGTGCGTACGACGCCAGCGCCTGGCGCACCCCCCGTAACGCGGCGGCAGCTTCTGGCACGCTGTGCCGAGCGATCGGCGAGTCTGTACTCGTCATGCCGAGCGTGGCGATACGCGCCAGTTCATACCGCGCGGCATCCCACACCCGATCATCGGTCAGCCGCTGCGCACGGAACGCGGTGGACAGACGGCGCAGGTCGCCGCGCAGCGAGGTCAGATCGGCTCGAAGTGCCGCCGTGTCCACGCGCGACGCGGGACCAAACAATCGCTCCTCAATGACTTGAAAGCCTTCCGGCGCTTTGAGAATACCGGGGCCTTCGTCTTCTTCCACTTCCGTGACCGCCGCACCATTGATCGACCGACTGGTCGTCGGCTCGTAATACTCGGCCATGAACTCCACCTGCTTCCACGCGAGTCGCGCTTGGCGAAACGTGTGTTGTGCCTCGAGGCGCCACGTTGCTGGCGTCGCAGCCCCATGACCGGCCGTGAGTGAATCGAGGCGCTCAACCTGACGCTGCAGGGAATCCAATGCAGTTACCCAGCTTCGGCGTGCCATCGAGGCACGAGGGTCGGACCGGTCACCGGCCGTACTGGCGGATGGCGTGGACCGATCTGCACAGGCGGCGCTGTACAGACCGATCACCACCATCCCCAGCATCACCGACCGGTTCGCGCGGCTCACGCCTCCGCCCCCCGACGGCACGCCGCGTGGATCACCGCGGCAGGCCTCGGATGATCACGACCTGGCTGGCCTGATTTTCCGTGGGACGCACCGCCCCGCCGTCCGGCGCCAGATACTTATCGCCACGCCATGTGTGTGGCTGAATGGAGAGCATGAACGTGTTCTCCGTTCCGGTCTGGGCGGAGATATCGATCAGCGCTCCGTATTCCCACCCGGCAAACGGCTGTGCGGTCCCCGGCGTGTAATACGCCGCATCCGTATTCGTCCGGCGATGGTCCAGCATCAGCACCGGCTTGATGGTCTTGGACGCGATGTGATACTGGTAGAGATACGCATCGTGCGCTTCGTCACCGTAGCCGTTGTCATCTTCGCCGATGTAGACGTAGTCCTTCCCCACATAAATGTTGTCGGGATTCTGGAACGTCTTGGCCGGACCGGTGCGATCATCGCCGTCGAGCAGGACTTCGAGGGTCCCCTTGAGCGGATCGGTCGCGCTCAACGTCACGCGATACACGCGACCGTACTTCGTGCGACCACCGGCGGCGTTCACGCCCGTGGTGTTCTGGCCGGTCACATTGAAATAGACCTCGCGACCCACGCCGTCTTTGCGGTAGTCAATGTCTTCCACCCGGCCAAACTGCATCGCGTTGAGCGCCACGGTGGCCACATTGATCTGCCGGCCCGTCATCGCGGTGTGGCCAGTCACTTCCCGGAACTCGACCGGGTAGCTGCCGCCCACCACCATGTCACGTTCACGCACGTTGTTGTCCGTGCGGGCCAGCGCGTACATCTTGCCGCCGTCCAGGTCCCCGACGGTGCCGGCCACATACATCGCCAACTGGCCGCCTTCGGCGCCAGAGTCATCATCACCCAACATGATGACGGTCTTGCCCGGATAGGCAGTCTTCGGCAGTGGGACGGTGTTTTCGGTGTTCCAGCGACCGAAGCCCGTCACGTACTTGGGCGTATTCGCCGTACCGAACGGATTGACGGCAAGGACCTGCGATTCTTCATTGCTCTCACCGCCGGTGAGGTACAGCGGGCCAAAGCCGTGCTCCTCCATGGTGACCATGGTGGCCGAGCACATGCGGTACTTGCCAGACGTGGAATTCACCACGTAGTCGCCCTTGACCGGCTTCAGCGTCTCGTCAAAGGTGATGCGCGAGACAGAATAGTTGTCTTCATTGTTTACCAGCGCCGTGAACGTGCCGTCGGCATTCTTGATCAGCCCCGACCCGTCCGCGGAACCACCAAAGCGATACGTGGGGGAGCCGGCGAGCACGTCATCGCTCGACAACAGCGAGTACACATCCACGCCAGCAATGAGGCTCTTCACCAGCGCCGGCGTTGCCGACGTGCTGCGTAACTGCACCTTGGTAGCTTCGACCGCCGTCGACGTGCTGTCCCCGCACGCCAGCAGGCCGACTGAAACGATCGCCAGCGCACCCGCGCTCAGCATCTTTCGCATAGGTCCGTACCCTTCGGCCGCAACGGCCTCAAAAATTCCGGTGTTGACATGACGTTTCCCGCTTGACGCGGAGCCGGAAGTTTGCGGACGACTGCTCGAATGCTGTGAACAGACGGTCACTCTTTAGTCACGGTCCCTTCACGCGCATCTTGCCCAGCTCACGCGCGGCGGGGCATGTTTGGGGAGCGAAGACCCCTCAGCCGATCCACTCCTTTGCCCTGCGTCCCATGTACGCTGTTGCGCTCATTCACTACCGCCGCCCATTCGAG
>JBAXMW010000132.1:0-3775 GCA_037134115.1 Gemmatimonadaceae bacterium | reverse complement strand
GTGGGCTCGATGTTCCGCCCCGATCAGCCGCTCCTCCCCAACTACAAGTGGGTCCCGATCGGCTACCACGGCCGGGCGTCCAGCGTCGTGGTGTCCGGCACCCCGGTCACCCGTCCTCATGGACAGCGGAAAGGGCCGCAGGAGGCGGAGCCCTCGGTGGGTCCGTCGCGATCGCTCGATTACGAATTGGAGCTGGGGGTCTTCGTCGGCACCGGGAACCCGCCCGGCCAGCCGATCCCGCTCGCGGAGGCCGAGGCGCACCTGTTCGGCGTGTGCCTGCTGAACGATTGGTCGGCGCGGGACATCCAGAGCTGGGAGTACCAGCCCCTTGGCCCCTTCCTCGCGAAGAACTTTGCCACCTCGATCAGCCCCTGGGTGGTGACGATGGAGGCGCTGGCCCCCTTCCGGGCCCCCTTGGCCCCACGCGCCGAGGGGGATCCGGCGCCGCTCCCCTATCTGCGAGACGCGCAGGATCAGGCGGCAGGGGGCATTGATCTCGCGCTCAGCGTGGCGCTGTCGACGGCGCAGATGCGGGCCGCCGGCCTCCCGCCGGTGACCGTGTCGCAGAGCCGGACGCTCGACCTGTACTGGTCGATGGCGCAGCTCCTGACGCACCATGCCAGCGGCGGCTGTGCCATGCGCGCTGGGGATCTCCTCGGCAGCGGGACGGTCTCCGGCACGACCCGGGAGAGCCGCGGGTGCCTGCTGGAGCTCACCTGGCGCGGTGCGGAGCCGCTCACCCTCCCCTCGGGGGAAACGCGCGCGTTTCTCGAGGCCGGTGACGAAGTGATCTTCTCGGCGGTGGCTCACCGGGACGGCGCGGTGCGTATTGGACTGGGGAACTGCCGGGGGCGCATCCTCGATTAGTCCCGGGACTGCAGCCCTTCGTCCCGGAATGCCCCGTTATGTCTGATCTTTTCGCTGCCCGCTCGCAGATGGCGGTGTCGCTGGCCTTCCACATCATCTTCGCGGTGGTGGGGATTGGCATGCCGGCGTTGATGGTGATGGCCGAGTGGCGCTGGCAGCGCACCGGCGATCCCGTGCTGTTGGAGCTGGCCAAGCGGTGGGCCAAAGGGACGGCGATTCTCTTTGCCGTGGGGGCGGTGAGCGGCACCGTGCTGTCGTTCGAGCTGGGCTTGCTCTGGCCCACCTTCATGGCGCAGGCGGGGGCGGTGATTGGCATGCCCTTTTCACTCGAGGGCTTTGCCTTTTTCACGGAAGCCATCTTCCTCGGGATTTACCTGTACGGCTGGCAGCGGATTGCGCCGCGCGCCCATCTCTTGGCCGGGATCGTGGTGGCGGTGAGCGGTGCGCTGAGTGGGGCATTTGTGGTCTGCGCCAATGCGTGGATGAACGCGCCCACGGGATTTCGGGTGGTGAATGGGCAGGTGACGGACGTGGACCCCATCGCGGCCATGTTCAACGCTGCCGCGCCGGCCGAAGTGGTGCATATGACGCTGGCCGCCTTCGCCGCGACGGGCTTTGCGGTGGCCGGAGTGCATGCGCTGGCGCTTCGGCGGGGGACCGTCCATCGGGCCTTTCACCGCGCGGCGTTGCAGATCGCCCTGCTCATGGCGGTGCCGTCGGCGTTGCTGCAGCCGCTCTCTGGTGACCTGTCGGCCCGGGGGGTCGCCACGCGGCAGCCCATGAAGCTGGCGGCCATGGAGGGGCATCTGCGGACGGGGCCGGCCGCTCTCGTGATTGGCGGCTGGCCCGACGCGATGACGCTCACGCATCGGGGCGCGATCGAAATCCCGGGCGCCATTTCGCTGCTGTTGCATGGGGATCCGACCGCGTCGATCCGTGGGCTCGATGCCGTGCCACTCGCGGATCGTCCCCCCGTGACGGTCGTGCATCTGGCCTTCCAGATCATGGTGGGCTGTGGCATGGTCTTGGCCGCCGTCGCGCTCTGGACACTGTGGCGTCTGCGCCGTCGTCGGCGCGGCTATGGGGCGCCGCTCCCCGATGATCGGCCGTTCCTGACGGCGCTCGTCGTCGCCTCGCCCCTCGGGTTCGTGGCGCTTGAAGCCGGATGGACCGTTACGGAAGTGGGGCGCCAACCATGGATCATGCAGGATGTGCTGCGGACCGCCGATGCGGTGACCCCGGTCCCCGGGCTCACGGTGCCTTTTGTAGGCTTCACGCTGCTCTACATCGGCCTCGCCGTCACGGTCGCCTTTCTGCTCTGGCGCCAGTTGCTGAAAACGGGGGTTGGTGAGGTGCCGGTGGGGATGACGGGGGAGTTGCCGGTGCCTGCGGCGCTGCTGGCGATGGGTACGGTGCCGGTCTCTCCAGCCGCATCGGATCGCCCGTGAGCGTGGAGGAGTTGACCTGGACGCTCCCGCATGTGGTGGCGGGGGTCATGGTGCTGTCGCTCAATGCGTACGTGCTACTCGGCGGCGCGGACTTTGGCGGTGGCGTCTGGGACCTGCTGGCCCGCGGCGACGAGCGGGACGCGCAACGCAGTCTGATTGCTGAGGCGATCGGCCCGATCTGGGAGGCGAACCACGTCTGGCTCATTCTCGTGGTCGTCCTGCTCTTCACCTGTTTCCCAACGGCCTACGCGCATCTCGCGACGGCGCTGCACATCCCCATCACGCTCATGCTGGTTGGCGTCGTCTTGCGCGGGTCGGCGTTCACCTTTCGCAGCTACGACAGCAACCGTGACGCGGTCCAGCGGCGCTGGGGGCGCATTTTTTCGATCGCCAGCATGGTCACCCCAGTGCTGCTGGGGGTTTGCCTGGGCACGATGGCGAGCGGTCGTATTCCCTTCACGACCGCCCTCGCACCGCTGGGGGGCGCGCCCCACGTGATGGCTCCGGCGGCGGCGCTGACCTTCGCCGACCGGTATCTGTGGCCCTGGATGGGATCGCCGTTTGCCTGGGCGGTGGGTGCGTTGACGCTGGGGCTCTTCACCTTTCTGGCGGCCGCCTATCTCACAGTCGAAGCGCCCACTCCGGTGCTGCGGGCCGTGTTTCGGCGACGCGCCCTGCAGGCGCAGGCGGTGGTGGTGGTGCTCGCGGCCGTGACGATCGGCATTGCCGCGCTGCAGGCTCCGCTGGTCTTTGCGGGTTTGACCGAGGGGCGGATTGCGCTGGCGATGCATCTGGTAACCGCGGTGGCGACCATCACCTGCATCGTGGCGCTCCGGCGCGATCGCTTTCGGTTAGCGCGCGTCGCGGCAGCAACCGAGGCCAGTTGTTTGCTGTGGGGGTGGGCCTGGTCGCAATTCCCGTGGCTGATTCCGCCCACGCACACGATTACGGCGTTGGCCGCGCCCCGCGTCACGCTGACGTTGGTGCTGAGTGTGCTCGGGGTTGGGACGGCCATTCTCCTCCCGAGTTTTGTCTACCTCTTCCGCACCTTCAAGGGCGGTGGTTCTTCCTTCAATCCGTCGTAAACGCTCGCGATTGCTCGTTGCGCCGGTCCCGGTTCCTCCGCACATTGCAGAGATGCGACCAGATTTGGTGCGAGTGCTGCTGGTGGATGACCACCACATTGTGCGCGTTGGGCTCAAGGCGATCCTGGCCAGCGCGAAAGACATTCAGGTGGTGGGGGAAGGCAGTTCCGGCGTGGAGGCGCTGCATCTCGCCGAGCGCCTGAATCCCCATGTCATCGTGATGGATCTGTCCATGCCCGACATGGATGGGCTCACCGCGACGCGCGAATTGCAGAAGCTCGCGGCCACGCGACCGGCGAATCCCGACGGTGAGGCGACGCGGCGTGTGCTCGTGCTCACGATGCACACGGAAGACGAGCATCTCGTCGCGTTGCT
>JBAXMW010000131.1:0-3784 GCA_037134115.1 Gemmatimonadaceae bacterium | reverse complement strand
TCCCGGAGCCGATCCCGGAGCCGATCCCGGAGCCGATCCCGGAGCCGATCCCGGAGCCGATCCCGGAACCAGCGCCCCCACCGCCGCCGAGGCCGCCCATCAGCGTGGAGATTCCGGTGGTGCAGGCGCCGCCAATGGCTCGCATTCCGCGACTCCGCACGTCTCGCGAAATCCCCATCGCGAAGCCCATGCCCATCGTGCCGGACGACTCCGTCACGGTGGTCGCGCCAGTGGTCGCCCCGGAGGCGGAATACGCGCCACTCGTCGTCGTCCCCCTCGCCGAACCGATGGCTGAGCCGAAGGCGGAGGCAATCGCCGAGCCGATGCCGGAGCCTGCGCCAGACCTGCCCGTGCTCCTTGAGCCCGAGCCGATCGCGCCGCCGCTCCCGTCCCCGGCACCGGAGCCCGTCGTCCCGTGGGATGAGCCAGCAGAAGAACCGCCCGCGTCGACGCTGCGGACGGTGCTCGTGAGCGTGATTGTGGTGTGCGTCTTCAGCGCCCTCGGTCTGGCCGTGGGCTGGCTGTTCTCCTCCGGTCGTGTGCGGTGGTGAGCGACGAGGAGATCACGGATCGCATGACCGGTGCGCGCGTGCTGGTGGTGGGCGCCGGCTGGCTGGGGCGTCCGCTCGGGGAGGCATTGGCCAGCCACGGGGCCCGCGTGTGGACGCTGCAACGGTCCGCCACCGCGGCGCTCCCATCGGGCATCATCGCGATCACGGGGGACATCCGTGACGGGGCGAACGGCCCGTGGATGACCGAGCTGCCTGCCCAGCTGGACCATGTGATTGTGTGCGTGGCACCTGGGCGCAGCGTCGGCGATGGCTATGCGGAGACCTATCCGGTCGCGGCGCGCGGCGCCGTTGCCATCGCGCGGGCACTCGGCGCGCGGACGATGGTGTACACCTCAAGCACCGGCGTCTACGGACGTACCGATGGCGGGATCTCGCGCGAGACCGACCCGATCGTTCCGCGTGATCCGCGCCAGCAGGCGCTCTTTGACGCGGAACAGCACGTGCTCACCGACGGCGCTACCGACGGCGCTACCGACGGCGCTACCGACGGCGCCACCGCCCTGCCACGCCTCATGCGGATCGTGCTCCGGGTGGCGGGGCTCTATGGCCCCGGGCGCGATCCGGCCCCGCGCTATCGCGCTGCGGCCACGACGGACCCAGCCGGTGCCGAGGCGACGTGGACGAATCTCGCGTGGCGGGACGATGTCATCAGCGCGATCACGCATGTCATCACGTACCCGTTCGCACCGGGATCGGCCCACTGCTTCAATTGTGCCGATGGCACGCCCATGGACATGGCGGCGATCGCGCGGGCGCTTGGTGCGACGGTGGAAGCCGCACCGTCAGCGCGGAGTCATGCCGGGCGTTCCAACCAGCGCATCGTGGTGGACGCGCTGCGGGCCACAGGATGGTCGCCATCGCAGCCGACGGTCCTGCATGGCCTCGCCGCCCTCGGGCATACGATTGATTGGCCGCAGGGCGAGGCGACGCCGTGATCGCCGCAACGTCCCGAACGCCGCACGCATGACGATCCCACCAGGCGGTCCCATGGCCACCCCGCCAGCGTTGCCCTATGGACCGAATACGCCCGCGGTGCGCCATTTTCTGCGGCAGCTGGCCGGCCTGGGCACGAGCGCGCGCACCGACGTGGTCACGCGGCACACAGTCGCCTGTACCACGCGCGACTGGCAGGCGGCCGAAACGGTGCTTGGTACGACGATTGAGCGCGCGGGGCGCGCCGAGGCGCAGCAGGCGATCGCTGGTCCCTTGTTACAGCTCGTGCGACGCGGTGATGCACCAGCAGAAACGGGCACCGATGACGAAGCGCTCGACCAGCTGGATCCGATCGCGGAGCCCGCACTTGCGGCCCTGCTGGTGCTGATCGTGGCCGATCTGCTTCCGGCGGAGGTCGCGGAGCGGCTCTACGCGCCCTTCGCGCCGGTCATTCCGTGGCCGCGTGCGGATCAGCCAGCAGCATAAAGCGCGGAATCGCCGCCGCAAACGCACTCCCATCGTCGCGTACGAACCGATAGGCCCCCTCCATCCAGCCAGAGGGTGATTTCAGCACGCAGAACGACTGGTACTCATGCACCCCGCCGGGGAGTAGATGCGGCTGTTCGCCAACCACCCCCTCGCCTTCCACTACGGAATCGCCGGCCGCGTCGTCGTGGATATGCCAGCGCCGCGTCAGCAACTGTGCGCCCTGCGCGCCCACGTTTTCGATGCGAATGTGATAGACAAACACATACTGATCCAGCATCGGATTGGAGCGCTCGCGCAGATACGAGGGACGCACCGTGATGCGGATCCCCTCGGTGATGCGATAGTGAAACGGCATCCGCTCAGCGCCCACCGGTCGCTCCGCGCGTGGTCGTCGACGTGGCCTTGCTTCCCGGTGCCGGCATCAGGCGTGAGACCGGAGCGCTCGCGACACCGGCCCGATTGAGTGCGCGCACCGTCACCTGCGAGGCGTGAACGCCGTCCGGGGCCGTGAGTCGTGTGGTCGTGCCGGGTAGCAGCGTCCGCACCCATCCACTGTCCGTGCGGAATTGCACCAGCCATTGCCAGGGGGTGGTACGCTTTGTCACCACCAACTCGACGCCATCCGTGTTCGGCGTGCGGCGACCCGACGGCCGCCGGAAGACCGGTACCGCGGGCGCCTTGACCGCCAGCCACGGCGAGGCCGGTACCAACGCCGGTTCGGTGTACGGCCCAGCCTGCAGGGAGTCATTCAAGCCTCCCCGATTCATCACGAACGACTTCATCGAAAAATGGACGTTCCCCGTGGCCCCAGCCTGCGCGCGCGTCACGCGGATCTGCTCCACCAACTCGCTCACCGGGAAATCCCCCGTGCTGGTCCCACCAGCCCGCGACGTGAAATTGCCTGGCCACAGGTGACGCCCCTGACTGTTCTCCGCCGACCACCATTGCAGCAGCGCCGGATACGCCTGTTCCACCTTGGTGGTCGGCCAATACAACTGAGGCGTTATATAGTCCACCCACCCCTCATGCAGCCACTTCCGGGCGTCGGCGTACAGTTTGTCGTACGCATCGAAGCCGCGAACCTGCGCGGGATGTCCGGGACGCCAAATACCAAAGGGACTGATGCCGAACTTCACCCACGGCTTCATCTCGTGAATGCGATCGTGCAGCGTCTCGATCAGCAGGTCCACATTTCGCCGACGCCAATCGTCGCGGGCGAGTGTGCCCCCCTTCGCGCGATACCGCTTCCAACTCGCATCATCAGGGAAGGGGACTTCACGCCCGTTCCGCGCTTCGGGATACGGATAGAAATAGTCGTCGAGGTGCACGCCATCGATGTCGTAGCGCTTCACGACATCCAGCACCACGCGAACCGTGCGGGCCCGCACGGCCGGCTCCCCTGGATCCATCCACAAATATTCGCCGTACGTCTTGACCAACTCCGGCGACCGCCGCGCAATGTGCGACTTGGCCAGCCGGCTCTTCGCCCCCGGTTGCTTCGCCCGATAGGGATTGAACCACGCATGCAACTCCAATTGTCGCGCATGGGCCTCGCGCACGGCAAAGGCGAGCGGATCCCAGAAGGGCGATGGGGCTTTCCCCTGCGTCCCCGTGAGATACTCCGACCACGGCTCAATCGACGACGCATAGAGCGCATCCGCGGCCGGACGCACTTGTAAGATCACGGCGTTTAACCGAAGCGCGACGGCGCGATCCAACAGCGCCAGCAACTCCGCCTGCTGTGCCGCCGTGCTCAGGCCGCGGGTGGAGGGCCAATCGATATTCGCGAC
>JBAXMW010000130.1:0-3825 GCA_037134115.1 Gemmatimonadaceae bacterium | reverse complement strand
GCGACCCGCCAAGGCGCCGATGATGGCGTCGGTGGACTCCACGCTCTTTCGTGGCCTCAAGTACCGGCTGGCCGGGCATACGCGCGGTGGACGTGTCACGACGGTGACGGGTGTCCCCTCGCAGCCCAAGACCTTCTACATGGGTGTGGCGAGCGGCGGTGTTTTCCGCACGACGAACGGTGGGGAGAGCTGGGAGCCCATTACTGATGGCAAGCTGCCGTTGGGGTCCATTGGCTCCATCGCGGTCGCGGAATCCAATCCGAATGTCATCTATGTCGGCACCGGGTCGGATGGCGTGCGCAGCAACGTCTCAACCGGGCATGGCATTTATCGCACGCTGGATGGGGGCAAGAGCTGGTCGTATCTCGGGCTCTACGCAATCGGGCAGGTGGGGGCGGTGCGCATCCATCCGACCAATCCGGACATCGCGTGGGTCGCGGCCTACGGCGACATCTTCAAGCCGAACCCGGACCGTGGCATTTACAAGACCACCGATGGCGGCAAGTCGTGGAAGAAGACGCTGTACATGAACGACAGCACCGGCGCGATGGATGTGGAGCTCCAGCCGGGGAATCCGAACGTCGTGTACGCCTGGATGAATCGCATCGAGCGGAAGCCGTGGACGATTATCTCCGGCTCACGCGCCGGCGGCTTTTACAAGAGCACGGACGGTGGCGAGACGTGGACGGCGGGGAGCAAGGGGCTTCCCACGGGGCTCATTGGGAAGGGCAACCTGGGGGTGACGGCCGCGAACCCGCAGCGCATTTATGCGTTGGTGGAAGCGCTCCCGGGCGGTGGGCTTTATCGCTCGGATGATGCGGGCGCCACGTGGGCGCTGATGAACACCAATCCCGGCCTGACGCAGCGTCCCTTCTACTACACGACGCTGGGGGTCGATCCGACCAACGCCGATGTGGTGTACGCCGGCGCGGAGAGCTTCTACAAGTCCGTGGATGGCGGGAAGACGCTGGCGACGATGCGGGTGCCGCACGGCGATAATCATGATATCTGGATCAACCCGACGAACGGGAACACCATGATCCAGTCGAACGATGGCGGCGCCAATGTCTCGTTCGATGGGGGGAAGAGCTGGTCGTCGCAGGACAATCAGCCGACGGCCGAGTTCTACGGGGTGTGGATCGATGCCAAGTTCCCGTATCACCTGTACATGGCGCAGCAGGATGAAAGCACATACGAAGTGAATCCGTTCGTGGATCCGTCTGCCAGCATTGTGCGCGGCGGTCCAGGGTGCGAGACGGGGCCGATCATTCCACATCCGACGCTTGCGAACATCATCTACGGCTCGTGCAAGGGACAGTTCATCGTTCAGAACACGGAGACGGGGCAGAACAAGAACTACTGGATTGGTGGCCAGTCGCTCTATGGCAATGCTGGCGGGGAGCTGATCTATCGCTTCCAGCGGGTGTCGCCGATGGCGCTGTCGCCGCACAATCCGAATGTGCTGTACTACGGGTCGCAATATCTGCACCGCACGACCGACAAGGGGGTCACCTGGCAGAAGATTTCGCCGGACCTGACGGCCTTCCCGAAGTGCTGCCAGGGGGCCAGCGGTGAGCCAATCACCCGCGACGTGACGGGTGAAGAGTTCTTCAGCACGCTGTATGCGATCACCGAATCGCCGATGGAGAAGGGGGTCATCTGGACGGGCTCCAATGACGGGCCGTTCTTCGTGACACGCGATAACGGCAAGACGTGGCAGAATGTGACCCCGAAGGATCTGGCGTGGGGTGGTCGTGTGGCGTGGATTGAAGTCTCGCCGCACCGGAAGGGCTCGGCGTATTTCGCGGTGTACCGGTATCTTCTGGGCGACTACGCCCCGTACATCTATCGCACCGACGACTACGGCAAGAGCTGGACGCGGTTGACCGACGGGAAGAACGGCATTCCGGCCGATTGGCCCACGCGTGTCGTGCGGGAAGATCCGAGCCGGGAAGGGCTGTTGTATGCCGGCACCGAGTTCGGGATGTTTATCTCGTTCGATAACGGCGCGCACTGGCAGTCCTTCCAGCTCAACCTGCCGAATGTCCCGATCAACGATATCAAGGTCCATCAGAAGGATCTGGTGATCGCAACGCAGGGGCGGTCAGCGTGGATGATCGACAACATCTCGGTGTTGCATCAGCTGACACCGGCCGTCTCGTCGTCGCAGGTGACGCTGTTCACGCCGCGCGACGGCTATCGCACGACGGCGGCGCCGGCGCAGCTCGGACCGCACATTGAGTATTTCCTGCCATCGACGCCGTCGGACACGGTGCGCCTCGAGATCCTCGACGCCGGCGGAAAGTCCGTCGCGTCGTACAAGAGCGATGCACCGGTGGTCGCCGCGCGTGGTGGTCGCTTCGGCGGCGGTGGCGATCCGGATGATCCGGACGCGGCGATGATGGAAGGACGGCCGGGACGCGGGGCGTCGGCTCCGGCGATGAACATTGTCACCAAGACACCGGGGCTGAACCGTTTTGTCTGGAACGTGCAGAACGCAGCGGGGCTCGGCATGCCGCCGGGCACGTATCAGGCCAAGCTGACCGTGGGCAGCACCACGCAGACGGTGCGGTTCACGGTCAAGATTGATCCGCGACTGGCTGCCGAAGGGACCACCGTGGCGGATCTGCAGGAGCAGTTCGACCACAACACGCGGATGCGGACGCTGGTGGCGGATGCCAATGCCACGGTGCAGCGCGCCCGGCAGGCGGAGACCCGCCTCAAGAGTGCGACGGGTGCAGCGGCGGACACGCTGGCCAAGGTCAAGGCGGTCGCTGAGGTGCTGAATACGCAGCCGGTGCGCTATGGCAAGCCCGGCCTGCAGGCGCACATCACCTATCTGGCGGGGATGACGGCACGCGGTGATCAGAAGGTTGGTCGCGATGCGCTCGACCGGTATCAGGTGCTCCGCAAGGAGCTCGACGCGCAGATCCTCGCGCTCAACAAGGCCCTCGGCGTCGGCAAGATTCAGTAAGGCGTTCGTCTCAGGGTGACGCGCGGCGGGTGATCCCTCGGGATCGCCCGCCGCTGGTCATTTCTGGCGGTGGGCAGCGAACAGTTCGTACTGATCGGTCGCGATGAAGTCCACACCACTCTGGACGGCGGCCCGCCAGCGCGCGCGGGCGGCTTCAGGGGTGCCGAAGTTGTAGGAGGCGGTCCAGCCGCGATCGTCGGCGGCGGTGAATCCGTCCAACGTGTAGAACCGGATCCAGAGGCCCTGCGCATGCGCCTGCGTGACCAACGCCTGCAGGCGCTCGTGGTCGGTGTCGGTCCAGTCACCGGCGTTCCGTTGTCCCCCGGCCTCGACCACGTTCCAGCCAAAGTTCACCCAGCGTACATAGTTGCTGACGCGCTGCGGAATGAGCGCTGGTGCGGGCCAGATGGCGGCATTGCGTGTCCGTTCGGTTTTGTCGGACCCCGGGATGGCGACTGACGGCATCGCGCCGAAGAGCAGGAGCCGCCCACCGATCGCAATGCGATCGTGGAAATCGCGGCGCTGCGTGCTGTCGGCACCGGTCAGCACCAACATGGGGCCGACGGTGAGGGGTGCCGGCTCTGATGGCGTGGCCGTCCGTGGCGCGGTGGTCAGCCACGAGGCGTACCGCGTAAGGAGCGCATAGATGTACGCGTGGTGCGCTGGCTCATCGGTTTTGAAATCGAGATTGAGGGTGACCAGCGGCCATTGCTCTCGACGGTTCTCCCGGAGCGCCTGCTCCATGAGGGGCCGGAGCGCTTCAAAGAAATGCGCGTCGAGGGTTGGGGCGCCGGCCACCGCGTCGGAGTCGTGCGCGACCACCGACTGCCATCTGCCCCCCGGTCCGTATG
>JBAXMW010000129.1:0-3842 GCA_037134115.1 Gemmatimonadaceae bacterium | reverse complement strand
TGGCTCGGCCTTCCCTCCTTTGGCTCCGCCCCGGAAACCGGGCTCCAACTCGGCTTCACCGTCCTCACTCTGGGCGGCACCCGCGCCAATGATCCCACCCGCCCCACCGGCGCCTCGCTCTACGCCCTGCGCTCCGCCCGCCGGCAAACGCGCATCGGACTCGATCTCGAACGGTGGTGGCCCGGCAACACCCGCCGTCTGACAATCAGCGCCTCCGCCCTCGAATATCCGCTCTCCTTCTACGGCATTGGCGATCGCACCACTCTCGCCCAGGAGGAGCGGTACACCCCGCGCTCCCTCGAAGGCTATGTGCAGGTCGATGAACGGTTCCGTGGCGCCTGGTACGCCCTCGTCGGCGCCCGCTTCGGTGATCAATCGGTCACCACGCAATCACCCGGACTCCTCGCGAGCGGCGCCCTCACCGGCGCGCACTACACCCGCACGGTCATCCTCACGGCGGGCGTTTCGCATGACACCCGCGACAACGTGGTCGCCACCTACCGCGGCCACTACGCCTCGGTCGCCTATGGTCGCAGTGTCCCCGCCCTCGGGGCCACCTCCAGCTACGGCCGCTTTAATGCCGAGCTGCGCGGATACCGCCCACTCGTGGGCACGCATATTCTCGCGGCACAGCTGGTGGTGGTTGGCGCCGACGGCGACGTCCCCTTCGATCAGCTCCCGGTGATTGGCGGCAGCGGTATCATGCGCGGCTATAGCTCGGGGCGTTTTCGCGACAAAGTCGTGACGGCCGCGCAGGGGGAATACCGCACGCCGCTGCTCCCGCTGCCATTTCTTCCGGGACCCCTCAAGCGGGTGGCCGTCGGTGGCGTCGCCTTCGCCGGCGTTGGCTACGCGGTGCCCACGCTGTCCGCCGACGCGTGGCGCGCCGCACGCGCGCTGCCGTCGGTGGGGTACGGTGTCCGCGTGCAGGTGGACCCCGTGCAGCGCAGCGCCTTTCGTCTCGATTCCGCCTTTGGTCGCTATGGCTTCAGCGGCCTGTATATCGGCTTCAATCAGGCCTTCTAATGACTTCTCTGCTTCTCCACGTTCGTCGCCTCACGATCCGGTGGTGCACCGCCGCCGCCCTCGGGGTTGTCGCAATCCATCCGACGACCGCGCACGCACAAGCCTCCATCGTCCCGGCGCTGCATCCGGTGTACGACTGGCTCGCCGATCAGCGTGTCGCCGGGCGACTGCCGCAGTATCAGTTTGAAGTGCGCCCCATGGCGCGCGCCGAGATCATCGCACAGCTGCGCACACTGGCCGCGATGGAGTCATCGCTCTCCGAAGGGGAACGCCGGCTGCTGCGTGACTTCTGGAATGAATTCGAGCAGGAACGATTGGAAGCGAATCGCGGATTCACCGCCAACTTCTTTCGCAAGTTGCCGAGTGCGTTGTGGCCCGCGATTCGTGACCGCCGCGATCCGGTGATCTATGCCGGGACGAGCGCTGATTCGATGGTTTCGGGTGCGGTGTACGTCGCGAAGGGAGCGGGGACGCTCTCGCTGACCAATGGAAGCGACCGGCGCTCGGGATACGTCACCACCGGTGCGGTCCGGGGTTTTCTCAATACCCGATTTGGTCTGGGATGGCACTTCGAGGCAGATAATATCTGGACGGCCACGGATGCGGCGTTGATTCGGCAGTTGCCGCGGTATGATACGGAAGCAATGAAGCCCTCCAGTACGTCGTCGTACGAGTACGAGTCGTTTGTCTCCTATCGCTCACCGAAGTATTTCGAGCTGGTGATGGGTCGAGGGAGTCAGGCGATGGGTGCTGGTGTGACCGATCCGCTGATCCTGCGAGCCGATGCCCCTTACTTCGGAATGATGCGGCTCCGGCTTGGCACGCCACGATTCAATTTTGTCTATCTCCATGGTGCCCTGCACACCAACGCCGTTGATGAGACGATGGCGTATCAGGGCAACCCCATCACCTCGCGAGTTGCTCCAGACCGCTATCTGGTATCACACCGCTTGACGTGGTCGCCGCATCCTCGACTCTCATTGGCGCTTCACGAGCAGATGATCTACAGCAACCGGGGGCTTGATCTCAATTACCTGAATCCCGTCGTGCCGATGGTCCTCGCACAGGCTCGTTTGGGCGATCGTGACAATCTGCTGATGGGTGGGGATGTGGTCTTTCGGCCACTGAATGGCACCCAGCTTGTGGGATCGGTGCTGATCGACGACGTAGGAAAGCCTGGCGACGAAGGCGTGCCTTGGTCAGAGATCAAATCGGCCATGACGGTGGGGATTGAGCAGCGTCTCTGGCCCGGGATGCGCCTTTCTCTTGGATACACTGCCACGACGCCATTTGTGTACAGCCATTGGATGCGCCTGAATGCCTACGAGGATCATGACAAGCCGCTTGGTACCGCCTTGGGACCGAATGGTGAGGAGCTGGCGGCGCGTCTTATCGGCTGGTTTCCACTTCGGACGCGCGTGATGCTCGGTGTCAGGGCGATCCGGCGCGGCCTGGATCCGGTGAACAGTGCCGGTGTGGTCACGGCGTGTGTCGGTGGCAATCTGCTCTGTGGCAAGCTTGATCCAGGGCGCCCCCGCTATGCCGGCGCCGAGATCCATGACATTCGGCGGCTCGAGCTCGAAGCCGAATCCGAGCTGATTCGCGGGTTGCCGATCGCGCTCCGGTTGCGCGACGATCAGGTCACGCGCGGGACCCAGCTCCGCTCGCAACGGTTTGTGGATCTGCGCTTGCGCTTCGGCTTCTGACGCGCGCGGTCAGCAACGCACTCACCGCAAAGAGCAACAGATATCCGCCATGCTCGGCGAGCTGCCAGAGTCGCTCGCCGGGGAGTGACGTTTGCCGCACGAGCAGTACGGCCACGAAATGCAGCAGCGTGGCGAAGACGAGCAGCGCCGCAAGTGAGACTCGTGGACGCGCGCCGGTCGCGGCACACCAGAGCGCGAGCAGGATCGGCACGCGCAGCACAATGAAGGGGAGGAACCAGCTCACCTGATTTTCCACGAGCGCCGCGGGAAAGACCGTGTAGAGCATGCTCCACTCAATCCCGGGCGGATACCAGACGCAGGTGAGCGCCACGATCCCTGAGGCCACGAGCGCATCCTGCCAGACGGGGCGCGATGCCAGCCGCAGCGCTATCCACACGAAAATGTCGGTGAAGGCGTAGAGATAAATCGGGACGCGCACCGTGAAGATGAAGGTGGCCCACACCAGCGCAAACCAGGCCATGCGCCGCGTTGGATCTGCGGCCACCGCCGTGCGTCGCCAGGCGATC
The DNA here is from genome assembly GCA_037134115.1 of Gemmatimonadaceae bacterium. Taxonomy (GTDB): domain Bacteria; phylum Gemmatimonadota; class Gemmatimonadetes; order Gemmatimonadales; family Gemmatimonadaceae; genus Gemmatimonas. The sequence continues at coordinate 583 of JBAXMW010000129.1, read as the reverse complement.
ACTGCGGCGGCTGCGGCCATGACGAGCAGATACGCCGACGGCGCATCCCAGACGCGAAAACTCAGCACCGCCAGCAGGACGCCCACGGCGAGCGACGTGCCCATCGCGCGCACCGTCCGCGCCTGTCCGGTCATCGCCCACAGGGTGGCGGACTTCGTGACAATCGCCATCGCATAGAGCGGGACGAGATCCACGAGCCCGGCCGGTTCGCGGAGTTGGAGCGCAAAGCCCGCCGGTTCGAAGACCGGTACCAGCCGCGCGGCAAACCAGAGGCCCAACGCCACGCCCGCCGCCATGGTGATGCGGCGGTTGCGCGGGTCCGCCTCCTGATGGGTCAGCGCCAGCCCCACGAGCAGCAGCGGAAAGAGCGTCACCAGCGGGGACAGCTGCTGCTGCAAGACAAACTCGGCGGCCACGGTCAGGGCGGGGAGGCTGACCGGGAGCGCGAGCGCGACGGACCATCCCGCAGCGTGACCGGGAGCGGCCAGCATCATGAGGCGTCGGGTGAGCAGTGCGGCGATCGGGATCGCGGCCGCGAGCAGCCAGACCGGGAGCGACGGCATCCGCTGGGCCGGCGTGGACG
>JBAXMW010000128.1:0-3846 GCA_037134115.1 Gemmatimonadaceae bacterium | reverse complement strand
GCGAATGTGCTGGCCTCAGGGTATGCCGGGGCACGTCCCGCCGTCGTCGACGCGCTGCTGGCGATGTTGAATGCCGGGATCTGGCCTGTTGTCCCGGAGCAGGGGAGTGTTGGCGCCAGCGGTGATCTCGCGCCCCTCGCCCATCTGGCTCTCGCCCTCATGGGGGAAGGCCGAGCGACCTGGCAGGGACGGACCGATGCGGCCGAGCGGCTGTTGGCGGAGGCAGGGCTGGCCCCCATGGTGTTGGAGGCCAAAGAAGGACTCGCCCTCATCAATGGCACGCAGGCGCACACCGCGATCGCCGCCCTCGCGTTTGTGGAGCTCGAGCGACTCTGGGAGGCCGTGCATATCGCGACGGCGATGAGTCTCGAGGCGTTATTGGGCACCCCCGACGCCTTCGATGCGCGGATTCAAGAGGCCCGCGGACAGGACGGGCAGGCGCATTCCGCCGCGATTCTTCGGGCGTTGTTGGCGGAGAGCGCCATCCGGGAATCCCATCGGCATGGGGATGCCCGTGTGCAGGATGCGTACGCCCTGCGCTGCGCCCCGCAGGTCTATGGACCGGCCTGGGAAGCCATGCAATTCGCCCGACACATCATTGGCCGCGAGCTCAATGCCGCGACCGACAACCCCCTCGTGATGGCGTCTGGCGAACTACTGAGTGGCGGGAATTTTCATGGCCAGGCTGTCGGCCTCGCGAGCGACGTGCTCGCCATGGTCAGTGCAAATCTGGCCGTGATCAGCGAACGTCGGACCGACCGCGTCGTGCATCCAGACTTCAATCAGGGGTTGCCGCCCTTCCTCGCTGGCAGCCCCGGGGTGGAATCGGGATTCATGATGGTCCAGGTGACGGCCGCGGCATTGGCCAGCGAAAATAAGACGCTGGCCCATCCGGCGAGCGTGGACTCCATTCCCACCGATGGCAACAAGGAAGATGTCGTCCCCATGGCGATGGGTGCGGCCGTCAAGCTCCGTCGGTCTGTGCGCAACCTGCGCCATGTCGTCGCGATTGAACTGATGGTGGCAGCCGAAGGGCTGGAATATCGCCGGCCACTGCGCAGCAGCGAGGCCGTCGAGACGGCCCATGGGCGCATTCGGCAGATTGTGCCACGATGGACCGGCGATCGGTCACCGGCGCCCGATCTCAGTGCGCTCGCCGTGGCGGTCTCGACGGGGCTGCTGGATGGCATCATTGGAGGAGACGCAGCATGACGAGGACGGCGAACACGCATGGTGCCCGCCCAGTCCGCGCCGCGCGCGGCACGACGCTCTCCTGCCGGGGGTGGGAACAAGAGGCCGCCCTGCGCATGCTCATGAACAACCTCGATGGTGAGGTCGCGGAGCGGCCGGATGATCTCGTGGTGTATGGCGGGACCGGGCGTGCCGCGCGGAGCTGGGAGGCCTTTGACGCCATCGTGCGCGCCCTGCGTGCCTTGGGCGACGAGGAAACGTTGCTCGTGCAAAGTGGGAAGCCCGTGGCCGTCTTTCGGACGCATGCCGATGCGCCCCGCGTGCTGATCGCCAATGCCAACCTCGTCGGTCGCTGGGCGAATTGGGACGAGTTCCGTCGGCTCGAAGCGCTCGGGTTGACGATGTACGGCCAGATGACAGCCGGCTCCTGGATCTACATCGGCTCTCAAGGGATCGTACAGGGCACGTACGAAACCTTCGGGGCCGTGGCCGACCGACACTTCGGTGGCACGCTCGCCGGTCGCCTGGTGGTCACGGCAGGGCTGGGTGGCATGGGGGGCGCGCAGCCACTTGCCGCCGCGATGCATGGCGCGGCCGTCCTCGGCATCGAAATCGACGCGGCACGGATCGCGATGCGCCTCCGGACCCGGTATTGCGATCGCGCGACCACGTCGCTCGATGAAGCACTCCAGTGGCTGCGCGAGGCACAGGCGCAGGGGACCGGACTGTCGGTGGCGCTTGAAGCCAACGCCGCCGAGATCCTGCCGGAGCTCGTCGCACGCGGCATCGTGCCCGATGTCCTGACCGATCAGACGAGTGCCCACGACATGCTGGTGGGCTACGTGCCGGCAGGGCTGTCGCTCGCGGAGGCCAACGCGCTGCGGCAGCAGGATCCGCAGGCCTATATCGCGCGGGCGACGGCGTCGGTGGTCACGCATGTACGCGCAATGCGCATGTTGCAGGATCGGGGCGCGGTGACCTTTGACTACGGCAACAATATCCGCACGGTCGCGTTCGACGCCGGCGTGACGGACGCCTTTGAAATTCCGGGGTTCGTCCCCGAATACATTCGACCGCTGTTCTGTGAAGGGAAGGGCCCGTTCCGGTGGGTGGCCCTGTCGGGGGATCCGGCGGATATCCACCGGACTGATGCGCTGGCGCTGGAGATGTTTCCCACCGATGCCGGCCTCCGTCGGTGGATCACACTGGCTCAGGAGCGCATTGCGTTTCAAGGGTTGCCAGCACGCATCTGCTGGCTGGGACAAGGCGATCGTGCGCGATTCGCCCTCGCCCTCAACGATCTGGTCGCGCGCGGCGAAGTATCCGCGCCCATCGTGATCGGTCGCGATCACTTGGACACCGGCAGTGTGGCGTCACCGTTTCGGGAAACCGAAGGGATGCGTGACGGTTCGGATGCCATCGCGGATTGGGCCATTCTGAATGCCTTGCTGAACGTGGCCAGCGGCGCGTCCTGGGTATCCTTTCATCACGGCGGTGGCGTTGGCATTGGGAACTCGTTGCATGCGGGACAAGTGATTGTGGCCGATGGCACCGAGCGCATGCGTCGTCGACTGGAGCGGGTCCTCACCAATGATCCCGGGATCGGCGTGGCACGTCATGCCGACGCAGGCTACGACATCGCCCTGGCCACCGCTGAACGGGAAGGGATCCAGTTGCCCATGCACACCCCGGCGCGCTGATGCTCTCGTCCCGATATCGGCCATGGCATGTGCCCATCTTTTTGGGCAAGTACGCGTGGTTGCGCGCCCGTCGCCGTCCGGTGTTGCTCAACTTTGAAGTCACCATGCGCTGCAATGCGCGCTGCGGCTTCTGTGATTACTGGAAAACGCCGACCGAAACGCGCGATCACGAAATCCGGGAGTTTGCGGAGATCGCGCGGCACTTTAGCCCGATGCTGGTCACCTTCACCGGGGGGGAGCCCACGCTGCGCCGGGATCTCGAGGCTATTGTGGCCTCCGTCCGGCAAGCGGTCCGCTACACCTATGTGCAGATGATCACCCATGCCGGCATGCTGTCGCTCGATCGGGCGCAGTCGCTGTGGGATGCAGGGGTCGATCAATTCAACATCTCGCTCGATTATCTCGATGCACGGCATGATGAAGCCCGTGGCATTCCGGGACTGGCGGGGCGCATTCTGGACTTGGTGCCGCGCATGCGCGAGCAGGGCATTGGCGGGATCCGCTTCAACACGGTGATCAAGCGGGACAATCTCGATCAGATCCTGCCCATCGTTGAGCGTGCCGCAGAGATCGGGGCAGGGGTCAATTTCTCGACCTACACCGATCTCAAGAATGGCAACAAGGAACACTGTCTCGGTACCGAGCAGGTCGCCGAGCTGGAGGCGGTCGTGGCGCAGCTGCTGGCGTATAAGCGTCGTCGGCGCGGCATCATCACGAACTCGGACTACTATCTCGAACAGATTCCGCGCTACGTGCGTGGCGAGATGACCGAACCCTGCCAGAGTGGCCAAACGACGATTCACATCGATCCGCAGGGCCACGTCCGCCGGTGTCCGGATTTTCCTGCCGACGGTCCGTGGCAATCGTACAAGGGCTACGCCCCGATCGACTGCAATGCATGTTACTACGCCTGTCGGGGCGAAGCGCAGGCACCGCTGCGGCTGATGTCCCGTGT
>JBAXMW010000127.1:0-3878 GCA_037134115.1 Gemmatimonadaceae bacterium | reverse complement strand
GGGCTCGTGGTGGTGTGCAGTCTGCTTGGACTGCAGGCCACCACGGCCTGTTCTGCGGGCGCGCAAAGCGCCCCCACCGCCTCGCTGCGCGGGACGGTCTACGACAGCGTCGCCGCCAAGCCCATGGCCGGCGCTACGATCCAACTGGTGCTCGCGAACGCCCCCGAAGCGAGCCGCTCGGTCCGTACCGACAGCCTCGGCGGCTTCCGCGTGGACAGCCTCCCCGCCGGCGAATGGCTCGTCGGCCTCATGGGCGCGCGCCTCGATTCGCTCGGCGTGGAGCAGCTCGCCCAACGGGTGACCCTCCGCGACAAGCGCACCGCCCGCGTCACTCTCGCCATTCCGTCAGCGCGCACGCTCATCACGCGCATCTGCGGCGATTCAGTGGCTCGCGATTCCTCCGGGCTGCTGCACGGCGTCCTCCGTCGCGCCTCCCCGGAACGCCCCGGTATTCAGGGCACGGTGCGCGTCCAATGGGTGGACTACACGCTTACTCGCGGCACCATGACCCGCTCGCTGTCTGGGCTCGAATTCACGACCGCGCCCACTGGGGAGTATCGCCTCTGTGGCGTGCCCACGGGCGCGATGGTTCGGCTCCGCGCGTGGAGCGGCACCGACTCCACCGGCATCCTCGATGTCGAGCTCAACCCCACCGGGCTTGCGTATCAGGATCTGACCGTCGGATCGGCGCGCCGACAGGCGATGCCGCTCAGCGGTCGCGAGCGCGATTCGGCCGCCGTCGCCGCCGCCACCGCGGCCAAGATCCCCGCCGAGGAGGCGCTGCTCCCCGAATCGGTCCCCGTGCTGCGTGGCACCGGCCGGATCGAGGCGCGTCTCCGTGGGCCCGCTGGTCAGCCCGTCCCCAATGCCCGCGTCACGGTGTGGGGGAGTGGACTCAGCACCATCAGTGGCGCCGATGGCCGCGTGCGTCTCGCGGAGCTTCCCACCGGGTCGTATCTGCTCGACGTCCGCGCCCTCGGCTACGAACCGCACCGGCGCATTGTGGATCTGCTCCCCGATTCCACGGTCGCCGTGGCGGTGGGTATGGAGAAGCTCATGCTGCTCGACACGGTGCGCGTCCGGGCGCTGCGTGCGCAGGCGATGGGGCCCGATATACAGGAGTTTTCGCAGCGCCGGAAGCAGGGGATGGGCCGCTTTCTGGGTCCCGAGGAGCTCGAGCGGATCAATCCGATCTTTATCGCGGACGTCTTTCGGATGATCCCGAGCGTGCGCGTGCAAACGGGCGGGATGGGGGGCGATCAGATCTTCATGCGCGGCGGCGGGCTCACCAACGTCTGCGCCCCGGATATCTATGTGGACCGCGCGCGCATCTTCACCGAGGGTGGACTCGATTCGTTTGTGCCGCCCTCACAGATCCGCGCCGTGGAAGTGTACACGTCGAATTTCGTCCCCCCGGAGTACAACACGATGTCGGGGTGCGGGGTGATCGTGATCTGGACGGGTTCGCGCAAATAAGCGGCCCCCGGAGAGACCCTCCTGCAGCGTTTTGCTGCGTTGCGCCGTACGTTGCCCATATGTCTGCTGCCACTCGCGTCATTACCACGGTCGTCGCGGCCGTTTGCTTGGTTCCCGCCCTCGCCGTTGGCACCGCCTTGGCCCAGTCTGCCGCGGCGCCCATCACTGCCGCTCCGTCGCCGGCCTCACAGCCTGCGCCCAAACGGATTGTCCCCGGCGACAGCACGCTCCGTCCGGCCCGCCTGCACAGCGATACGCTCACCTATGAGCTCGTGGGCTTTCGCGAGGGGCAGGTGGTGCCGGTGGGGACGATCCGCGATGAGCTCACCCTCGAGGAGGGACCGCCACCGCAGCTCCGGCGCGAGATCGTGGTGCAGCGCGGCTCGGCGCGGCTCATTGATTCGTCGCTGACCGATGTGGCCACCGTGGCCCCACGGCGTCATGTCTCGCGGCAGCCGCAGCGGGATATTCAGCTCAACATCGTCGGACGCCGCGTGCGCGGGACGATTGGGCCGAGTGGCACGCCTGGGGCTGCGATTGATACCACCCTCGGCAGCATGGTCTTCGATGCCGCCAGCTGGGATTTGGTAGTGCGCACGATGCCGCTCGCGCGCGACTTCGCGGCAGTCTTCCGCGTCTGGGATATTGAGACGGGACTCCGTGATTACACCGTGCGCGTGATTGGCAGCACCCCGTTACGGGGGGAGACGGCGTGGATTCTCCTGCTGCAGCTTGGCGGCCCGCGCGAGATCACCGTCTGGATTGGGCAGACCACCAGCCGACTATTGCAGGTGGAAACACCGGTCAATGAAACGACGGTGCTTCGTCAAACACTTACTTCTCCAGCGCGCTGAGCGCGGCGTCCGCGGCGCGCCGCACCCGCTCCTGCGCAGCACGGATCGCTCCGTCAAAGCTGCCCGGTGCGATCGCGAGATCGGGGACTTTGCTGAGCGCGGTGACGTAGTAGTCGCGCCAGGTCTCAAGAATGGTGCGCTCGGCAGCGATCGCCGCACCACCCGTTACGGCCGTGCGCGACAGCTGTCCCTGTGTGCGCAGCGCCTGTTCGGCGACCGTGGCCAGCTCGGTGATCGCGGCCGAGGTGATGGCGGCGGTACCGGCGGTGGCGAGCAGCCCGGTGCTCAGCGCGCAGTTGCCGACGTTCGCGAGGGTGGTAGCGCTGACGTTCTCGATGCGATCCCGATCGGTGTGGTAGAACTGATCGGTGAAGTGCCAGAGCAGGACGGCGGGGATACGGGCGGTGAGGAACGGCGTGTGATCGCTGCCCCCTTCGAAGGGGTTCGATTTCACCACCCAGCCGGTGGCGGCGGCGCGATCGAGACAGCGTTGCCGCACAAAGTCGTTGAACCAATAGGCGCGGATCTCTGACGCCGCGATGGGCCGACCGCCCCATTCGGAATGCTGATCGTCGCCGCGCACCCAGACGGCGGAGGGATCGGGCATTTTTTCGATCAGAAAGGTGCCGCCAGTACGGTCGGTGTTTTCGCCGACCATGTCGAGCGACATCCCCCACTTCACACCGGCGCGGCGGACGCTGTCTTCCTTGAGGAAGCGATCGGTGGAGCGGATTTCGTCGCCCCAGAGAAAGGTGAGCGTGCGTGCTGGATTCGCCTGCCCGCGCTTGACCATGAGCGCGGCCGTGCGCGCCATCTCGGCGAGCAGTCCCACGCCGGAGGCATTGTCATTCGCGCCGGGTTCCTGCACATGCGCTGAGTAGACAAAGCGCTCCTGCGGACGCGTGCTGCCGCGGATTTCGGCGACGACGGTGCGTTCGGGGCGTGACTCAAAGCGGGTCGTCACGCGGGCATGCACCTGCACCGGACCGGCGGCGAGGGCCGCGCGCAGGCTGTCGCGCGTGACGCTCGAGATAAACAGCACGAAGCCATGATGCACCGTGTCGTTGGGGACACTGGTGAACTGAATGGCGGTGGGGTGCTTGGTCTGTTGGTTGTACGCGGGGAGCGTTTGCGTCGCGAGGACACCGCGTGCACCACGCTGCATGATCCGGAGATACGCAGTCCGCGGATTGCCATCGAGGAAGGCGATCGCGCCGCTGAGGTCGAGTTTCGCAAGCTCGGCGTCGGTGGCCTTGCCGACATCGACCAGGCGCGCGGTGATGCCACTGTCCGGCGTGGACCACGAGTTGATCGCGATCATGTTGTGATTTGTGGCCCACTGCTGCAGCGGCGCACGCCGTCCGGCGATCGTGAGCTCGGCCTGCTCCGGCGTCCACGCCAGCGTCGCCATGGGACGGGATTCCACACGATAGACGAGCCGGTCGGTGGCTCTCGCGCTGGCTTCCGGCACATAGCCGGCGGCACGGAGGAGTGCCGCCACGGTATCGATCGCCAGATCAAAGCCGCGATTCCCTGGGAGCCGGAAGT
>JBAXMW010000126.1:0-3967 GCA_037134115.1 Gemmatimonadaceae bacterium | reverse complement strand
GGCGGGTTTCCCACAACGCGTGAGGCGCTGTTTCAGTATCGTGGGATTATTCTTGGCAGTATTGAGGCCGGCGTCTTCACCACCGACCAACTGCGCATGCTGGCGGATTTCGTCAATGTGCGAGGGGGTGGCCTGCTCGCACTCGGCGGTCGTGCGGCGCTCGCCGAAGGCGGGTATGCCGGCACGCCGTTAGCCGACGTGCTGCCACTCACGATTGGTGCGGGAAAGGAGAACGCAGAAGGGCCGGCGCTGGCCGTGCAGCTCCGCCCAACACGCGAAGGTGAGACGCATCCGGCGCTGCAACTGCGCGAAACCCTCGCCGCCTCGGTACGTCTGTGGGATTCGCTTCCACCACTCACCTCCGTGAACACCGTGGGAACACTTCGCCCCGGTGCTGCGGTGTTGCTGACGGGGCGCACGGACGACGGGCGCGAGGTACCAATGCTGACATGGCAACGCTATGGCCGAGGACTGAGTGCCCTGTTCGGGGTGCAGGATTCGTGGCTGTGGCGCATGGATGCCTCCGTTCCGGTGGAGGATGTCACGCATCAGACCTTCTGGCGGCAGCTGTCGCGCTGGCTGGTGGAGGAGGCGCCGGCTCCTCTGATGATTTCGGCGGAGCCGAATCGCGTGGCGCCGGGAGAACCCGTGACATTGCGAGCACTGGTCCGCACCCCGCTCTACGCGGATATCAATGATGCGACGGTCACGGTGACGTTGACCGCGCCGTCTGGGAAGACCACGACCCTGCCGCTGGAGTGGTCCCTGCGCAACGATGGCAGCTACACGGCGCGTCTGACGCCGACGGATACGGGCCGCTATGCCATCGAGGTCGTGGCGCAGCGCGGGCGGGAGCCTGTACAGTCCGCGCTCGGGACGCTGCTGGTGGACGACGGTGGTGCGGACGTCGCACCCGCGGAGCTGCAGCAGGCGCTGTTGCAGCGGATCGCCTCGGCCACGGGCGGGCGCTACTATCCGCTGGAGGACGCGGGACAGATTGCCACCGACGCGGTGTATACCAACGCGGGTGTCACCGTCCGTGAAGCCAAAGACCTGTGGGACATGCCAGCCGTGCTGCTGTTGCTGCTGGTGTTGCTCAGCGCGGAGTGGGGGTATCGACGGTGGCGGGGGCTCGCATGAGGCGTTGGTGGCGTGGGGGGATGCGTGCCGGCGGCTCTATGCCGTTGGTCGGCGGCATGCTGCTCGGTATCCTGTGTGGGATCCCCAGCACGATGCAGGGGCAGCAGACGCATCTGCTCGTGGTGGCGGGGCTCTCCGGTGCACCGGAGTTTCGCACCCGTTTTGACAGTGTGGCGCGTGCCCTTGGCACCGCCGCGACGCAGCGATGGGGTGTGCGTGACGCCAGCCTCATCGTGCTTGGGGAGGATTCGGTCCGCACGGCGGGCTACACCGGGCGCTCAACCCGGGAACAGGTGGGGCAAGCCTTTGTCCAGCTCTCCCGGCAGGTCCAGCCGGGCGATCTGCTGCTGGTGGTGCTGATGGGGCATGGCAGCGGGGACGGCGCGCAATCGAAAGTGAATCTGCCGGGACCGGATGCCACGGCGCAGGAGTATGCTGCGTGGCTTGCCCCCTTCGCACGGCAGCAGGTGGTCTTCGTGAATGCGGCCACCGGTAGCGGGGATTTTGTTCCGGTGCTCGCCGGCGCGGGGCGCGTGGTCATGAGCGCCACGCGCACGGCGATGGAGCGCAATGACAGTGAGTTTCTGCGGCGCTTCACTGAGGCGGTGGTGAGCGACGCGGCTGACGCGGACAAGGACGGACGGGTGTCCGTGTTGGAGGCCTTCCGCTTGGCGCGCAGTGAAGTGGCGCGCAGCTATGAGCGCAGCAATCGCCTGCTCACCGAACACGCCGTGCTGAGTGATTCGGTGCTGGCGGGACGGATTACCCTGGGTCGGCAGGCGACCGCGCCCAATGCCGCCGTGGCCGCACTGATGGCGGAGCGGCAGGCGCTGGAGTCGCGCGTGGCCGCGCTGCGTACACAAAAAGCGACCATGGATGCCGCGTCCTATGCGGCGGAACTCGAGCGGCTGCTGCTGGCGATCGCCGAAAAGACGGCCGCGATCAAAGCCGCAGGTGGTGGCACATGACGGGCCGTAGGTCGACCCCCGGAATGGGGCTGGCTGGTGCGCTGTGCCTCATGGCCGCCTGTTCGAGCATGCCGGTCGCCGCACGGGCGCAACGTCCGGCGGCGGCAGTGACCGCCGCATGGGACAGCGCGACGGTGGCGGCCGAGCGGGCGATGATGCAGGGCGACCGGGCCACAGCCAGCGCGCTGGCGCAGCGCATCATTGCGGCGTATGAGCGCAGCAGTGCGCTCGCGATTGTGCTCTCCAGTCGCGATCACATCCTCGCGGGGCGCGCATATCTGCTATTGCCGCCGGGCGATGCCAATACGGTGCGGGCGGCACTGCGGGCGTTTGATCGGGCCACCGCCCTCGACTCCACCAACGTGGAGGGCCAGCGACGGGCCGGTGATCTGTTCCTCGACAAGTACAACGCACCCGATGCCCGGGTGAGCTTCGAGCGCATCCTGGCGATGAGGCCAACACAGGTGGATGCCCTGCTGGGGCTGGCCCGGGTGGAGGATTTCGAAGGCAAGCCGACGGCATTGCAGACGGTGCGTCGGGCGCTGACGGCGCAGCCGCACCATGTCCCCGCACTGGCCTTTGCCGCGCGCCTTTTCCTTGAGAGTGAAACGCTCGATTCGGCGCGACACTATGCGTTGCAGGCCGTCGCCGCCGATTCGCAGGCACTCGAAGCCTGGTCGGTGCTGGGAGCCACCGCCCTCGTGGCGGGGGATTCCGCACTGTATCGACGGGCCCTCCGTGCCAGCAGCGCGATGCAGCCACGACCCACCGCCTTCTTTACCGAGCTGGCAGAAGCGACGGTGCGTCAGCGGCGCTATGCCGATGCGGTCCGACTCGCCGAGCAGGCCGTCGCCTATGATTCGCTCAATGCCCGGGCACTTGGTGTCCTCGGCACGAATCAATTGCGCACCGCACAACTCCAGTCCGGACGACGTGCGCTGGAACGGGCCTTCGCGCTCGACCCATTCAATCTCTGGCACAAGAATGCGCTCGACCTGCTCGACAAAATGGACGGCTTCCAGACCATAAGGCAGGGCCGCTTCGAGCTGGTCGCCCCCACGGAGGAAGCGCCGCTCCTCGCCGTGTATCTGTTGCCGATGCTGGAGCAGGCCTTCGACAGTCTGCAGCTCCGCTATGGCTATGCGCCGCCCACGCCGGTGCGGTTGGAATTCTTCCGTCAGCACGCCGATTTCTCAGTGCGCACGTTGGGGCTCACGGGATTAGGTGCGCTCGGGGTGAGCTTCGGCAGCTTCCTGGCGCTTGATGCGCCGAGCGCGCGCGACCGTGGCACCTTTAATTGGGGGAGTACCAGTTGGCACGAACTGACGCACGCCTTCACCTTGGGCGCGTCGGCTCATCGGGTCCCCCGCTGGTTTTCCGAGGGACTCTCGGTGCTGGAGGAGCGGCGTGCGCTTCCTGGATGGGGGGCGCGGGTTTCCCCAGGCTGGCTCACTGCGATGCGCACCGACATGGTCCAACCTGTCAGCGGGCTCAATGACGGATTCTGGCGCCCCCGCACGCCTGAGGAGACGCAGAACAGTTATATCCAGGCATCACTCTTTTGTGAGTGGGTGGAACAGACCAAAGGCGCTAGGGCTCTGCCGGCGATGCTGGTGGCGTATCGTGATGGGCGCACCACCGCGGAGGTCGTGCAGCGAGTGCTGGGGCTCTCGCTGGCGCAGGTGGATACCCAGTTCGATACGTGGGTGCGGCAGCGCTTCGCCGCGGATCTCGCGAATGTGCCTGCACGTGGGGTGGCAGACGGTGGCCCGTTCGTTGTGCTGATGCGTGAGGCGTTGGCGCTGGAGGTCTCGCGTCCAGATTCCGCACGGCGTCTGCTGCAGCAGGCGGATCAGCTG
>JBAXMW010000125.1:0-4014 GCA_037134115.1 Gemmatimonadaceae bacterium | reverse complement strand
TCGGTGACGGCGGTGCAGCGGATGCGCGTGAAGTCGGTGATCATCTCGCCTCGTGATCACGCCGTGACGTCGCGGACCGTGACGGTGTCCGGTTGGGCGTGGTCGGGGGATGGCGCCATCACACGGGTGGAGGTGGGGCTCGACGGCGGGAATGACTGGCGCGACGCCACCCTCGGTGCACCAGCATCGGCGTATGCCTGGACTCCGTGGAGCTGCACCGTGGTATTGCCACGGGCGGGGCGCTTTGTGTTGCGGAGCCGTGCCACCGACGCGTCGGGGGCGACGCAACCGGACCACATTGTCTGGAACCGGTTGGGATATGGCAACAACGCGGTGCGGCAGGTCGTGATCACCGCCGAGTGAATTGGTGGTGCGGTGCAAACAACAGGGGACCGGTGCCAGTGGCGCCGGTCCCCTGTGTACATGACGGCTGCAGCCTTAGCCGCGCTGCCGCGTCGGCGGTGGCGGATCGGAGTTCTTCGGCTGCTTCATGGTGTTCGGCATGTGCGCCGTACCGCGGTGACACATCACGCAGGTGGCCTTCGGATAGTCTTCGTCGAGCCCGTGATTCTTGGCGAGATCCTTGTTGATGGACTGCTGCATCTTCTCCATCAGCCGCGCGATCTGCTTGTTCTTGGGTTTGTCGCTCGCGTAGTCCACCGTCACCACGCCGCCGACATTCGTGTTGGCATGGCACCCGGTGCAGGCGTTGCCGAGGCCGCGGCCGTACTGTTCGTCCATCATGGTCAGGAACTGCTTGACCGGCATGTCCCGGTTCAGCTTCACATTCTTGAAGACCTGGCCGGCGGGCTCATTTTCGCGCCCTTCCACCGACTTCAGGATCTCGGCGATGGAGGCTTTTCGGACCGAATCCTGCTTTTCCCAGTTCGGGGGCTGCGGGACGCGACGCGGGGCGCCGGGCTGTCCCGCGGGGCGCGGGGCGCCTTCGGGGGGACGGCCTTCCCGGCCACCTTCCGGACGGGCGCCTTCGCGCTGGGCTGGGCGGGGCGCTGTAGAAGGGGTTTCCGACTTCGACTGGGCACACCCCAGACCGGCGCTCAGCGCGACGATGCCAACGGCAAGGGACCACGACCGCATACTGCCTCCACGTAGGTGAACAGGACGGCTCGCGGCCGTCGGCTCCGTAAAGATACGGATAACTGAAACGATTCGCTGGCGGGATCGCCGCTGGCCGCTCTGGTGGCGTGTCAGCGTTTCCGGGCTACCGTTTCCGGGCCAGAATCGTCCCGCGACAGGTGATCGCCCCGCAGTGGCAGGGGTAGCGCCGCTTGGCCGCCGGGGTGTGCCGCTCGGGGAGAATGAAGGCGTAGTCGTAAACCAGCTCCTCCCCGGGCTCGATGTCATGGACCGTCTCAATCCAGATGCGTCCGTCGTCGATGACCGCGTCGCAATTGGGGGCGCAGGAATGGTTGAGGAAGCGGGCGGCGTTCCCGTTGACCGCGGCATCGATCACCACCTGATCATCGATCGCAAACAGATAGGTATGGTGGCGGGCCGTATCGGCAGGGGCACTTCCCGCGGCGTCCGCCTCGGGGTAGCGGGCGTTGGCCTCGGCCGGGGTGATCCGCTCCCCGGCATACTCGATCAGGCGGACCCCGGCCGGAATCGGGCGGGTCGCGAAGGCGCCGAGCCCCTGAATGGGGGACGGGCGCAGCTCGAAGGGGAGCGCCTCTGGGGCGTCTGGAGGGGGAAAATCGCGGTGTCCAGCCATCCCCCAAGGTAATCGGTCCAATGTTCCGAACCGATGCAGGAACTTTCCGGGCCCCGAATCCGCTAGATTACAGTTATCTCCTAAGGAGGGGTCCATGACCCGTACGCTGCCTGTTGCCCGCGACGCGTTCATCACCGCGATGAACCGGGATACCGCCGGCACTGACCGCCCCCGCTACACCGCGGTGCTCGACGCGCTTATCGAGTGGAGTCTTGCGCGTCCCGAACAGTTGCAGTTCCGCTCTGAAGAATCCGCGTCGGGGGTCGTCAGCTTTCAGCGGGTCGGCACCAACGCCGTCTTCTGGGCGGTGCGTCCCATGCGGGGCAGTGGCCCCAAGATGGAGCTGCTGCCACGGGCGGCCGCCCTGTTGTCCGCTGAGAAGCGGGCGGCGGCGCGGGATACGCTCAACGGCTGCTCCCGGGACGGGATCGACGAAGGCGATCGCCTGTCGATCACCTTCGGCCCCCTCAAGAATCCTGCCGCCCGCGAGACGGTGTTCTCGCTGATGGACGACCTTCTCCAGACCACGTGAACGCATCTGTCGAAACGGCCGAGCGCGGGTTTGCGGCGCTCGGACTCGACGTTCGAGTCTCCGACGCCCTCGCTGCGCTCGGCTACGAAGAACCGACGCCTGTCCAACAGGCCTCCATCCCGCCCCTGCTGGCGGGTCATGACATCCTGGCGCAGGCCGCTACAGGCACCGGCAAGACGGCCGCCTTCTCGCTGCCGCTCCTGCATCGCCTGACGCCGAATGCGCTCCCGCGCGAGCGCACCGCCGCCCTCATCCTGGTGCCCACGCGCGAGCTGGCCATGCAGGTGGCGGAAGCGGTGCATCGCTATGGCAAGGCGCTCGGCGTCCAGGTGCTCGCCATTTATGGCGGCGCCTCCATGGAAAACCAGATCCGTGCGCTCAAGCGAGGCGTTGATGTGGTGATCGCCACGCCGGGACGCGCGCTCGACCATATCCGCCGGCATACGTTGCACCTGGGATCGGTGCGCACCGTCGTCCTCGACGAGGCCGATGAAATGCTCGACATGGGATTCGCCGAGGAGCTCGAGGCGATCCTGGAAGCCACGCCCACGACTCGGCAGACGGCGCTCTTTTCGGCGACGCTGCCGCCGCGCATCGCGGCGATTGCCCAGCGACAGCTGCGCAATCCGGTGCTGGTGAAGATCGACCGGGAAGTGGTGCCCGATGGTGAATCGGCGCGCGTCCGTCAGGTCGCGTATATGGTGGCGCGTGCGCACAAGATGATGACGCTCGCCCGGGTGCTCGATCTCGAGCAGCCGACGTCGGCGATCGTCTTCTGCCGCACGCGGACCGAAGTCGATGAGTTGACCGAAACGCTGAATGCGCGGGGCTTGCGTGCGGAAGCGCTGCATGGCGGCCTGTCGCAGGATCAGCGCGATCGCGTCATGCAGAAGTTCCGCGCCAAGAAGACCGATCTGCTCGTGGCGACCGACGTGGCGGCGCGCGGCCTCGATGTGAAGCACGTCTCGCACGTGGTGAACTTCGATGTGCCCGTGGACGCCGAGTCGTATGTGCACCGCATCGGCCGGACCGGTCGGGCGGGGCGCGAAGGGGTCGCGATCACGCTGGCCGAACCGCGCGAGCACCGGCTGCTTCGCAACATCGAGCGGGCCACGTCGCAGCGCATTGAAATTGCGACGGTCCCGACGGTCGCCGATCTGCGCACCAAGCGGCTCGAGTTGGCCCGCGCGTCCCTGCGTGAGGTGCTCCTCGAGGGTGGCTTCGAGCTCTATCATGGGATCGTGGAAGCGCTCGCCGAGGAGTTTGACGTGATGGATGTCGCGGCGGCCGCGATTCATATGCTGGAGTCGAAGGACGCGGTCGACGAGACCGAAATCCCGACGATGGCCGCGCGTCCGGAGCGGGTGGAACGGCCAGGGGCTGGGTCGTTCTCGCGCGACCGGGAGCAGAGCCGTGGTCGTCCGCCGCGCGAGTCTGGCCGGGAGCCGGGGCGTGACCGCGGGGCGCCGCCAGCCGGGAAGGGGGCGCCGCGGGCCAAGTCGGCGCCGTCGCACACGGTGGCGCGGCTCTGGGTTGGCGCGGGTCGCAAGGACAAGATGCGGCCGGGGGATCTGGTGGGCGCGATCGCCAATGAAGTCGGGATCGATGCCGATTCGATTGGCGCGATTCAGATCGCCGATGGCTTCTCCACGGTGGAGGTGCCGGAGATTCTGGCCGACGAGATTGTGAACGCGTTGAAGGCGACGCGGATCAAGGGGCGGAAGGTCCCGGTCCGTCGCGATCGCGCGCG
>JBAXMW010000124.1:0-4015 GCA_037134115.1 Gemmatimonadaceae bacterium | reverse complement strand
CGGAAGCGTGGGGCGCCGAGGGTGGTGATGAGCAGCAGTTTCAGGGCCGTGTTGGCGAGGATCCCGATGACAATGGCACGTGCTGCAACGTGCACTTGCCGCGCGTCGTCGGCCAGTCGGCTCATCGACAGGGTGAGCGCGTCCATGTCGGTGAGTCCCAGGAGCCCGGCGGAGGTGAGGACGCCTGCGTCGCCGAGCGTGTCATGGATCCAGGCGATGAGGAGGAGGACTGCCTGCAGGGCGATCGCCATCTGGATGGCGGTGCCGAGGGCGAGCGGGTTCCGGTTCGCCTCCACCGCTGGGGCCTCGACAGGGCGGTCGGCTGGAGTCGCTGCGGCGGCATCCGTCGCGCGCCGGCGGGTTGCCAAGAGTCCCTGCTGCCAGGCGAGGAGCAGGAGGACGCCGAGGCCGGTGAGGGCGATGGGGAGGAGCAGCGGCAGTAGGTCGCCGGTGATGGCGGGCTGCAGGAGCGAGGCGATGATGGCGACGCGGGGGATGAGCACCGTGCAGGCGCCGGCGACGCCGAGGGCGAGCGGGGCGGCGAGGGCGGGGTCGAGGCGGCTTCGCCGGCTGAAGGTGAGGGTGACGGCGGTGGAGGAGACGACGCCCCCGAGAAGTCCGGTGAGGCCGAGTCCGCGGGATTCGCCGATGATCCGTCGGGCGATGTAGCCGGCGAAGTTGAGGCCGGAGAAGAGGAGGACGACGGACCAGAGCTGTCGTGGGGCGACGGCCTGGTAGGGTCCGTAGGCGCCGTTGGGGAGGACGGGGAGAATGACGAGCGCCATGACGGCGAACTGCAGGGTCGCGCGGAGTTCGGCGACATCGATGCGGCCAACGACGCGTTTGAGCGCCGTTTTTTCGGCGAGGAGGACGACGGCGATGACGCCGGCGGCGCTGGCGATGGCCCGTTCGCCGAGTCCACTGACGGCACCGAGGGCAATGACGAGGATCGCGGCGACTTCTGTGGTGCCATCGGCGGTGGTGCCGGGCCTCCGGAGTGCCGCCGAGTAGGCAGCAATAGGAAACAGTATCGATACAGTGATAAGACATGCAGCGATCACTACATGCCCATTGGCGCCAAACCAGCCGCCAAATCCGCCAATCGCGCCCAGGAGCGCGAAGGTTCGGAGGCCGGCGAACCGGGCGTCGGGGCCGGTGGTGTGGCCGGTCCATTCGCGCTCCAGGCCGACCGCCAGGCCAATGAGGGCGGCGGTGAGCAGGTTGAGCGCGGCGACGCTGGTGGGCATGCGGGCAAAGCTATCGTCCGGGATCGTCCCCCGGGGTCGGGGAAGCGCTGATAGCTGAGCGGGGGGTTCACCGCAGGGCATTCACCGCTTGAGAACGGTATCGGCGTGTGCTATCTATCCATCCGGATATCCGGATATGACCGCCACGCTCCCCGTCCACGACCGACTCGCGACCCTCGCCGACCCCACGCGGTGCCGGCTCCTCCTTGCCCTGGAGGGGCACGAGCTGACCGTGGGGGAGCTGTGCGCCGCGCTGCAGCTGCCGCAGAGCACGGTGAGCCGGCATCTCCGGCTCCTGGCCGACGACGCCTGGGTCACCTCCCGCGCCGACGG
Source organism: Gemmatimonadaceae bacterium (assembly GCA_037134115.1). Classification (GTDB taxonomy): domain Bacteria; phylum Gemmatimonadota; class Gemmatimonadetes; order Gemmatimonadales; family Gemmatimonadaceae; genus Gemmatimonas. The sequence goes on along the minus strand of JBAXMW010000124.1, from coordinate 2,435 downwards.
CCCGAGCCGCTGGTACCGGATGGCGGACACGCTCGACGCCGATTCCGTCGCGCTCTGGTCGGTCGTCCGCACGCCGGTCCGCGAGACCCCGGCCGCCGATCAAGACGCCGCTCGACTCGCCGCCGTCCTCGCCGCGCGGCGCACCCGCTCTGACGCCTTCTTTGCCGCCGCCAGCACGGAGTGGGACACGCTCCGCACGACCCTCTTCGGCGCCCGCGCGGATCTGCTCGCGGCGCTCGCCCTGTGCGATCCGACGTGGGTGCTCGGCGACTTGGGGTGCGGCACGGGAATCCTGGCCGATGCGCTCGCCCCGCATGTCGCGCAGGTGCATGCCGTCGATGCGTCGCCAGCGATGCTCGCCGCCGCGCGCACGCGGCTCGCCCCGTTGGGCAACGTCACGGTGCATGACGGCGCGCTCGAAGCGCTGCCGCTCGCCGATGCGACGCTCGATGTCGCCGTGCTGCTGCTCGTGCTGCACCACGTCGCCGATCCGGTGCGTGCGCTCTGCGAGGTGCATCGCGTGCTCCGACCCGGTGGTCGCCTGCTCATTGCCGACATGCGGGCCCATGCGCACACCGAGTATCAGCAACAAATGGGGCATGTCTGGTGTGGTTTCGATGCGCCGCAGCTCAGTGCCTGGCTGCAGACATCGGGTTTTACCGCGGTGCGTTACACCCCGCTCCCCGTCGATCCGGCGGCGACGGGCCCTGCGCTGTTCACCGCGACTGCGGTGACGGATGTTGGTTCCACGTTGTCCCTTCCATCCTGAGGGTTGTCCCGGATGTCCACGATGATTGTCACAGAACGCGGCGCGGTGCCGCTCTCGAACGAATTCCGCCCGGCTTTTGCCGTGCGCGATCTGGCATTGGCCGAGTGGGGGCGGAAGGAAATCCGTCTCGCCGAACAGGAAATGCCGGGGCTGATGGCGTTGCGTGCCGAATACGGCGCGACGAAGCCGCTCACCGGCGCGAAGATCATGGGCTCGCTGCACATGACGGTGCAGACCGCCGTCCTCATTGAAACGCTGGTCGCACTCGGCGCCGATGTGCGCTGGGTGTCGTGCAACATCTTCTCGACGCAGGATCATGCCGCGGCCGCTGTGGCCGTCGGGCCGCATGGCACCGTTGACGCGCCCGCTGGCACGCCGGTCTTTGCGTGGAAGGGGGAAACGCTCCCCGAGTACTGGTGGTGCACGGAGATGGCGCTGATGTGGCCCGATGGCACGGGTCCGAATCTGCTCCTGGATGATGGTGGTGACGCGACGCTGCTCGTGCACAAGGGGATGGAATACGAGCAGGCGGGCGCCGTGCCGTCGTTCGACAGCGACAACGAGCCGGAAGAGTGGGGCGTCATTCTCGACCTGCTGCGCGCCGAGCAAAAGGCGCATCCAGGGCGCTGGACGCAGGTGCTGGCGGGGATTCGCGGCGTGTCGGAAGAAACGACGACGGGCGTGCATCGCCTGTACGAAATGGAGCGCGCGGGAACGCTCGCCTTCCCGGCGATCAACGTGAACGACGCCGTGACGAAGTCGAAGTTCGACAACCTCTATGGCTGCCGGCACTCCATCGTCGACGGCCTGAACCGCGCGACGGACGTGATGCTCGCGGGCAAGGTCGCGGTGGTGATGGGCTACGGCGACGTGGGCAAGGGGTGTGCGCAGGCGCTCAAGGGGCAGGGCGCTCGCGTGATCGTGACGGAAATCGATCCCATCTGCGCGCTGCAGGCGGCGCTCGAGGGGTATCAGGTCACGACGCTGGAAGATGTGGTCGACACGGCGGACATCTTCATCTCGGCGACCGGCAACAAGAATGTCATCACGGTCGAGCACATGAGCCGCATGAAGGACAAGGCAATTGTGGCGAACATCGGCCACTTCGACAACGAGATCGACATGGCCGGTCTCAAGAAGGTCGAAGGGATGAAGCGCATCACGATCAAGCCGCAGTATGATGAGTTCGTGCTGCCGAACGGCCGCTCGATCCTCATTCTCGCCGAAGGGCGTCTCATGAACCTCGGCTGCGCCACGGGGCATCCGAGCTTTGTGATGAGCGCGAGCTTCACGAACCAGGTGCTGGCGCAGCTCGAGCTGCATGCGAACGCCGAGCAGTATGGGAAGCGCGTGTTCACGCTGCCGAAGCATCTCGATGAGAAGGTGGCGCGGTTGCACCTCGACAAGCTGGGCGTGAAGCTGACGCAGCTGTCGTCGGATCAGGCGGCGTACATCGGCGTGTCGCCGCAGGGGCCGTTCAAGGCGAACCACTACCGGTACTAAGACCGGGGCCGTTCGGCGGGTCTTCACCGTCGAACATGGTTTGTGGCCGTGTCGGGAATCCGCTGATAACTTCCCGACATGGCTGGATCCTTCGCACCAATGGTTCGAGGGCTCGTGGTGGTGTGCAGTCTGCTTGGACTGCAGGCCACCACGGCCTGTTCTG
>JBAXMW010000123.1:0-4054 GCA_037134115.1 Gemmatimonadaceae bacterium | reverse complement strand
GAGCGCACGACTCATAATCGTGAGGTCGAGAGTTCGAGTCTCTCCCCAGCTATTCTGAGCGGTTTTGTTGCGGTGTAACACAAAGGCCCTGGCGCATGCGCTGGGGCCTTTGTGCGTTGGAAGGTCAGCGCAGACGCGACATCCCCGCCGTGTCCACGGCGCTCGTGCCGTAGCGCGCGGTGACGTACTACGGCTCGTTTACGACCCCTCGGTCAATGACAGGATCACGTGGGCGGCACGCCAACCCGACGCCACGCATCCTCGGCGTGCTTGGTCTGCGTCGGAAAGGACAGACAGCCAGCCACGTTCGTATGTGCACCGACCTCGCGCATGTCCCCGACGCCGCTCATCGCATATCCACATCCGTGACGGACAGCGGCCGCCCTCTCGCCGGCGAGTGACGCGCCCCGTACTTTCACGGCCACGGAGCTCCTTCGCCTTCCGCGCGTTGCATATCACACCCCGAGTCTTTCGATGGTTCGTTCACTCGCCGCTGCCGCCCCTATCGCCACGCCCCCAGCTTTTCGCGCCCTGCCGCGGGTCGCGGTCGCGCTGGTCTCAGCCGCGCTGTGCGCGGCCGGCACGCTGGTCACGGCGCCGCTGCACGCGCAGCGCGGTGCCGGTGGCGCCGCGCCGCCCGTGCAGCCGCCGCGCTTCGAATACGTAGGTCCGGACAACGGGGGCCGCATCGCCTCGGTGGCCGGCGTACCCGGCGACACGCTGACCTACTATTTCGGCGCGGCCTCGGGGGGCGTCTGGAAGACCACCGACGGCGCCCGGACCTTCCGCCCCATCTTTGACGACCAGCCGGTGCAGGCCATCGGCGCACTGGCGGTGGCCCCCTCCAATCCGCGCATCGTGTGGGCCGGCACCGGGGAAGCGTGGGCCATCCGTGACGCCGACGTCATGGGCGACGGCATCTACAAGTCGACCGACGCGGGTACCACCTGGCAGCAGATGGGGCTCAAGGAGGTCGGACGCATCGGGAAGATCCTGGTCCATCCGACCAACCCCAATATCGTGTTCGTGTGCGCGCTAGGGCGCGCGACGGGGCCGCAGCAGGAGCGCGGCGTGTACCGCACGAAGGATGGCGGCACCACCTGGACGCGCGTGCTCTTTGTGAACGAGAACACCGGCTGCTCCGGGCTCTCGCTCGACGTGCAGCACCCGGAGACGCTCATCTCGGGGCAGTTTGAGGTCGTGATGCACACGTGGGCGATGTTCAGCGGCGGTGCGGGAAGCGGCGTGTACATCTCGCGCGACACGGGCGCCACGTGGGCGAAGGTGAGTGACGGCATGCCGGCCTCGCCGGTCGGCAAGATCGATGTCGCTATCGCCCCGAGCAACGGGAAGCGCATGTATGCGCTCATCCAGACGGCAAACCAGGGGTCGGTGTGGCGCAGCGATGACGGCGGCCGCAAGTGGAAGGTCGTGAGTTGGGATCGTTCGCTGATTGGCCGAGCGGGCTACTACATCCGGATCGATGTCAATCCGCAGAACGATCTGGAAGTGCTGATCGCCAACAGCACTTTCAAGCGCTCGTACGACGGCGGTGAGACGTGGCCCATCACGGACCGGGGGTGCGGTGACTGCCACGACATCTGGCTCGACCCGCGCAATCCCTCGCACTGGGTGACCACCGGCGACCTCGGCGCCGGCATCACGCGCAATCACGGCGTCAGCTTCACGCAATTCTCATTGCCGATTGGCCAGATGTATCACGTGGCCATCGACGATCAGATGCCCTACTGGATCTACAGCAACCGGCAGGACAACGGCACGATGCGCGGGCCGAGCAATGTGCCCGGTCCGGCCAACAACGTGCCCGGGTACGCGCGGCCGGGGGCGGGCGGTGGCCGACTGCTCGGTGCGAGTCCACTCGGTGTGATCGCGGCAGGACGTGGTGGTACGCGGGACTCGGCGACCGCTGGGGCGGCCGGTGCCCCCGCGGAGACGCCGGGAGCCGCAGGCGATGTGGCGGGTGGGCCGCCGCCCGATGGGGCATCGTTCGGCGGACGTGGTGGCGGTACCCGGCCCTCCCAATGGCAGGCACCGATCGGCGGGTGCGAGTCAGGCTTCACGGTGCCGATGCCAGGGAATCCCGACATTACCTGGGCCACCTGCTATGGCAACACGGTCACGCGTTACGACGCGAAGCAGGGGCGCGCGCGGTCAGTCGCGCCGTGGATGCACACGCTCGACTTCGAGCCCAATAAGGCCAAGTACCGCTGCCATTGGACGCCGCCACTGGCCATCGATCCGTTCGATCCGAACACCGTCTACTACGGCTGCCAGGTCATCTTCAAAACATCGAACGCGGGGCAGAGCTGGAAGGTCATCAGCCCCGACCTCTCGACGCAGGATCCCACGCGCATTGTGTCGAGCGGCGGGATCATCGGCGACAATCTGGGGCAATTCTACGGTGAGGTGGTCTTTGCCATCGCGCCGAGTGAAATCAAACGCGGGCTCATCTGGGCCGGGACGAACGACGGGAAGCTGTGGTATACGACCGACGGCGGCACCAAGTGGACGGACGTGACGAAGAACGTCACGGGCATGCCCGCGTGGGGGACCATCCGGAAGATCGAGCCGTCACGCTTTGACGCGGCCACGGCGTACGTCGTCGTGGACTACCACATGATGGACGACCGCAAGCCGTACGTGTACAAGACGACCGACTATGGCCGGACGTGGACGTCGATCGCGGCGACGTTACCGAGCGATCATCCACTGGACTACGCGATGGCGATCGCCGAGAACCCGAATCGCCGCGGGATGCTGTTTCTCGGGACGGGGCACGGCATCTTCTATACGATGGACGACGGAGCGACGTGGCTCCCACTGAAGGCGGGGTTGCCGACTGCACCGGCGACCTGGATCGTGGTAGCGAAGCAGCAGCATGACGTCGTGGTGTCGACGTACGGGCGCGGTCTCTGGGTGCTGCGCGACATCACGCTCCTTGAACAGAGCGATGCGAAGGTGGCCGATGCGAGTGTGCGCATCTTCGAGCCGCACGCCGGCCTGCGGCAAGCGCGGTCGGGGAGCGCGGACATCACTTTCGTCCTGAAGGACGCCCCGAAGGACTCCATCCGTGTCGTTGTGCTCGACTCGGCGGGGAACACGGCGCGCACCATTCGCACCCTCGCGCGGGCGGGCACCAACCGCGTGACGTGGGACCTGCGCTACGACGCGCCCAAGCAGCCCGCGCTCCGCACGACACCGCCTGATAATCCGCGCATCTGGGACGAGCCCCGATACCGCAACACCAAGGTGCGCATCGTCGATCACTGGGGGATTCAGCAGGTGCAGCGCGCGGGCGCCCTCGCGGCGCCGGGCCGGTATCGCGTGCGCATCGTAGCAGGCAACGACAGCAGTGTGCAGGCGTTCGTGGTGATGAAGGATCCGAAGATCGAGGCCTCCGCGTCCGAGCTGGGCGCCTCGACGACGGCCCAGGTGCGTACCGTTGCGGCGATCAACGGCTCCGTCGACGTGATCAACCGACTGGAGATTCTCCGCAAGCAGGTGGAAGACCTGCGGGCGAGCGACACCACATCGGCCGAGAGCAAAGCGGCATTGGCCGCGGTGGAGGAGAAAGCGCTGGCGGTGGAGCTGATGCTCCTCTCGCGCGAGGAGCTGCACTCAGACGACAAGTGGTTTACCGAGCGGCACGGCCCCTACATGGCGCTGCTCTGGCTGTCGGCGGAGCTCGGCACCGGCGCGGGCGATGTCGCCGGCGGCGCCGAGTTCAAGCCAACCGACGCGCAGCAGGTGACGCTGGGGGAGCTCGAGACCGAGGTGACGAAGGCGAAGGCGGCGTTTCGCGCCTTCATGGAGACGGTCGTGAAGGCGTTCAACGATACGCATAAGGGGAAGCTGGCGCCGCTGTCGGACGAGCTGTCCACGCCACAACCCAAGCCAACCTTCATACCGTAGGGGACCGTTCGAGACTTGGCCGGCGACACCGCGACGCACGTCGGGCATACATAGGCGGGCCACGTTGGCGTGCGGACGTTGGCCCCATTCACGAGAGAGCAACGCCCCATGTCGATCGAGA
>JBAXMW010000122.1:0-4127 GCA_037134115.1 Gemmatimonadaceae bacterium | reverse complement strand
GGCGCGAACCACCAGCGCATCAGCGCCGGGCGGGCCATCGATCGATCGGAGAAGCGGTAGTCGCTGTGATCAGTCACGGCGATACGTTAACGGTCGGTGCGACGGCGGGCGACCCTTGCCGCTCGGGGTGGCGGCCGCAAGCTTGTCTCCATGCCTTTCACGCCCAGTGGCGCACCGCGCCACGGTACCCTCCGCTCGTAATGTCGGCATCTCTGCAGGCCCTCATCTTGGCGGCCGGACGCGGCACCCGCCTCGCCGGCGAGGCCGACCGGCCCAAGTGTCTCCTGGAGCTGGGCAGCAGCACCCTGCTGGATCGGTATCTACAGGTACTGACGCGTCGTGATGTACCTGTTACAGTGGTCACCGGCCACGCCGCCGATCGGATTGACCAGCACGTGCACCGGTGGACGGGCGTGCAGACGGTCCGGAACCCGCGCTTCACGGAAGGGAGCATTGTCTCACTGGCGCGTGGGCTCGAGGCGGTGCGCGGACCGCTCCTGCTCCTCGATGGTGATGTCTGTTTCCACCCGGCGCTGCTGGAGCGGCTGATCGATACCACGGTATCGGACGCGTTGCTCGTGGACCTCGGGACCGACTTCACCGGCGAAGAGTATCTCGCCGGGGTCGACTCCGGTCGTGTCACGGCCCTGCGTCGTGGACCCGTCCCCGGCCACGAGGCGCATGGGGAGTGGGTGGGCTTTGCGCGCCTGTCGGCCACCACGGTGGAGGCGTTGCAGACGGCGATCACCGCACAGATCGCCCAAGGGGCCACACACGGCGGATACGAAGACGCGTTGTCGGGGTTACTCGACGCGGTGCCTGTGCACGCGATCGCGGTGGACGGTCTCGCCTGGGTGGAGATCGACTTTCCGCACGACCTCGCGCGGGCGCAGGCACTGGTCGCGACCGGCCGCGTGTGACGCCACGCACCAAGAACGGCTCCGCGGCACTCCCAGCACGACGTTCCACCTCGTGGGTGGACCGGATGCTGGCTCATCCACTTGGCGGCACCATCTGGAGTGTGGTGGCAGCCTTCGGGGTGTACGGCAGCATGTACGCCTTCCGCAAACCGTTTACCGCCGCGGTGTATCTGCAGCCGCCGTTCGGCCCGGGCACGAAGGCCACGCTCGTCCTCGCCCAAATGGCCGGCTACATGGCGGCGAAGTTTCTCGGCATTCGGGTGGTGGCCGGACTCTCGCCGGCCCGACGGGGGGCGGCGATTCTTGCGCTGGTCGCCGGGGCAGAACTCGCGTTGCTGCTCTTCGCCCTCCTCCCGCCCGGGCTCGCCCCCGTCGCTCTGGCCCTGAATGGGCTCTCGCTCGGCATGGTCTACAGTCTGGTGGTTGGGTTCCTTGAAGGACGGCAGCTCACGGAAGCCCTCCTCGCCGGGTTGGTCGCGAGTTTCATTGTGGCGGATGGTCTCGCCAAAGCCCTCGGCAGTTGGCTATTGCAACACGGGGTGCCGGAGGCCTGGATGCCGGTGCTGGCCGGGGCCTCGTGTCTGCCCCTCTGTCTGGGCTTTCTCTTCATGCTGCAGCGTATCCCGCCACCGGACGCCGCCGATGTAGCCGCGCGTGCCGCGCGCGTCCCGATGGCGGCGGACGATCGGCGTGCGGTGTTCACCCGATGGGCGCCCGGGCTCACGGGCATTCTGCTCGCCTTTCTGTTGGTGACGGTGCTGCGCAGCCTGCGCGCCGATTTCGCACCGGAGCTCTGGGGCGCGCTGGGGGTGCAGGCCAGCGCCATGGTGTACGCCCGCTCAGAAGCCGTGGTGGCCTGTGCCGTCCTCGCGGTGAACGGTGCGGTCGTTCTGGTACGCAACAACCGGCAGGCGTTTTTTCTGGCGCTGACCCTCGGGATCGCCGGCATTGGACTGCTGGCCACCGCGCTCGTTGCGCAACAGGCGGGCACGCTTGCGCCATTTCCCTTCATCGTGCTCACCGGCGTTGGGCTCGCACTGCCCTATGCGGCCGTGCATACCACGGTCTTCGAGCGCCTGATCGCGGTGACGCGTGACCGCGCCAACATGGGATGGCTCATGTCCATCGCGGATGCGTGCGGATACCTCGGCTACGTCACCGTGATGCTGATCCGCACCCAACAGACCGATCTGCCGATCCTGACGCTCTTCCGCACCACGGGGTGGATTGTGACGCTGGGCGCCGGAATTGGATTGGTCGCGGCGGCTGGGTATTTCCAACGGGCGTGGCGCAGGGCGGGGTGATACTGCGCGGACATGCTTGGGAGAGTTACGGCGGGGTGCTGGGCGTGCCGGAGAGACTCGGGAGAGTGGTGAGTAGGCAGTCACCAACGAGTGGTAAGTCTTAAGCCTTGTCACTCGTCTGTTACTGCTCCCTCATCACTTTCTCGAGTGCCAGTCGTCCGCACCCCACTCCGCCACCACTCTCCCGAGTGCCAGTCGTCCGCACCCCACTCCGCCATCAAAAGACGCGGATATTGATGTAGCGCTTCGGGTTCTTCTTCACATCCGCCACCAGGGCCCGCAGATCCATCAGCAGCGAATCGCTCTGCTGATACAGATGCGGATCGTTCACCATCAGCCCCAGCGATCCACGCCCGCTGTTGATCTTCGCCAGCACCGAATCACTCCGCGCCATCGCGCTCGCCACCCGCGACTCCGTGCGCCCGAGCCCGTCCGCCGCCTCGCGCAACGACGTCATCGCCGTCACCAGATCCTTCGACGCCTGCTGCGCATTCGTAACGATCTGCTGGAGCTCTCGATTGCTCGTCGCCGAATCGGCACGTCCTGAGAAGCGATTCAGTCGAGCTGCGGCTTCATTCACCGTCCGCAATCCGGTGCGCACATCACCGCTGATCTGCGTGAGATTGCGTGACTGCTCCGTCACGGTGCTCGAAAGCACCTTCGACAGCTCCGCAAAGTGGCGGATCGACTGGCGAATCTCCTTCGCCGCCTGATCATCGAAGGCGACCTGCACGCGCTCCGTCACCTTCGCCACATCGCCAGCCAAGCGCCCCGCCACTGAGGTGAGTTGCGCGATATCCGGCATCACTGCGCCCGGCAACGTGTCGCGCCGCGTGCGCGCCTCCGCCAGCGCCGCGCGCAGCTCGCGATCCGGGGGCACCCCCGTCGACTCGGTGATCGTGGCCTGCCATTCGCCAAAGAGGCTCGATGCGGTGAGCAGCACGACCGGATCCGCCGGCAACCGGATCTTGTGATCGATGGTGAGATGCAGCACCACCCATCCTTTGTCCCCCAAGGCAATGCTCTTGATCGTGCCCGCGCGCACGCCGCGGATCATTACCGGATTCCCGAGCGACGCCCCGCCGACATCGCGCGTGCGCGCGACCACATCGCCAGTACGACCGCTTAGGTCGGACTGCTTGAGCCAGAGGATCCCCGCGACGATCGCCACCGTCGCCACAATGACGGTGATGCCGACGAGAAAATCATTCGTATGCCGCTGTTTGGCAGTAGTCATAGGGACCGAGACAAGTTACCGGATCGTGCGGCCGGTCAGCCAGACGAGCGCCCAGAAGGCGTCCAGCACGAGAATCATCACGGCGCTGATCACGACGGCACGCGTCGCACTCCGTCCAACCCCCTGCGCGCCACCACCCGCCGACAGCCCCGCTCGGCAGCCGATCATCGCCACCGCGGCACCAAAGCTCGCCGACTTCACGAGCCCATAGCGCACATCGAACTCCACAAAAAACAGACGCACGCCTTTGAGGAATTGCGGCGTGGTGATGTCGAGCAGCATCAGTGAGGCCAGCCACCCCGCAAAGAGCCCCACGATCATGGCGACCCCCACCACCACCGGAAACATCAGCGTGGAGGCCCAGACCCGCGGCACCACGAGATAGCTCATCGGATCGTAGGTGAGCGTCTCCAGCGCATCCACCTGCTCGGTCACCCGCATCGTCCCCAATTCGGCGGCGATATTCGCCCCCACCCGACCAGCGAGCGCGAGCCCCGTGAGCACGGGGGCAAGCTCGAGCGTCACCGTCTTCTGCACGAGCGTGCCGACGAAATACGGGGGAACAATGTCGCCCACGGAGTAACTCGCGAGCAGCGCGAGCACGATACCGGTGAAGATCGCGATGAAGATCCCAATCGGGAGCGAATCCACGCCGAGGATGCGCGC
>JBAXMW010000121.1:0-4163 GCA_037134115.1 Gemmatimonadaceae bacterium | reverse complement strand
TTGGCCGCAGGCTTGGCCGCAGGCTTGGCCGCAGGCTTGGCCGCAGGCTTGGCCGGGGCCTTGGCGGGCGCCTTCACGGGCGCTGCCTTGGGGGCTGGCTTGGCGGGGGCCTTCGCGACCGGTGCCTTGGCCACGGGCGCGGCCTTCGCGGCGGGCTTCTCCGCCACCTTCTCCGGAGCCTTCTCCACCGGCTCGGCCTTCGCGACCGGCGGCTTCGGGGTCGGCGCCGGAGTCGGGGCCTTCAACACGAGCGGCATCGCCTTGTCGGACGGGCGCTGCGGCTGCAACCGCATGGCGGCGCGGGCTTCGAGCGCCGCTTCCGCGGCCGCAGCCGGGGCGGTGACCGCCTTGGGCATCTGACCCAGCGGGATCGGCTTCGGCGGCGCCGCCTTCGGTTCCGGCTTGGGGAGCGCGCCATGCTTGGCGATGTACGCCGCTTCCGCCTGCTGGATCAGGACATCACCTTCGTCCTGCCCCATCTGGCCACGGCGGACCATGTAGTGAATCAGGTCACGGGCGCTTTCGATGGCGAACGCGCTGAAACCGGCAGCGGCCCCGATGACTTCGCGCATGGCGCCTGCCATCTTGCTGCCAGCTTCAAGGCTGATCTCGTGGGCTCGGGCGGCCATTTCCGCCGCGGTATCCCGCGCGTCGGCCGCTCGGTGGCCAGGACCCCGCCGAGGGGCGGGGGCGGCCGGTGGGGCATCACCTTCGAGACTCAGATCGTCGTCAACCTGCGGCGTGTCAGCCATGGTGCGAACGGACTCCTTCCACCAGACAAATAAAGGGTGCGGCTGCGCCAGCCATTTCGGATCCACCCCGCAGGGTTCACCCGATCGGCGCGCAGTCGCTTGAACGGTGTAAGTATATGATTTTCCGACATCTATGCAACCCGTTCCGATCAACATTTTGGGCCGTGCGCCATAATAGTTGCCCGTGACGGACGCCGGTCGCCGATTTGGTGCTCGGAGTTACGGTCCCGTTCATGCAACGTATTTCGCATCACTAACACGTCAGTATTCACGCACTATATCGCTATCATGACGAATTTACCGCTTCGTGGCGTCCGGGTGCTGGATCTGACCCGGGTGTTGGCTGGGCCGCTGTGTACGATGATGCTGGGGGATCTGGGGGCGGAGGTGATCAAGGTGGAGCGTCCGGGGGGCGGGGACGACACCCGGGGGTGGGGCCCGCCCTTTGCCGAGGATGGGCAGTCGGCGTATTTCCGGAGCGTGAACCGCAACAAGCGGTCAATCGCCCTGGAATTATCGGACGAGGGGGACCGCGCGCTCCTGCTGTCACTGCTCGCCGCCGCCGATGTGCTCGTCGAGAACTTCCCGAAGGGTTCATTGGCGCGATACGGGCTTGATAAAGAGCAGTTACTGGCGCAAAACCCGCGGCTCATATGGTGCACCCTGTCGGGGTTCGGCCCAGCAAGTGATCGCCCGGGCTATGACTTTGTCGTGCAGGCAGAGGCCGGGTGGATGGCGATCACCGGTGAGCCTGAGGGTGCCCCGATGAAGTGCGGGGTGGCGCTCGCCGACGTGCTGGCCGGGAAGGACGCCGCCATCGCGATTCTGGCGGCGCTGTCGGGGCGGGAGCGGGGGACGCCCGTCGAGCGGGCCCTCCACATCTCGCTCAACCACAGCGCCATGGCGGCGTTGGTCAACGTGGCGCAGAACACCCTGGTCAGCGGGGCGGAGGCTGGGCGGTGGGGGAATGCGCATCCCAACCTCGTCCCGTACCAGCTCTTCCAGGCCGCCGATGCCCCCATCGTCCTCGCCGTGGGGACCGATGCGCAGTGGGTGGCGGCCGCCACGGCGCTGCATTTGCCAGAATTTTCTGCGGATCCGGCGTTGGCCACGAATGCCGGTCGTGTAATGCACCGGGAGCGGGTTGTCGCCGCGCTGGCCTCACAAATCGCCACGGGGGCTGCCGCGGACTGGATCGCCCGCCTTGAGGCCGCCCGGGTCCCCTGCGGCCGAGTGCGATCGGTCCGGGAGGCGCTGGCCGACGTCCCTGCCTCCCCTGTCACAGGGGTGGCATCGGCGGTCGGTGGGACCGTCCGCTTCCCCCCGCCCGCCCTCGATGCCGACGGTGAAACAATTCGGGGTTTTGGCTGGAGTTTGTGACGGAAGCGGCCGATAATTCCGCCGTTTTTTCTGTGACCTCACCGGTGACCGCTCGTCCTTCCGGTGAGGCAATCAGTGGGGACGCTGGCTCCGGGTCCCGTGCGCAGGGGTGTCGATCATGTCGGCGGGGCATTAATCTCCCGTCGTGAAGATGACGGAAAACATCGCCTCCCAGCTCACGGAAATCGATTCGGATCAGGATGTCATCACCCGGGTCATCTCGGGGGACCGCAACGCGTTTGCGGCACTGATCGGTCGGTACAGTGATCCGCTGTACCGGCATGCCCTCGGCATGACGGGCAGTCCGGACGTGGCTGAGGACATTCTCCAGACGTCGTTCATCAAGGCCTATCACCACATCGGTGAAGTCCGTGGGCGGTTCGATGCCTGGCTCTTCCGGATCGTGGCAAACGGGTGCAAGGACTGGCTGAAGAACATTCGGCGCACGCACCTGAGTTACGACGAAGACGATCAGCCTTCTGGCTATGCGACCCCGGATGAGGATCTCGACCGCACCGAATTGCGGCAGGATCTCGATGGGGCGTTGGCGCAGTTGGCACCATCGCTCCGCGAAGCCTTCATCATGAAGCATGTGGAAGGGCGTTCGTACGAGGAGATGGCGGATTTGCTGGGCACCACGGTTGGCGCGCTCAAGATGCGCGTGCACCGGGCGCGCGAAGCGCTCCATGCTCTGCTCGAGGAGAAATACGCCTGATGATCGAATCACACGACACGCACGAGAATCGCGAGACCCCGCGTTCGGAGCCAATGGCCCGGGACGCCGCTGCTCGCGCCGATCGGCCATTGCTGGATCGGGAAGTCCCGCTGCCTGGCAGTGCGGGCGACTCGATGAGCATGGCCGCCCTGCATCAGTGGCTCGATGGCGAGCGCTCGGCAGCCGATGTCACGCTCGATCCCGCGCAGGTGGCCCTCTGGTCCCGACTCTCGGCAGAAACCGATCGCCGTCGACAGGTCACCGTCCCCGAAGGGTTCATGGACCGCGTCATGTCGGCGCTCCCGGCGGTGGAATCGACGAGTGAGGCGCAGCCGGTGACGGCGACGTCGCCACAGATCGCCCCGACGGCCGGTGTCCCGCTGTCGCTCGCGCTCATTATCGGCACCGCGCTCCTCGCGGTGGGGATTCTGATCGGCCGCCTCATCGCCTGATGACGTCGCCGCCCACACGGGCGGCATGACGCATGAACGCCCGGTGCACCGCGGATGTCCGCCGTGCACCGGGCGTTGTCACATCAGCCCCCGGACGTCACCGCGGCCGGGGGCGTGCTGGGGGATCGCTCAGATGTGGAGCGCGCGCCCCAACGCCGCCAGCGCCGCTTCCTTGACCGTCTCGCTCAACGTGGGATGGCTGTGCACCGTGATGCCGATGTCCTCCGCGCTGCCGCGATATTCCATCGCGAGCACGATCTCCGCGATCAGGTCGGCCACATGCGGGCCAATGAGATGCGCGCCGAGGATTTCGTCCGTATCGCGATCCACGACAAACTTCACGAAGCCCTGCGTCTCGCCCATCGTGCGCGCCTTGCCATTCGCGCTGAAGGGAAACTTCCCGACGCGATAGGCGCGGCCGCTCGCCTTCACCTCCGCCTCCGTCTGCCCCACCGTCGCGATTTCCGGGGCCGTGTAGACGATGCCCGGGATCGTGCGGTGATGCATGTGCACCGGCTTGCCCGCGATCACTTCGGCGGCAATGACGCCTTCCTCTTCCGCCTTGTGCGCGAGGAGCTTGCCGCCGCAGGCATCGCCAATCGCATAGACGCCGGGGAGGTTGGTGCGCTGCTGACTGTCCACGACGATCTCGCCGCGCGCGCCGAGCGTGAGTCCCAACGCTGCGGCGTCGACGCCACGGAGCGCGGGCTTCCGGCCAACGGACACCAGCACGACATCGCCGGCAATCGACGATGCCACGCCATCCTTCTCCACGTGCACCGTCACACCATGCTCGTGCACATCAGCGCCGGTCACCTTGGTGCCGGTGTGGATCGTGAGCCCCTGCTTGCGGAAGATCTTGTC
>JBAXMW010000120.1:0-4447 GCA_037134115.1 Gemmatimonadaceae bacterium | reverse complement strand
TCACCAGCGGATTGTGCTCCTTGGGCGGCAGCCCCAGCGCCGACTCCATGAGCCCGCGAATGTCGCGCACCGAGGCGTTGTGCCACTCGGTGCCCGGGGTGATCCCCGGGCCGATCGCCACCACGGCGGTGGGGATCGCCATCCCTGTTTTGTGTTCGCCATGCGCATCGTGGCCATGGTCGCCAAAGACAATCAGCACGTCATTGGGGCGGCGGGCGGCGGCGAAGGCGGCCACCACGGAATCGGCGGCGGCAAAGGCGGGGCGATAGCGGGGCCCCGTAATGCCCCCCTCATGCGCCACCCAGTCGGTGGACTCGTAGTGGCACACCACCACGGCATGGTCGTCGCGGGCGTAGCGCGCGAGCGCGAGCGCCGGCCGAGCCTGATCGCGCAGGACGTAGTCGGTGGCCGGCTCGGTGGGGGCGATCCGCTCGAGGTCGGTCCCGAACTGCTTGAAGACATGTTCGCCGACCGCCAGCGTGCGCCACCCGGCCTGCCGCACCGTGGTGAATGCGGACTCAATCGCCAGATCGCGGGCGCGGAAATTCCGGATCAGGTTGACCAGCTGCGTGGAGGAGCGCCCCGTAAAGGCGGCCTGTACCGCCGGGACGGAGAAGCCTTCAAAGACGGTCTCGAGCCTGGCCGAGCCGCCCGCGGCCCGCAGTGCGGCCAGCGTGGGCATGACCGACGCGTCCATGGCCGTTTCGTAGCGCAGGCCATCCACGATCAGCACCAACACCCGGTGCGCCGGGGGCGCGACGGTGTTCGGGGGCAACACGGTGTTCGGGGGCAACACGGTGTTCGGGGTCGGCACAGCGCCAGCGGTCCCACGCTCGGTTCCGCCGCCCTCGGCCCCGCCGCCGGTTTGCCCAGCACTCGCCGGCCCCGCCGCCCGCGCGCGCGCGACCGGGACGCGCAGCCAATCGGCTGGGAGGACCGACGCGAAAGCTGCCGCCAGTAACAGCCCGGCGGCGCCCGCCTGATGGCGCCATGAGTTCGTCACGCTGGCCAGTATGACGGGACGCCCGTCCCCCAGCAAGCGCCGAGCACCTGTCGTCCTCGCGTATTACACTTCCTTCCAATGTCTGTGACCATCACCACCGTCACCTCGGCGCGTGATCTCCGCCGCTTCATTGATCTGCCCTGGGCGATCTATGATCCGGTCACGTATCCCAATTGGGTCCCGCCGCTCAAGCTGATGGTGCGCGACGCGCTCGATACGCGCGCGAATCCCTTTTACCGGCAGGCGACGCGCGAGCTCTTTCTTGCCTGGCGTGACGGACGGGTGGTGGGG
Organism: Gemmatimonadaceae bacterium; assembly: GCA_037134115.1. Lineage (GTDB taxonomy): Bacteria > Gemmatimonadota > Gemmatimonadetes > Gemmatimonadales > Gemmatimonadaceae > Gemmatimonas. The sequence continues at coordinate 3,153 of JBAXMW010000120.1, read as the reverse complement.
CGCATTGCCGCGATCGAAAACCGCGCGCACAACGCCTTTCACGACGATCGCGTCGGCTTTTTCGGCTTCTTCGAGGCGTTCGACGATCCCGAGGCGGTTGCGGCGCTCTTTGACGCCGCCGCCACGTGGCTGCGCGCGCGTGGGCTCGACACGATGCGCGGCCCGATGAGCCCGTCCACCAATCATGACTGTGGGCTGCTCATTCGCGGCTTTCGCTTTCCGCCCACCTTCATGACCACTTGGAATCCCCGCTACTACCCGACGTTGGTGGAGGGGGCGGGGCTGACCAAGGCCAAGGATCTCTTCGGCTATTTCCTCCCCATGGCGGACGAGCGCTTTGCGCTCCCGCCGCAATTTGCGGCGCACGCCGAACGGGCGCGGGCGCAGCATGCGCTCACCTTTCGCGATGTGAATCTGCGCGACTGGAACAACGAGCTCGAGCGGTGCTGGGGGATTTACAACGCGGCGTGGGAGCGGAACTGGGGGTTCATTCCGCTCAGCAAAGACGAGTTTGTGCATATCGCACGCGAGCTCAAGCTGCTGCTCATTCCGCAGTTCGCCTTTGTGGCGGAGGTCGCGGGGGAAGCGGTCGGGTTCATGATTGTCGTCCCCGATTTCAATGTGCTCTTCAAGCGCATTCGCACCGGGCGACTGTTCCCCCTGGGGTGGCTGACGCTGCTGCTGGGGAAGTCGCGGCTCAAGAGTGGCCGCGTGATGCTGCTCGGCGTGCGTCCGGCGTACCGGTCGCGCAGCATTTTCCAGCTCTTCGCCGACGAAGTCTTCCGGCGCGGCAAGGCGTACGGGGCCATTGGCGCCGAAGCGAGCTGGATTTTGGAGGACAACCGGCTCATGACGAAGCCCATGGAGGTGATGGGCGCGAAGACCTCCAAAGTCTGGCGCGTGTACGAGCGGCCGCTGGCATGAGCGCCCCGCGGAGCGAGCCTCTGAGTGAGCCTCTGATCGCGCACCGCCGCGACTCCAAGAGCGACCGTCACCGCGTGGTGATCACCGGGATGGGGCTCCTCTCCCCCTGCGGGGTGGGGGTGGAGCCCAGCTGGGAGGCGCTGCTGGCCGGGCGGTCGGGGATCGCCCCGATCACGCTCTTTGATGCGAGCATGATGGCCACCCGCTTTGCCGGCGAGGTGACGGGGTTTGACCCGGTCCAGTTCATGGACCGGAAGCAGGCCAAGCGGCTCGACCGGTATCAGCAGTTTGCCATGGCGGCGGCGGCGATGGCGATGGAGGACGCGGGCCTGACGGGACCGCCGGGGGACCCAACGCGGGCGGCGGTGCTGGTCGGCTCCTGTGTCGGGGGGCTCGCGAGCGCCGAGGAGGCGACGCTGGCGGCTCGGCACGCGTCACCGGCGGGGGCGGATCCGTCGCTGGTGAGCCCGTTTTTCATCTTGAACGTGCTGATCAACATGGCGGCGAGCCATCTGTCGATCCGCTATGGCTTCAAGGGTCCGAGCTGGAGCACGAGCAGCGCCTGCGCGACGAGCGCCCATGCGCTGGGGGAGGCGATGCGGCTGATCGAGCGGGGGGAGGCCGATCTCGTGCTGGCGGGGGGGGCGGAGGCGCCGATCGGGTTCATGTGCGTGGCCGGGTTCAACGCCATTCGGGCGTTATCGACCAAGAACGACGACCCGGCGGGGGCAAGCCAACCGTTCGGTGCCGAACGAGATGGTTTTGTGCTGGGGGAGGGGGCGGCGATCCTGGTGCTGGAGTCGCTGGCGCATGCCAGGGGGCGCGGCGCCCGGATCCATGCGGAGCTGGCGGGATACGGTTCCAGTACCGATGCCTTTCACATGACCGCGCCACCATCGGATCATGAAGGCGCCCAGCGGGCGATGCGGAGCGCCTTGGCCGATGCGGGGCTGCGTCCGGCGGATATTGGCTATATCAACGCCCACGCCACCTCCACGCCCCTTGGGGATGTGGCCGAAGCGGTGGCGATTGAGGCGGTCTTTGGGGCGCGGGGCGGGGGGATTCCCGTGTCGAGCACCAAGTCGATGACCGGGCATTTGACCGGAGCGGCTGGGGCGGCGGAGGCGATTTTTACCGTGCTGGCGCTCCGGGATCAGCGGCTCCCCCCGACCATCAATCTGGCGAAGCAGGACCCGGCGGTGAGGCTGGACTGCATTCCGGAGGGGGCCCGTGCCGCCAGCGTGACGGCGGCGATGACCAATTCGTTTGGCTTCGGTGGCACCAACGCCGCGCTGGTGCTCCGGCGCGCCCCGGGGGAGTAACTTCTCCCGGTGGTCCTTCCTTTCCTCGTGACTTTTCCATGAAGAACTTCGCGCTCATTGGTGCCGCCGGGTACATCGCCCCGCGCCACATGCAGGCCATTCGCGACACGGGCAACCGGCTGGTGGCGGCGCTCGATCCCAGCGACAGCGTGGGGATCATCGACAGCTACTTCCCGGACGCGCAGTTCTTCACCGAGTTCGAGCGGTTCGACCGGCATGTCGACAAGCTGCAGCGCACCGGGCATGCCAACCGGCTGGACTATGTCGCCATCACCTCGCCCAACTATTTACACGATTCGCATATGCGCTTCGCGCTGCGGGCCGGGGCCGATGCGATTTGCGAAAAGCCGCTGGTGCTCAACCCGTGGAACATCGATGGCCTCCTCGAGATGGAGGCGTCCACCGGCCGGCGCATCAACACCATTTTGCAGCTCCGCGTGCACCCGGTGATTGCCGCGCTGCGGGAGCAGGTGCTGGCGCAGCCGCGCGACACCAAGTACGAGGTCGACCTCGCCTACGTGACCTCGCGCGGGCAGTGGTATCTGCAGTCGTGGAAGGCCGACGAGAAAAAGTCCGGCGGCATTGCCACCAACATTGGCGTGCACTTCTTCGACATGCTCCATTTCCTCTTTGGCGCGTTGCAGGACAATGTCGTGCATCACCGGTCGCCCATGCGCGCCGGTGGCTATCTCGAGTATGAGCGCGCGCGGGTGCGCTGGTTCCTCTCCATCGACGCGAACGATGTGCCGGAGCCGCTCCGGGCCAAGGGGCAGCGCACCTACCGCTCCATCACCATGGACGGGCAGGAGATCGAATTCTCCGAAGGGTTCACCAACCTGCACACCCGCGCCTACGAGGAGATCCTGGCCGGGCGCGGCTATGGCCCCGAAGAAAGCCGGAGCGCCAT
>JBAXMW010000119.1:0-4492 GCA_037134115.1 Gemmatimonadaceae bacterium | reverse complement strand
ACCGTCTCCGGCGTCGCAGAAGAATTCAGGTCAGACATACTTAAAAGTTAGTCTGACCTAAAACCCTCCGCAACGCCCCCGGTCAGTTCCCGCCAGCCGCTCCGTCGCGACGGGGATCGGCCACGCCAATCCGCGTGCCGTTCTTCCGGACGAAGATCGCGTGGACCCCGCCGAAGGTGATGTCGGCGACCCGGCTCTGTGGACGGTACCCATGCGCCACGAGCCCCTGATAGACGCTCGTCGCGAAGCCGGGCTCCACTTCGACGTCCTTCAGCCCGGCGCTCGCGTAAATGCGCGGGGCCGCAAGCGCGATCGCCGGGTCTTCGCCAAACGCCAGCATCCGCAGCGTCACCTGCGTGATCGCGGGCTGGATGTACTGCGATCCCGCCGCCCCCACCACCAACCGAACGGCGCCATGATCGAGAATGATCGTCGGCGACATCGTCGAATTGGCGTAGCGGTTGGTGCCGCGCGTCCGCGCATCAAAGTTGGACCCGGCCGAATTCAAGAAGAAGCCGTCGGTGTACACGCCAGAGCCAAACAGCACCCCCACCGTGGTCGTGGCCGAGACGGCATTGCCGTCGGCATCCACCACGGCCAGATGGGACGTGTAGCTGCCCGTGTACGGATCCACCGCCTCCACCACCTCCTGCACCGCGCCGCCAGCGGCCGCCTCATTGCGACCACCCGCCCCTGCCCGCGCGCTCCGCGTGGCCGGCGCATACGGCTCGAGCGGAGCGCATGACCCCGGCGCCGCCGCACTGTCAAACGCCCACGCGTCCCCCACGGCAATCGAATCCGGCGCCGTGGCGCCCATCCGCTGCACACGGGCGGCGGCAAAGCCGGCACTCGCCACCCCGCGGGCCGGGACACTCTGCACGAACGGATCCCCACGGAAACGATTGGCATCCACACCGGCGATCCGCAACACGTCCGCCAGCTTCACCACCGCCTCCGGCTGCTCCGTGAATCCCCCGGCGTTCGCAATGCCGCTCTGCTCCGCCATCTGCAGCATCTGCAACACCGCGCTGCCACCCATTGGCGGCGGCGCACCCAACACCGTGTAGCCGCGCCATTCGGTGCACAGCGGACGCATGGCCTGCGCCGCATACGTGTTCATGTCCTTGACGGTGATCAGCCCACCCTGCGCCTTCACCTTGGCCGACAGTCGCTCGGCGATCGCCCCCGTATAAAACGCCTTCGCGCCCTCGGCTGCGATCCGATCGAGGGTGGCCGCCAGCTCCGGTTGCACCAGCCGTTCCCCTGGCCGCAGCGCTTCACCGCGCGGCATGAAACGCGCCATCGCGAGCGAGTCGGCCTGCATCTTGTCCTTCGACGACGCAATCGTGCGCGACAGCAACGGGGACACAATGAACCCCTCGCGGGCCAGCCGGATCGCCGGCGCCATCACCTGCGCGCGCGTCAGCTTTCCGAAGCGCTGCTGAGCCTCCAGCAATCCCGCCACCTGCCCGGGAATTCCCGCCGCGCGTCCCGGACGACGCGCTCCACGCGCCGTATCCGGCTGCGCCCAGAGAGGATCCTCCCCAGCACGCGGATAAAACGACAGATGCTCCGCGCGACGCGTATCCGCCCGATAGAAGGTCATGGCACCGCCACCACCCAGTCCGGTCTGCGACACATCGGTGACACCGAGGGCGAAGGCCGTGGCCACCGCCGCATCGACGGCATTGCCACCGGCCCGCAGCACTTCCACACCGGCAGCCGTCGCGTCGGGGTGCGAGGCCGCGACCATGCCGCGCTGCCCCTCGACCCGCTTACCGGACCCCGGTGCCACGGCCGACGGCGCCGCGCCGCGCACACAGCCGACCAGCGCCGATGCGGTCATGATCGCCATCGTTCCTCGGACGAAACCCTTCACGTCACTCGCTCCGTTGAATGTTCACGTGCGTTAGCTCACAGCGATAACAGCTGACGCAGCATCCGGTGGGTCAATCCCCAGACGGCGTGCGGTCCCACCGCGTACGCAGGATAGTGCGACACCACACCATTGATCTGATGCGCGTACTGGATCTGCGATTCCGGCGCCCGCAGCTGTGCCAGCGGCACCCAGAAGGTAGCGGCCACCTCATCACTTGGCTGTACCATCACGTCGGGCGGCACCAGCGCCACGAAGGGGCGGATCAGCAGGGGCGGCAGACTGGGGGTGACGGGGGCCAGGTCATCCAACTGTCCCAATAGCCGTCCCGCTGCGAGATCGAGTCCCACCTCTTCGAGGGTTTCGCGCATCGCCGTCTCCATCAGCGAGGCATCGCCCTCTTCATGTCGCCCCCCGGGAAAGGCCATATGCCCACTCCACGGGTCCAGCGCATGCTCGGCGCGCTTAATGAGCAGCAGCTCCGGGGTCTCGGTCACCCGGAGCACCGCCGCGACCGCCGCCCGCCGCACCGACGGCCCGACGTCGGCCTCACGCGGCACACGCGTGGCCAGTCGCGTCGCTAATGGCGCGATCTCGGCGTGCGCGAGCGCCACGTCGAGCATGCTCAATCGGCGATCGCGCCGCCGCTCGCCGCCCAATCGCGGAACCCGCCGGCGAGCGAGGCCACATTGGTATATCCCATCTCGGCCAGCGTCCGCGCCGCCAGCGCCGAGCGGTTCCCGCTGGCGCAATAGAGGACGACGGCCGCTTCGCGGGGGACGCGCGATTCGATCTGGCTCTCGAGTACGCCCCGGCCGATGTACAGGGCCGGCGCGGCGTGCCCCAGGTTCCACTCGTTCTGCTCGCGAATGTCGATCAGCACCAGCGGCTCACCGCCGGCGATTCGATCCTGGACTTCGCGCGCCGTCACCTCGGTGATGACGGCCTTCGCTTCGGCGATCAGCTGCTGGGCAGTTTTCATGACCACTCGTCGGGAGGAGGGAAAGACTATCGGTCCATCACCCCCGGAACGTAGAGCGCCACCCGTCAGGGGACAACCTTGAACTGCCCCATCATCCCTTCGTCTTCGTGGTTGGAGAAGTGGCAGTGGAACATGTAGGCGTTCGTCGTACTGGCAAAATCATCAAATTTGGCCACGACCACCGCGGACGCACCGAGTGGGAGATAGATCGTGTCCTTCCACCCCGACTCATACGGGGCCACGGGGCCATTACTGCGGGAGATGATCTTGAACTGAATGTCGTGCAGGTGGATCGAATGCCCGAAAATGTTGTTGTTCACGATCGTCCACTTCTCGACACTGTTCAGCTTGATCGTGTGGGCGACCGTGGTGTGATCGAAGCCTTTCCCATCGAAGGTGAAGGCGGAGCCAGCCTGCCCCCCGGTCACCGTGATCGTGCGACTGTTGGTGACATCCGCCAGCGTCCAGTAGGTATTGGCCACCAACGTCGGCGGAATCGTGGTGATCGCCGCCGCGGCGGGCGCGCCCACGGTCAGGTGGACCAGATTGAAGTCGGTGTTGTTGAGGAGGCTCGTGAACGCGCGTCCCACGCTCCCATCCGGCTGCTCCGGATTCCCTTCCTGTCCGGGAAAGCCAAACTGCTGGCCGGAGTTGAAGGCCCGGAGATCGAGCCCCGTGCCGACGCTGTCCTTCGAGAGATCCACCAGCACTTCCACACGCTCACCGGGCATCATGACGACCCGCGTCACCGGCACTGGGGCATTCAGCAGTCCCCCGTCGTTCGTGATGACATAGAACGAGCGATTATCACTGAGCCCAATATTGAGGCCGCGCTGGATCTCCGCATTCAGCAACCGCAAGCGCACCACCTGCTTGGGCAGGGTGGTCCCAGCATTCAGCGTGCCATTCGTCAGCATGTAGTCGCCGTAGCTGGTATTGATGATATCCTTGGCGAACTGGTTGCTGCTGAGAAACCGGCGACTCGAAAAGACGAGCGGGATATCATCGGTGCCATACGTGCGCGGCAGGGCGAGCGCCGCTTCCGCCGGGTCCTTGATGATGATCAGCCCACCAGCCCCCATCGTGAGCTGGTTGTACGTCTGCTCATGGAGATGCGGATGGTACCAGTACGTTGCCGCGTTATTCCGAATTTTGAAGGTGGGCGACCACGTGGCCCCGGCGTTAATCACCTGATGTGGACCGCCGTCCATCTCAGGGGGGATATGAAAGCCGTGCCAGTGCGTTGTGGTCTGCTCGCCGAGGGTGTTGGTGACATTGAGTGTCACCGAATCGCCCTTGTTCATGATGAGCGTTGGGCCCCAGAACTGGTTGCCGTTATACCCGTAGGTAGTGGTGGCCGCACCAGAGCGGAGCTGTTTGCTCGACGTGGCGAGGGTCAAGTTGAACGTCGTTCCGGTCAGCGTTGGCGGAATCCAGAGCGCGTTATAGGTCGACCCACTCCCTGTGCCAGTGGTGCCACCACTGGTATTCGTTGGAGCGGTCGCCGAGTCGGTGCTCTTGGAACAGGCGAACAGGGCGACGGCGATCAATACACCGACGGAGAGCGCGCGCACGGCGGAGCGGGACATAAGCGGGCGGGAGGGAGAAAGAAGCGGGATGCGCATGGCGTTGAG
>JBAXMW010000118.1:0-4610 GCA_037134115.1 Gemmatimonadaceae bacterium | reverse complement strand
CACGTACCCGATCGCCAACGCCACCGGGCTTCTGGGCAGGTGCTTCGCTCGCGCCGCCATGAGCGCGTTCGGCAGCGCCGTTGCTCCTCGGGCACGTCGCGGACCACCTCCAGCGCGAGGCGGCTCCGCGGCCAGGGCGTGCGGCCGGCCCTGAGGCGGGCGAGGGAACCGCGGTCGAAAGCCGGTGCTTTCACTGGCCCGATGCCGCCCTTCTCGCTCGCATGGACTTTCCTCACGTGCCTTCCAAAGATTTCAAAAGTCTTTGAAAGGTCCACGGAAAGGTTCACGTCGCCGTCATGTCCACGCTTGTCGCTCCATCGTCTGTCGGTCTGTCCGAGTCGCGATTCTCGGGGGTTGATCCGCGCCTTGCCGCCATTGGCGCCAAGGTGGACCGGGGCGAGCGACTGACGCTCGCCGACGGCGAAGTGCTCTTCGAGACCTCCGACCTGTGGTCGGTGATCGAGATGGCCGACGCGGTGCGTCGTCGCCTGCACGGCACCGCGGCCTTCTACAACATCAACCGCCACCTCAACTACAGCAACGTCTGTGCGCTCTCGTGCAAGTTCTGCGAGTTCTACCGCAAGAAGGACGAGCCCGGCGCGTACACGCGCGACATGGACTACGTCCGCGAGCAGGTGCGAGAGGCGGTCGAGGGGGGCGCCACCGAGATGCACTCGGTGGGCGGGCTGCACCCGTACCTGCCCTTCAGCTACTACACCGACCTGGTCTCGACGATCCGCGACACCGCGCGCGAGCTGGGCAGCGACCTGCACGTGAAGGCCTTCACCGCCGTCGAGGTGGTGCACCTCGCGAAGATCGCCAAGGTGTACAAGGGCGCGAACGCGGCCGGCGAGGAGGGGCGACAGGCCCGCGTCGAGGGGATTCGCCATGTTCTTGCCGCACTCAAGGCGGCGGGGCTTGGCTCGCTGCCCGGCGGCGGGGCGGAGGTCTTCGACGACCGCGTGCACGACGAGGCGTACAAGGGCAAGATCCGCAGCGACGTGTGGCTGGACGTGCACCGCGTGGCCCACGAACTGGGCCTCAACACCAACGCGACGATGCTCTACGGCCACATCGAGACGCGCCACGACCGCCTGACGCACATGGACATGCTGCGTCGCGCCCAGGACGAGGCCCTGGCCGCGATGGGGTACGAGGGTGTTCGTTCGCAGGGGTCGAACTCGGGCTCGCTCGACGGGCATCTGGGGTACACGGGCCGCGAAGGTGGCGATGCGCCGGCGATCACGCTGACGCGTCCGGGCACGCCGCTGCCCGAGCACAAGGCCTTCGCGGGCGGCGCGACGCCGAAGACGGGCTACTACCAGACGATCATCCCGCTGCCCTTCTTCCCCGACGGCTGCGACCTCGAGCACCTGCCGGGCCCGTCGGGCCTCGAGAACTACCGCACGCTGGCGGTGGCCCGCCTGATGCTCGACAACTTCCCGCACGTGAAGGCCTTCTGGATCATGCAGACGCTGCCGATGGCGCAGGTCATGCTCCAGAGCGGGGCCGACGACATCGACGGCACGGTGGTGTGGTACGACATCACCAAGGTCGGCGGCGCATCGACGCACCAGGAGGTGAACGTCTGGACGCTGCAGAAGGCCATCCGCGAGGCGGGGTTCGAGCCCGTCGAACGCGACACGCTCTACCGGCGCGTGGTCCGCGACGGCAAGCGGTGGCGCGTCGCCGAGGGCTGATCTCGTCGCCGCCGGGTCCGTATGCTCGTGCGTGTCATCGCACGACGCCTATGCCGCCCTCCGACACGCCGACTACCGGCGGTTCGCGTCCGGGTGGCTGCTCTCCTGCGCGGGGCTGCAGATGCTGGGGACCGCGGTCCTGTGGGAGGTCTACGAGCGCACGGGCAGCGCGATGGCGCTGGGGTACCTCGGCGTGGCCAGGGCCCTGCCCGTCATTCTGCTGGCGTTGCCCGCGGGGCACCTGATCGACCTGCTCGACCGCCGCCGCGTGCTGGCGGCGACGCAGTGGGCCTTCGCGCTCATCATGGTGGGGCTCGCGGCGGCGTCGCACTTCGCGTGGCCGGTCTGGTCCTTTCACGTGCTGATGGCCCTGTGCGGGTGCGCGAGGGTCTTCAACGGGCCGGCCCGGGCGACGCTGCTGCCCGTGCTGGTGCCCATCGAGGACTTCCACAACGCCACCACCTGGAACAGCGGCGTCTTCCAGTTCTCCGCCACCGCGGGCCCGCTGCTGGCCGGGGCGATCATCCACCTCACGGGGGTGGCCTGGCCCATCTACGTGCTGACGGGGCTGGGGTGTGCCGCCTTCGCCGTGCTGGCGATGACGCTCCATCCGCGCCTCTCGGAGCGGCCCGCGGGCGGCGATCGCGGGAGCGTCACCGCGGGGCTTTCGCACGTCTGGGGCGAGAAGACGATTCTCGCGGCGCTCACGCTCGACCTCTTCGCGGTGCTGCTGGGCGGGGCGACGACGCTGCTGCCCATCTTCGCCAAGGAGATCCTGCACGCCGGACCGGTGGGGCTGGGCGTGCTGCGGGCCGCCCCGTACGTGGGCGCGCTGCTGATGGCCTTCTGGTTGGCGCATCGTCCGCCGTTCCGCCACGCGGGGAGAGCCCTGCTCTGGTCGGTGGCGCTCTTCGGGCTCTCGATCATCGCCTTCGGACTGTCGACCAACCTGTGGCTGAGCGTGGCGTGCCTGGCCTTCGGCGGCGCGGTGGACAACGTCTCGGTGGTGATCCGCCACGTGCTCGTGCAGATGCGAACGCCCGAGCACATCCGCGGACGCGTGTCGAGCGTCAACAGCGTCTTCATCGAGAGCTCCAACGAGCTGGGCGGCTACGAATCCGGGCTGGTGGCGTCGTGGTTCGGCCCGGTCGCCAGCGTCGTCAGCGGGGGCGTGGGCACGCTGGTGGTGGTGGGCATGGTCGCCCTGTGCTTTCCAGGCCTGCGGATGCTGGGGAGCCTGAAGCCGCCGCCAAAGGACGGGTGACGCCGCCGAGCAAGGTCGCCCCGGCGCTACCGAACGGGAGCACCGGGGAACGGGGTGGATTGACTGCCACCGTTTGACCATGACGCGGCGTGTCGAGCGCGGAATGCCATTTGGTGATCGACAAAGTGGCTTTCCGTCAATGGGTGGACGGCAGTTGGACAATTCGGTGGGGGTACGGGTAGGGCGTTGGGAGGGGGCATCGAGAGCGGACATCGCGCGTCCTTTGAAAAGGTTGCGATTGGGACTGCTATGAGGGCACACCCCGAGGCGCCGATTCTCACTCCCAATGGCTGAGGTTTTTCATGGCATGTCAACTCAACCCGACGCCTCCGCTCTATCAATTCGACAACGCAAGCGATTCTCCAAGAACCACCGCCTCTGTGTCTCGCCCCCCCAGTTCGCTCGCAACGTCCGATTTTCGATGATTCCCCTCGACAAGCCGCGGCAACTTCGGTAACCTCCGAGTGTCGTCGCTTGCTCAAGCCGGAGTTGTCGACTCGGGCGGCCGGTGATGACGCTTCAAGTCGGTTCGGGAACGAATCGCCGTTGGGAGATGCACCCATGACTGTTGGCCGCGATCACCGCGCTTGGCGCTCGCAGCGGTCTGCGAGGCTCGTGCCGTGCGTTCGCACACCGGCCGCTCGCATCGCTCGCCTGCTCGGGTCGTTCGCGGCCTGCGTCATGCTTGTCGGAGGCGGGTACGGCAGTTTGGCATTCGGCCAGACGACCCTCCTGGGCGGCGTGCCCGTGCTGTACACGCCATCGTCCGTCCCTGCCGCGACGGCTTCACAGAACGTGCGGCCCCAGCCCTTCCAGCGTGCCACGATGCTCGATGGCACGGTGAAAGCGGGGGGCGGGATCGCCTTCTCCAGCGGCAATCCGTTCGCCTCCGACCCCGGCCCTTCTTCGCGCATCGGGGATTTCGATCTGCTGACCGGCGCCTACGCGCCCTTCGCCATCGACTTTGCAGGCTCCGCACGCGGCGACGTGGGCTGGACCATCGGCCGCACCTACTCGCAGGTGCAGACCACTGGCAGCGCTCAGCACGTGAGCGATGGAGCCCAGGGGCTCAACTGGTTCCAGGCTTCGCAGCCCGAACTTCGGATCATTCCCGATGGAGTCTCGGGCACGCTCGATGCGGCACAGATCGTGCTGGGTGCGGATCGATTCATCGAGTTTGCGCAGACCGCAGAAAACGCGGCGACGTACGCGGCCGTGAACGGGGCGGGCGGTGTGCTGGAACGCATCGCGGCCGATGGCGAGGGTGAGCCGCAGCACTACATCTACCACCAGAGCAACGGCACTCGCACCTACTTCTTCGGTTCGGGCACCAGCGACAATCGGGCCGACTACCAGGTGTGGAAGATCGTGGGGGCCGATGGGCAGACTGCCTATGTTGGCCACCCAACCTCCGCGGCGACGGCGGCCAGCACCGGCTACGACGCCAATCGCAACCTGCTGCTGGCCTACGACGGAGCCAACACGGGAGCCGGCACCTCCGCAACCGCGGGTGGTCGCCGATACACCTATTCCTACACCGGGTCCATCGGCGGGCGCAGCCGCCTCGCGGGCGTGGTGGTGGAGCAACGCACCGACATGACCGCCAGCGGCTGGTCGAGCGTCGAGACGGTCGCCACGATTGAATA
>JBAXMW010000117.1:0-4634 GCA_037134115.1 Gemmatimonadaceae bacterium | reverse complement strand
CAGTGCGGCAAGGTGGTGGTGCAGGTGGCGTCGGACGGATGAGCGACGACCCGTCCGTTCCGCCGGCCGAGAAGGCGACGGAGACCGCCCGGTTCACGCGTCCGGAAGAGCAGGCGCTGCAGGCGGCGATGGCGGCCGGGACCCCGCCCGTCTGCCCCCGCTGTGCGGTGGCCATGACCTCCCGGGCGATCGGTGGGGGCTCCTTCGGGCTTGGCTATCGGCGCCAGCGCGCCTGGCTGCTCTGCCCCAGCTGCCGACGCAGCGTGCTCTTCGACAGCAAGCGGGGGACTCGGCTCTGACGCCCTGGCCATGATGCGCGCGGTGCCGCCGTCCCGGGTCGGGCAAGGTGCCGTTGTTGTGATTCGGCCCCATTACTACCTTTCCCGCGTTCCCGGGACCCATGTGCGCCCATGCCCGGCGCTCTCTCGTCCGAATTGCCGCAGTGTTTCAGACCTTGTCTGCTGATCCGTTGCGCGTCGCGCAACAAACCGCCACGCCGGCCGGCGCCCCAGACGCCGCCGTGACGTCGACCTTTACGGAACGCCTTGAGCACAGCTTTGCGATGCTCGGCGAGTTCGTGCCGGCGCTCTTTGGCGCGCTGGTCATTCTCTTCGCCGGCTACTTGGTGGCCAAGGTGCTGGAGAAGGGGACGGCGAAGCTGCTCCGCAAAGTGCACTTCAATCAGATGCTCGAGCGGGGCGGCGTGATGCAGGCCGTCGAGCGCTCCGGTTCGCATCTGAATCCGGCGAAGGTCATCGCGAATGTGCTCTTCTGGTTCGTGATGTTTGCCGTGCTGCTGGTGGCGGCGAACGCGATCGGGCTGGAGTCGCTCGCCAACGTCTTCTCCGAGCTGGTGAGCTATATCCCGAGCGTGATTGCGGCGATCGTGATCATCATCCTGGGCATCGTCCTCGGCGGGTTCGTGGGCGGGTTGATCATGGCGTCGGCTGGTGGGCTGCATGGCGGGCCGTGGCTCGCCCGCACCGGGCGTGGCGGCGTGATCGTGCTGGCCGTGTTCATGGCGCTGCAGGAGCTGGGGATCGCCACGGACATTGTGACGACCGCCTTTGCGATCCTGTTCGGGGCGGTCGCGCTGGCGCTGGCGCTCGCCTTCGGGCTGGGGAACCGGGATTTGGCGGCGGAAGTGACGCGGGACTGGTACGACCGGTACCGGGCGGAGCGGAAGGCGATCGACGAAGAGGCGGCGGCCGAGGAGGCGCAGGAGATGGCCGACGAGGCCTCCGAGTCCGAACCGGCCCCGACGCCCCGTCCCGCGGCGCCAGCGGCTGGTGCCTGACCGGCCTCGAATCTCGGTGGAATCCCGATAAGTCGTTGTTTTTCAGACAGTTACCACGGTCCGCCCCGTTGAGGAAACGGTGCGGACCGTGTATATTTCATGATTGCCGCGACGTGTCGCGCTGACCGTCGCTGGACACCCTCCCTGCCGCGCATATGACTGCACCAATCGCCCGCGAACGCATCCTGCCGCGCCTCATCGATGAAGAGGTCAAGGAGTCGTTCATCAACTACTCCATGAGCGTCATCGTGTCCCGGGCTCTGCCGGACGTTCGCGATGGCCTCAAGCCCGTGCATCGGCGCGTGTTGTATGCGATGAACGAACTCGGGTTGCTCCCGGGGCGTCCGTACAAGAAGTCGGCCACGGTGGTGGGTGACGTGCTGGGCAAGTATCACCCGCATGGCGACAGCAGCGTGTATGACGCGCTGGTGCGTATGGTGCAGGACTTCTCGCTGCGCTATCCGCTGGTGGACGGCCAGGGGAATTTCGGGTCCATGGACGGCGACAACGCGGCCGCCTACCGCTACACCGAAGCGCGGCTGACGCGGATTGCCGTGGAGATGCTCACGGATATCGACAAGAACACCGTCGATTACGCGCCCAACTTCGATGACCGGCTCGAGGAGCCGCGGGTGCTGCCGTCGGGGATTCCGAATCTGCTCGTGAACGGCTCGGCGGGGATCGCCGTCGGCATGGCGACGAACATTCCGCCGCACAATTTGCGTGAAGTGAGCGAAGCGGTGGTGGCGCTCATTGATAATCCGGATCTCGATGGCGCGGCGCTGCGCGCGATGGTGAAGGGACCGGATTTCCCGACGGGCGGCTACATCTATGGCCGCGCCGGGATCGCCGATTATCAGGACACCGGGCGTGGTCGCATCGTGATGCGCGCGCGTGCGGTGATCGAGGAGAAGGAGTCGAGCGGCAAGTCGCAGATCGTGGTGACGGAGGTGCCGTATCAGGCGAATCCGGCCAAGCTGGTGGCGGACATCGCAGAGCTGGTGCGCGATCAGAAGCTCACCGGGATCAGCGCGCTGCGGAACGAATCCGATCGCGATGGGATCCGCATTGTCATTGAGCTCAAGCGCGATGCGATTCCGCGCGTGGTGCTCAATCAGCTGTACAAGCACACGTCCATGCAGAGCACCTTCGGGGTGATCATGCTGGCGCTGGTGCCGGATCCCAACACGCGGCAGCTCGTGCCGAAGGTGCTGACGCTCAAGCAGTGCCTCGAGCATTACATCGCGCACCGCCACGAAGTCATCATCCGCCGGACGCAATTCGACCTCGACAAGGCGCTCGAGCGGGAACATATCCTCGAAGGGCTCAAGATCGCCGTCGATAACATCGACGAAGTGATCGCCCTGATCCGCGCCGCGTCGGACACGCCGGCGGCGAGCGCGCAGCTGCAGGCGCGCTTCGGGCTGTCGGAGCGGCAGGCGGAAGCGATCCTCAACATGCGGCTCGCCAAGCTCACCGGGCTGGAGCGGGACAAGCTCGAAGACGAGCTCCGCGAAGTGCGCTCGTTCATCGTGGACATGCGCGGAATTCTCGAGTCCCGTCCGCGCCGGATGGAGATCCTCAAGGGCGAACTGCTCGCGCTGGTGGAGACCTACGGCGATGAGCGTCGGACGGAAATCGTCAGCGATGATGGGGAGTTCTCGATCGAGGATCTGATCGCCGATGAGGAGATGGTCGTGACCATCTCGCACAACGGCTACATCAAGCGGACGCCGGTGACGCTCTACAAGCGCCAGGGGCGCGGTGGGCGTGGCAAGGCGGGGGCCGACCTCAAGGAAAACGACTTCATCGAGCGGCTGTACGTGGCGAGTACGCACACGTACATGCTCATCTTCACCGATGACGGTCGCTGTTTCTGGCTCAAGGTGCACGAGTTGCCGCAGGCCGGTCGCGCCACGCGCGGCAAGCCGATCGTGAACTTGATCAACGTCACGCCAGACACCCGCATCCGCGCGATTGTGCTGACGCGCGAATTCTCGGATACGGAATTCCTGCTCTTCTGCACCAAGCATGGCACGGTGAAGAAGACGGCGCTGTCGCAGTACAGCAATCCGCGCACCACCGGCATCAAGGCCATCAAGATCGAAGACGGCGATGAACTGATGGATGTCCAGGTGACGTCGGGGACGAATGATGTGGTGCTCGCCACCCGGCACGGCCTGTCGGTCCGCTTCCACGAGAGTGATGTCCGCGAGATGGGACGCGACACCGTCGGGGTGAAGGGCGTGGAGCTGCGTCCGTCGGATCAGGTGGTCGGGATGGTGGTGATCAAGCGCGAGTCCACGCTGCTCGTGGTCACGGAAAAGGGGCTCGGCAAGTGCTCCGAGGTGAGCGAGTATCGCGTCCAGAAGCGCGGCGGCAAGGGGATCCTGACGCTCAACCGCACCGCCAAGACCGGTGACGTCGTGGCGTTGATGGAAGTGGTCCCGGAAGACGAACTGATGCTGATGACGCGGCAGGGCATTGCGATCCGCAGCAAGGTGTCAGAGATCCGCGTGACCGGTCGGGCGGCGCAAGGGGTGAAGCTGGTGGCGCTCGATGAGCACGATGTGGTGTCGGCGGTGGCGCGGGTCATTCCGGACGACAGCGCGGAGGGCGGCGACGAGGCGGATGGTGCGGACGCCGGTGCGATGGCGGACGGCGAGGGCTGAGTCGCGATGACGGCTGCGGCAACGCCGTCGCTCGTCTCCCTCGCGGAGATTGAAGCGGCGGCCCAGGTGCTCAAAGGGGTGGCGGTGCGTACGCCGCTGCTCCCCGTGGACGCGCTCACCGACCGCTTTCCGGCGGGCGTGTGGGTCAAGCCGGAGATGTTGCAGCGTACCGGCGCGTTCAAGTTCCGCGGGGCCTATGCCTTCATTCAGGGGCTCTCTCCGGCGGAGCGCGCCTGTGGCGTCGTCACGCCGTCCTCGGGGAATCATGGACAGGCGGTGGCGTATGCCGCGCGCATGTTCGGGATGCGCTGCACGGTCGTGATGCCCACGACGGTGCCGGCGGCGAAGCGCGCCGGCGCGGAACGCTATGGCGCGACGGTGGAGCTGGCCGGAACCACGAGTCTCGATCGCGCGGCGCGTGCCGATGCGATTGCTGCGGAGACGGGGGCGATTCTGGTGCCCCCCTTCGATGATCCGCGCATCATCGCCGGGCAGGGGACACTGGGGCTCGAAATCGCCGACGATCTCCCCGAGATCGGCACGGTGGTCGTGCCCGTCGGTGGCGGCGGTTTATCGTCTGGCGTGGCCGCCGCGATCAAGCGGCGGCACCCGAAGGCGCGCCTCGTTGGCGTTGAACCGGTGGGGACCCCCAAGCTGTCGGCCGC
>JBAXMW010000116.1:0-4683 GCA_037134115.1 Gemmatimonadaceae bacterium | reverse complement strand
CTGTCAGCACGCCGAGCGCGTGGTTGGGGTGCACTTCTTCAATCCGGCGCCGGTGATGCCGCTGGTGGAAATCATCCCCGCGATCACGACCGACCCCTCAGTGGCAACGGTGGCCTCGGCACTCGTGACATCGTGGGGGAAGACGGTGGTGCGGGCGACGGATACGCCGGGCTTCCTCGTGAACCGTGTCGCACGGCCGTACTACGGCGAGTCGCTGCGCATCGTGGAGGAGGGGCTCGCGGATTTCGCCACGGTCGACTGGGCGCTGACGACGCTGGGGGGCTTCCGCATGGGCCCCTTTGCCCTGATGGACCTGATCGGCAATGACGTGAACTTTGCCGTCTCCTGCTCGGTCTATGAGCAGACCTTTCAGGATCCGCGCTACCGGCCCTCGGTGATTCAGCAGCGGCATGTGGAAGCCGGATTACTGGGACAGAAAACCGGACGTGGCTATTACCGGTACGGTGATGGCGCGGTGCGCCCAGAGCCAGTCACCGACACGGTGCGCGGTCAGGCGATCGTCGATCGCGTGGTGGCGATGCTCGTGAATGAGGCGTGTGCCGCGCGCGAATTCCAGCTGGCCTCGGTGACGGACCTGGAGGTCGCGATGACGAAGGGCGTGAATTATCCGCGCGGGCTCCTGACGTGGGGCGATGCGATGGGTCCGGCCACGGTGCTGCAGTTGTTGCAGACGCTGCATGACGAGACGGGGGATCCGCGCTACCGCATCGCGCGAACCCTACGGCGCGCGGTGGCCACCGGTGGACGGTTGGTCGATGTCTGACGCGCCGCGGATTCCGTCGGGCTTTTCCTCCGTGCGCGCACTGGTGGACCACCTCATGGTGCGCGATGCCTACTCGCGCTGGCTCGGCGTTGAGGTGCTCGAGGCCGAGGTCGGGCGTTCCGTGCTACGCATGACCGTGCGGGAGGAGATGGTGAACGGCTTTGGCACGGCCCATGGCGGCATTGTCTTTTCGCTCGCCGACAGCGCCTTTGCCTTTGCGATCAACTCGGCGGGGACGCTGAGCGTGGCGATCGACTGTACCGTGAACTTTCCCGTGGCCGTACGCCCGGGCGATGTCCTGACGGTCGAGGCGCATGAAGACAGCAGTACGAACCGTCTGGCCTTCTGTGTGGCGACGGTGCGCAATCAGCGCGATGAAACGGTGGCGCATTTTCGCGGGACCGGGTACCGGACCACGCGACCGCATGTGCCAGATGACCTGACTCCGAGGACCGCATGATGATGACCGGGCGTGCTGCAGGTGCGGACGCGTTTCTGGTGGACGGCATCCGCACGCCAATTGGCAATCTGGGCGGATCACTGAGTGCTGTGCGGGCGGATGATTTGGCGGCGCACGCGATTCGCGCGCTGCTGGCCCGCCACCCGGCGCTCGATCTTGCTGTGATTGACGATGTGATTCTCGGCTGCGCGAATCAGGCGGGGGAGGACAATCGCAATGTGGCGCGGATGGCGCTGTTGCTGGCGGGGGTCCCGCACACGGTCCCTGGTGAGACGGTGAACCGGCTCTGTGCGTCGGGATTGAGTGCGGTCGCCACGGCGGCGCGGGCGATTCGGGCGGGGGAGGGCGCGGTGTATCTCGCGGGTGGTGTGGAGAGCATGACGCGCGCACCGTATGTGTTGAGCAAAGGGGCGACGCCCTTTGCGCGCGACATGCAGCTCTTCGACACCAGCCTGGGCTGGCGCTTTGTGAATCCCGCGATGAAGGCGCGCTACGGCACGGACTCCATGGGCGAGACGGCAGAGAATGTCGCGATGCAATACGGCGTCTCCCGCGCCGATCAGGATGCGTTTGCCGTGCGGTCCCAACAGCGGGCGGCGGCGGCGCAGCGCGCGGGTCGGTTTGTGGAGGAGATTGCGCCAGTGATGATCCCGCAGAAGAAGGGCGAACCGACGGTGGTTGCGGCCGATGAATTCCTGCGGCCGAACACCACCATGGAGACGCTGGCGGGGCTCAAGCCCGCGTTCCGAGCCGAGGGGAGTGTGACGGCGGGGAATGCGTCGGGGCTGAATGATGGGGCGGCGGCGCTGCTCATCGCGTCCGAGGCGGCGATGGTGCAGCATAGCCTGACGCCGCTGGCGCGCATTGTGGCGAGTGCGGCGGCTGGTGTGGAGCCGCGCATCATGGGGATGGGGCCGGTCCCGGCGAGTCAGTTGGCGCTCCACCGGGCTGGCCTGACGATCGAGCAGATGGACGTCATTGAGCTGAACGAGGCCTTTGCGGCGCAGGGGCTGGCCTGTCTGCGTGCGCTGGGCGTCCCGGATGACGCGCCGCAGGTCAATCCCAATGGGGGCGCGATCGCGCTCGGCCATCCGCTGGGGATGAGCGGGGCGCGTCTGGCGTTGACCGCCGCGCGCGAGCTGCACCATCGGCAGGGGCGCTACGCGCTGTGCACGATGTGCATTGGGGTGGGTCAGGGTTATGCGATGGTGCTGGAACGGGTGTGAAACGGATTTGGCGCCGGTGCGTGTTGAAACCGGCCCGTGACTTCTTTCGATGAGTGCGATAGCGATGCTGATGCTGGAGAACTTTGCGCAGGGGCAGTGGGTGCGCGGGACGGGAAGCACCACGACGCTCTTTCATGCGGTGACGGGCGAGGCGCTCGGTGAAGCGGGGAGCGGCGGTCTCGATTTTCAAGGGATGGCCAGCTACGCGCGGTCGGTGGGGGGGCCTGCGCTCCGGGCGCTCACCTTTCATCAGCGCGCGGCGATGCTCAAGGCGCTGGCCAAGTATCTGATGGAACGGAAGGACGCCTACTACGCGCTGTCTGCGGCCACGGGCGCAACGAAGACCGATAGCTGGATCGATATCGATGGCGGGATCGGAACCTTCTTTGCGTACGCGAGCCGTGGGCGCCGAGAGTTCCCGAATGAGACCTTTCATGTCGAAGGCCCGGCCGAGTCGCTCTCGAAGGGCGGCACCTTTGCGGGACGGCATATTTGCGTGCCGCTGGAAGGGGTCGCGATTCACATTAACGCCTTCAATTTCCCTGTCTGGGGAATGATGGAAAAACTGGCCCCGGCGCTGCTCGCCGGTGTGCCGTGCATTGTGAAGCCGGCGACGGTCACGAGCTTCCTCACGGAGGCCGTGTTCCGGTCGATTGTGGAGTCGGGCATTCTCCCGGCGGGGGCGGTGCAGCTCATCTGCGGCAGCGCTGGGGATTTGCTCTCGCATGTGACGGAACAGGATGCGGTGGCGTTCACGGGATCGGCGGCGACGGGACAGATGCTCAAGGAGAGTCCCGCGATCATGGCGCATTCGGTGCGCTTCAACATGGAAGCCGATTCGCTCAACTGTTCCATCCTCGGACCCGATGCGGTCCCTGGTACCGACGAGTTTGAGCTGTTCATCAAGGAAGTCGTGCGCGAGATGACGGTGAAGGCTGGCCAGAAGTGCACGGCGATCCGTCGCTCCATCGTCCCCGCGGGGATGGAGGGGGATGTGATTGCGGCGCTTCGCGCGCGGTTGGACAAGACCACGATTGGTGATCCGTCGGTGGACGGCGTGCGTATGGGGCCGCTGGCGAGCCGCACGCAGGTCCGTGATGTGGGTGCGAGCGCCGCGCGCATCCGGTCGGCGACGGAGCTGGTGTATGGTGGTGGTGACTTTGCCGTAATGGGGGCCGACCGGGAGAAGGGGGCGTTCTTCGGTCCCATGCTGATGTTGAGCGCGAATCCGCTGCAGCACAGCGAACCGCATGACATTGAGGCGTTCGGTCCCGTCAATACGATCATGCCCTATCGGTCCCTCGATGAAGCCGTCGAGCTGGCGAAGCGGGGGCGTGGCTCACTCTGTGGTTCGCTGGTGACCGCTGATCCGACCGTGGCGCGGACGGTGATCCTTGGCACGGCGGCCTATCATGGGCGCATGCTGGTCCTTGATCGCAGCAGTGCGAAGGAAAGCACCGGGCACGGCTCTCCGTTGCCCAATCTCGTGCACGGTGGCCCGGGGCGGGCCGGCGGCGGTGAGGAGATGGGTGGTGGCCGTGGGGTGTTGCACTACATGCAGCGCACCGCCTTGCAGGGCAGTCCCTCCATGCTCACGGCGATCACGCGCGAATGGCAGTCGGGTGCCACGCAGACGACGGATACGGTCCATCCGTTCCGGAAGACCTTCGATCAGCTGCATGTCGGGGACACGGTCGTGACGGGCACGCGCACGATCACCCTTGAGGATGTGGAGCGGTTTGCCGCGCTCTCCGGCGATCACTTCTATGCGCACATGAATGACGACGACGCCCGCAGCAACGGCGTCTTCGAAGGGCGGGTGGCGCACGGCTATTTCATTGTGTCGGCGGCGGCCGGGCTCTTCGTGGATCCGGCGCTCGGACCGGTGCTGGCCAATTACGGGTTGGAGAAGCTGCGCTTCACCAAGCCGGTGTACCCCGGCGATACGATCCATGTCCGATTGACGGTCAAGCAGAAGACCGCGAAAGACACGCCCGAGGGGGGGATCCCGCAGGGGGTGGTGGAGTGGGATGTGGAAGTGCTTAACCAGCTCAATGAGCCGGTCGCTGTCTATTCGATTCTGACCCTCGTGCGCCGCGGTGATGTGGCGGTGGCGGCCTGACCCTGTGACCTCAACCCTGACGAGTATGCATATGTGCTCCCAATCGCCGCGGCGGCTGTTGGCCCGGTCGACGGCTCTTGCACCGGCTCTG
>JBAXMW010000115.1:0-4741 GCA_037134115.1 Gemmatimonadaceae bacterium | reverse complement strand
GGCACCACCGGCTGGGGCACCACCGGCTGGGGCACCACCGGCTGGGGCACCACCGGCTGGGGCACCACCGTGGGCACCACCGGCTGGGGCACCGGCACCGGAAAGGCGGACGGGAGTGCCTCGACCATCAATGGCGTGGGCACCATCGGGCGCAGCGCCGGAGACTCCGCAGCCGTCGGCGCGGGGTGTGGCACCGGAAAGGCGGCAGGCAACGCTTCGACCATCAGCGGCGTGGGCATAGCCGGACGCGGCATCGGCGCGCTGACCGGGGCGGCGATCGGCGCAGCAACCGGCGCCGCAACCGGCGCAGCAACCGGCGCCGGAACTGCAACCGGAGCCGGAGCCGGAACCGCCACGGCTGGGGTCACCGCCACGGGCAGCTCCCCACCGGTCATGGCAATGAGTCCGCCGCAGACGGAGCACCGGGCACGCACACCGGACGCCGGCACCTTGGCGGGATCCACCCGGAAGACGGACCGGCAATCAGGGCATGAGACTGTCATCGAACACTCGTCATCTCGGGACCCACCGCTACAGGAAGAAGCGCACGCGACCCCTCCCGCGTGGCCTACAGAAAATAGTCAGAAACGTGCAGCCGCGCCGACGGTTCACCGACGGGTTGGAATGAATCGGAGCGCCGTTCGCCACTCGCGGTGTCCTCGGGCGAGGTCCCCCACCGGCCGCACGGAACTCTGGAGGCCATCGAGCGTCAACGCGCCGACCCGCACCCCACCAAAGCGTCGAATGCGCACCGTCACATAGGCATCGATGGCGCTGATCACGTGGTTGGCGCCGAGCAGCCCGGCCATGGTCACGGCCCGCTGGTAGCGCAAGTTCGCACTCGCGATGGTCTGCTTATACACATCCTGCTGGAGCTGCGCATCACGCCAGCTCCAGCGGTATCCATCCGGAACGGCGCGCCCCACGTAAAACGCCAGCGCGCGCTGATACTCCGCGCTGGCGACCGCGGGCGGCACCTTGGGATCGCGCCAAAAGGTCTGCCGGGCGAGCAACCAACTCGCGCCGTTGAAGGTGGCTTCGTCCGTCTCGGGATCCACCGCACCGCCCGGGATCCGGTCGTACGCACCGCTCTCGAGATACTTCTCGAGCAACTCGTAATAGTCCCAACCGCCGACCGGGCGATCCGTACCAAAGCTGCGCCGAGCCACATCCGCGGCGAGGGCCCGATAGCTATCGCGGCCGCGATCCCCTTCCCGCTGCGCCGAGACGGCTTGGATGAGCAGATAGGCATCGGCCACGAGGTAGGCGACGGAGCGCTGCTGCCCGAGGAGAAACTGGCCCGCGCCCGGCACCGCCAGCGACGCTACCGGCGCCCACCACGACGCGGAGTCCACCGTCGCCATGCGATCCTGGCTCGGTGCGCTGCCACGCCAGACGCCACCCGCGGCAGTTCGTCCGGCGGTTCGTCCGTTGGATCGCAAGGCGGCGGGCGAAGGGAGCGGCTGCGCGACAGCGACCGTGGAGATCAGCCCCACACACACGCTGAGTGCGGCCGCGCAGATCAGCGCGCGGCACCCCACCCGCCAGGCTTGGAGAACGATGGGCCACACCATCAGAACGACGCCCGGAGCATGACATACGTCGGCGGCTGTCCGAGCTGCGCCGCCAGACGATCGAAGCGGCGCGCCACATCGAAGCCAAAGGCCCCACGTTGGAGGCCGAGCCCAAGAGTGGGCCCACTCCCTTCGCCAGGCTGATGGACATAGCCCGCGCGCAGGAAGAGCTGCTCCTTGTATCCGAGGGTCGTCCCAATCCCAGCGGTCAGCCCGCCGAGGGCAGAGGCCGACAGCAGATCGGCACTCGCATCAAGGGTCCCTCCCAGGGCGTTCAGGGCGGCCACCGGGACACGCGCCTTCATCCCCACCTGCACCACCATGGGTAAGGGATCCGCCTGCGGCCGGTCCTTGACCTGCAGCGCGGGACCAAGATTCCGAACGGAGGCGCCAATGGAGATCGGCAGTGTGGTCGGCAAGACATACTGCGCGCCGACGTCCAAGGCACTGCTCTGCCCCGAAATCACGGGCGTGGCACCACAGGCGCCGCTGCAGGCAAAGCGCAGCATCAGAAACTTGTAGGTCACCCCAAGATTGAGCCGCTGACCAACGGGCGTCGCGTAGGAAGCGGTGAGCAGGTAATTCCGATTGGTGATCACGCCCGTGGGCTGCCCGGAATACGGATCGGTCGCCTGCTGATCTCCGTAATCCACCAGATATCCGCCAACTGCGAGCGTTCCGAGGACTTTGGACGGAAACGCCACCGTGAACATGTCACTGTTGGCGAGGACCGTCTGGGAGTGATGGAGGGCGACCTCACGCTTCCCGAGCCGGGCCAGCCCCGCCGGGTTCCACCAGAGCGATTCGACACCGAGCGCGGTATCGGCGCTCACGGCCTGACCGCCCCCGACGGCGCGCGCGCCAAAGGGGACGAGCAGAAACAGCCCGCCACTCTGCGCCTTGGCCTGCGGCGAAGGACCAAAGGCGAGCGACAGGCAAGCGGCGATGGCGAGGAGCCAGCACCTCGGCGGGCGCACCAGGGACATCACCGTCACGAACGCGGTGGCGGGTCCCCGTAGCCGAGCCGTCGGACTGCATGGGCGTTCTTGCGCCAGTTCGGCAGCACTTTCACCCACAAGTCGAGGTAGACGGCCTCGCCCACGAGCTGTTCAATCTTGGCGCGGGCGACCCGGCCGAGCTTTTTGATCTGCTGCCCACCGGCGCCGATGACAATGGCTTTTTGGGAATCGCGCTCCACGTAGAGCACGGCGCGGATGTAGAGCGGCGTTTTCCCTTCACGGTACTCCTCGATAGCGCAAGCCAGCGCGTGGGGGAGTTCATCGCCCAGCTGTTCGAGCGCGGTTTCGCGCACCAGTTCGGCGCAAAAGAAGCGCACCGGCTGCGTGGAGAGTTCGTCGGCCGGATAGAGGAACGGGCTGTCTGGGAGCTTGGCGGTGACGGCGGCGACCAGGGCGTCGATCCCCTCGCCGGAGGCGGCGGACATGAGCAGGGCGTCGGGCTGCTGCTGCTGGAGGGTCGCGCGCGCGTCGTCGGTGAGCAGGTCGGCTTTGTTGAGTGCGAGGACAATCGGGGCTCGCGGGGGCCGTTCGAGCGCCGCGGCCTGTTGCAACGACTCCGGAATGGTCGCGGTGGCATCGACGACATGAATGAGGACGTCGGCGTCACGGACGGCGGAGAGGGCGGCGGCGCGCATGGCTTGGTGGAGCGTGTCGCGCGGGTCGAGCAACCCTGGGGTGTCGAGCACGACCATTTGGGCGCTGTCGTCGGAGCGAATCCCGACGATGCGATGGCGTGTGGACTGGGCTTTCGGCGAGGTAATAGCGAGCCGTTCGCCGACGAGGCGATTCAGGAGGGTGGATTTCCCAGCGTTGGGGAATCCCGCGACGGTGACGATGCCGGCTCGACTCATGCGCGCGTAAGCTATGGGAACGACGAAGCCCCCGCCACTGGGTGACGGGGGCTTCGAAAGGGTGCCGGCGACGGCCTACTCTCCCGCGGTCTCTCGACCGGAGTACCATCGGCGCTGTCAGGCTTAACGACCGTGTTCGGAATGGGAACGGGTGTGGCCCTGACGCTCTAGTCGCCAGCGAATTTTCAATCAGACAGATGTTCGATGAACACGGTCTGACAAACGGATGGGAGTGATCGTAGGGCATCGTCGCCGTGCTGGGCGATCGATGCATGACTGCGCATGCTCTGCGGAATTCTTGTGCCCATGGAAAAACCATGGGGGAGTCAAGCCGCACGGGCGATTAGGACGGCTGCGCTCGGAACACCTCGCGGTGCTTCCACGTGCCGCCTATCGACGGAGTAGTCTCCTCCGGCCCTTTAGGGAGCTCAAGGCTCCAGGGAGAATTCATCTTGGGGGGCGCTTCCCACTTAGATGCTTTCAGCGGTTATCGCCACCGATCATCGCTACCCGGCGTTGCAGCTGGCGCCACAGCCGGGACACGAGCGGATCGTCCGACTCGGTCCTCTCGTACTAAAGTCCGCTCCCCTCAATTCTCCAACGCCCACGACGGATACAGACCGAACTGTCTCACGACGTTCTGAACCCAGCTCATGTGCCACTTTAACCGGCGAACAGCCGGACCCTTGGGACCTTCTCCAGCCCCAGGATGTGACAAGCCGACATCGAGGTGCCAAACCGCGCCGTCGATGTGAACTCTCGGGCGCGATAAGCCTGTTATCCCCAGCGTACCTTTTATCCGTTGCGCGATAGCCGATCCACACCGGGCTACCGGATCACTACGGCCGACTTTCGTCTCGGCTCGACCCGTCGGTCTCGCCGTCAGGCTGGCTTCTGCCGTTACACTCTATAGGCGCGATTACCGACCGCGCTGAGCCAACCTTCGCGCGCCTCCGTTACTCTTTCGGAGGCGACCGCCCCAGTCAAACTGCCCACCTGCCACGGTCCCGGATAGGGTTTGCCTACCGCGGTGAGGCGTTCACACAGCACAGGGTGGTATTTCACTGATGCCTCCACGAGAGCTAGCGCCCCCGTCTCAACGGCTCCCACCTATGCTACACAGTCCTATGCAAACGCCAATGACAAGCTGCAGTAAAGGTGCATGGGGTCTTTTTGTCCTGTCGCGGGGACTCGGAATCCTCACCGAGACTGCTATTTCGCCGAGCGCGTGGTCGAG
The DNA here is from genome assembly GCA_037134115.1 of Gemmatimonadaceae bacterium. Lineage (GTDB taxonomy): Bacteria > Gemmatimonadota > Gemmatimonadetes > Gemmatimonadales > Gemmatimonadaceae > Gemmatimonas. The sequence continues at coordinate 60 of JBAXMW010000115.1, read as the reverse complement.
ACAGTGCCCAAGTCGTTACGCCATTCGTGCAGGTCGGAACTTACCCGACAAGGAATTTCG
>JBAXMW010000114.1:0-4784 GCA_037134115.1 Gemmatimonadaceae bacterium | reverse complement strand
CGCCCTCGGCTGCGTCTGACCTATCAACCGCGAAACGAGTCGGCCATCCCATGATGCGAACCGTGGACATTGGCATGGGTCGCACACGGCGCCTGGTGCAGCAGCGTCTGCAGCACCTCACACGGAGCCGCTTGCTCGTGGCCGTCCTGGCCCTTGGCGGCAGTGCGATGACGGCCCAGGCGCAAGGCTCGCTGAGTGGACTGGGCTTCGGGTACCCCGTGGGCGGGACCAGTACTCGTGCGTCGGCCACCGCCGGAGCGTTTGGCGAGTTCGATATGCTGAGCCCACTCAACCCGGCGTCGATTGCGGGGGTGGGGCGTGTGATGATCACGGCCCAGACCGAGCCCGAGTACCGGCGCTTGCGCTCCGGCACCGTGGATCAGAAAAACACCGCGCAGCGCGTGCCGCTGCTGATGGTCATCTTTCCGGCCGGCAACGCCGTCAGTCTGAGCCTCAGCGCGACGACCTTCCTCGATCACAGCTATTCCACCGTGGTGCGCTCCTCCCAGACGATCTCGGGGGCGACGATCCAAACGACCGACCGCACCGATGTGCGTGGGTCCATCGCGGACCTGCGGGCGGCGGCGGGGTGGCGCATCAACGATCATGTCAGCATTGGCGCGGGGGCCCATCTGTTTCAGGGGGACAACCTCGTCGCCATTGCGCGCACGTTCGATGACACCACCCGCTTCGGGAATGCCACCGATTCGTCCCGCGCGGTTTTCTTTGGCACGGCGCTATCGCTCGGTGGGGAGTGGCGCATTCGAAAGGGGCTCGCGGCCACCGTGTCTTACCGCATCGGCGGGGGGATGGATGCTCGGGTGCGCGATACCGTGAAGACCGCCGCGAACGTGCCGAACCGGCTTGGCGTCTCGATGCGCTACGATGGTATCCCCGGTGCGACCTTCGCCGTCGGGATGGACCAGCAGGACTGGACGCGCATGCGCGGGCTTGGCAGTGCCACGATCCAGGCCCGCGATGCAACGAGTTGGCATGCGGGTGTGGAAGTGGCGGGGCCCAAGATTCGCGACGACGCCATCTTTCTGCGCGCGGGGATTGCCCGAAATGCACTCCCCTTCGGCGTGAGCAGTCGTGTTGTGGACGAATCGCGCCTCTCCGCTGGGTTGGGGATCCCGGTGGCGCGTGATCAGGCGTCGATCGACATCTCGGTGCAGCGCGCCACCCGCACCTTGGTGGGGGCGAGTACGCGCGAGTCCGCCTGGATGCTGGGCGTCGGCCTGCAGATCCGCCCGTAACATGATGGATGGCGGCATGCCGGACCCAGTGTCGAGTGCTCCGAAGCCCACGGTCTACATTGAGACGTACGGCTGTCAGATGAACGTGGCCGACTCGGAGATCATGTACGGGACACTCGCGGCGCATGGCTACACGCCGGTGGAGGTCCCCGATGGCGCCGATGTCATTCTCGTGAACACCTGCGCGATCCGGGAGAATGCCGAAACGCGTGTGATTGGCCGGTTGGGTGAACTGCGGCGCTTCATGAAGCCGGACACTGTGGTCGGTGTCACCGGCTGTATGGCGCAGCGCTTGGGCCCCCGTCTGCTCGAACAGGCCAAGCATGTGTCCGTTGTTGTGGGTCCCGATGGCTACCGCGCGCTGCCGCAGCTGCTGGATGGCGCCCGCCATGGGGAGCGTTTCGCCGCCACCGATTTCGACCTCGAAGAGCACTACGAGGATGTGGTCGCCCGCCGCTTCGAAGGGGTGAAGGCGTGGATTCCGGTCCAGCGCGGCTGCAATTACCGCTGCACCTACTGCATCGTCCCGTATACGCGTGGTGCGGAGCGGAGTCGCCGTCTCGCCGATGTCGTCCGGGAGACGCAGGACGTCGTGGCGCAGGGGCTCTCTGAAGTCGTGTTGCTGGGGCAGACGGTCAATTCGTATCACGATGGCGAGCATGATTTCGCTGACCTGCTCCGGGCCGTTGGTGCCGTCGATGGCATTCGGCGCGTGCGCTACACCAGCCCGCATCCCAACGACTTCAGCGATCGGGTGATCGCCGCGATGGCGGAGGTGCCGACGGTCTGCGAGCACGTCCACCTGCCGATGCAAAGCGGCTCGACGAGCATGCTCAAGCGCATGTTGCGCCGGTATTCGCGGGAAGATTTCCTCGCCTGTGTCGCGCGCTTGCGTGCCGCGATTCCAGGGCTCGCGCTGACCACCGACATCATCGTGGGCTTCCCCGGCGAGACCGATGCCGAGTTCGAAGACACCTTGTCGCTCTGTCGCGAGGTGCGCTTCAACGACGCCTTCATGTTCAAGTTCTCCCTGCGGGAGGGTACCCCGGCGGAACGCATGCCCGCCGACTGGACCGTTCCCGACGCCGTGGTCTCGGAGCGCTTTGAACGCCTGATGGCCACGGTCCGCGGGATCTCGCGCGAAGAGAACCTTGCGCGGCTCGGTGATACCGTCGAGGTCCTCGTCGAGAAGGTGGCGCGCGATGGCACGCTGCTGCAGGCGCGGTCGCGTGACTTCCGGACGGTCATGGTGCCGGCCGATGCCGCCCGCATCGGGGACTACCTGACGGTGCAGTTGACGGGGACCACGGGGGCGACCTTCACCGGATCGCCCGTATCGCTGTCCGCCGAACGCAAGCCGCTGCCGATGATGGCGCCGACGGCCTGAGCGACCGTGCCGCAACGCCGCGATGATCGCGGCGACAATTCGATGACATGATACCAGAGCGGCGGGGCTACCATGGCCCATGCCGCTCTTGGTGCATATCGCCACGGTATGGATTGCCGGCTGCGCCATCGGCGTCACGCATGGCGATGGCGGGTGGTCGACATCGGCCCGACTCGTCGTGGGCAGTGGCCTTGGGCTGATCGTGGCGCTGGTGGTCGCATGGGGTGACCGGCGCCAGTCTGGCGCGCGCTGCAATACCGAACAGCCCTGCTGGCGAGACGCGCGACTCCCGGCGCTGATGCTGATCGGTGGGGCGGCGGTGCTGCTCGGCCAGGCAGAGGTGCAGCGGAACCGGAGCTGCCGGCGACACGTGGCCGGCACCCTCGCGGCGGGACAGCCGGTGCGCGTCAGTCTGGAGGCCGATCTGATCCCCCCGGCGCGTGCGCAGGGGATCGCCGTCGTCGCGACCTGTCGCGTGCCGGTGTGGGTCCGCGCGACCTCAGGACGACTGGCGGCGGGGGTCTGGGGGACGCTGCAGGGGAGGGGACAGCCGACGGATCGTGGTCTGCGGGTGGATGGTGCGGTTCACCCGGCGGCCCCCGAGCGCTTCGAGCTTGCGCGCCGCTTTCGCGGCCGTGCGGGGCAGCACATCGACGCGCTCTTTGGGGGGCATGCTCCGGTGGTGCGCGCCCTGCTGATTGCTGATCAGGCGGCGATTCCGCCCAGCCTAAGGGATCAGTTTGCGCAGGCCGGGTTGGTCCATCTCCTCTCCATCTCCGGCCTGCACGTGGCCATCATCGCCGGCGCCCTGCAAACGCTCGGGAGCGCTCTGCGGCTGTCGCGCCTCGTGGCCACGCTCACGAGCCTGCTCGTCTGTGCCGGCTACGTGGTCCTTCTTGGCGCCCCAGCGCCCGCCGTCCGCAGCGCGGTGATGCTGGCGGTGGTGGCGCTCGCGGAACACCGCCAGCAGCCCGTGCATGCGTGGACGGCCCTGGCCCTTGGCGCGATCATCCCCACCGTGCCGCAGCCATCTGTCGTGGCCGACCTCGGCTGGCAACTCAGCGTGAGCGGGATGGCGGCGTTGGTGGCCGCCCGCGCATTCCTGCACCGATGGCGCCATGGCGATCCCGCGCGGCCACGTCACGGGATCGCGCTCCGGTGCACGCGGTGGCTGCAGCGCCTCCATGGCTGGCGTCGCGCCCTGCTGCGCGAACTCGTCACCGGCATCGTGGCAACGCTCGTCACGGCCCCCCTCGTGGCGTGGACCTTCGGGCGGATCAGTTGCATTGCGCCGTTCTCCAATCTGCTGGCGGGGCCGGTGGTGGCCGTGATCCAGCCCGGGCTCTTTCTCGCGCTGCTGTTGGCCCCGTGGCCATCGGTGGCCTCGTGGGTCGCCGACGCCATGCGTCCCCCGCTTGCGCTGCTCAATGGCATCGCGGCGCAGTCGGCAGCGGTGCCCCATGCCAGTCTTGCGGTGGCCCCCACAGCGCTGGGCGCCCTCTGCGCTGGCCTCGCCTCGGCGGCCGTGGTCCGGGCCTCAGCGGCCCGTCGCCCACTCCCCGCACTCCTCGTGGCGGCGCTCGCGCTCACGGGAGCGGTGTGGGCGCCGACCATCATCGCACCCTCCGGGCGGCTCGAACTGCATGTGCTCGATGTGGGGCAGGGGGATGCGCTGGCCCTCCGAACCCCGGCCGGGCGCTGGGTGCTCGTCGATGCCGGGCGTCGATGGGAGGGCGGTGATGCTGGCCGGCGCACCGTGGTGCCGTACGTGCAGGCGCGTGGCGGCCCGGTCGCCGCGTTCATCCTGACGCATCCACACGATGATCACGCCGGCGGGGCGGCGAGCGTCCTGACCGCGCTCGCGCCGAGGCGCTGGTGGGAACCGGCCTTTGTGACGCCCAGCGGTACCTATGCGGCGCTGTTGCGGACCGGCATGGCGCGGAACATCCCCTGGCATCGCGTGCATCCGGGCGACGAGTGGGCGCTCGACGGCGTGTCGCTCCGGGTCCTGGCGCCCGACTCCGCATGGACTGCCAGCCAGGAGAGCGCCAATGAGTCCTCCGTGGTGCTGCGGGTGGCCTACGAGGACATCGTGTTCCTGCTGACCGGCGACGCGCAGGCCGATGAGGAAGCGTGGATCC
>JBAXMW010000113.1:0-5138 GCA_037134115.1 Gemmatimonadaceae bacterium | reverse complement strand
CCATGCGCATCGTACGGGTGCGCCGAGGCCAGCGTGCGGAGCGCCGCTTCGGACTGCATCGCCACATACTGGACGTAGTCGTTCACCTCGAAGAGCGCTTCGGCGGCATCGATCACCCGCCAGACCACGATCGCCCCAATCTCGACCGGGTTGGAGTGGGCGTCGTTCACCTTGAGCTTGGCGGTCTCAAAGTTCCGGACCCGAAGCGAGACCTCTTTCTTGGTGAGGAACGGGTTGGCAAACCAGAGCCCGGGCGCCTTCACCGTCCCCACGTAGTTGCCAAAAAGCGTCAGCACTTTGGCGTCGTTGGGGGCGACGGTGAAGAAGCCGGCAAGGGCGATGGAAAAGACGGTCAGCGCGATCGTGCCCACCACGGCCAGCGCGGGCAGGTCGGTGCGGGCCCCGTAAATCGTCAGCGCCAGTGCCCCACCGAGGAGCACCAGCACCAGTAAGAGCATCGGAATCCCAGCGGTCGGCCGGGCATCAACTTCACGAAACATGCAAACACCTCATGGTGAAGGGTGGTATTAAAGTGATATCACTTAGATACCAACCGCACAAGAGGTGGGTGTTTGGGACGTCAGACCTCGGCCAGGAATCCCTGCAGCGCGGCCACGAAGGCCGCCGGCTGCTCATCGTGCGGGAGGTCGCCACCAGGGAGTGCCACAAACGGCATCCACGGCCGGATGGCCTGCGCCTCAGCCGCTTCCCGGATCGGCGTCTGCGACGCGTCCCGCCCCCAGAGGAGCTGCACCGGACAGCGCACCGTCGCGAGATCCGCCCGGACATCCACGTTGAGCGCCATCCCCACGAACGCGGCCGGGCCAAAGCGCGCCCCGGGCTGATGCGCCCCGCGCCAGTACAGATCGACCGCCGCCGGCGTCATCGCCCCCCGGTCGGCGTAGATGTCGCGCAGAAAGAACCGGATGCTGAAGCGCGAGGTGAGTCCGTTAAAGAGCCGGCGGCCCGGCACCGCACTCCGGAACAGGCGCTGCACCCACCGGTTCACCGCCCCACCGGGTGCCCGCAGACGGCTGATCCCCGCCGGCCCAATCAGGCTCACCGCCCGCACCAGCTCCGGATGCGTCGCCGCCACCCGCAGTACATACGCCCCGCCCAGCGACGACCCCACCAGCACCGCCGGCTCCCCGGCGACCTCCCGCACGACATCGGCAATCAGCGCCGAGAACAGCTCGGCGGAATACGCAATGTCAGGGCGGTCGGAGGCGCCAAAGCCCAGCAGGTCAATAGAAATTACGCGCCATGATTGCGCCAATTGTGCAGCAACATTGCGCCATTCCATGCTCCACGCCGCTGCATGAACAGAATGGACCAGCACCAGCGGGGCCCCGGCACCGAGTTCGGTGATCGCCACCCGGTACCCTCGCCACGCAACGAAGCGGCGGACACCCCCGAGCGGCTCGGGGAGCGTAGGCCCCCCGGATTCCTGCGGAACGGTCGCGTTCGACCCGGTCACGCGCTGGCCGGCGCCGACGCGCCAGCCGCGAACGCCGTCTGCACCTGCGCCAGCGCCGCATGCTGCGCGATCACCGCGAGATCCACCGGCTTCTCCAGGAAGTGCACCGCGCCGAGCCGGAACGCCGCCTGCCGGTTGGAATCGTCCGGATACGCCGTCAACACCAGCGCCGTCGCGTCCGCCGACAACATGCTGGCCATCGCCAACACCTGCAGCCCCCCGTCGCGCTTCCCCCCCAACCGGAGGTCGGTCACAATCAGATCAAAATGCTGCACCCGCAGCTTCTCAATCGCCTCCGGCAACAGCTCGGCGGCGGTGACCCGGTTCCCCTCGACATCAAAGAGCTCGACGAGGATGTCGCGGATCGATTGCTCGTCCTCCACGATGAGGACGGTCTTCTGGGAGGTCGGGGGAGTCGTCATACCCGTTCACTGTGCACGAAACGGACCGCGCGAACCCGCGGCCGCGAATCCGTCATAACCCACCGCAGATCAATGGGTTCCCGTTGTACGACCGGCTCCGGCGGGCACTGCCACTGTCGCGTTTTCGATCGAATTTCGCGACAGTGACTGAAAATCGGTCACTGTATTCCGGTCAGTCCGTAGCGCTTCATTTTCTCCAGCAGCGTCGACCGGGCGATCCCCAATTCCCGCGCCGCCTGCGACCGGTTTCCCTTCATCGCGATCAGCGCCTTTCGGATCGCCGTCCGCTCCACCTCGGCGATTGACGCCACAAAGGGCGCTTTCCCCGGCGGCACCGGGGGCATCGACAGCGGGGGGCCATCGTCCCCGCGCCGAGAGACCCCGTCAACCGGCAATCCCACATGCTCCGCGCGGATCGGCGCGCCGTCCGCCAGGATCGCCGCGCGCCAGATGGTGTTCTTGAGCTCGCGGACATTGCCGGGCCAGCTGTACCGCGCCAGCACCGGCTCCACACTCGCATCGAGCCGAGCCCCGCGGGGGAGGAAGCTGCGGGCGAGGGGGAGGATTTCGGTGGCGCGCGCGCGGAGCGGTGGGATCGTGAGCGTGAGCACCTGCAACCGGTACGACAAATCAGCGCGCACCCGCCCCGCCGCCACCGCCTCGGTGAGCGGCACATTCGTCGCCGCAATCACCCGCGCCGTCGAACGCAGCGGCGTCGTACCGCCGAGCCGCCGGAAGCTGCGTTCTTCCAAGACGGTGAGCACGCGTGCCTGCACATCTGCGGCCATCTCCGCGACTTCATCGAGAAAGACGGACCCGTCGCCGGCCACCTCGAGCAGCCCGCGCTTCGCCTGACGCGCATCGGTGAAGGCGCCGCGTTCATGGCCAAAGAGCTCGCTCTCGAAAAAGGTCGACGACAGCGACGCGCAGTTGATCGCGACAAACGGGGCCGCCGAACGCGCGGAGCGCGCGTGAATCAGGCGGGCGACGTGCCCTTTGCCGGTGCCGGTCTCGCCTTGGAGCAAGACAGGGGCATCGGCGTTCCGGGCCGCAAGGTCAATCAGCTGCGCGAGCGTGGGATCAAGCGTCGGCGCCTCAGCGTGCGGCTGCTCCGCGTGCGTCTGCGCGCGGAGGACGGCCACTTCCTGACGGAGTCGCGCGCGTTCGGCGGCACGGAGCACGGCGGCGCCCAGCACCTCGAGATCGACCGGCTTTTCGAGGACATCGGCGGCCCCGTGATGCATCGCCCGCACGGCGGTGCGGACATCGGCGTAGCCGGTGAGCACGATGACCGCGATGTCCGGATCATCGGCGCGGAGCGCCGCCATGGTGACTTCGCCATCGGCGTCGGGGAGCCGCAAATCCACCAGCACGACGTCGGGGGCATGTTCGAGCGCGAGCTGCCGCCCTTCGGTGCCGGTGCCGGCGCCACGCGCCGTGTGGCCGACGGCGGTGAAGAAATCGACGAGCGTCTCGCGGATCGACGCGTCGTCGTCAATCACCAGAATGGAGAGCGGGATCATCGGGGCGCGGGGGGCAGGGTGACGGTCAGCGTGGTGCCCACGTCGGCGCTGCTTTCGATACCAATGGTGCCGCCATGCTCGTCCATGATCCGCTGACAGAGCGCGAGGCCGATGCCGGTGCCGCCGGTCTTCGTGGAGAAGAAAAATTCAAAGACATGCGACAGCGTCTCCGGCGGAATGGACGGGCCGCCATTCGTGAGGCGACAGCGCCACCCACCGGTCGGGAGCGTCTGAGCCACGAGGAGCAACTCGGAGCCGTCGGGGGCCGCGTCGCAGGCATTCACGAGGATGTTGCGATAGACCTGGCCGAGCTGGCCGGCATCCACGAGACAGACGACGGGGCGGTCGGCGCGCTGTCGACGCAACTGCAGCCCCTTCGCTTCCAGGCGCGCACGTTCCCCGTCGAGGATGTCATCCCAGATGTCATCCGGATCGGCGGGGGCGAGGTGCGCCGCATGGGGCCGGCCAAACTCGAGCAGGGAGGTGACCATGCGATTGAGCCGCTCGACCTCGCGCAGAATCCGCCCCACGTTTTTGTCGACGATCGGATCGTTGGCGACGCGAAACTGCAGCAGCTGCGCGGCGGAGGAGATCCCAAAGAGCGGATTGCGGAGTTCATGCGCGACACCGGCCGCGACTTCGCCAATGGCTTCGAGCCGGCGTTTTTGTTCGACGCGCCCCACGAGCCAGGCGCGTTCAATTGCCACGGCGGTTTGGGCGGCGAGGACGGCGAGCACCCGTTCGGCTTCCTCGAGCTGCTGGGCCGATTCCATGGGGGCCGCGCAGAGCGTGAGCGCGCCGAGGACCCCTTCGCTGCTCAAGAGCGGGGCGGTGATTTCGAGTCCATCGGGGGTCATCTGCCGCACGACCTGTCCGGTGGCGAGCGCATCGAGCCAGACGCGGGTGAGGCGGCGTTCGCGTTCCTCCAGCTGTCCGTCGACCCCTTGCTGGAAGGCGATCCGGAAGCCGGCGGACTCCTCGTCGGCGAGGGCGATGAGCACCGCGGAGGAGGGGACGGCGCGCCGCACTTGGCGGGCGACTTCGGCATACACGCGGTCGACGTCGATCGCTTCGGCGAGGGCGATGCCGGTGTTGATCAGCGCTTCACGGGAGCGGTGGCTCGGGGTGATGTCCACCGTCGAAAAGACGTAGCCGGAGACCTCGGCACCGGGGGTGGTCCGGAGCGCCGTGACCTGCATGAGGAAGACCCGTTCCTCGTCGGGGGAATTGCAGGGGAATTCCCAGCGGACCGAGGGGACGCTCCCGGAGCGCAGGGCGTCCATGGCCTGCACGATCTGCGTGCGGGAGAGGTCGTCGGCGAGGCTGTCGAAGACCGAGCAGCCAATGACCGCCGGTTCCGGGGCGATGTCGGGGGCCCCATTGTCGACGGCGAACCGGGACCAGGCCTGATTGGCGGCGATGATGCGTCCCTCGAGGTCCACCGCCCAGATGGTCATGGGCAGGGCATCGAGGATCGCCCGGGCCAACGGGGGTGGGGCGGCGTCGGGGATCGACGCCGCCCTCGACGGGCCTACCGCCGTCCCTTCTTGGCGGCCTTCTTCGGCGCCGCCTTCTTCACGGCCGCTTTCTTCGGGGCCACCTTTTTCGGCGCTGCTTTCTTCACGGCGGCCTTTTTGGGCGCCGCCTTCTTCGGGGCGGCCTTCTTCACCGCCGCCTTCTTCGGGGCGGCCTTTTTCACCGCCGCCTTCTTCGGGG
>JBAXMW010000112.1:0-5196 GCA_037134115.1 Gemmatimonadaceae bacterium | reverse complement strand
CCGCCGCCACCACCACCGCCGCCGCCGCCACCAAAGCCGCCACGCCCACCACCGGGGCCGCCGGTCCCTTCCGTGCGGAAGTTGGCCGTGGCGCCCGGGAGCGACGAGGTCATGGTGAAGCGCACGTCGGCGTAGCTGCAGCCGGCAAGCTTCGCTTCGGCGAGAATGATGTCGGCCATACCGCGGAACTTCGTTTCGAGCGGCAGACCGCGCGGCGAGTCCGCCAGGATCTGGCCGAACAGGTCACGCGAATAGAGCGTCAGCGCCGCGCCGGCGCCGAACTTCTTGATGAAATCACGACGGGATGCACTCATGGGATGTCCGGGTTAGACGGCCGGAGAGACCGACGTCATGTAGAACTCTTCAAGGCGCACCGGTGGCACGAGTGCGGCGGCGTTATCAAAGCCTTCACCGGTGAACATCGGCACCGGCTTCCCCACGAGCGTCAAATTGTTGTAAGCGACGAGCGGGGACATGTTCCAACGGAAGTTCTGCACCGGGCCGACGATCTCCCCGTTCTCAATCAGGAACAATCCGTCGCGCGTCATGCCGGTGTTGAGGAGCGGCTGCTCCTGCGACGGCACACCGCGAATGTACCAGAACGACGTCACGAGCAGCCCACGCTTGGTCTGCTTGATCATCTGCTCCACCGACAGATCGGAACCGGTCTGCACGAGACTCTGATTCGTCGTCGCGCCCGCGCCCTGACCCATCGCGCGCAGCACGCCGTTCTCAATCCACGTCACCGATTTTGCGGGCCGGTTGTCCGGATTGATGGGCGACTGCCGCAGAATGAGGTTGCCGATATCGCTCTTGAGCGAGAACTGGTCGCTGAACAGCTTGTCGCCAATCTTCTTCCCCTGCATGAACTGCTGCGGGCCGCCGAGCTGTCCAAAGAGCCCGCCGCCGCCACCACCGCCGCCATCCGGGGCGCCGGCCGGTGCGCCACCCGCGCCGGGCGCACCACCACCCGGAGGCGCGCCACCCGGCGGGCCGCCAAATCCGCCACCAAAGCCACGACCCGCGGAGAAGATCGGCGTGAGCAACGAGAGAAAGCGCGCGCTCGCCCGCGGTTCGAGAATCACCGTATAGCGCCCCGGCTCGAGCGCCTTGGCGTTCCGGCTCTTCACCGCCTTCGTCGCGGCCGACTCCGTGAGTGCCCGCGCATTCACGAGGTTGAGATCCTTCACACCACCAATCGCCGCGAAGCCCGAGCCGCTGCCATCGGGCATGCGACAGGTCAGCACGAAGCCGATGTCCGCGCTCCGATAGTAGGCGAAGAGTCCCTTGGAGTTCGCGGTGCAGGTCGCGATGTCATTCTTCGGGATGTACCCAGCGCCGACCACGCCCTTCGAGGTCGCGAGATCAATGCTCTCCTTCACCATGCGCGCCCGTTCCGCCGGTCCCGCATTCACCACACTCGGCAGCGCGGAGTCGACGGGGACGTACTCCTGCGCGCCCAGCAGCTCCGGCAGATTCGGCGAGTCGTTCGCCTTCCCGGCTTCGGCGATGGCTTCGTCGACCATGGCCTTGAGGCCGCCGTCGCTCACATCGCGCGTGTTGGCCGTGCCGACTTTCTGGCCGACCCGGACGGTCACCGTGACGTTCCGGTCGAACTGGACGAGGTTGGTGGTGATGGACGAGTTGGCCCACCGGGTACCGGACCGTTCACCACCGGTGAACTGGACCTCCACGGTGTCGGCTTTCGCCATGTCGATCACCTTGTCGGTGATCGCTTTGACCTGTTCGCGTGAATACATGGCACAGCGGGAAGGAAGGAAACAAAGACCACGGAAACCACACCGGCGGATAAGCTACCTGCCGTTACCGGAGTCCGCGTCGCCGGCGCAGCCACCATTCGGCGGTCAGGCAGGCGAGGATCGGTACCAGCCACAACGGCGCATGCATCGGAAACGCTGGACGCCGAGGTGCCGGGCCCGCGGCGGCGCGATCCGCCCCGACGGGGAGCGGGTCGCCCGGGCGGAGGACCGGCAGGGGGACGGCGGTCGCCGTCTTCACCGCACCCGTCGCCTCCAGGGGCGCGCTCGTCGGCGCGGTCGTCGGCACGGTCGCGGGTGAGGCGGAGGTGGTCATCGCCGTGGCCGGCGTCGTGGGAATGCTCCCCGCCGTCCGCCACCCATCAAAGACGCCGCTCACGATCAGCATCCCCGCCCCCACGGGCACCCGCCAGACGACCGTCTCCCCCGTCTCTGCCAGCCAGGCCAATCGTTCGGCACCGAACGGTAGATGGTTCGGCACCCCGAGGATCTGCCCCAGCCAGCGCAGTGAGTCCCCCGGCGCGCCCGTCACCCCCGGGCCATGCACCACCGCCGGCGACCGGCGCGTCACCACCCGCCACCCCCCGGTCCCAAGCAACGCATCCACCGGACCCGGCGCCGCATGGTCCGGGAGGAGCACCACCGTAGCCCCGCCACGCAGCACCCCCTCCAGCGCCCGCACGTCGGCCGTCGAGAGCGCCTCCGGCGCCCCGATCACCACAATGCCCCCCGGTCCGGTCCGCATCGCCGACGCCAGCTCCATGGGCGCCGCCCCGGTCACCCGACTGGCCGTCACGCCGCGTGCCGACGTCGCCGTCACCACTCGGCTCGTCACCGCAAAGCGCAGATCCCGGGTCAGCGCCCGTCGCTCAAAGGTCGAGCGCCACGACGGCCGCCTATCATAGAACAGGACCGGCGTCCGCGCGGTATCCACCGTGACCGCCACGTCATGCCGGACGGTGTCGACCCCGCCCGCCATCACCGCCCGGAGTTCGAGCGACGCCACCCCCAGCCCCCACGGGGCGAGGGTGAGCGGTACCGTCAGTCGCGCCCCGGCGCCACGCGTCACGACCGCCCGCCGAACCTCCGCCACGACCGTCGATCCCGACCGCGCCGACACGATCACCGTGTCCGGCCATGACTGCCTCGATGTCGATCCCCCGTGCGCCTCGACCGTCGCCAGTACGGTGATGCGGCTCTCCAGATGCACCCGGCTCGGCGCCTGAATCCGGCGAAAGGCGACCCAGGGGCCGTCGCCGTGCGCCGGCACCGACCAGGCCGGAAAGGCGACCGCCGGGAGCGTCTCCGGAAGGCGCTCCCCCACCACCACCGTTCCCGCCGCGACGGGGAGCGGCGCGTCCAGCACCGTCGCCTGTGCCGAGAGGCGCCGCCGCACCGCCGCCAGCTGTGCCCGATCGTGGAGCGAATCGCTCGCCACCACCGACACCAAGGGACGGGGCGCCCGGTCCATCAGCCAGACCGGATCCCAGACCCCAAGGACGGCGATTCCGATCGCCGTCGCCCGGAGGATCGTCGGCAGTCTGCCGCCGGACGGATGCCCTGCCATTCCGGTGCGCGTGGCCTCAACGCTCATCGCCGAGTCCCTCGCAGTGCGCGCCACCCGGGCGGCTCGTCGCTCCGCGTCGAGGGGGGCAATGTACGGCCGATCGCCCGGGTCAGCCCCGCCGCTGCGGAATCGATGGCCACTTGGCGCTTGGTCCCGTCGCGCCGCGACGCCTCAAGCAACGCCTGCGCGACCGCCTGCGACGACGGCGACGAGGGATCGGCCGCAAGCACGCGCTCCGCCAACCCGGCCAACTGCGCCGCCGAACGATCGGGGGCGCCGGCCGTCGTGGATGACCCGGTGGCCAGCAGCTCCGCGAGGACGGCGCGCAACGCGGCGCGGACCGCCAATCGGTCGCCCGTGGGGGGCGGCTCGCGCCCCGTCCCCAGACTGTCCATGCGGCCCGTCAGGCGCCGGGCGGGATCGAGCTGCTCCCGCTGCGAGAGCGCGCGCATGAGGAAGCGCGACCGGGCGAAGGCCTCCTGCAGCTGCGTCAGCGCCTCCTTCTCCCGCGCCAGCGCTGGCGTCAGCTCGCCGGCCGTCAGCGCCACCGCCGCGCGGCTCATCGCCCGCACCGCCTGCAGCAGTGCTACGCGCCCCCGGTTCACCATGCGTCCGGCGGCGAGATCACCCTCCGATTCCGTTTCACCGGCCTCGTTGAGATCCCCGCCCGCTTCATCGGCCGAGCTCTCCTGCGCGAACTCGCCCCCCATCATGAAGACGAACTCTGCACGCACGCGCCGCTGCTCTACGGCGAGCTGCTGCGCCTCGCTCGCCACGGCCTCCGGGGTGAGCGTCTTGCGCGCCGCGAGCAGTCGCTCGGTCTTGAGGATGACCATCTGCTGACTTAGGGCCGATCGATCTTCGTCGGGATCGGTGGAGAAGCCGGTGGCCGCCATGCCACCGGGACTCACCAGCTCAATCAGCACCGCATCCGATTCCACCGCCGCGGCCCCTGGACGCGCATCACGGGCAATACCACGCACCACGACCACGTCACCGGGCTCCCTGAGCAGCGAATCGAGCGCAAGCGTCGCCTGCCCGCGCCAATGCGTTGGCGCGATGCGCGTCAGCTGCAGCGGGAGCGTGCCGTCGGCAAAGGTGAACCGCTCACCGGAGCCGGAGACGGTGGTATATCGGAGCTGTAGCGTGGTAAGCCCAAGATCATCCGTGGCCTCAATGACCACCGGCTGCGCGCGCGTGGCATCGGGGACCATGAGATCCCGCGCTGGCGTCACCACATGGACCTGGGGCGCATCATCGGCGCGCACTGCGAGTCCGATCACGCGTCGGATGCCGTCTGGCGCCCCGATTCGGACCGGCTCGACCGCGAGATAGCCATCACGCTGTGCCACAACGCTGATGGTGAACGTGCCATCCCGATCGGGGGCCATCGTGCGACGGCGCACCGTGCCTGTTGATGCATCGAACGCCGTCGGATCGCCGTCTATACTGTCAGGCAGGGTCACCCGCACGCTGTCGGCGATCCCGCGCAACCGCAGCCGCACGGTGCTGTAGGCGAGCAGCTCCAGTCGCGTGGGATCCTCAACACGCCGAACAGGCCGTCCGGTATATGCGGGCGGCAGCACCTCGGCGGTGATCGCGGTGATCGCCGCGCGTCCCATCGCACGCGCCACGACCGATCGTTCCGTGCGGGCGAGCGTCGTGCGCACCCAGCGCGCCGCGGGGAGTTCGCGCGTCAGGAACAGCGTGAGCAGCCACAGGCCACCACTCCAGAGCAGCCAACGGCGTGCACGATACGACGGAAAGAGCGCTGGGATATCGAGCGTTGCTGCCAGCTGATCGGCGCGCTGGAGCACGAGCGCCTCAGCGCCCGATCGCGTCGCGTCTTCG
>JBAXMW010000111.1:0-5204 GCA_037134115.1 Gemmatimonadaceae bacterium | reverse complement strand
GGCGTGCGGACGTTGGCCCCATTCACGAGAGAGCAACGCCCCATGTCGATCGAGATCGCCGCCGTCCACCCGGTGCTCATGGCACGCGACGTCAGTGAATCACTGACCTTCTATGCGTGTTTCGGCTTTGCGGAGATCTTCCGCGACACCCCGGAAGCCCCCCGCTACGCCGGGATTCGCCGCGGATCGGTGGAGTTGCATCTCCAATGGGCCGACCCGAGCCAGTGGTCGCACGGTGTCGATCGGCCGGTGTACCGCTTTCCCACGTCGAATGCGGATGCCCTGTATCAGGAGTTCCTGACGGCCGGGGCGCCGCTCGATGGGACGGGAGGTCCGTATGCATCGCCACGCGACACGCCGTGGGGAACGCGGGAGTTCCACGTTTTCGATCCGGGCGGGAACGGCCTCCAGTTTTATGGGCCGCTCGCAGCAGCACATGTGTAGGCGGGCGCCCCCGGCACGCTGTGGAACCGGTCCGTCGCGATCGTGCCGCGCACTTCCGCATGACCGCCTGGCTGGTGGCGTCCGCGTCGTCGTTCGGGCGACCTTCCCTCATCGTGCGGTGGAGCTAATCAGTGTCGATTGATCGCCGGCTCCGCTCCATTGCGGCCAAACGGGCGCGTGTGATCACGTTGGTCGCTGGATTGGAGCCCAGCCGCGTTGTGGCGCACCCTCGGCCAGGCAAGTGGTCGATTGCGGAGATTGTCGAGCACCTCGTCCGCTCCGAAGTCGATGTGTTCGGCGATCTCTCCCAACTGGATCAACGGGCGCCTCAACCCCGCCGCACACGAGACCGCATCCGTTTTGTGGTGGTGATGTGCATCCTCCGGTTCGACATCCCCGTGCGTGTTCCATCGCATGCCATGCGTCCCACAGGTGGACGTTCGTTGCCCGAACTCCTGGCACAGTGGGAAGCCAACCATGACCGGTTACGCGCCTGGGTTGCGGCTTCGGCTCCGTCGCTCCTCAAACGGCCGCTGTTCAGGCACCCCGTGGCAGGGCCTCTCACCACCGCCCAATCCCTGCACATGCTCGAGGTGCACCTGGACCGTCACGTGCGTCAGATCAACGTGCTCGTGCAGCAGATCGAGCCTTGGTAATGCCCGCGGGCCGTCATCAGGCTGTCATCGAAATGCCCTATCTTGCACGGATGCCCCACTACGTCACTCGCTCCATCGCGCCGTCGCAGACCGCGCCCGGCAACATTTGCGGTGCGCTCCTCCGCGTCGCCTCCCGCGTCGGGTTCCTGCTTCTCTGGGTCCTCCTCCCCACTCCGACGGCTACTGCTCAGGTCACTCCGCGCGGCACGATTCGCGGGCGTGCAATCATACCGGACGGAGCGCCCGCCCGGGGGGCCACCATCGAACTCCGGCGGTCGACGGATACCGTGCTGGTCACCCGTGTGTCAACGGCAGCCAATGGCCGGTTTGTGCTGCCGAACCTGGCATTCGGCACGTACCGCGTGACGGTGCGCCTGCTGGGGTACACGCCACGCACGCGGCCGGCGCTGGTCAATGCGGCTGCGCCGATGGCCGACCTCGGCGAGATCGAGCTGAACCCGGCGGCGGTGGAGTTGCAGGCGATCAAAGTTTCGGAACAGCGCCAACGGGTCCTTGAACTCTCTCCGGACCGCAACACCTTTCGTGTGGCCGACCTGCCGACCACCCGCGGTGGTTCGGCGATCGACGTGCTGCGCAATATCCCCTCGGTGGACGTCGATATCGACAACCAGGTGGCCCTGCGGGGCAACGCCGACGTGATCGTGCAGATCAACGGGCGGCGTAGCCCGATGAAACCAGCGCAGCTCGGCAACTACTTGGCGCAACTGCCGGCGGCGATGGTGGAGCGGGTGGAGGTGGTCACCAACCCCTCGGCGCGCGATAACGCGGAGGGCGCCGCCGGCATCATCAACGTGGTCCTCAAGAGTCGTTCCGCCCCTGGATCTAGTGGTGGGCTGACGCTGGCGCAGGGCTCCACCCGGCGAGCAGAAGCGGGCGCCAACTACGGATGGCAAGGCGAGCATCTGACTGTGTTCGGGAGCTATGGCTATCTCCATGATCGGCGGCCGCGTACCGAAGGGCTGACCCGCACCAACCTCGCCAGCACCCCCATCACGCTCCTCGACCAGACGGGGCGACGGACCCAGACGCCCGACTCCCATACCGGGACCCTGGCGCTGCGCTTCAATCCCTCCGCGCGCGATGAGTTCGCATTCGATGGCGCGTGGAGTCAGCGTCGGGAGCGGACGGACGGCGTGGTCATGTACCGCACATCGGCCAATGGACTCCCGTTGGCGGGCAGCGATCGCGTGAGTGATGAACGCGGCGAGGAAACCAATCGCGAAGCCACGCTCGAATACAAGCATGCGTTTGCGGAAGACCATGAGATCTCCACGGAACTGCGCTGGGTGGGTGCCAAGGAAGGTGGCCCGACCCTGTTCAGCACCCAGTCATTGACGGCAACGGGCTCGCCGCAGGGCACCGCGGCACAGGAGGCGACGACGGCATGGGAGCACCCAACCGAACGCTCGCTGCGCGTGGACTACCAACGTCCGTTGGGAGAGGACATCCAGTGGCAACTCGGCGTTCGTGGCAGCAGCCAGCCGCTCCGCACCACACTCGACACGCGCATCGCTGATGCCGGTGGGGCCGCGGTGATCCCCGATCTCTCTCGGAGCAATGACTTCACCTTCACGCAGGGGGTGCAAGCCGCCTATACACTGCTGACCGCGCAGCAGGGCGCGTTCAAGCTTCAGGGTGGTCTCCGTGTCGAGTTGACCGACGCGCGCTTCCGCCGCGCGACAAATGGTGCCGCCTTCTCCCGAGCCTACCGCAATCACTTTCCAAGTGCACTGATTTCGTGGACGGTCCGGGAAGGCCAGCTGCTGAAGGCGAGCCTGTCGAGCCGCATCCGTCGTCCTGACGATCCGGATCAGCTCGACCCCACGGTACGCTTTCAGGATCCCCTCAACCTCTCCCGGGGCAATCCGGATCTGCGCCCGGAGTTGATTGCCTCGTATGAACTGGGATACCAGCGCACCACCCAGCACACCTCGCTGCAGGTGACGCCCTTTTGGCGACACACCCAGGATGCGATCCGCCGCCTGCGTACCATCGATGCGCAGGGCGTGACGACGGCCACCTTCGCCAACATCGCCACCGTGGACGCATGGGGAACCGACGTCACGTTGGCGCTGCGCGGGGGTCGGCTCACCGGATTTGTGGGTGGTACGGTGAACGGCCAGCAGAGCAATGCGGCGAACGTGGCCCCGACGCTCTCGACCAGCGCGACCGTGTGGAGCGCTCGTGCCAACCTGAATGTGAAGCTGAGCTCAACGCTCGATGGGCAGGTGCTCGTCACCTATCGCGCGGCTTCCCGCATCGAGCAGGGACGCAATTTCAGTCAGACCCGCGTGAATGCCGCCCTGCGACAGAAGCTCCGCGGCGACCGCCTCTCACTCACGCTGCGCGTGACGGATCCCTTTGCCACCGAATGGGAGCGGAGTATCACGGACGATCCCCGCTTTTTTCAGACGTCACTGCGTCGTCGCCAAGTCCGCGGTGTCCTCCTCAACCTGACCTGGAACTTCGGCAAACCGCCCAAAGGGATGGGTCAGGCCGATCTCCTGCCGGACGAGCGTGGCTGAACGCGTTGCCCCTTCGCCGACCTCCGCCCTTAACCGCCGATCTGCACGGCCTTGCCCACCCAGGCGTCCGAGTCCGCGGCGGTGACCAGGAAATCCGCCACGTCCGCCCGGGAAATCGCGCCGGGGACGGGGGAGATCTCCGCAGTCGTCACGTAGCGGCCGCGCGCCGGCCCATTCGTGAGACGCCCGGGGCGCGCGATGACCCACTCCAAGCCGGATCCCCGTGTCAGCGCCTCTTTCCGCTCGTGCTCCTGCGACGGCAGCCTGAGGAGACGGTCCTTCAGCACCGTCCGGATGAACCAACCGAGTAGCACTCGGCTCTCACCGGTCCCGAGCGCGCTGACCACGACCAACCGCGGCACTCCGTGGCGCTTCATCGCCTCGATCACGAGCGCGAGGCCCGACGACACGTAGGTTGGGTTCTCCTTGAACCCCGCGAGCGACGCATGGGCGGTGATGATGACCGCGTCGTGGCCCGCCACCGCGGCATCCACGGCGGCGGCATCGTGAAAGCTCCCCGCTCGCTTCGTAAGCGACGCATGTTCGATCGTGAGCGTCTGGGGGCTGCGCGAGAACGCGGTGACGTGGTGGCCGCGCGCCAAGGCGGCCGAGACCGTGAGCGCACCAGTGCCCTGCGAGGCACCAACCACGAGCAGGCGGAGGGAGGGCATGGATTGTCGGGGGGAGGCGTGAAGATCTTCTGGCCCAGCGCAAACCGGACGCTCTACCGGGAAGGGTAGCGATGTCGGCTGTGGCTGTCGATTGGTTCAGGTGACGACGTGATGGTCCAGCCTGCGGGCGACGTACGGCACGTGAGTTGAGGAAGCCATGCGATCGGGGCGCCTGTCTCGTGGCGCCTCCAGCTCCCCCTGAGGCTCACGACAGCGCCGCCTCATAGGCCGCCACATTGAAACCGACCAGCGGCACCGCGGCTGCCCCCGTCAGTACCGGACGTTTGATCAGACTCGGGTTGGCGACCATGAGCGCAATCGCTTTGGCCGCATCGAGGTTGGCCTTCTCCGCATCCGCCAGGGCACGGAACGTCGTGCCCGCGCGGTTGAGCAGTATCTCCCAACCGACGGCACTCGCCCACGCGCTGAGCGTCGCCGCATCGATCCCCGCGACCTTGTAGTCGTGAAAGACATATGCGACGCCGCGGGCATCGAGCCAGGCGCGGGCCTTCTTCATCGTGTCGCAGTTGCGGATGCCGTACAGTGTCATGGTCAGGCTCAGGGCGTGGGAGGTGACATCACGCGTTGCCGCTCGCCCTCGTTCGACAGCGACCGGGCACCGTGTCATCTTTCGGCATGACCGGAAAACTATACACGCTGATGGGCCCGGACGGCGAGGACGTGCTGAGTACCGTGCCAGGCACGCTCGGCGGGAACCGCCGGCTCAAGATCTATGGGTACCTCGACTGCCGGAGCGCCATCGGCTCGCTGCCCACAGGGTACGCGAAGCATCGGGTCTTCTTCGCCGACGAGGCGACGGCCATCGCGGCCGGCTATCGACCGTGTGGCACATGCATGCAGGAGGCGTACGCCACGTGGGTTGAAGA
>JBAXMW010000110.1:0-5213 GCA_037134115.1 Gemmatimonadaceae bacterium | reverse complement strand
AGCGTCGGCCTCGAGCATGTGCAGGATGTGATTGCCGATCTGGAGCAGGCGCTCAGCGCCGCGATGGCGTAACGCCCACACCGCCAGCGCCTCGCCCTTGGACCACCCGACTGTGGTCGGGGTACGAGCGTGCTGACCCGTTAGGCGACGGTGGCAGGCGGTACCGGTGCCTCGTGGGCTGGGGCCAAGTGGCCCGGCGCCTCGCGCTCCAGCCAGAGCGTGACGGGCCCGTCGTTCACGAGCTCCACTTCCATCATCGCGCCAAATTGTCCGGTCGCGACGTTGAAGCCGCGCTGTCGCAATTGCTCGACCACGTAGTTATATAACGGTTCCGCATGTGACGGCGCTGCGGCGTCGAGAAAGCTGGGGCGACGACCCTTCCGGGCGTCGCCGTAGAGGGTGAATTGCGAGACCACGAGCAGCGACCCGCCCTGCTCCGTCAGATCCCGATTCAGCTTACCGGACTCGTCAGCAAAGAGGCGAAGTGTTATGATCTTTTCGATCAACCAATTTGCCTCGACGGCGGTGTCCGTGTGGGTGATGCCCACCAGCAACACGTAGCCACCGTCAATGCGTCCAGTCACCTGTACGGCATCTCCCGGCGATGTCGGGTGAACTCGGACTTCAGCCCGCAGGACTCGTTGCAGTAGTATCCGCATACGTCGTCAGTTTGGCATGTCGCCGCTGGGGACGGAAGGGGCGGAATTCAATGTTCAATCAGACTCGCCGTGCATCCCAGACTTGCGCTCCATTTTGACCTGATTTCCCGCAGTGCCGCCATTGCGCCAGAGAAGGCGTTTCTCGACGCGTGCGTGGTGTGGCTTGGCTTGGATTCAAGCCAGACCCTGACGTGGGAAAGTCCTGCCAACCACACGCTTGATGGCGGCCGCATTTTGCGGTGGGCGCCGTTCCTTGCTGATGGTTCGGCCCTAGTTGATCTCGTGGTCCATGCGCCCGATCCGCTCGATCGGGGGCTGCAGTGGACCACGCACGTGACCTACGTGAAGACCACGAGCGCCGCCGGCGTCGTCCAGCGGCAAGTGTATCTCCGCGTGGGGACCGAAGGCGGCGCCGGAAACGGTGCCCCGCCGCCAGTCCGTCCGCCGCGCCTGTTGTCCGAACTGGACCAGGCCTTCACGCTCGTCTCGCGCGATGGCCCCCTGCAGCGCGTCCCCACGCAGCTCGAAGCGGGGACTCTCGATGCGTTCGTGCGCTTCGTGCTGTGCGATCCGGCGCGCACCATGCCGGTGCTGCTGTTGACGGAGCTGCCCGATGGCGGGTACGTGCTGCCCCCGGAGCAGTTCGCGAGTGAGGTGTTTGGCTTGGGGCTCTGCTTCATGCTGCGGCACTCCGATACGTTCGCGCTCTCCGATGCGGTCGGTGGGCACTCCCGGTCCGTCTTCCTGGGATCGGCCCGGGCGTACTTGCCGGGCTTCAGCCTTGAAGCGGATCCGTTCCAGCATCCACTCGTGCTCGCCCGGGCGCTCGCGCTCTCCGGGGAACGGCGCCGGCTGGTGCAGCGGCTCGCCGACGTGTCCGTGCAGCGGCCGATGTCGGAATCCGCCACGGTCGAGGCGCTGCGTGACGAACGAGCCGCGGCCTACGGTGCCCGTCCGGACGCTGAGGAAGCGCTCAAGGCGGCGGAGTCTGGCTCCGAGATGGATCGCGGGCAGTTGGTCGCGCTCGTGCGTGACTTTGAAACGGCGCTCAAGCATGCGGAAGGGGAGTTGATGCGCATGCGCGATCGTCTGGCAGACACGCGGGACCAGCTCGAAGCGGCGAAGGCGCAGAGCCGCGCGCTGCGGACCACGCTGGCGGCCCTCAAGGAACGCCAGCCGTTGGCCAAGCCGGCCAGCGACGCGCCGGAGTCGGTGCTCGAAGCGGTGGAACGGGCGCAGGCGATGTATGCCGATGTGCTGCGGTTCCTCCCGGGTGCGATGACGGCGGCAAGGGAATCGGAGTTCCCTGATCCGGATACGGCCTGGCGGTATCTGCGGGCCTTGGGCGAAGTGGGCCGGCGGCGTCAGGACCGGGCGCTCAGCCGTTCGCTCAGCGACGTCTTTGTGGATCTGGACGTGGATTACACGCCGGGCCCCACCGATCCGGCCTACAAGTCTCCGCATGTCTTCTTGGATGGCAATCGGGAGATCGAATGCCCCGACCAGCTCCGCCGGGGCAGCAACCCGGACACGGGACTGCGGATCTACTTTGCGTCGCTTGACGATGGCGGGTTCATCATCGGCCACGTGGGACGCCAGATCGAAATCGCCAAGCAGGTCTGAGTTCCATCGCTGCCGGAAACACCACGCGGGGACGCTCCAGTCGGAGCGTCCCCGCGTCGCATTGACCCCATACCGTTTACGGCTGCGTTTCGTGAAACGTCACGTTGGTCTCATGTTGCAGCGCTCGCCGCAATGCCCACGCATCCTGGAAGAGCACCACCACGTTGCCCTTGTGGTCGTAGAGCTGCAGCCGTCCCTGCCCTGACGCCACGCGATCGACTTCCGCCTTGGGCCCCGTGATCCATCGTGGCCAGCGGTAGGTCATTTTCTCGAAGCGACAGGGCGCCGCGTATTCGTGCTCCAGACGAAAGGCCATCACATCGAACTGCAGCTGCCCCACGGCGCCCACGATGGGCTGGGCGCCCGCCGAGGTCTGGGCGAAAAACACCTGCGCGGCGCCTTCTTCGGTGAGCTGCCGCAAGCCACTGTCGAACTGCTTCCGCTTGAGGGGATCGGCGGGGATGGCGCGCGCGAAATGTTCCGGCGCAAACCGCGGAATCCCCTGAAACTCCAAGCGCCCATCGCCACCAAGCGTATCACCGATACGCAGTGTGCCGCGATCCATGATACCGATCACATCGCCGGGCCAGGCCTCTTCAATCGCCACGCGATCGCGTGCCATGAACTGCTGCGGCGCTGCGAGCCGCATGGGTTTACCGCTCCGCTTATGCATCACTTGCATGTTCGCCTCAAAGCGACCGGAGACCACGCGTACAAAGGCCACGCGATCGCGATGCTTCGGGTCCATGTTCGCCTGGATCTTGAAGACAAAGCCGGTGAAGTCCGACCGATCCGGTGGCACCGGCCCGCTGGTCGATTCCCGCGGTCCCGGTGACGGAGCCAACTCCAAGAACTCCCGCAAAAACGGCTCAATGCCAAAGTTGGTCAGCGCCGATCCAAAGAACACCGGGGTCAGCGTTCCCTCGAAGACCCGGGCATGCTCGTACTCATGACCGGCGGCATCGAGCAGTTCGATATCCCCCATGAGGCGGTCGTAAGCCGATTCTCCCATCGCCTCGCGCAGGCCGGCGTCATCGATACTGACGATCGTGTCATCCGCCCGGGTGGCCCCACGATCGCCGCTGCGCTCGAAGAGGTGCACTTCGCGCTTCAGCCGATCATAGACGCCCACAAAGATGTCATGATCAAAGACGGGCCACGTCGCGGCATAGCAGTCGATCCCCAGATCGGCTTCCACGTCTTGAATCAGCTTGAGCGGATCTTCGCCATGCCGATCACACTTATTCACCAGCGTGAAAATCGGCGTCCGGCGCATCTTACACACGTCGAAGAGCTGCCGCGTGCGCTCTTCGACGCCTTTGCGGTTATCGAGCAGCATGATGGCGCTATCGGCCGCAACCAGCGTGCGATAGGTGTCTTCCGAGAAGTCTTCATGCCCCGGTGTATCCAGCAGGTTGAGCTGATAGCCGAGGTACTCGAACTGCAGCACAGAGCTGGTCACGGAGATACCGCGCTCCTGCTCCAGCTTCATCCAGTCAGAGGTCGCATGCCGGGTGGCGCGACGGGCTTTTACCGACCCGGCCAAATGGATCGCGCCACCGTACAGGAGCAGCTTTTCCGTAAGGGTCGTCTTGCCCGCGTCCGGGTGCGAAATAATCGCGAAGGTCCGCCGACGGGCGATTTCGTGGGTGAGGGCCGTCTCGGAACGGGCCGTGCCAGCATCAGTCATCCCTGAAAGATAGCGGCGCCGACCCCGGAGGTGATGGGGTCGGCGCCGCTGGAGGATCGATCGGACGCCCCGTTCGGGGGCACCACGCCCCCGGGTTACTCGACGGTCACCGACTTCGCGAGGTTCCGGGGCTGGTCGACATTGCAGCCGCGCTTGACGGCGATGTAGTACGCCAGCAGCTGCAGCGGGACCGACGCCAGGATCGGCGTGAGCAGATCCACGGTTTCCGGGATGCGGAACTCATAGTCGATCCGTCCGGCCAGCGACGGCTCTTCGCGGGTCGTGATCGCGATGATCTTCCCCTTCCGCGCTTTCACTTCCTGAATGTTGGAGACGATCTTGTCGAAGACCGCATCGTGCGGGGCAATGCACACCACCGGCATCATCTCATCGATCAGGGCGATCGGCCCATGCTTCATCTCCGCCGCAGGATACCCCTCGGCGTGGATATATGAAATTTCCTTGAGCTTGAGCGCCCCTTCGAGGGCGGCCGGGAAGTTGTAGCCACGTCCCAGATACAGGAAATTCGAGGCACGCTTGAACTCCTCGGCGAGCGCTTCGATTTCATCGGCCCGGGCCAGAATCTGCTGGATCTGTGCCGGGAGATCGGCCAAGGCCTGCGCAATCGCGCGCCCGCGCTCGACCGAGAGATCCCGCAAGCGGGCCAGCTTCAGAGTGAACAGCGCCAGCGCCACGACCTGACTCGTGAAGGCCTTGGTCGACGCCACGCCGATTTCCGGGCCCGCATGGAGATAGATACCGCCGTCGTCTTCCCGGGCGATCGTTGAGCCCACCACGTTCACCAGCCCAAGCGTCCGGGCGCCCCGGCGCTTGGCCTCGCGCATGGCCGCCAGTGTGTCGGCAGTTTCCCCGGACTGCGAAATCACAATGCAGAGCGTCCGCGGCGTGACAATGGGGTTCCGGTAGCGGAACTCCGAGGCGTATTCCACTTCCACCGGAATACGACACAGCTCTTCAATCATCAACTCACCGATCAACGCCGAGTGCCAGCTCGTGCCGCAGGCGGTAATCACGATGTTGTCGATGTTGAGCAGATCCTCCTTGGAGATATTCAAGCCGCCCAGCTTGGAGAACCCCTCCTCAAGGACCAAGCGGCCACGCATCGTGTTTTCCACGGTGGTGGGCTGCTCGAAAATCTCTTTGAGCATGAAATGCGGATAGCCGCCGCGCTCAATCTGCTGCAGATCCCAATCGATCCGGCTGACCGGCTTGTCGCGCGT
>JBAXMW010000109.1:0-5336 GCA_037134115.1 Gemmatimonadaceae bacterium | reverse complement strand
CCATTCTCTCGACAGGGTGCCGATTGGACGGTACACTCTGCCCCATGACTCCAACTCCTCGCCCCGTCGCCCTGATCACGGGCTCCGCCACTGGCATTGGCGCCGCCTGCGCCCGCACCTTCGCCAGCCGCGGATGGGACGTGGCGATTTGCACCCTCGATGACAGCACCCGCGCCGACGCGGAGGCCGTGGCGGCCGCCTGCGGGACGCTGGGAGCCCGCACGACGCTGCTGACGCTGAATGTCACCAGCGACGAGCAGTGCCGGGCCGCCGCCGCGCAGGTGGTCGCCGCACTGGGACGGCTCGATGCGCTGGTGAATTGCGCTGGCACCACGCGATTCATTCCGCACAGCGATCTCGAAGCCCTGCCGACGAGTGAGTTCACGCGCACCTACGACGTGAATCTCGTGGGCTCCTTCCAGATGATTCGCGCCTGCCGCGATGCGCTGGCCGCCAGCGGACGCGGCGCCGTCGTGAATCTCTCCTCCATCGCGGGCACGGCCGGCTTGGGTTCGTCAGTGGCCTATGCCGCGAGCAAAGGTGCGGTGAACACGCTGACGCTGTCGCTCGCCCGCGCGCTTGCGCCGCAGATTCGCGTGAACGCCATCGCCCCGGCGTATGTCTCCGGCGGATTGCCCAGTCGCGTGCTCGATGCCGACCGCTTGGAAGCGGTCGAAGCGCACTATCTCAAGACGCAGGCGCTCCCGCGCTTGCTGCAGGTGGAGGAGGTGGCCGATCTCGCGTTCTTCCTCGCGGCTTCCGCGCCAGGCATGACCGGAGAAGTCATTCGGCTCGATAACGGGCTGCACTTGTATGCCTGACCACCCGATGGCGGGCGGGGAGGCAACGCGCCCCCTGCAGGTGGGGTTCATTGGCACCGGGTTGATCGGGACGCCGATGGTGGAGCGGTTGCTTGAGTGCGGGCTCGCGGTCACCGTCTGGAACCGCACGATGTCCAAAGCCGAACCGCTGGTGGCACTGGGTGCGCATCCCGCGGCGAGCGCGCAGGCGCTGGCGGCGACCTGTGATGTGATCTGTCTCTGCCTCACCGACACCACCGCGGTTGAGTCGCTGCTCTTTGGCGTTGACGGGATCGCGGAGGTCATGCACGCCGGCCAACTGCTGGTGGACTTTTCCAGCATCGCCCCAGATGCCACCGCTCGCATGGCGAGACTCTTGGCGGAACGCACCGGCACCGCGTGGGTGGATGCCCCAGTCTCCGGTGGGCTCCCCGCCGCACGCGCCGGTCGACTGATTGTCTTTGCCGGTGGCGAGGCCACGGATGTCGCCCGGGCGCAACCCGTGTTTGCTGCGTTGTCGCAGCGCGTCACGCACATGGGCGGCCACGGGGCCGGTCAGCTCGCCAAGAGCTGCAACCAGATGATCGTGGCCTGCAACCTCATGGTCATGGGCGAAATGCTGGCCTTCGCGGAGGCCGCCGGCATCGACGCGACGCGCCTCCCAGCGGCACTCGCCGGCGGCTTTGCCGATTCCCTGCCGCTGCAGATTTTTGGCAACCGCATGGCGCAGCACATCGACACGCCACGCATTGGCGCGCTGGCCACCTTTCAAAAGGACATTCGCCAGGTCGCGCGGCTTGCCGCGCTGCATGGCGCCTGGGTACCGATGACCGAGCGCGCCGTCGCCCTGTACGCCGATGCCGCCGCGCATGACGACGTCGGTGCTGACGCCGATGCCTCGCGCATGATCCGGCTCTTCGAATCCGCCCGCACGTCCACGAAGGACACGTCCACGAAGGACACGTCCACGCACGACACGACGACCCCGTGACCCGTCGCTTTCGCTCCGCGGCGATCTACGAAGGCACGCTCCGCGCCACCACCCACGCCTTCCTGCAGGGACTTGGCCAGGACGACGACGAAATCCGCCGCCCGCACATTGGCGTCTTTCATACCGGCGGCGAGATGTCGCCCTGCAACCTCGCGCTCCGGGATCAGGCGCAACATGCGAAGACCGGGATCTATGCGGCCGGTGGGATGCCGCACGAATGTCCAGTGGCCTCCGTCTCCGATGGGCTCTCCATCGCGCATGGCGGCATGCGCTACTCCTTGCCATCGCGTGAACTGATCGCGGACAGCGTCGAGGCGAGCACGCAGGGGCATCAGTGGGACGGGATCTTCGCCATTGGCGGCTGCGACAAGAATCTCCCCGGGCTTATGATGGGGATCGTCCGCTGCAACGTCCCGGGTGTTTTTGTGCATGGCGGGGCGGCGTTGCCAGGGTACTTCCGCGGCCGCGACACCACCGTTGTCGACACCTACGAAACCATCGGCAAGGTGCTTGCGGGTGAAGCCAGTGAAGCCGATCTCGCCGAGATGAGCCACCAGTGCCTCCCCACGGCGGGCTCCTGCGCGGGGCAGTTCACGGCGAACACCATGGGCATGGTGGCTGAGGCGATCGGGTTGGCCCCGATTGGCTCAAGCATGATTCCGGCGGTGTACAGTGAGCGGGCCCCCATGCTGCGGCGCGCCGCGACGGCGCTCATGCGCGCGGTGATGGACGATGCCCCGCGCCCGCGCGAGATCGTGACGCGCAAGGCGCTGGAGAATGCCTGTGCCATCGTGTCGGCCACCGGTGGTTCCACCAACGCGGCGTTGCACATTCCTGCGATCGCGCATGAGGCGGGGATCCGGTTTCATCTCGATGATGTCGCGGCGGTGTTCGCGCGCACGCCGCTGCTCGCCGATTTGCAGCCGGGCGGCCGGTATCTGGCGCTCGATCTGCATCGCGTCGGTGGGGCGGGCGTGGTGCTGCGCGCGTTGCTCGACGCCGGTGCGCTCCATGGCGATGCCCTCACCTTCACGGGACGCACCCTCGCGGACGAACTGCATCACTGTGCCGCGGTGGATGGCGACGTGGTCCACCCGGCCTCGGCGGCACGCGCCGCCGAGGGCGGCGTGACGGTGCTGCACGGCAACCTCTGTCCCGACGGCGCGCTGCTCAAAACGGCGGGGCTGTCGACGTTGGTGCACACCGGCCCGGCGCGTGTCTTCGAAAGCGAAGAGGAGGCGCTGGTCGCGGTCCGGGACCGACGCTACGCCGCCGGTGAGGTGCTGGTGATCCGCAATGAAGGGCCGCGGGGTGGCCCGGGCATGCGCGAAATGCTCGGGATCACGGCGCTCATCTACGGGCAGGGGATGGGGGAGCAGGTGGCGCTGCTCACCGATGGCCGTTTCAGTGGCGCCACGCGCGGGCTGTGCATTGGCCATGCAGGACCAGAAGCCGCCGACGGCGGACCGATTGGCCTGCTCCGCGACGGTGACGAGATCACGATTGATGCGCGTCCGGAAGCGCGGCGCATTGCGGTGGCCCTCAGTGACGACGAGTTGGCAGCGCGTTTTGCGGAACGGGCGACCGCACGGGCGATGGCCCAAAACGGACACCGCCCGTTGGCGGATCGGCCAACGGGCGGGATGCTCGAGAAATACGCGAAGCTGGTGGGGCCGGCCCACGCCGGCGCCGTGACCCATGCGGGACCGGCGCCGACAACCGACCGCTGACTTAGTTGACCGTGATCGTCGCGCTACCGGTCACGGACGTGACGCCGGTGCCCGTCGCCCGGAAGGTGATCGGGTAGGTCCCACGCACCGCACCGATCGGCACCGTGATCGTCGCCACCGTGCCCGAGCCCGTCGTGATATCGGTGGGGGCAAAGGAGGCACTGAAGCCCGCCGGCAACCCTTCGGCCGACATCGTCACCGTCCCCGTGTAGCCACCAATGCGGGTGAGCGCAATGGAGACCTGCGCCCCCACCGGAATCACCACCGGGAACACCACCGGCGATGGATTCGTGATCGTCAACGCAATCGCCGGCTTCGGATTGACCGTCAGCGTGATCACCGCCGTGCCATCACTCACCCCCGACCCCGTAGCGCGCACCGTGATCGGCGCCTGCCCCGGCACGGCCGTCGCCGCAGCGTCAACCGTCATCGTGGAGGTCAGCGTGGACCCGCTCAGTGTGGCGGGCGCGAAGGACGCCGTGACACCCGTGGGCAGCCCCGCGGCTGTGAGCGCCACCGCGCCCGAGTAGTTGATGCTGCGCGTGAGCGTGACCGCCATGGTCCCCGACGCCCCCTGCGCGACGGTCAGCGTCCCAGAGGCCGCCGCGAGGCTGATCGTATCGGGAATGGCAGCCACGGGATCATCACCGCAGCCAGCCACGAGGAGCGCAAGCGCAGGGACCAGACGAAGCAGTCGGCGGGACATGGACATGGGGCGAAGTGGGAAGGGAAGTGAGGAGGTCACGGTACGGTCTTCGGGATCGTGGGATACGCAATCCCGAGCTGCTGGAGATACGTCGCAAACTTGGTGGCATCAAAGTAAAACGGCCGCATCTGCTCCCGGTACTTCGCCATCTTCTCGGCATTGAGCCAGATAGCGGGCTCATCTGACGGCGCCATAAGCGGATAGTACTTCGTCGTCTTGGTCTGGACGGTCGTGAAGTAGCTCTTCGCCTCGGCCACCAGCGTCGGCTGCATGATCAAATCGAGCAGCGTCATCGCCTGCACCTTGGCACCGGCCAAGACGCCTTTGTGCGCAATCGGGGTGGCCATCGCGATCCCGTCCGCCCAATTATGGCCGGGGGTCCCCGGAATGTTGGCGGGATAGTAGAGCGTCACCGACGGGACGGTCCACGTCACATCGCCGATGTCATCGCTCCCAGTCCCACCGCTTGCGGCCGCCGCCTGCTCCGGCGTGCGAAGCGGCGCGACCGTCGTGCGCAAGCCGCTGTCCGGGAGCGCCATCATCCGCTGCACTCCCTTGGCCATCGCCTGATCATTCGCATCCCACGCCGGCATCCCCACGCGCTGGGCATTCGCATGCATCGCCGTCGCGATCGGCTTGTTGAAGTGCGGCCGCCACGCCGAGCCCACCACTTGCACCGTATCGAGAGCGGTGAAGGTCGCCATCGCCGCGCCCCGGGCGATTTGCTTGGCGTCGGCGAACATCTTGCTGACGCGCTCCGGATCCCGCTCCCGGAAATAGAACCAGATCGCCGCCGTACTCGGCACCACATTCGGCTGATCGCCGCCATCAGTGATCACATAGTGCGACCGCTGCGCCAGCTCCATATGCTCCCGATGGAATTCCCACGCGTTCGCCATATTCATCACGGCATCGAGTGCACTCTTCCCACGCCACGGCGCGCCGGCCGCATGCGAACTCTGGCCGCGGAACTTGAAGATCGCCGAGATCAGCGCCAACGCGGGCTCGTCGCCCCACGAAATGTTGAAGCCATCGCTGACATGCGCGAAGAGATTCGCGTCGACGTCTTTGAAGACGCCCGCGCGCACGAGATAGGCTTTACTCCCCAG
>JBAXMW010000108.1:0-5398 GCA_037134115.1 Gemmatimonadaceae bacterium | reverse complement strand
ATTTAGCTTGGCTCAGCAGGTCTCCCGATCCCCCGCGCGCGGGGGCCGTCCACTCTCAAGGAACCGAAGCATGGTTGGCACGTTCCGCCTGCAGCGCCCGTGGTCTGCGGTGTTGCTGGGTGCTCTCGCTCTGGGTCTCACCGCCTGTGGCGGCGTCTACCCGAACTCGACCTTCAATCACACCTCCGAGTTCAATACGGCCATCGACGGCTTGTTCAGCACGTTGCTCTTCTGGGGCACCGTGGTGTTCGTCGTGGTGGAGGTGGCGCTGGTCTACACGATCTTCCGTTTCCGTCGGCGTCCTGGGGCGCCCACGCCGAAGCAGGTGCACGGCAACACGGTGCTCGAGATCACGTGGACGGCCATTCCGGCGCTTATTCTGATCGTGATCGCGATCCCTACGGTCCGGACAATCTTCAAGACGCAGGCCAAGGCCGCGCCCAACTCGCTGCAAGTCCAGGTGATCGGCCACCAGTGGTGGTGGGAGTTCCGGTACCCGCAGTACGGCATCACGACGGCCAACGAGCTGTATCTGCCGAACGGCCGGACGGTGAACTTCGAGCTTAAGACGCAGGATGTGTTGCACTCGTTCTGGATCCCGCAGCTGGGTGGCAAGCGCGATCTGATCTCGAACAAGAGCAACTATCTCTGGTTCACGCCGAACGCGGATCTGCCAAGCTCCGCCTTCAATGGCTTCTGCGCGGAGTTCTGCGGCCCGTCGCATGCGAACATGAAGTTCCGCGTGTACGCGGTCTCCGCCGGCGAGTTTGACCAGTGGACGGCGCATCAGAAGCAGCCGGGGATCTTCCCGGCCGCAGCGCCAGCGGCACCGGCACCGGCACCGGCGACGACGGGTGCGGCGGCCGCAACGGTCGCGGCGGCGGTGGTGCCCGCGACGGCTCCGGCGCCAGCCGTGCCGGTGTACGCCTTCCCGAAGGAGAAGCTCGAGAAGGATTTCGCTTACACGCGCCCCACGATGCCGATCCCGGCCGGGGTCTCGTTTGACGAAAGCCTGCTGGACAAGGGCGACGCGGAGCGGGGCCGGCAGGTCTACTCGCGCTCCTCGTGCATCGGCTGCCACGCCATCAGCGGCAACATGATGAGCGCCGGCGTGGTGGGGCCGAACCTGACGCACGTCGGGACGCGCTACACGATCGCTGGTGGCCTCTACCCCAATGATGCGAAACATCTGGCCTACTGGATCAAGAACGCCCCGCACATGAAGCCCGGCAGCATCATGCCGACGATCGGGAAGGGGCAGTATGACCCGGTCCGCAAGAACACGGTGACCCTCGGCGGCCTGACGGACGCGGAGATTGCCGACATTGTCGCGTACCTGCAGGCCCTCAAGTAATCCGACGTCCGATCCCGCTCACGTACTACACCGACTGACGATACCGATGGCAACCATCGCTGCCGCGCCGCCCTACACCACCGCCAAGTCCGCTCCGGCGGAGACGGGGCTCTGGAGCTGGCTCACCACCGTGGACCACAAGCGCATTGGTGCGCTCTATCTGGTCTCCGCACTCTTCTTCTTCCTGGTCGGGGGCCTTGAGGCCTCTGTCATTCGCGCTCAGCTGGCCCGCCCGAACAGCACCCTGATCACGGCGGAGCAGTACAACCAGCTGTTCACGATGCACGGCACCACGATGGTCTTCTTAGCCATCATGCCGCTGTCGGCCGCCTTCTTCAATTTCCTGATCCCGCTCCAGATCGGTGCACGGGACGTCGCCTTCCCGCGGTTGAATGCGTTCAGCTACTGGGTGTATGTCCTCGGCGGCATCTTCATCACGGTGCCGATTCTGTTTGGCATGGCGCCGAACGGTGGCTGGTTCGGCTATGCCCCGCTGAGCACCCGGGCCTTCTCGCCCGAGCACAACATGGATTTCTGGGTGCTCGGTCTGCAGATCCTTGGCATCTCGTCGTTGGCGGCGGCCTTCAACTTCATCACGACGATCATCAACATGCGGGCGCCGGGCATGTCGCTCATGCGCATGCCGATCTTCACGTGGATGTCGTTCGTCGTGCAGTTTCTGGTCGCGCTGGCGTTCCCGGTCATCACCGTCGCCCTGATCTTCCTGCAGTTCGACCGCTTCTTCGGCACGAACTTCTATACGATCGCCAAGGGTGCCGACCCGCTCCTCTGGCAGCACCTCTTCTGGGTCTTCGGTCACCCCGAAGTGTACATCCTGATTCTCCCGGCCTTCGGGCTGGTGTCAGAAGTGCTCCCGACCTTTTCGAAGAAGCCTCTCTTCGGGTACCCGGTCATGGTGTACTCCGGGATCCTGATCGGCTTCCTCGGCTTCGGCGTGTGGGCGCACCACATGTTCTCCGTGGGGATGGGCCCGATCGCCGACGCCGTCTTCGCGATGGCGACGATGCTGATCGCGATCCCGACCGGCGTGAAGATCTTCAACTGGATCGCCACGATGTGGGGCGGCCAGATCCGCTTCACCGTCGCGATGAAGTTCGGCATTGCCCTCGTCGGCATGTTCACGATGGGTGGCATCTCCGGCGTCATGCACTCGTCGGCCCCGGCGGACTTGCAGCAGACGGACACGTACTTCGTGGTGGCGCACTTCCACTACGTGCTCTTCGGCGGCTCGATGTTCGGGCTCTTTGCCGGGTTGTACTACTTCTTCCCGAAGTTCACGGGGCGCTTCCTCTCGGAATCGCTCGGTGAGTGGCACTTCTGGACGACGTTGCTCGGCATGAACATGACGTTCTTCCCGATGCACTTCAGCGGCCTGTACGGCATGCCGCGCCGCACCTATCAGTACGATGCGGGCCAGGGGATCGACACGTTCAACCTGATCTCGTCGATCGGCACCGCCATTCTCGTGGTGGGGACGTCGTTCCTGGTGATCAACCTCATCAAGAGCTGGCGGAACGGCGCGCGCGCCTCGTCGAACCCGTGGGGGGGCGCCACGCTGGAGTGGTCGATCCCGTCGCCGCCGCCCGATTACAACTTCGCCGAGCTGCCGCAGGTGAAGTCCCGCTACCCGCTCTGGAACACCAAGGGGGGCGAGAAGCTGGTGCATGAGACGACGTGGGCCGAGGAGAAGGACATCCGCATTCCGACGGCGAAGGAGCTGGGGATCGTGATGCCGAATCCGTCGATCCTGCCGCTGATCTGCGCGATCGGACTGCTCATCATGTTCAGCGGGATGCTCTTCACGCAGTCGAGCATGCCGACCGCGATTGCCATCATGCTGGCCGGCTCGGCCATCTGGATCGGCTCGCTCTATTCCTGGCTGCTCACGCCTCTTGAGGACCACCACTAAGATGTCCGCCTCTACGTCCTCTCCGACGGCTCCGCACAGCGAGAGCCATGCGCACGGCGGCGGCCATTACACGTCGCTCGGGCTCGACAACCGCAAGATCGCCATTTGGACCTTCATCGGGTCCGAGTGCATGCTCTTCGCGTCGCTCATCTCGACCTACCTCATCTACAAGGGACGGAGCCCGGAAGGGCCCTTCCCGCATGAGGCGTGGACGAATCCGATGACGGGGCAGGTGTTCAAGCCCATTCTGAACATTCCGGTGACCTCGGGCTCCACCTTCGTGCTGCTGATGTCCTCGCTGGCGATGGTGCTGGCGCTGGCGGCGGTGCAGAACAAGGGGCAGCCGGTCAAGCCGGGGCTCTGGAACAAGATGCTGGCGTCGTCGAAGCTCTGGCTGTGGGCCACCGCCCTGCTGGGGATCACCTTCTTGGGCTGCCAGGCGTACGAGTTCACGTCGTTCATTCATGAAGGGCTGACGATCCGCACCAACCTGTTCGGATCAAGCTTCTTCACGCTGACCGGCTTCCATGGCGCGCACGTCACGGCGGGTGTGCTGTGGCTGTTCACGCTGCTCGCGATTGATTACAAGCGCGGCCTGGAGCCGAAGGATGCGCTGTTGGTCGATATCTGTGCGCTGTACTGGCACTTCGTCGACGTCGTGTGGATCGCGATTTTCACGCTCGTCTACCTGATCCAGTAAGGGACCGGACATGTCGAATCATGCTGCGGCCGTTGGCCATGCCTCTGAGGATCATCATCCGACCTGGTCCACGTACTGGAAGGTCGCGCTCTTTCTGACCATCATCACGGTGGTGGAAGTCTGGGCGTATTACATCCCGAGCTTTGTCAGCAGCAGCTACTTTGTGCCGTCGCTGTTGATCATGTCCGGGGTGAAGTTCTACACCGTCGTGGCGTACTACATGCACCTCAAGTACGACCACAAGCTCTTCCGGGCGCTCTTTTCGGGGCCGTTGGCGATCGCGGGCCTGACGCTGATTGGCCTGCTGTTCCTCTTCTCCAAGCTCGCCATCAAGATCGGTCTCTTGAGCTAATGATGTTGCTGCACCCCGCCGCCCAACTGGGATGGACGAATTTCACGATCCATCCCAGCACCGCGATCGGGATCACGGCCCTCGGTGCGCTGTACGCTTGGCGTGCGCACCGGGGGCCGTCGGCCGTTGATGAGGTGCCGGTGGTGCTGGGGGCCTCAGCGGTTCCGGAGGCTCCGGTCGCCGCCCCGGCTGCGGCGAATGCGACGCCGGTCGGACGCGCGACGCCGAGTCTTGGCCAGCGGGCGTTGTTTTTCGGGGCCCTGGCGCTGCTGTTTCTGACGCTGAACGGTCCGCTGCACGATCTGAGCGATACCTATTTGTTCAGTGCGCACATGGTGCAGCATCTGATCATGACGCTGGTGATTCCGCCGCTGATGATCATGGGGACGCCAGGTTGGATGCTGCGGCCCGCGCTGCGCCATCCCGTGGTGGGGCCGCTGGCGCGCCGCCTGACGGGGCTCGGGGCCTGCTTCATGATCTTCAACGTGGTGCTGTCGTTCTGGCACCTGCCGCCGATGTACAACCTCGCGCTCGCCCATCATCCGGTGCACATCGTGCAGCACCTGATGTTCCTGGTGGCGTCGGTGCTCATGTGGTGGCCGCTGACCTCGCCGCTGCCGGAACTGCCGCGTGCGGCGTACCCGGCCCAGATGCTCTACTGCTTCCTGATGGTCATCCCGATGTCGGTCATCTCGATTTACCTCGTGATGGCGGACTCACTGCTCTATCCGCAGTATGCGATCGCGCCCCGCCTCTTGGGGGTCACCCCGATGATGGATCAGCAGTATGGGGGCTTGATCATGTGGATCCCTGGTGGCGTGTTCTTTTATGCGGTGATGACGGTCGTCTTCTTCAAGTGGGTGGGGCGCGGTGAGGATGATCAGGCCAGTGCCCAAATTGACTGGGTGGCCCCTCCCGCCTGACGGCGTGATGCCTGGGAATTGGTGAGGATTGCAGGTCGTGATGCGCTTGCTGTGCAGCCCCGCAGTCACCAATGTTCAGCATGCCACCAAAGCGATCGACGGGCCGGTCTCCCCGGCGTCCCTCGGCGACCGGAACACC
>JBAXMW010000107.1:0-5450 GCA_037134115.1 Gemmatimonadaceae bacterium | reverse complement strand
TATCGGAACGTCGTGAACCGCGCGACCGGATGCCGGTGATGCGGGAACCCCGGCTCCGTGCCGGTGCCGATCGCGACCAACGCATTCACATGCGCGGAGGCGGGGATGCCAAGAAGCGCCTTCACGCCGTCAGGCTGGAAGCCGGCCATCGCGGAGGTCTGATAGCCCAACCCGGCGGCGGCGAGGAGCAGGAAGCCCAGGCCAATATTCCCCTGGACCGCCCCCCATCCGGCGCGGTCGTGGTCGTTCATCGCTGTCAGCGACTTGAGGATCATGGCCTGCATGTTGGCCTGCTGGTCGGCCGGCATCCCGGGATGCACAACCTCCGAGACGGTGGCCATGACGTCGGCCATGTCGGTGTAGAACACGAGCACCGTGGGGGCCGAGGTGACCTGCCGCTGGTTGTAGGCCACGGCGGCGAGTTGGGCCTTGAGCGCCGGCTCCTCGACCACAATCACCCGCCACGGCTGCGTATTGAACGCCGACGGAGCGAGCGCGAGCGTCTCGAGGATCTGCTGCAGCGCCTCCCGTGGGATGGGCGTGGGAGCGTACTGGCGGACGGACCGGCGGGCATGGGCCGCCTCCTGCACGGTCAGTGGGGCGGTCGGCGTGGCGCTCTCTGTCATGGGTCTGGTTGTATGAGTTTTAATATTCTTATTACTAAGATACACGCGCGCCATCAAAAGACAAGGGATGGATGGCGCCGGACGAGGGATTATCGGCTGAAAAAGAGCCAGACGGCGCTGGCCAGCCCAATCGCCGTCACGGCGTGGCGTACCCACGCCTGTGGGACCCGCTGCGCCAAGCGCGACATGGTGTGCCCGCCGGCGCTGGAGCCGAGCGCCATCACGGCGGCGATCGGCCAGTTCACCAGCCCCATCAGGGCAAAGGAGGCCGCCGCCACACCATTGAAACAGAGCCCATTGATGTTCTTGAGCCCGTTCATCTGGTGGATGTTGGTGAGCCCCATCAGCCGGAACACCCCCAGCATGACGATCCCCGCCCCGGCGCCGAAGTAGCCCCCGTAGATCCCCACAAAGAACTGCGAGGCGAGCATGGCCAGCGACGGATGGAGTGCGCGCTCCACCACCGCGTTGGCCTCCGCCGACGTGCGCCCCCGGAGCCAGCGCATGAAGGGCCCCTGCGCCGCGAAGAGCACCGTCGCCCCAAAGACCAACCACGGCACAATCGCGCGAAAGCGGGCTTCTGGCGTCACCACCAACAGCCACGCTCCGGCCAGCCCCCCCAAAATGCTCGGCACCGCCAGATGCAGCGCCCACCGCTCGATTCCCGCCAGCTCTCGGCGATAGCCCATCAGGCTCGCGAGTGACCCAGGCCAGAGCGCCACCGTGCTGGTTGCGTTGGCCGAGACGGCTGGCACACCGAGTCCGAGCAGGGTGGGGAAGGTGAGCAGCGTGCCACCGCCGGCAATGGCATTCACCGCGCCACCCACGGCACTGATGGCGGCGATCGTGAGCAATTGCAGGGCGGAAGGCGAGGTCATGGCCATGAGGGAGAAGAATCGCCGCTTCGGTCGCCGGATGGTAGCCACCATCGTGTTTGCCTCGCATATTCGCGGCCATGCCAACCACGTCCTCGCGTCTGCATCCCATCAAGGAATCGGTCATTCGGGCCACCACCCGTTTGGCGACCACGCACCACGCTATCAATCTCGCGCAGGGGATGCCGGACTTCGCGCCGCCCGCCCCGCTGCTCGATGCCTTGGCCCGCACCGCGCACAGTCCGCACCACCAGTACGCCATCACCTACGGGGCGCGGAACTTCCGCGAGGCGCTCGCCAACAAGATCACGCGTTTCGGTGGCGTGCCCATTGATCCCGACGAGAATCTCGTCGTGGTCTGCGGCAGCACGGAAGCGATGATGGTGGCGCTGATGTCGGTCACCAATCCGGGCGACAAGGTCATCATCTTCTCGCCGTACTACGAGAATTATTACGCCGACACGATT
Organism: Gemmatimonadaceae bacterium; assembly: GCA_037134115.1. Taxonomy (GTDB): domain Bacteria; phylum Gemmatimonadota; class Gemmatimonadetes; order Gemmatimonadales; family Gemmatimonadaceae; genus Gemmatimonas. Next base: position 3,482 of record JBAXMW010000107.1, on the reverse strand, counting down.
CTCTCGGGTGCCGAAGCGATCTGGGTGCCGCTGCGCCCGCCGCACTTCGCCTTCGATCCGGAAGAGCTCGAACGCGCCTTCGCGCAGGGCGCGAAAGCGCTGGTGCTCTGCAATCCGGGGAACCCCACCGGGAAGGTGTTCACGCGCTTCGAACTCGAGATGATTCTGGCGATGGCGCAGAAGTACGACGCCTATATCATCACCGACGAGCCGTACGAGCACATGGTGTTTGCGCCGCATGAGCATACCTACATGCACGCGCTCCCCGGGGCGTTCGAACGCACCATCGTCTGCAACTCGCTCTCAAAGACGTATTCGATTACCGGGTGGCGGCTGGGCTATGTGCAGGGGCCAGCCGACGTCATGGCGGCCGCGCGCAAGGTACATGACTTTTTGACCATCGGAGCTGCCGCACCACTGCAGGAAGCGGCGGTCACCGCACTCGAGTTCCCCGACAGCTACTACACGGAGCTCCGTGCCTTTTACGCGCGGCAGCGGGATCTCTTCTTGGGGCATCTGCGTCGCACCGGCCTGCCGTTCACCGAACCGCAGGGCGCGTACTACGTGATGGTCGACATTTCGTCACTGGGCTTCGCCAACGACAATAACGCCTCCGACTGGTTTGTGAAGACCGTCGGTGTCGCGGGCGTTGCCGGCTCCAGCTTTTTCCGGGAACCGGTGCACGATTACATCCGGTTCCACTTTGCGAAGCGGGATGAGACGCTGCACGCCGCCGGCGAGCGGCTGGCGCGTCTCCCGGAACTCAAGGCTGCATTGCCCCACGCGCGCTAAGCGCCAAGCAGCACCAGCCGGCAATAAAGCAGACGCCACCGATGGGGGTGATCGCACCCAGTGCGCGCACCCCCGTCAGCGTCATGGCGTAGAGCGAACCGCTGAAGAGCACCGTCCCCGCGACAAACAGCCAGCCGGCGGCGGTGGTGAGATTCGACGCGGCCCGTGCGGCCACCAGCCCCACCGCGATCAGCGCCAGCGCGTGGTACATCTGGTAGCGGGCGCCGGTCTCAAAGACCTCCAACATGCGCGGTTCAACACGGGCCCGCAGCGCATGCGCGCCAAAGGCACCGGCGGCGACGCCCAGCGCGCCAGAGAAGGCGCCCATCGTCAGGAAGGTCATGTGGGTCTCAGGAAGCAAAAGTGGTGGCGTCCATACGCAACACGGCATCGAGCAGTACGTTCGCGCCGGTCGTGATGTCCCCCGGTCGGGAGAATTCTTTCGGCGAGTGGCTGATCCCGCCCACGCTCGGAATGAAGATCATCCCCATCGGCCCAACGCGCGCCATGTTCTGCGCATCGTGACCCGCGCCGCTCGGGAGCGACCGCGTGGCGAGCCCCTGCGCCTGCGCGCTCGCCGAGATCAGTGCCCGCACCTGGTCGTGGCAAAGCGCCGGCTCATGGACCGTGAGCGGCGCGTAGGCAAAGGTCGTACCCGAGTCCGTGGCGATGCGATCGGCCTCGCGCCGAATCTGCTCGTACAGCGTCGTGATGACCTCCGCTGAGAGGTCGCGCAGCTCGAGCGTGCACACGACTTTGCCGGGAATCACATTCGGCGCCCCGGGATAGGCCTGCATCCGGCCGACGGTACCAACCTGACGCCCCTTCCGGGCGCGCACCACGCGATTCACCATCTCGGTGAATCGGGCCGCCGCGAGCATGGCATCACGCCGTTCATCCATGGGCGTGGTCCCCGCGTGGTTCGCGAAGCCCTCAATGGTCACTTCCCATTGCCGAAGCCCCACGATCCCTTCCACCACCCCAATGGGGATCTGCGCCTTGTCGAGCGAGCCCCCCTGCTCGATGTGCAGTTCGAGATAGCCATGCACGCTCCCGGGCTGAATGCGTGCAGCCGGGAGGCCACTGACGGATCCACCGAGCGCCGCGATGCCGTCGCGAATGGACTGGCCACTGCGAGCCACCACCGCCAGCTCATCGTCAGTAATGCGCGCGGCGGTCACCAGATGGCTCCCCCACGTGCCCCCTTCTTCATTCTGCCAGATCACCACCTCGAGCGGATGCCGTGTCGTGATCTGCTGCTCCCGAAGCGTCTGCGCGACTTCAATTGCCCCGAACACCCCAACGGGGCCATCGTAGTTCCCGCCCTCTGGGACGGAGTCGACATGCGACCCAAACACGATCGGACGGGCCGATGCGTCGGTACCCGCGCGGCGGCCAAAAATGTTGCCGGCGGCGTCGACGCGAATGGTCAGCCCTGCCGCGCGCATCTGGTCCATCGCATACGCGCGCGCCGCCAGATCCGGCGCGGTGTAGGCGAGGCGCGTCACCCCGCCTTGTGGGTTGCGGCCAAAGGCGCTGAGGGCCGCCAGATGGCCATTCAGCCGCTCGCCATTCACACGCGGCGGCGCTGATGGTGCTGCGGGCGTCGACCGGCCGAGCGCCCACGCACCACGCGGGACCGCCGCTGCGGCAGCGAGGGTGGACACGGTGCGGGCAAAATCACGTCGCTGCATACGATCCGGAGTGAAACGGTGTTCAGTGCCCGCGGTACACGCAGCCGCTGGTGCACGTTTCGCGCACCACGATTTCCGTGAGACCGGGGAGGGTCGGGGCCAGGCGCGTCCAGATCCACCGGGCCAACACTTCGCTGGTGGGGTTCTCGAGCCCTTCGATCTCGTTCAGGTAGTGATGGTCCAACCGATCATGCAGTGGCTGAAAGGCGCGCTTCAGCTCCGCAAAGTCCATCACCCATCCTTCCACCGGATGCAGCGGGCCTGCCACCTGCACGGTCACGCGGAAGCTATGACCATGCAGACGGCTGCACTTGTGCTCCGGCGGCAGGTTCGGCAGGCGATGGGCCGCCTCGAAGGTGAACTCGCGAAAAATTTCCATGACCGGCGCCGAGGTGCTCACGGATTCTGCTTCGGACCGATCTGATATTCCTTCGGCGGCGTGGCGCCCATGAGATGCTGGACGAAATAATCCCAGCGCCGACGCATCATGTAATTGCTCGCCGCACCGTAGCCGTGCGCCGCATTCGGAATCATGACCAGATCAAAGTCCTTGCCGGCCTTGATCAAGGCATCGACCACCAGCAGCGTGTTGTCAGGCGGCACGTTGTCGTCCAGCGTGCCATGCGCGAGCATCAACTTCCCCTTCAGGTTCTTGGCCAACGTTTGGTTGGCTTCGGCGTCGTAGTTATCCCCGCCGTTCGGGCCACGCACGAGCAGCCCGTGGTAGCGCTCGCCCCAGTCGTCTTCATAGTTCCGGTTCTCATGATTGCCGGATTCGGCGATCCCCACCTTGAAGAAGTCGGGATACCGGAACATCGCGTCCGCCGTCGCGAACCCTCCGCCCGAGTGGCCCCACATGCCGGCGCGCGTGATGTCAATAAACCGATAGCGCGCGGCGAGCTCCTTCATCCCCGCGACCTGATCGGGGAGCGTGTTGTCCCCCATGCGGCCGTAGTACGCATCGTGGAACGACTTGGAGCGGAACGGCGTCCCCAT
>JBAXMW010000106.1:0-5461 GCA_037134115.1 Gemmatimonadaceae bacterium | reverse complement strand
CGGCTCTGTTCCTCGGCGAGCGCCTGCCGCACGCTCGCGGTATCAATCCCAACCTCCCGCGCGATTTCGAGCAGGCGCTCGGTTGTGATGCCATCGCTCTCGGTGGCGGAGGTCGCCTGCAACTCCACCGCACGGGCGAGCACGCGCTCGAGGGCCTGCCGAGAGAGCGCCACGTCGGGGAGTGCGGCGGCAACGGTGCGTCCGGCTGCCGCCGCCGAGGGGGTCGACGGCGGCATGGGGGGCACTGGACTGCTGGCGGAGGGTTCAGTCATGGGGCGTGAAATTCAGCAGCAGACGCGCGAGGGATGAGACAGCGCGATCCGCCCCCCTCAGATACCACCCAGCACCAGGTCGAGCTGCCGTTGCAGCGCGTCGTGCATGGTGGGGGCAAAGGGGAAGCGGGTCTGGAAGGCCATACGCAGGGCAGCGCCGTCGAGTGTCACCGCTGGCCGGCCGCTCTGCGCGAGATAGTACCGCTGGTAGGGGGTCACGAGTTCCGGGGCGATCCGCTCCAGCAGCAGCGCGCCGGCGCGCACCTGACCCATCGTCACCGCGCGTTCCGCTGCGCCGCTCCGGCGTTCGGCGGGCGAGCTGTTATCGGCCACGATCGCCGTCACCAGGGCGGCGGTGATTTCATGGGCGAAGACCAGTATTGCCTCGTGTGCCTCCTCCACCCGCTGCGGGAAGGGGACGAGCACCACGAGTTGCTTGTCGCGTCCGGCCCCCGACCGTCCTTCGCCGCCCAGGGGCGCCGAGAGCACCAGACTCCCGGTGCGCAGTCCCGCGCCGGTGAGGAACCGGTCAAAGCGTGGCCGATAGACGCGCTGCCAGAGGGAGTCGACGGCCGTCACGACGGCGGCGCGCGAGCGCACGAGGCGACTGTGCGTCTCCGCGTAGAAGCGCAGTCGCTCATCGGTGACGCTGCGCAGAAAAAGTCTCAGCCAGTCGCGGTCGGCCGCGGTGGGGAAGATCGTGGCGAGGGGGGCGAGCCGCGCGGCGAGTTCGCGATCGCCGGCGCGTTTCAAATCGCCATCAACCGCCAGGAACCGCTCCGTCAGCGAGCGCAGCACCTCCCAGGACGCCATCTCCAAGGGAAAAAACTGCGCGTCGCGATACCCCGGTGACGCCGCGAGCCGCGTCGCGAGGACTTGCCGGTTGGAATCGAGGGCGGTGAAGAGCGTGAGCTGATTGCGGCGCACGGTGAGCGAATCCCGATAGCCACGTCGGAAAAGCGGCACCGTCGCCGTGTCGTTGGTGAGCATGGCGAAGGCGTGCAGCCACGCATCCATGTGCTCGGCGGTGCGCACCGGCCACCGCAGCACTGGGGCCATGCCACTCGTCGCCCCGCTCGCCGCCATCCCGGGGCGCACAGGAGATGACGGTGTGGAGGGTGCCGTGGAGGGTGCGCGCTCCGGTGCCGGCAGCCCCACCGGTACCGGGGCCGCGCAGGCGGCGATCCATGCGGCGATCCCGATGGCGATCACGGCCATCGGGGCGCGCCCGCGCCCCGCGTCGTCAGGCTGACGCATCGGTGGAATCATGGGCGGCGCGGTCGGTGGTGGCGTTGGTCGCGTCGCCGGTCGCGTCGTCCGTGGCCCCCAGCGCCGTGCGGCGGCCGCAGGTGACGCAGAAGTGCCAATGCACCTCCAGCTCGGTGCTGCAGGCCGGACACTGGCGCTTCGTGAGATCGAGCCCGCAGTGCGGGCAGAAGGTGATGTGCGAGCGATCGGGGAGCCCGCCACTGCAATAGCGGCACTGCCCATGGGGGCTCGTGCTCGGGATGCCGCCAGCGGGCGTCCCCGTGCCCGCGAGTTGCATGACATGCGAGCCCCAGGCGCGCACCAGCGACAGCGTCGGGGTGGGCAGCGCGAGCGCCTGCCGACAGGCCTCCTGCAATGCCGGATCTCCCGTCACGAGATCGCGCTCGCCCGCGCTGAGTCGCAGGATCAGGCGCTCCCACGCACCAATGCTGCCGTCCGCCAACTCCCGGCGCGTCTCATGCACGGGGAGGAGCCGCTCCTCCAGATCCCGCAAGGTGAAGCCGTGTGTGGCAAGCTGCGGATGCTGGTCGCGGATCACGCGACGCAACCGGAAGCCAAGGCGATCGAGATCGTCGAAATGGCGCTGGTCAGTGGTCATGGCAGCAGAAGCACAGGATCAGAGCGCGCGCGGAGGCGACAACCGCGTTGATGGAAGAAACGTGGCGGGATCCGGAAAGACGGCGCCCGCCCGGGTGTTCACAGTAGGGCGGCGCGCCTGTTCGCTGGCCCACCACGCCTCGAACGAGGACTCGATGAGCCCCGACGACGCATCCTGCGACGCCGCGGCGCGCGTCGCCAGATAATTCGCGTATTCGTTTTGCGGATGGCCCGCGTGTCCCTTCACCCACTCCCACCGGTATTCATGTGGGGCGATGGCCGCCACGACGGCTTGCCACAGTTCCAGATTTTCGATCGCCCCATCTTTGCGACGCCAGCCGCGCGCCATCCAGCCCTTCACCCACGACGACAGCCCATCCACGATGTACTTCGAGTCGGTCGTGAATTGCACGGACAGGCAGTTGCCCTTGCGCGACAGCGCCTGAAAAGTGTCGAGGACGGAACGCAGCGCCATGCGATTGTTCGTGGTATCCGGCTCCGATGCCCACAAGTCAAAGCGCTGCACCACGCCATCGGGACGGCGCCATTCCACGAGCGCCCCAAAGCCTCCCGGCGTCTGCCCGGCGCGCCCATTGCCCAGACACGATTCGTCGGCATAGACCGCGACCAGCGGGTACTTGGCGCTCATCGCACCGCGTCCACGCGATCGAGTTCGTCGACGTACAACGTCATCGGATGCCCCGTCGTCGGATGCCGCGCTTCAATGATCTCGCGCCCCGCCGTGATGCGCAGACGGTTCGGAATCACGAGATACTCGGTGCCCCGACGCACGAGGGCCACGCGCGTGCCAGCCGTGATGGCGTGCTCCAGTCGGTCGTACTCCACCACAGACAGCGGCATGCGGGATGTTTCGGGTAAGAAGACAACCGGTCGGACGACGATCAGTCGATCGACGTCGCCGGCCACGACCGGCAGACCGCTTCAAGAATATCCGTGGCGCGCGTCACCTCCGAACAGTCCACCCATTCGTTGGCGGAATGCGCCCGCGCAATATCACCCGGGCCGAAGCAGAGCGCGGGAATGCCGGCCTCGGCGAAGAGGGCGGCATCGGTCCAGCAGGAAAGCCCCGTGATCGCCGCCGGCGCCTCAGGCGCTCCGGCGGCACGCACCAGTGTCTGGGTCAGCGGTGCCGAGGGTGACAGATCGAGCGGGGGCTGTGCGCACTCGAGCGACAGCACCGCCTGGATCGCCGGATCCTCGGCCATCAGCGCATCACAGAGCGCCTGCACTTCGGCCAGCGCCTGCGCCCCCGATTCCCCGGGAATCGTCCGCCGTTCCACCCGCACCGTGCAGGCGTCGGCGTAGGTCGACCATCCGGTGCCGCCACTGATCGTCGCTGCGTGCAGCGATGGACGCCCGAGCAGCGGATGCGCCCGCGTACACAGCACCTCGCGCTCAAAGCGGTCCAGCGCGACCAAGAAGCGACCGGCATGACGCACCGCATCGACGCCCACGTCATAGCGACTGCCGTGCGCGGCTCGACCGGTGAAATGCACCGCAATCCAGGCAAAGCCCTTATGCGCCGGACAGACTGTCATGCGCGTGGGCTCCGTTATGATCGCGGCACTCCCCCGCAGTCCGTCGGCGAGCAGCGCCCGCGTGCCAATGGACGCGAACTCTTCGTCACAGACCGCCGTCACGATCAATTCGGAGGCCAAGGGACCCCGCGCGGCCGCCCGCGCCGCCGCCACGCACATCGCGGCGATCCCGCCCTTCATGTCGGTCGCCCCACGACCGTAGAGCCGATCGCCCTCGATCATGGGATCAAAGGGCGCATGCTGCATGCCATCGGTACCGACGACATCGAGATGCCCGTTCAGAATGAGCGGCGTACATCCTGCGGGCCCGATGCGGGCCACGACATTCGGGCGTCCGGGCGCGACCTTGGTGGTCTGCACGGTGAAGCCCCACCCGGCGAGGACCTCCGCCAGAAAGGCGGCGCAGGCCCCTTCGCCCGGTCCCCCGTCGACCAGCGACGGGTTCCGCGAGTCGATGGCAACCAGAGCGCGGGTGAGCGCGATGGGGTCAAGCGGAAAGGCGGCGGGCACCTGTCAGGATACCCGGCCGGTGGGCGCTGCGGCAAGCGCATCGGATGCGGGACGCACCGCAGGCGCCCCCGCCGCATCCGTATGCCGCTGCACGCCGTGCGGATCCACGCGCCACGCCAATCGCTCCGCGAAGGGGGCCAGCGCCGCGGCCACGGCGTCGGTCCGGTCGGCCGGCGCAAAGACCACCACGCAGCCACCTCCCGACGCCCCCAGCGCTTTCACGGCGGTCGCACCCGCCGCGCGCACGGCCTGCTCAAGCGCATCGATCCGCGTCGTGGTGATCCCCGGATGCAGCGCCCGCTGATGCTGCCAATGTTCATCCACCAACGCCACCAGCTCGTCAATCGCCCCCCTGCGCAGCGCTGCAATCATCTGCTCGGCGAGCGCCGCCATACGGGCGAGGGCCTGCACGACCCGCGGGACCCGCTCACGATAGCCGGTGAGCACGGCGGCGATCGTGTCGCCGGAAATGCGCGACTCCCCGGTGTAGGCCAGGAGGCACTGGTGCTCGAGGGCGGCGGTCATCTCCGCGGTGAGCGGGATCTGCTCCACGTGGGTGCTGGCGCCAAAGCGCAGCCCCAACGCCCCGCCATACGCGGCGGCGTAATGATCCTGTCGCCCACCGGCGATGCCGAGGTCGGCGACCTCCACCTCGCGGCTCCATTCCGCGAGGGTGGCTGGCGATGCGGTGAGGCCCCGGGCGGCGTGCAGGGCGGCGGCGAGGGCGACCCCGGCCGCGGAGGAGCCGCCGAGCCCGGCCCCGATCGGGAAGTCACTGACCACCGTGACGTCGGCAGGAAAGGCGGCGCGGCGGAGGGCGGCCGCGACGAGGGCGTCCGTGTGGTGCGGGACGTCGTGAGCGGTTGGGGTCGGCACGACCCGGGCGGTGGCGCGCCGCGTGATGGCGAGGTTACAGACGACACCGCCTCGCTCTTCGGGGTAGGGCGGGACATCAGTCCACCCTCCGCCGAAGTCGAGGCGGGTCGGTGCCGACGCGATGAACGCGTGGGGCACGGTCAGTCTGTACCGGTTACTTCTTCTTGACGGCCTTCTTCGCCGGAGCCTTCGCGGCCGACTTGCTCGGTGCCTTGGCGGGTGCCTTCGCCACCGGCTTGGCGGGCGCCTTCGCCGCAGGCTTCGCCGGCGCCTTGGCCGGGGCCTTCGGAGCCGGCTTCGCGGGGGCCTTCGCCGGCGCCTTCGCCGCAGGCTTGGCCGCAGGCTTGGCCGCAGGCTTGGCCGCAGGCTTGGCCGCAG
>JBAXMW010000105.1:0-5489 GCA_037134115.1 Gemmatimonadaceae bacterium | reverse complement strand
GAGGCGACACCGGTCGTCGAGGAAGCCCGGGCAATCATGCCGTTGGCTCCTTGGCAACAAGCTGCTCGAGCGGCCGCAGGATGCGCATGACACGTGCCAGTGCGGCCTGCGCCCGCAACTGGTCACGATGGGGGCGCGCCGGGAAGCCAGACCAGGTTTCCCCGCCTGGGACGTCCGACGCCGGTGCGCCACGGGCCGCAATGACCGCTCGGTCCCCGACCGTGAGGTGACCAGCACTGCCAGCCTGTCCCCCAAATTGGACGCCGTCCCCAATGCGCGCGGAGCCGGCAATCCCGACCTGCGCCGCAAAGAAACACATGCGGCCCACTCGCACGTTGTGCGCAATGTGCACGAGGTTGTCGAGCTTGGTTCCGGCCCCGATGATCGTATCATCGACGCTGCCGCGATCGACGCAACTATTGGCGCCGATCTCAACATCGGATTCGAGTACACACCGGCCCACATGCGGGATGCGGGTGATGCCCGTGGGACCGGGAAGAAAGCCAAAGCCCTCGCGCCCCACCCGGGCCCCGGCATGCAGCACCACGCGGTCGCCACACTCCACAAACGGATAGAGCACGGCGCCAGCGAAGAGGCGCACATCACGCCCAAGCGTACACCCCATCCCCACCACGGCATGCGGGCCAATCCAGCTACCCGGCCCCACCACCGCATCGTCTTCGATGACGGCATAGGGCTCAATCGTGACCCCGTCACCAATCGACGCGGTCGGGGCGATGACGGCGGTGGGATGCACGCCGATGGGGCGCGGCCGACGACGCTGAAAGCGCGCCAAGAGCGGCAGCATCGCATCGATGGGCTTGTCCACCACCACCCGCACACACGACGGCCCCGCCGCGTCGGCGAGCTCAGTGGCCACCACAACCACGCCGGCGGCCGTCGCGGTAAACCACGACGCATACCGGGCGTGCGCATAAAAGCTCAGCGCCTCCGGTCCGGCGCGGTCGAGCGGCGCAATGGTCTGCACGACCACTGACGGATCGCCCAGAAGGCGCCCGCCAGTCAGTGCCGCAACGGCAGCGGCGGTGATGGGCGTCTCCCCATCACCGCCGTCCACCTGCGCTGCGGTCAACGCAGAACTCACGCCGTCGGCGGCTTCTTGGTGGTGACACCAGCCGGCGCAGCGGCCGGACCCGCCATCGGCGGCTTGGCGGCAGGGGCAGCCGCCTTGGGCGCCGCCTTCGGGGCCGACAGCCGCAGCTTCGCCAGCACGCGGTCGGTGATATCGAGGTTCTTGTCCGCAGAGACAATGAACGAACCCGCGGCCACGTCGAAGATGAAGGAGTAGCCGCCTTCCATCCGGATATCATCCAGCGCCTTGCGCACGCTCTCCAGCACCGGCTGCATCAGCTCGCCTTCGCGCTGCTGGGCCTGATCGTTGAGCTTTTGGACGCGCTCCTGAAAATCGGCCTGCTTCTCGCGCATCGTCTTCTGACGCGCTTCCTTGGCGGCCGGCGCCAGCCCGGCTTCTTCCTTCTTGTACAACGAGTCCATGACCGTCAGCGAGTCCGTGAGCTTCGCGACGGTACCACGCATCGTCTCCAGCTCCTTCTGCAGCTGCATCTGGGCCTCAACCGCGCCCGGCGCTGCCTGCATGATGGCCTGCGAATTGATAAACGCGAACTTCTGCCCAGCGGCCTGGGCGGTGACCAGCGACGGAGCGGCAACGAGCAGCGCCGCAGCGCTCAGCAGTACGGGGAAACGCATCAGTGATCCTCTAGAAGAGCTGGCCAAGCCGGAAATGGAATTGCCACCGCGGGTCCGGCTTCGCGCGGAGGGTCGTCGGATCAACCGCGACGCGGTCAAATCCATACGCCAGATCGACACCCAAGGGGCCGAGTGGCGTGACAGTGGAGACGCCGAACCCCGCCGAACGGAACAGGCGGGTCGGGTTGATCTGCCGCGCGGAGGCCCAGTTGTTACCGGCATCCGCGAAGGCATTGAGATAGAACATCTGGTTGAACCGCACCCCGACTTCACCCGTCACGGTCATGAAGGCATTCCCGAAAGACGTCGGATCGGAGCGGTATTGATCGGTGGTCGGATTGAAGCCCTGCGGCGTGATGGAAAATTCCGGGTACCCACGCAGCTGCTGCCCGTACATCACGCCCCCCACCGAGAACTGCTGTTGGAAGAAGAACGGCCCCGAGTTGCCGAACAGCGCCCCCGTGCGTGCCGTCATCCCCATCACGAACTTGACCGGCTGGCCACCACCCAAACCACCAACCTGCGCCAAGGGTACATAGGCCCGGAATTCCCCCGTGACCCGTTGGAAGTTCACCGTGCCGCCCAGCGGCCCCCCGCTGAAATCCATCGTCACGGAACGCAGTGATCCGCCCGAGGCAAAGGGCATGTCGATCCGCGTGTCGCTCGTGTACTCGAGGCCGAGGTTGGACCGGAAGCAGTTTTTGGAGCAGCTGTTGGCCAGCGTCCCCGAGGTGAAGGTCGCCGCCTCCCCGTTGTACGAAATCGCCAGCGTCGAGAAATACGACCACGGCACCGGCAAGCCGAAGCGCAGCTGGCTACCCGTACGCACGTTCTGCCCGAGGTTCCCGATGATGAAGCGGGACTGCGTCCGGTAGGCGCTGATGGCGCCCGACACGCGCGTGCCACGCAGCGCCGGATCGGTGTACGTTGCCGTGAAATCGTTGTAGAACCGGCCATACTGCCAGTTCAGCTTCCCTTGCTTGCAATTGCCAAACAGGTTGGGCTGCTCCACCCCAATAAAGCCGCCGAAGCCCACGCCCCCCTGGCCCATCGAGGCGCCGAAGTTGATGCTCCCGGTGCGCTTTTCTTTGACCTTGAACACGATATCGACGTCGCCCTGATCATTGATCGGACGATAGTCGGGAAAGGGCATCGGCGACTCAAAAAAGTTGAGGTTGCCGATGCTCTGATAGCTGCGCAACAACACGTCCTGATTGAACACGCCGCCCGGCACCAGATAGATCTGACGACGGATGCAATCATCGGAGGTAAAGTCGTTGCCGACAATTTCGATCCGGTTCACGATCGCCGGATTCCGTTCGTCAATCTCCCACCGCAGGTTCACGGTCGGGGTCGAGTCCGGCCCGACCGTCCGCTGCACCACCGGATTGATGCGGGCATACAGGTAGCCGTAGTTCCGGTACTGGGTGTTGACCTTCTCCAGCGCGTCATCCCATCGCTTCTGGTCGAAGACCCCTTCCGGCGCCGACACTTCCCGCTTCACGAAGCTCTTGACCCGCTCCGTCAGCGTCGGATCGTTCCCCTCAAAGGGATACATCCGCTTGAGTTCATCGGTGGAGAACCGCCGATTCCCCGAGACTTCGAACGCGCCCACCCGATAACGCGGCCCTTCATCCACTGTAATGGCGAGCAGCCCTTTCCCACGGGCGCGGTCAACCACCAGCGTGTCCTTCATGATACGCATGTCCACGAACCCCAGCCGCGAAAACAACGACGGAATCCGCTCCCCAAGATCCCCGACGTACTTGTCGTCGTTGTATTCACCCTTCTGGAACCACCAGAAGCCTTCCGGACGCGTCTTCATCGCCCCCACCACCAGGCGGTCCGACACCACCGTGTTCCCCTGGACGTCGATGCCAGCAATGGCCAAGCGACGCCCCTCATCGATCCGGTAGGTCAGCCCAATGCGCCCCTCGCCCATGGGCGTCGAATCGATCATGACGCGCGCCAGATAATAGCCGGCCGCTTCATACGTCGAATCAATCTTCGCCCGCGCCTTGGCCATCTGGAGCGGGTCAATCGGGCGGCCAATGAGGAGGTCGATCTTCTCCCGAACGGTGCGTTCCGAGACGTTGACCGGCCCCGTAACCTTCAGGTCGCCCAAGACCGCGCGCTCGCGGACGGCCACCACGACGATCGCCTTGCCCGGCGCCGACGTGAGGTCACAGGAGACATCGACGTCGTCAAATTCGTTCAGCGCATAGAGCGCCTTGATGCCCCGCTGAATGATCGGGAAGCTCAGCGTCACGCCAGCCGGAAACCCGACTTCCGTCCGAATCCGCTGGTCCGCGACCCGGGCGTTGCCAACAATGGCCACGGTGTCCGGCGTCGTGCACCGCCCCGTCACATCCTGCGCCGCGATCTGGCGCACGGGAACGAACGCACACAAGACGCCCGCCAGCACACTGGATACCAGCGTGGTCAGCGCGCGTCGCCCGGCCCCAAGGGCCCCCCTGCGAGGTTCGTGCATCTGCATAGCCCGGGAATATACACTACAGAGCGCCCCAACCGGACCTGGGAAGGCCCGGTTAGGGCGGATCTGCTGGCTTAGGCCTGTGGGGTCGGCGAAAGGACCCGGAACTCCAGCTTCTTCTTCTCGGTCGTCGAGACGTCCACCTCGATCTCGTCGCCCTTGGTGAATTCCGCCGTCAGGATCTTCTCCGAGAGAGGATCCTCGATGTACCGCTGGATCGCCCGCTTCAGCGGCCGCGCCCCGAAGTGCTCGTCGTGGCCGTGATCGACCAGGAACTCCGTCGCCGCATCCGTCAACCGGATCGTCAACTCCTCTTCGGCCAGACGCTTCTGCACGTCGGCGAAGACGATCGAGACGATCTTGGCAATGTGTTCCTTGCCCAGCGGATGGAAGACAATCACGTCATCCAGACGGTTCAGGAATTCGGGGTTGAACACCCGCCCCATCTCTTCCTTCACCTTCTCGGAAATCCGCTCGAAATCCCCCCGACCATCGGCCGTGGCAAAGCCCAGCGACTTCCCGCGCGTGATGTCCTTGGCCCCAACGTTCGAGGTCATGATCACCACGGTGTTCTTGAAGTCAATCACGCGCCCGTAGTTGTCGGTGAGGTGACCCTCATCCAGCACCTGCAGGAGAATGTTGAAGACATCCGGGTGCGCCTTCTCGATTTCGTCGAGCAGGATGACGCTGTACGGCTTCCGCCGAACCGCCTTCGTGAGCGTCCCCGAATCCTCGTAGCCCACATAGCCCGGCGGCGCACCGATCAGACGCGACACCGAAAACTTTTCCATGTACTCGCTCATGTCGACGCGAATGAGCGCGGAGGCATCGGCAAAGAGGAACTTGGCCAGCGAGCGGGCCAGTTCGGTCTTCCCGACACCCGTGGGGCCCGAAAAGATGAACGAGCCGATCGGCCGCCGAGGGTCCTTGAGCCCCGCGCGGCTGCGGCGAATCGACCGCGCCAGCGCCTTGATGGCCTCATCCTGCCCAACCACCGATCCATGGAGTTCGTCCTCCATGCGCAGCAGCCGTGACGTCTCAGCCTCCTGCAAGCGCGTCACGGGGATCCCCGTCCAGCGGCTCACGATGAACGCAATTTCTTCCTCACCAAGCGTCGGGCGATGTGACTGCCGCCGCTGCTCCCACTCTTCCTGGGCGCGACGGATGTCAGCCTGCAATTCGCGCTCGCTGTCACGCAAGGACGCAGCCCGTTCAAAGTTCTGATCGCGAACCGCCGCTTCCTTCTCCGTGTTGATCGCCTCAAGGC
>JBAXMW010000104.1:0-5694 GCA_037134115.1 Gemmatimonadaceae bacterium | reverse complement strand
GCCGAAGCCCGAGCCGAAGCCCGAGCCGAAGCCCGAGCCGAAGCCCGAGCCGAAGGCCGAGCCAAAGCCCGAACCTAAGGCCGAGCCGAAGCCCGCGACCTCCCGGTTCCGGTGGCCCTTCGCCGCCAAGGCCCCCGCGGCACCCGAGCCCACGCCGACTCATGTCGCGCCGGTGGCCGGTGGGGCGATCCCCGTGGCAGACCCGCTCGAGCCTGACCCGCCGGCCGTCGCCTCCGACTCCGCCGGGGTCGATCGTCTCCTGCATCTCGCGCAACTCTGGCATGTCGTCGCGCTGCACCATCCGTGGATCACGGCACGGAGCGCGCCGTGGGATTCGGCGTTCATCGTCGCCGTCACGCGCGTCCGTGCCGCCACCGATGCACCGTCGCTTCGACGCGCCTATGACCGGCTGCTCGCGAGCCTGAACGACCCACTCACGCGTGTCGCATCAACCGCCGAGTCTGCGTCCACCGAGTCGGTGTCCGCGCTCACGATCGACCGGCACGACGCCACCCTCACGGTGGGGCTTTCCATTGCGGCACCGCCACGCGCTGCCGACGCCTCCCGACTGTTTGCCGCGCTTGATCAGCGTCCCGCAGAGGTCACCCTCGATCTGCGCCCCACCGCCGGCGCGTCGTCCTCCCCCGCGGGTGCGGCCGCGCTCGATCAGTGGCTCACCGAGAGCGGCCTCGTGGCACGACTCACCCGTCGCACCGTTGCGATTCCCGGCGAACGGATGCGGCAACTGAGCGGATCGGCCACCACCGGTCCTGCCGGTGCAGGCGCCTTTGCGGACGGCTGGCAGAGTCGTGCGCCGCGCATCATCACCGGCACCGCGACGGCCCCCCGCGTGCAGCTGCTTGTGGATTCCACCACGCTGGTCCCCGCCGCCCTCGCGGCGCTGGTCGAACAGGGGCAGGCCACCATCACTGGCAGCGCGCCACGCGCCGTGTCACCGGATCGCGTCAGCGCCTCGGTGATCACCGTCCCAATCACCGCCACGTTCCAGGTCACGGTGCGCATCGCCGATCCGGAATTCAGTGCCGCGCGTGCCGCCGCCCCCGCGCATCTCCCCGCCTACTACGACACCACCGCGTATCCCTATCTCGGGGCCCGCGTGCTCGGCGGCGTACGCCTCTGGAGTGCGATGCGCGCGCGCTTTGTGCATCGCGATCTCGCGGAAGACGAGATCGACACGGAATGGCGTCGGGTCCTCCCTCGCCTCGAAGCGGCCACCTCACCGGCGGCGTATGCGTCGGCGATTCTCGATCTCGCCACCTCGCTCGATGACATCGCGGGCACGCCACGTGGCGACGCTGTCGATCAGGCGATGGGCACTGCGGCACTGCCGTTCCGGTTGACGCCGGTGGAAGGCCGCTGGCTCCTCACCGATCTCCTCCCCGACGCACAACGGGCGCCATTCGCGCTCACCGCCGGCATGGAGCTGGTCGGGATTGATGGCTATCCGCCCGCCACGTGGATCACGGCGCACCGGCGATTGGGGCCAACGTCGAATGAGTGGACGCGCGCTCGGCGCTACGCCTCGCGCATGGTGCAGGGAGCGTCAGGCGATCTGCTGCTCAAGGTGCGCGATGCCAGCAATCGCGACCGCACGATCACCGTGCCACGCACCGCCTCGGCGCGCGCGGCACTCCCCACTACCGAGCGGCCAACCACGGCTCCGGCCCGCGCGTTGAGTGAGGGCGTGCTCTATCTCGATCTTGAGCGCATGACGGCCGCGCGGATCGATTCCGCACTCACCACCACGGCATGGCGTGGGCTCGTGCTGGATCTGCGCGGCCCGTGGACGCTCTCCGACTCGCTGCTGCTCACGCCGCTCGCCACGCGCGCATCGGCGACGGTCGCGCGCGTGGTCGATCGGATCATGGCCACCCCCTGTCTGGTGGCTCCGCGCGAGGCGACGCTCAGCTGCGCGGATCTGCGCGAAACGCGGTGGCTCACGCGCACGGTCCATACCACCGCCGATGCCTCCACCGCGCGTCGCGTTGTCGTGTTGATCGATGAACGCACACAGGGCGCCGCCGAACGGTTGCTCCTCGCGCTGGAGTCGATGGCGTCGGTGACGATGATCGGCACGGCGAGCGCGGGCGCCGCCAGTGCGACGGCGCCGCTCGGGCTCCCGGGTGGCATCACGGTCCCCATCGCCACCCTGGAGTACCGCCGCGCCGATGGCAGTCAGCTGCAGCGCGTGGGGATCACGCCGACCATCGAAGTGCGCCCCACGGTGCGCGGCATACGGAACGGCGACGATGAGCCGCTGCAACGCGCGCAGCAGTGGATGCAGCAGCAGCTCGAGCCGGTGACCAAGCGCAAGAAGTGACGTCGCTCCCGATTGAGGATGCGCTGCCGGCCCTGCAGGCGGCGCTCACGACGCACACGCAGGTGGTGCTGGAAGCGCCACCGGGGGCTGGGAAGACCACGCGTGTCCCGCTCGCGTTACTCGACGCCCCATGGCGTGGCGATCAGCGCCTCATCATGCTGGAGCCACGGCGACTCGCGGCGCGTGCCGCCGCCCACTTCATGGCGCGCGCGCTTGGTGAGCGGATAGGCGAACGCGTGGGCTTTCGCGTGCGGGGCGATACGCAGGTCTCCACTCGCACGCGGGTGGAAGTTGTCACTGAAGGCGTGCTCACGCGCATGCTCCTCTCGGATCCGACGCTCGACGGCTACGGCGCGGTGCTCTTCGACGAATTTCATGAGCGCTCAATGCACGCCGACCTTGGTCTGGCGCTCGCGCTCGAAACGCAGCAGCATCTGCGCCCCGACCTGCGATTGCTGATCATGTCGGCGACGCTCGATGGCGATCGCGTGGCGGAGTGGCTCGGTGGCACCGGCCCGGCGGCGCCCGTCGTGCGTAGCGACGGACGGATCTTTCCGGTGGAGACTTATCATCGGCCACCGCGTCCTGACGAACGTCCCGAGGCCGCCGTTGCGCGCGTGGTACGCGAAGCACTCGCGGCGCACGAGGGCGATGTGCTCGTCTTTCTGCCGGGGATGGGGGAGCAGCGACGGGTCGCCGAGCGCCTCGCGCCGGATACGCTGCCGGGGCACGTCCCCGTGGCGGTGCATGTGCTGCATGGCTCGATGCCGCTCAGCGCGCAGGATGCGGCGATTGCACCCGCGCCACGTGGGGAACGCAAGGTGGTGCTCGCCACCAGCATCGCGGAAACGAGTCTCACCATCGAAGGCGTACGCGTCGTCGTCGACGGTGGATGGTCGCGGCTTCCGCGCTACGATGCCCGCGCTGGTCTCACGCGACTGCACACCGTGCGCGTCAGTCGCGCCTCGGCGACGCAGCGGCGCGGGCGCGCTGGTCGAGTGGCGCCTGGCGTCTGTTATCGCGTATGGGACGCGGCGGAGGAGCATGGGTTGGTGCCGCGCACGCGGCCGGAGTTGCTGGAGGCCGATCTCGCTGGGCTCGCGCTGACGCTCGCCGAAGCCGGCGTGTCGGATCCCGCTACGCTCCGATGGTTGGATGTGCCACCTGCTGGACCGTTCGCGCAGGCGCGTGAGCTGCTGACGCAGCTTGGGGCGCTGGATGCCACGGGGCGCATCACCCCGCATGGGCAGGCGATGGTCGCCGAACCCACGAGCCCGCGGTTGGCGCATATGGTGGTGCGCGCGAAATCGCAGGGGTTGGGGGCGCTGGCGGCCGTGCTCGTGGAGCTGTTGGAGGAGCGAGCACCGCTGCGACAGGGCCATGGCCCGCCACCAACCGATCTGCGCCTGCCGGTGGAGGCGATCCGTGGCAGCGCGTTGCCCCGTGACGCGAGCGAAGAGGTGGGGGCGCTCCTGGCACTCGCCTTTCCCGACCGCGTCGCACAGCGCCGCCCTGGTGGTGAGCCGCGCTTTTTGCTCCGGAACGGCACCGGCGCGGTGGTGGCGCGTGGTGATGCCCTGGCTGATGCACCCTATCTCGCGATCGCGGAGCTTGAGGGAACGCCGCCGGATTATCGGGTGGCGCGCGCGGCGCCGATCACGCTGCAAGAGATCCAGCAGGATTTCGGCGAGCAGATCGTGCAGGGGACGGTGGTGGAGTGGCATGCCGCCTCGCGCAGTGTGCGCGTGACGCGTCGCATGACCCTCGGCGCGCTGGTGCTCGATGAGCGGCAGGGGGGGGACGGTGATCCGGCGCAGGTGCGCGCGGTGTTGTTGCAGGAGATCGCGCGGGTCGGGGTGGCGGCGTTGCCATGGGGCGCGCGTGGCGAGCAGCTGCGGGCTCGGCTGGCCTGTCTGCATGCGCATCGTCCCGACTGGCCCGATGTCAGCGATGCTGCGCTGGCGGCCACGCTCGAAGAGTGGCTCGCGCCGCATCTGGATGGGGTGCGCAGCTGGCGGGCTCTTGAAGTGCTCGACTTTTCGGAGATGCTGGTGGCCGCGCTGCCGTGGACGCAGCGGCAGGCGATGGATCGTTTGGTGCCGACGCATCTCGAAGTCCCGAGCGGGTCGCGCATTGCGCTCGATTACACCGATCCCATGGCACCGGTGCTCGCGGTCAAGTTGCAGGAAGTCTTTGGTTGGACGCGCACGCCGATGATTCTGGATGGACAGCTGCCGGTGACCTTGCATTTGCTGTCACCGGCGCAGCGCCCGGTGCAGGTCACGCGTGATTTGGCGGGCTTTTGGCAGAGCTCTTACTTCGAGGTGCGGAAAGAGCTCCGAGGGCGCTATCCGCGCCATCCGTGGCCCGAGGATCCGCTCACCGCGCCGGCGACGCGGCGAGCGAAGCCCCGAGGCACCTAACGCGCCCCGCTGCGTTCCCGTCGCGTCCGTTGCGCGGTACACTTCAGGATGCCTTCAGTCCATTCTCCGGAGATTCTTTGATGAAGCAGGTGATCCGTCTTGCGGTGGCCCTCAGTTGTCTGGCACCCGCAGCGCAGGCGCAGGTGAACGCGGGCGAGCAGAAGTCCGACGCCACGCTGCCGTTCACGATGACGCAGGTGGCCACGTTCAATCTGCCGTGGCGCATTGCGTTCCTCCCAGATGGACGCATGCTGATCACCGAGAAAGTGGGTCCGCTCTGGCTCGTGACCCAGCAGGGCGAAAAGACGCCCGTGGAGAACGTCCCGCCCGTGTTGGTGCAGGGGCAGGGTGGCATGCTCGGCGTGTACCTCTCTCCCACCTACGCGAACGATCACCGCATTTATCTCACCTACTCGGAGCCTGGGGAGATTGAGGGGAACAAAGGCTCGAGTCTCGCCCTCGCCCGCGCCACGCTGACGCTTGGCGCGAACACGGCGCGCCTCGATGGGCTGGAAGTGCTCTGGCGGGATGGCGCGCGTGGTCGCGGCGGACAGTTCGGTGCGGCGGTGGCTTTCTCCCCCGACAAGAAATACCTCTTTCTGAGCGTCGGGGAGCGTCAGCGCATGACGCCCGCGCAGGACCCGAACTCGCCCCTTGGCAAGATTCTGCGGCTCACGCTCGACGGGAAACCGGCCCCCGGCAATCCGCAGGCCGGGAAGACCGGATCGGCCACGCTCGACATCATCAATCCGCCGCGCAACACGGAATTGGCCAAGACGGCGGCTACCGTGTACAGCTACACGTTCCCCGGTCCCAACCTCACGCCGTCAGAGACGTGGACGACGGGCCATCGCACGCCGTACGGGCTCGCCTTTGGCCCGGATGGCCGCTTGTGGGAAGTCGAGCATGGTCCGCGCGGTGGCGATGAGC
>JBAXMW010000103.1:0-5709 GCA_037134115.1 Gemmatimonadaceae bacterium | reverse complement strand
TGGCCCACCGAAGTGCACTGGGATGGCGGTGTTACCGACTATCATCTCGATCTCGAGCCACCGGCCGGGGACGGGTTGGTGCTGTACCCACACTTTTATCCGCATGTGGTCCCGGGGTGGTTCGACAAAGCGCTCCCGTGGCGGCGCGCCCATGGGCCGCAGCTCGCACGCACGCTGCTCATCGCCCCCAGTGATCGGTTCGTCGCTTCACTCCCTGGCGGCAAGATTCCCGATCGCCGCGACTTCGCATCGCTCTCACACACCGTTCGCGAGCAGCGATGGCAGGCGGTGCGTGAACGCACGACAGAGCTGGGCGACGAACTGCGCGCGCTGATCACCAGCGGCGATATCGCCGCGCACGTCGAACCATTCCCCGACTCGGCGTAACGCCGACTCGGCATAACGCCGGCTTGGCGTTGCGCCGGATTGGCTTCGCGCCGAGTCGGCCGAATAGCGGTCTAGCGCACCGCCGCAGCAGCCGCGCGTCCCGCCGTGCGCCCAGAGAAAATGCAGCCGCCCAAGAAGGTCCCCTCGAGCGAGCGGTAGCCATGCACGCCACCGCCACCAAAGCCGGCCGCTTCCCCAGCGGCATACACGCCGCTCAGGGGCGTGCCGTCGCCCCGCAGCACTCGCGCCGAGAGATCGGTCTCCAGTCCCCCGAGCGATTTGCGCGTGAGCACATGCAATCGGACGGCAATGAGCGGTCCGGCCGCGGGATCGAGCAGCTCGTGCGGCGGCACGACACGAATGAGCTTGTCGCCCAGATACTGCCGCGCGCCGCGAATCGCGGTGATCTGACTGTCCTTGGTGAATGGATGGGCGATCTCGCGGTCGCGCGCGCGAATCTCGCGTTCGATCTGCGCCGCATCGAGCAGCGGTTCCGGTGTGAGCGCGTTCATCTTCGCGACGAGCGTGGGCACGTCCTGTGCGGTAACAAAATCCGCCCCCTGATCGAGGAAGCGTTGCACCGGCGCCGAGATGCGTCGTCCAATGCGTCCCAGCACACCGCGCACACTCTTACCAGTGAGATCGGGATTCTGCTCCGATCCCGATAGCGCGAACTCTTTCCGAATGATCGCGGCGTTCAACACAAACCAACTGTGATCGTGCCCGGTCTGCCGCAGATGCGCGAGCGTCCCGAGCGTGTCAAAGCCCGGAAAGAGTGGCACCGGCAACCGCTGTCCGGTGGCATCAAACCAGAGCGAACTCGGGCCCGGCAAAATCCGGATGCCGTGCCGACTCCATACGGGCGCGTAGTTCGTGATCCCTTCGACGTAGTGCCACATCCGGTCGCCGTTAATAAGCCGGCCACCCGCCTGCGCCGTGACCCCAAGCATCGCGCCATCGACATGATCAGGGACACCCGAGATCATGTGCGTCGGGGGCGTGCCCAGCCGCGCGGGCCACTGCTGCCGCACGAGATCATGATTCCCACCGATGCCACCGGAGGTGACGATCACCGCCTGCGCCCGCAGCGCAAAGTGTCCCACCACCGTGCGGGAACTCTTCGCACTCCGCTCCACCGCACTCGCTTCCAGCAGCTCACCGGCGACACCATCCACGGCACCGCCGGAAGTCGTCAGCTCGGTCACGCGATGCCGACAGCGGAGCGTCACCAGTCCCTTGTCCATCGCGGCCCGCACACGCCGAATGAAGGGCTCGAGCACCCCGGGACCAGTCCCCCAGGTGATGTGAAAGCGCGGCACCGAATTGCCATGGCCAATCGCGCCGTAGCCGCCACGTTCGGCCCATCCCACCACCGGGAACCAGCGCATCCCTTGGGCATGCAACCACGCGCGCTTCTCGCCGGCGGCGAAGTGCACATACGCTTCCGCCCACTGGCGCGGCCAATGATCCTCAGGGCGATCAAAACCGGCGGTCCCCTGCCAATCCTGCCAGGCCAACGCGATCGAATCGCGCACGCGCAGCCGGCGCTGCTCTGGTGAATCCACGAAGAACAGTCCGCCAAAGGACCACCAGGCCTGGCCGCCGAGGCTTTGCTCCGGTTCCTGGTCCAGCAGGATCACGCGGCGGCCGGCGTCCGCCAGCTCCGCCGTGGCCACCAGCCCGGCGAGTCCTGCGCCTACGACAATGACGTCTGCGTCCATCCGGGAAGTGTGTGGAGTGGCCCCCCGCGACGGAAGACGCGACGGCGCGCATTATTCAGCACGTTCCATTCTCTTCCCGTTGCCGATGCCCGGTCTCGCCGACTACCTCGCCTTTCGCCGCACCTTGCCCCCTCGCGCCCCCCGCGAGCGGTTGACGGTGCAGGCCCGTGGCCTCGACTTCGCCGTCTGGCGCACGCCGGCCATCCCGGGGACCGTGCCGCTGCTGTGCATCAATGGCGGGCTGATCTTCGATCACGGCGTCCTCTGGCCCGCCCTCGCGCCCTTGGCGCAGCACCGGCAGCTCATTTTCTACGATCAGCGCGGGCGGGGTGCCTCCTCCGTGCCCCCAGGACTCGCCGCCTCGCGCATTGCGTTCGACGCCGCCGATGTGCGCGCACTGCGTGAGGCGATGGAGATTCCGCAGTGGGATCTGCTCGGCCATTCGTGGGGCGGTGGCATCGCGATGCTCGCGACCGCGGGCGACGTGGAGGCGGTGCGGCGCCTCGTGCTGGTGAACAGCGTGGGGGTGACCAGTCGCTGGCTGCCCCCGCTGCATGCGGCGGCGCTCACACGGCTCACGGGCGAGGCGCGGGACCGACTCGCCGCGCTCGATCCCACTGAGCTACACACCCCAGACCTCGAGCGCCACGCGGCGTACACGCAGGCCTTCTTTCCCGCGTGGTTCGCCGATGCCGCCTTTGCCGCGTCGATTACGACCCCCAAAGGCACGAGCCACACGGGCGCGGCGGTGGTCGCGCGGTTGCGGCGCGAGGGGTACGACTGGGAGGCGCAGCTGCGCGGCCTCCCCACCCCCACGCTCGTCGTGCATGGGGCGGCCGACCTGCTGCCACTCGCCGAAGCCGAGGCGACCGTGGCCACCCTCGGCAATGCGACGGTGCGTGCGCTCGACGGCGCCGGACACAATCCCTTTTGGGAGGCGCCCGCCCCCTTTTTTGAGACGGTCGCCGGCTTTTTAGCCGCAGACGACTAGGGCGCACCGCTTGCCGATTGGGCGTGGTCGTCACATATGTACAGATCGCGCCTCGCGGGTTCCTCGTGGCGCGACCCCCTCCCTCTCGTCCGGCTCTCCGGTTGATCCTCCTCACCGCGCTGCTCCTGGCTGTCGCCGACCCCATCCCCCGCGGGCTCCCGGAACGGGATCCAGCGGCTGTGGGCATGTCGGCGGAACGGTTGGCGACGATCGAGCGCGTCGTGCAGCGCGGGCTCTCCGCTGGCGGCTATCCGGGCGCCGCCGTGATTGTGGGACGAAAGGGCTACTCCGTCCTCTCGCGCGGCTACGGTTCGCTCGATTGGAGCGGACGCGTCCCGGTGTCGACGCAGGAGAGCCTGTACGATCTCGCGTCGCTCACCAAGGTGGTGGGGACGACCACTGCCGTGATGGTGCTCTACGACCAAGGGAAGATCGCGCTCGATGCCCCAGTGGCGCGCTACCTCCCGGATTTCACCGGCGGGCTGCGCGATCAGGTCACCATTCGGCATCTGCTCACCCACCGCGGCGGTCTGCCGGCGGGGCGTGAGCTGTGGCGCCACGGGGCCACGCCGGCCGACGCACGTGCCGCCGTGCTGACTGCGCCGATTCAGTGCACGCCGGGGCAGTGCTACGAATATTCCGATCTGGGCGCCGACCTGCTGGGCTTCGTGGTGGAAGCCGTCAGCCGGCAGCCGATTGACGCGTTCCTCGAGCGGCAGGTGTTCAGCAAGCTCGGGATGCGCGACACGCATTACCGGCTTGATGCGGTGGATGTGCCACGCACTGCCCCCACCGAAATCGCCCCGCCCCGCGGCTATCCACTGCGCGGCGAAGTGCACGACGAAAACGCGTGGGCACTGGGTGGCGTCGCCGGACATGCGGGACTGTTCAGCACCGCCGCCGATCTCTCCGTCTTCGCGCAGATGCTTCTTGAGGGGGGGCGCTATCAAGGGGTGCGCGTGGTGGCCGACAGCACCGTCGCCCTCTTCACACGCCGCGCCGCCGGACACCGGGCACTCGGCTGGGACACCTGCGACGGTGGCGCCGGCTGTGGGCAGTATTTGAGTACGCAGGCCTTTGGACACACTGGCTTCACCGGGACGTCGCTCTGGATCGATCCGGAGCGGCAGATGTTCGTCGTGCTGCTTACGAACCGGGTGCATGAGGCGCGGGCCCGTCGCCCCAGCAAGGTGATCGCCGACGTGCGGAATGATCTCGCCGACGCCGCCGTGCTCGCGGTCATGGATGATCCGGCGGGTGTGCAGGCGATGCCCGTCAGCTTCCGCGCGGACTTGGCGACCGACTGGAATCGCCCGCTTCGCCGCGCCCGGTCCAGCCGCAAAGGTCGGAAGGCGTCGTCGGCCAGCCCCACCAAGCGGTCGACGGCGGCCAAAAGGTCGACCACCGCCAAGAAGGCCGTGGTCACCAAGAAGTCTCCCGCGGCCTCCAAAGCGACACCGACGACGAAGCGCTCCACCGCCGCCACGAAAAAGCGCAGCGGCGGGCCGCGGTAACCGCCGTCTCGCAGCTGGGGGTAGCGGCCGGGGTAGCGGCACCCGCTATCTTCCGCCCATGGACGAGCCGATCGAAGCCCCGCAGGACCACGCCGAGCCCACCGCTGACAGCACCGCTGACAGCACCGCTGACAGCAGCGCGGACAGCACACTGTCTGCCGATCAGGCGCGCATTGTCTTGCGTCGCGTCAAAGATCCGGAGCTCAATCTCAACATCGTCGACCTTGGTCTCATCTACGAGGTGCATGTTGAGGGGACCACGGTCCGGATCGACATGAGCCTCACGTCACCGGGGTGTCCCTCGGGCCCGGAAATCATGGGCGAAGCGGAGCAGCAGCTCCGCACGATCCCCGGCGTGACGGATGTGCAGATGAACCTCGTCTGGTCGCCCCCCTGGACCCCGGAGCGGATCGAACCGCGCGTCCGGGCCTACATGGGCTTCTAACGCCCGGCCCCCGCCCCCTGCGGCTACGCCGACAGGGTGAGCGACGGCGTCAGTTCGCGAGGGCGGCCTGGGTGCGCTGCAGGCGCAGCGTGCGGAACAGATGGCGAACGACCGGGGCCAGCAGCAGCGCGCCGGTCCAGAGCTCCAGATCCGCCCCGTTCATCACAATCGTCACATCGCTCGGCAGCGTCACCGCGAGGAAGTCGCAGACCCCCGGGGGGCCGAGGAGCATGCTGAGCAGATTCCCCATCGCGCCGCCAGAGACACAGGCGAGCGCCAGAATGGCGCCGCGGTGTACCGCGGCCAAGGGCTGCACGACCCACGCGACCAACAGGAGCGCGAGGACGGTGAGCAGCACGTTCACCAACCAGGCATGCGGCCCCACCGTCGTGGTCCCGCCAGCGCCGGCCGTGTTGTAGAGCAGCGTGAACCCGAAGCGGTCGGTGAGCTCCACGAAGCGTCCGTCCCGCAGCCACACCGTCGCCAGCGTCTTGGTCAGGAGATCCGCCGCCGTGAGTGCGCCGGCGAGCATCAGATAGCGCGGCAGGACCGAGTCCGCCGATAGCACCGACCCCATGCCGGACCCCATGACGGCCCCCGTGCCGGAGCCCGTGCCGGAGCCCGTGCCGGAGCCCGTGCCGGAGCCCGTGC
>JBAXMW010000102.1:0-6255 GCA_037134115.1 Gemmatimonadaceae bacterium | reverse complement strand
AGGATGGCGGTGGCGATCCAGGGGAGGTAGCGGAGGAGGCGGGACACGGCGAGGCGGGATGGGATAAGGTGGGAGGCCTTCACGGTGGGCGCGGAGGCGGACAAGCCGGGCCAGCGCAACTGGCCGGCCCATGTTGCCGTCTGCTGGTATGCGCTCCGGACCCGGGTCTGTCAATAACTCGGCCCGAATCCCGCGGGGGGGCCGCTTCACCCGGCCCGGCCGGGGGGCGATCTTGCAGCCATGTCTATCCCCGTAACTCTGATTCCCGGTGACGGTATCGGCCCCAGCATCGCCGACGCCACCGTTCGTATCCTCGCCGCCGCCGGTGCCGACATCGCGTGGGACCGCCAGGTGGCCGGTATGGCCGGCGTTGCCCGCTGGAACGATCCGATCCCCGATGCGACGCTCGATTCCATCAAGCGCACCCGGGTCGCCCTCAAGGGCCCCCTGGAGACGCCGGTCGGGGAGGGGTTCCGCTCCATCAACGTGGCGCTGCGGAAGACCTTCGACCTCTACGCCAACGTCCGTCCCGCCCGCACGATTATCCCGGGCCGGTTCGATAACATCGATCTCGTGCTCGTCCGGGAGAACACGGAAGGGCTGTACATCGGGGTCGAGCACTACGTCCGGATCGGCGACGACCCGAAGGCGGCTGCGGAATCGGTGGCCATTATCACGCGGCATGGGTCGGAGCGGATCGTCCGGTATGCGTTTGAGTACGCGCTGGCCCATGGACGGCGGAAGGTCACGCTGGTGCATAAGGCCAACATCCTGAAGTATTCCCAGGGGCTGTTTCTGGATGTCGGGCGGATGGTGGCGCGTGAGTATGAGGGGCGCATCGCCTTTGAGGAGCGGATCATCGATGCGATGGCGATGCATCTGGTGATGCGTCCCGAGCAGTTCGACGTGGTCGTGACGACGAATCTCTTTGGCGACATTCTGTCGGATGAGATTTCCGGGCTGGTGGGCGGCCTCGGGCTGGCGCCCGGCGCCAATATCGGGACCACGGCGGCGATTTTTGAGGCGGTGCATGGCACGGCGCCGGACATCGCGGGCAAGAACATGGCCAACCCCGGCGCGCTGGTGCTCGCGGCCTGCATGATGCTGGAGCATCTGGGGGACGCGGAGCGGGCGCAGCGGATCCGGACGGCGCTCCAGACGACGTTGCAGGACGGGACGGTGCTGACGCGGGATTTGGGCGGGACCGCTGGAACCGACGTCTTCACGAATGCGGTGATCGCCCGCCTCGGATGACCGTCGCTGGGGGCGGGACCGGCGTGGCGGCCACTTCGCGGGTCCGCCTGCTGCATCTGTCGGATATCCACTGTGGCCGCCCCTTCGTGGCGGCGCACGTGAAGGCGGCGATCGCGCTGGCAGCTGAGCTCGCCGTGACCGCGATCGTCGTCGCCGGGGATGTCACGCAGCGGGCCCGGGTCCCGGAGTTTGTACACGCGGCGGAGATTCTGCGCGCCTGTGCGGAGGTGGCCCCGACGGTCGTGGTCCCTGGGAATCACGATACTGCGTGGTGGCATGCGCCCTTTGGGTGGGGCGATCCCGACCGATTGCATGCGCGCTACCGCGCCTGGATTACCCCCGAGCTGGAGCCGACGCTCCGCCTCCCGGGGCTCTCACTCATTGGGTTGAATTCCGCCGCCGGGATGCTGCCGCAGGCCCTCACCTGGTACCCGCGCGATTGGCGGGTCAAGGGTGGGCTGACCGCCGCGCAACTCTCGACCGCGCGGGAGCGCGTGGCCGCGAGTCCGGCCGGGGATCTGCGCGTGGTCGTGGTGCATCACAATGTGCTCCGGGGCCGCCTGTCGCGGCGGTGGGGGCTCGCACGCCCCGAGGCCACCCTCGATGCGCTGGTGGCCACGGGCGCGGAGGTGGTGTGCAGCGGCCATGATCATGAGGAGCGGCTGGAGGTGGTGGAGCGCCCCAACGGTCGGCTGTTGGTGAGCACGGCCAATACGCTTTCCAGTCGCATGCGCGGGCATCGCCCGAGCGCGGTGACGGTCATTGACGCCGATGCCACGACCATTGCGGCAACGGCGTGGCAATTTGACCGCGGCGTCTTTGTCCCCGGCTCCATCGCCGCGACGATGCGTCGCTGACGCTCGGTGTGACGGATGCTCGGCGCCATGGCTGCTTCGTGTCGTCGGGATCACGCGGATGATGTGTCCACATGAAATTGGCCACGCGGACCGTCGGCGGATGTGCGGCGCTGCGCTTGATTGCGCGCAGTCACCGGGGCATTCTTCTCGCAATGGACGACGCGTTCTTTGACCAGCTCGGTTTCGACTTCGGCGCCACCGCCGAGGGCTTCGCGCCCGCGTCGGAATCGCCCGCGTCAGAATCGCCGGCGTTCGATGCCGCCCGTGGTGGCGGCGCGCGTCCGCAGGCCATCGTCCCCACGACGCGGCCGCCGCTGACGTTGGGCGCGCCGCTCGGTGGCGTGACGGCCGGCATTGTCCCCACGACGCGACCGCCCGAAGCGATTGTCCCGACCACGCGGCCACCGGCACGCGGACGCGCCGCAACACGCGCGCGCACCGCGGTGCTCTTCTCGCGGCTGCAGGACCTGGGGCTCCGCGGCGTGGACGGGGTGGTGCTGATGCGCACGCGCACCGTGATGGTGTCGCTCATGGGGCGCACGCTCCGCGTGAACGAAGGGTACACTGAAGCGCCGGAGCCCGTGCTGCGGGCGATTGTCGTCTTCGCCATGGCGCGCACCAAGGCCGCGCGCACGGCGGCCCGCGATGAGATCCTGCGCTTCAACGTGGAACGGGCCCCGGTGCCGCGTCGCGTGGAACCGGCGCGCCCTGGCGACCTCGCGCTGATCGCACAGCTCACGGCCGCGCATCGCCAATTCAATGCGCAGCACTTTGCCGACCGCTTGCACGCCGTGCCGATTCGCCTCTCGGGGCGCATGGCGACACGCCTTGCGCACTACGACGCCGGCTCGGCCCATCTGGCCCCGGAAATTGTCATGTCGCGCAAGCATGTCGTGAAGCATGGCTGGCGCGAAGCGATGCACACCCTGTTGCACGAAATGGTGCATCAGTGGCAACATGAAACGGGAGCGCCGGTCGATCATGGACCGGGCTTCCGGGCCAAGGCCCGCGAGGTGGGGATCACCCCGTCCGCGCGCCGTGATGTCACACCGTTGGCGCAGCGTCGCCGCGGCGTTGGGACCTAATCGGTTCGGCGCGATCCTGCGCGCAGACCGCTCGCGATTCTTCTTCTGATCTGCTCCGACCATGGCTCTTGATCCCGCTGCCGCGGCCGCGATTCCGGCCCTGCCGTCTGTCGACCTCAAGGCGCATGCCGCCGACCTGTTCAACATCGACGCGGCGCTCACTGAAGAAGAACGCGCGATCCGCGATACGATCCGGCGCTTCGTCGACGAACGGGTCCTGCCGATCATCGGCGACTGCTATGTCCAGGGGCGCTTCCCGACCGAGCTGATCCCCGAGCTCGCGGAGCTGGGCGTGCTGGGCGCGTCGCTCCCCGAGGAATACGGCTGCGCGGGACTCTCGAGCGTCGCCTATGGGCTCATCATGCAGGAGCTCGAACGCGGCGATTCCGGCATTCGCTCCTTCGCCTCGGTGCAGGGCGCGCTGGTGATGTATCCGATCTTCGCCTTTGGCTCCGAAGCGCAGAAGCATCACTATCTGCCGAAGCTCGCCAAGGCGGAGCTCATCGGCTGCTTCGGCCTCACGGAACCGGACTACGGCTCCAACCCGTCGGGGATGATCACGCGCGCGCGGCAACAGGCCGACGGCAGCTGGGTGATCAATGGCGCCAAGATGTGGATCACGAACGGCTCGATGGCCGACATCGCGATCATCTGGGCCAAGACGGGCGACAGCACCGACGACTCGAGTATTCGCGGCTTCATCGTGGACACGAAGAGCCCGGGCTTCACCGCGCGTGACCAGAAGGGGAAGCTGTCGCTCCGCGCGAGCGACACGTCGGAGCTCGTCCTCGCCGATGTGCACGTCCCGGCCGATGCGCTCCTCCCGGGCAGCGGTGGGCTCAAGAGCCCGCTCATGTGCCTCACGCAGGCGCGTTTTGGTATCTCGTGGGGCGTGCTGGGGGCTGCGCTCGCCTGCTTCGAAGAAGCGGTCAGCTACAGCAAGGCGCGCGTCATGTTCGACAAGCCGATCGGCGGCTTCCAGATCCAGCAGGTGCGGTTGGCCGACATGCTGACCGACATCGTGAAGGGGCAGCTCGTGGCGCTCCACCTCGGCCGGCTCAAAGACGCCGGGAATTTCACACCGGTGCAGGTGTCGCTCGCAAAGCGCAACAACGTGGACATCGCCACCAATGCGGCGCGGGAAACGCGCCGGCTCCTGGGCGGCAACGGGATCGTCGCGGAATATGCCGCCATGCGCCACATGGCCAACCTCGAGAGCGTCTACACCTACGAGGGGACGCACGACGTGCACTCGCTGATCCTCGGGCAGGCAATCACGGGCCTCAACGCCTTCAAGTAAGCCCCGCCGGGGCGCTGGTCCCCGGTGCGGCACGCCCGGCCCCAGAAGGGGGCCGGGAGGTAAAATGTGACGCTGGCGTCACATTGCGGGACGGCTGGGGCGCTTCTAGCTTGCGGACGAGGCCTGACGCCCGCGCCGATGGGGTCGAGCGGTCAGCCTGCCACCTGACACTTACGCCGGAGTGACCGCGGTGAAAATTGCCGTGTGCATCAAGCGCGTCCCTGTGATGGAAGTGAAGTTCGCCATTACAGCCGACGGCACCCGGGTTGATGAAACCGGGCTCAAGTACGACGTCAACGATTTCGACCTGTGGGCGATTGAAGCCGGCCTGCAGCTCAAGGAAAAGCATGGGAACGAGGGCGAGGTCGTCGCCATCTCGCTCGGACCGGACGCTGCCCAGGAGCAGATCCGCAAGGCGCTCGCGATGGGCGCTGATCGCGGCGTGCTGCTCACTGTCGACCGGCAACCTGCCGACGGGCTCGCGGTGGCGCGCGCGTTGGCGGCCGAGCTCAAGGACGGTGGCTACGATCTGGTGCTCTTCGGCCGTATCGCCATCGATTCGATGAATCAGATGACGGGCCCCATGGTCGCCGAGCTGCTCGATCTGCCGTGCGTCACCAACGTCTACCGTTTGGACATCACCGGGACCACCGGCCGCGCGGAGCGCGTCCTCGAAGGGGCCTCGGAGGTGGTGGAGTTTCCGCTCCCTGCGGTCCTCACGATTGACGATGGGCTCAACAAGGAGCGCTTGCCGTCGCTCAAGGGGATCATGGCGGCCAAGAAGAAGCCGCTCGACGTGAAGCCGGCGCAGCTCGGTGATGCGCGTGTCTCCGTGACCCGGATGGCGCTGCCGCCGGAACGTGCCGCCGGCCGCATCCTTGGCGACAGCGCGGCCGCCGTGCCGGAACTTGTGCGACTTCTCCAGACCGAAGCGAAGGTGCTCTGACATGGCCAATGTCCTGGTATTTGCCGAGACGCGCGGCGGTGAGCTGCGCAAGGTCGCCCTCGAGGCGGTGACTGCCGCCTGTGCCCTCGCGGCACAGTCCGGTGGTGGTCAGGTGCACGCGGTGCTGGCGGGGGGCGTCGGCATCGGTGCGAAGGCTGAGGCGCTCGCACAGCATGGCGCCGATCAGGTGCTGGTGCTGGAGCATGCCGGCTTCGCGCAGTACAACCCGGAAGCGCTCGCGGCCACGGTGGCACAGCGGTTGAGTGGTGGCAGCTACGGCTACGCGATCTTCAGCGCCACCTCCCATGGCCGGGATCTCTCGCCGCGTGTCGCGGCGAAGCTCGGCGTCGGACTGGCCCCGGACCTCACCGGCTTCCGCGTCGAAGGCGGTGCGGTGGTGGGGGAACATCCCCAGAACAACGGCAAGGTCGTCGCCACGATCGCGCTCACTGGTTCCCCTGCCATGGTGCAGGTGCGGCCGGCGGCCTTTCAGCCGACGGTGCAGGCCAAGCCCCTCGCGGTGGAGGCGATCACCTCGGCGACCGATCCGTCGGCGTCGCGGGTGAAGGTCGTGGAGCTCCGGCAGGGGAACACCGACAAGATCGATCTCAACGATGCGCCGGTGATTGTTGCCGGTGGTCGTGGCCTCAAGGCCGCGGAGCACTTTGCGCTCTGCGAGAATCTGGCGGCGGCGTTTGGGAATGCGGCCGTTGGAGCGACCCGCGCGGTCACGGATGAAGGCTGGCGTCCGCATACCGATCAGATCGGACAGACGGGGCGGAATGTGAGCCCCAATCTGTACATCGCGGCTGG
>JBAXMW010000101.1:0-6382 GCA_037134115.1 Gemmatimonadaceae bacterium | reverse complement strand
GCCGTACGCGCCATTCGGACCCAGTGGACCCGTGCCGCGCAGGCCGCGGGGAACGCACCGCTCGTGCTGATTGGCGATTCGCTGCGCGAGGCCACCCCGTCGTCGCTCGCGCAGCTCGTCCCGCAGGATGCCGCGTCCCGGGTACGCGGCGCAGTCGATCGGGCCGCCGCGCTTGGTCGACCGCTTACGCTCGTGACCGACGGCTTCATCGATGATCCCGAGGCGCTGATCGATGCGCCACCGGGGTCCCGGGCCGTGGTGGTCGACGCTGTCGCTCGCGCCGATGCGGCGCTCGCCGACCTGACCGTGCCGGCCTCGGCCCAGGCAGGGGATACCCTGTCGGTTGCGGCCGTGATCGCGGCCGGCGCGGCTGGGGCGCCGGCGGGGCTCCTGCAGCTCCGCCTCGATGGGCAGCTGCTGGGACAGACTGCGGTGCCACCGCTGGGCCCCGACGGGACCACCCGGGTGACGCTTCCGGTCGTCGTCCCCCGAGGCGCCCACACGGCGATTGCCCAAGCCACGCTGCAGCTCGCCGGGGATCTCGAGCCGCGTAATGACACCGTGTCGGCCGCCCTCACCATCACCGACCGGCCGGCGGCCGTCCTGATTTCCACCGCCCCGGACCTCGACGTTCGCGAAATGTTGTCGGTCCTGCGTGGCGCCCTCGCCGTCCCCACCCGGGCCTTCCTTCGCCTCGCGCCTGGTGTCTGGCGCGAAGAGGGACGCTATAGCGCGGTCTCCGAGGATGCCGTGCGTGCGCAGGCGGCCGCCGCGGGTCTGCTGTTGGTCCACGGCGATACGTCGTGGGTGCCCCGTGAGGCGGCCGCACGGAAAGGGGCGCTCGCGCTCTGGACCCCGGCCCCGGCGACGCCGATCGCGGCCGCCGGGGAGCTCCCGAAGTCGTCGGAGTGGTATGTGATTGGCGCGCCACTCTCTCCGCTGTCGGCGGCGCTCGCCGGCATCCCGTGGGACAGTCTGCCCCCCATCAGTTTGGCTGGACCGGCGAGCGGTACCGTTCCCTTGCTTACGGCGCTCTTGGCGCGCCAAGGCCAGGCGCAGCCGGTGATCGCGGCGCAGGAGATCGGCCGAGCCCGGCGGTTGGTGGTGTCCGGTTCGGGCTTCGCCGGCTGGTCGCTGCGGGGCGGCCGGAGCGGCGACGCTTTTGGCGCCCTCTGGGGGGCGATGTTCGATTGGCTGGCGGCTGGGCAGGGCGATGAGCGCGCGGCGCGTCCAGCGACCGCGTGGGTGCGGGCGGGGGAAGCGGTCCGCTGGCGGCGTGGCGGGAGCGATTCCACGGTGTTGGTGACGCTGACGCGCCGCGCCGGCAACGCCGACGCCAGCGCCGCCGCCGGGACACCGACCGCTGGCGCCGCGGACAGTCTGTTGCTGCATTTTCCGGCGGGTGCCATGGACGCCGTATCGGCACCGCAGGCGCCTGGCGTGTATGACGTGCGCACGGCGGGGGGGAGTGCGGTGCTGGTGGTGAACCCGTCGCGGGAATGGGTCCCTCGCGCTCCGACCGTTCGCAGCGGGGTGTTGCGGGCCGGTTCCGTGAGCGGCGTGGCGCCGAGGCTCCAGGAGGCGTGGTGGCCCTACGTGGTGGCGTTGCTGCTACTGTGTGGGGAATGGCTGGCGCGCCGGCGGCTCGGGCTGCGTTGACGAACGGCAGGACCAGGCGCGGCTGACGCGCCCGCGCGGTCGGCGTCGTGTTGTGTTCAGATCTTCTTCGACACCCATGTCTCGATTGTTTCGCAGGAAAGACGAAGGGCCAAAGCGCTCCTTCTGGCAACGGATCAAGGACGTCGTTCAGACGGACCTTGGGGTTTTGCTGCGCGGGGGGGTCGATGAAGGCTCTCTTGAGGCGCTCGAGACGCTGCTCATCGAATCAGATTTTGGCGTCTCGCCGTCGTTGGCGCTGGTGGCTGAAGTGGAGCGGCTCGCCAAGCGTGGCGAGGTCAAAACCGAAGGCGAGTTCCGGCAGGCGCTCGCAGATGGCATTGAGCGGTCGCTGCGTGCCGGCAACGCGGACCCGGCGCTGCAACTCAAGGCCAGCGGCCCCACGGTGCTGCTCGTCATCGGCGTGAATGGCGCCGGGAAGACGACCTTCATCGGCAAGCTGTCCGCCGCACTCAAAGCCGAGGGCCGCTCGGTGCTGGTGGGGGCGGCGGATACCTTCCGCGCCGGAGCGATCGATCAGCTGCGGGTCTGGGCGGAACGGGCCGGGGCCGATTTTGTCGGCGGGCGCCCTGGGGCCGATCCGGCCTCGGTGGCCTTCGATGCCGTCGATGCCGGCGTCACCCGTGGCCGCGATGTGATCATCGTCGACACGGCGGGCCGCCTGCATACGAGTGACGACCTGATGACGGAACTGCGCAAGATTCACCGCGTGATTGCGAAGCGGTTACCCGACGCGCCACATGAAGTGCTGCTCGTCCTCGATGGCACGATTGGCCAGAACGCGCTCGCGCAGGCCCGCACCTTCTCGGCGGCCGTTCCGGTCACCGGGATTGTCATCACCAAGCTCGATGGGACCGCCAAGGGCGGCATTGTGGTGGCGGTGCATGAGGCGCTCAACGTGCCCATCAAGTTTGTCGGGCTTGGGGAGCAGGTTGGGGACCTCGAGCCGTTCGACGCGGGCGACTACGCGCGGGAGTTGGTGGGCGCGTGAGCCGCGTGCCGTCGCGGACCGCGCCGCGACTGACTCTCGAGACGCCCGTGGCGTATCTCAAAGGGGTCGGTCCGGTGCGCGCGGAAATGCTGGCGCGCCTGGGGATCACGGTGGCTGGCGATCTGCTGCGACATGTTCCGCGCCGGTATGAAGACGCCACCACGGTCACCCGCATGGCACAGGCCGCGGTCGGGGCCGAAGTGACCGTGCTGGGGCAGGTGATCGCGAAAGGAGTGCTTCCCACGCGGAAGGGACTGCGCGTCTTTCAAGCCGTGCTGCAAGACGCGAGCGGCCTGCTGGAAGTGGCGTGGCCCGGCCAACCTTTTCTTGACCGTGCGATCAACAAAGGCGACTGGCTGCTGTGCACCGGCACGGTGCGCTTCTTCCACGGACGGCGTCTGCAACCGCGCGAGTTCGTCAATCTGGGGCCCGAGGAGGAAGGGACCGGAGAAGGGCGGGTGCTCGCGGTGTATCCGTCCACCGAGGGGCTGTCGGTGCGCGTGCTGCGCGCCCTCATGCAGCAGCATCTCGACGCGCTGTTGCCGCTCGCAGTGGAGGTCTTGCCCCCCGATGTCCTCCGGGACGCGGCGGTCCCGCCGCTCCCCGAGGCACTCCGGCGTATGCATCGCCCCAGTTCGGTGGCGGAGGCGCTGACCGGGCGCGATCGGCTCGCGTTCGAGGAGCTGCTCTATGTGCAGATGCTGCACCGGCGCGCGAATCAGCTGGCGCGCGCCCCGCGCCGCGGGCTGCCTTGTGAGAACCGGCGGATCCTCACCTCGCAGCTCCGTGAGACACTCCCGTACACGCTCACCGGCGCGCAGGTGCGGACGATTCGCGAGATCGTCGCGGATCTGGGCAGCCCGAAACGCATGCACCGGCTGCTGCAGGGGGATGTGGGGAGTGGCAAGACGATCGTGGCGCTCTTCGCCGCCTTGCTCGCCATGGAAAACGGCCGCCAGGTGGCGCTGATGGCACCCACCGAATTGCTGGCCGAGCAGCATGCGCGGACGGCCAGTACCCTGCTCGCGCCGCTGGGGATCACGCCGGTGTTGCTGACCGGGCGCCTCGGGGCCAAGGAGCGGCGTCTGGCGATGACGCGTCTGGCTGAGCACGGCCCGGCCCTCGTGA
Source organism: Gemmatimonadaceae bacterium (assembly GCA_037134115.1). Classification (GTDB taxonomy): domain Bacteria; phylum Gemmatimonadota; class Gemmatimonadetes; order Gemmatimonadales; family Gemmatimonadaceae; genus Gemmatimonas. The sequence continues at coordinate 2,586 of JBAXMW010000101.1, read as the reverse complement.
TCGGGACGCACGCGCTGGTGCAGGACGGGGTGACCTTTGCGAATCTTGGGCTCGTGATCATCGATGAGCAGCATCGCTTTGGCGTGGAGCAGCGGGCGGCGTTGAGCGACAAGGGGACTGATCCCGATGTCCTGCTCATGAGCGCGACGCCGATTCCTCGGTCGCTCGCCCTGACCTTTTACGGCGATCTCGATGTGAGTCTGCTCGACGAACGTCCCCCGGGCCGTCAGCCGGTGACCACGGTGCACCGTCCGGAAGCCGCGCGCGATAAAGTCATGGAGTTTGCGGTGCGCGAACTCGACGCGGGCCGACAGGTGTACATCGTCTATCCGCTCATCGAGACCTCCGAAAAGGTCGATCTCAAGGCTGCCGCCGTGATGTACGAGGCGCTGGTGCAGGGGCCCTTCGCGTCGCGGCGGGTCGCCTTGCTGCATGGTCGGCTCCCGGCTGATGAGCGTGATGCGATCATGCGCCAGTTCCGCGACGGGGCCATCGATGTGCTGGTCGCCACGACGGTCATTGAAGTGGGGATCGATGTCGGCAATGCGACCGTGATGATCATTGAGCACCCGGAGCGCTTCGGGCTGTCGCAGTTGCACCAACTCCGCGGACGGGTCGGGCGCGGGGCGGCGCAGTCGTATTGCATCTTGCTGGGCGATGTCGGCGCCGATGCGGCCGAGCGGTTAACGACCTTCACCTCGACGGAGGACGGCTTTGCCATCGCGCGGGCTGACCTCGCGCATCGAGGGATGGGCGACCTGTTTGGCGCGCGGCAAAGTGGCCTCCCGGCCTTCCGGGTGGCCGATCCCATTCGCGACGAGGCGCTCAACGAGCGCGCCCGCGAGGTCGCGGATCGCCTACTGGCCAGTGATCCCGACCTGCGTGCCCCAGCGCATGCGGGCATGCGTCGGGCGCTCAATGCGGGCTATGCACGCGCGCTGGAACTCTTTCACGTTGGGTGACGCGGGCGTTGATGTCGCTCGCGGCCGCCCCTAGCTTCCGCTGTTCAACGATTGGCTTCCACTGGTCCTGCTTATGAACTCCGACACCACCCGCATCGCCCAGCTGGGTTCGCACACCGGCACCGTCGTCACCGTCCGTGCCTGGGTGACCCATCTGCGCTCCAAAGGCAAGTTGGGCTTCGCCGTGGTGCGTGACGGCACGGGCATCATGCAGGCCGTGGTGGTGAAGGCTGAGGTGTCCGAGGCCACGTGGGAGGCCTTCGGGACGCTGAGTCAGGAAGCGTCGGTCGCCCTCACTGGCGAAATCCGCGCGGATGCGCGCGCGCCGGGTGGCTACGAGATGGGGGTGCAGTCGCTGACGGTCATCGGCACCAGCCCGCTCGACTACCCGATCCAGCCCAAGGAACATGGTGTCGACTTCCTGCTCGATCACCGGCACTTCTGGCTGCGGAGCCCGCGCCAGAACGCCATCATGCGCGTGCGCCATGAACTCGAACAGGCGGTCCATGATTTCTTCTACGCCCGCGACTTCATTCGCTGCGATACGCCCATTCTGACCGCCGCCATTGGCGAGCGCGCGGGGCTCTTCAGCACGGAATACTTCGAGGAAGGCACGGCCTACCTCGCGCAGACGGGACAGCTTTACGGGGAAGCGCTCGCCGCCGCCATGGGTCGGATCTACACCTTCGGGCCCACCTTCCGCGCCGAGAAGTCCAAGACGCGCCGCCATCTCACCGAGTTCTGGATGATCGAACCGGAGATGGCGTGGTACGATCAGGACGACAATATGGACCTCCAGGAGGCGTTCGTTCGCTACCTCGTGGAGCGCGTGCTCGAACGGCGCCAGGAAGAGCTCAAGGTGCTCGAGCGCGATACCACCAAGCTCGATTGCGTGACGCAGCCCTTTGTCCGGCTCGACTATGGCGCCGCGGTCACGCTCGCGCAGTCCAAGGGGAGCACCATCGTCTGGGGCGACGACCTCGGCGCCCCCGATGAAGCCATGATCGTCGACGAGTACCAGCGCCCGGTCTTCGTGGTGAACTATCCGAAGGAAGCGAAGGCGTTCTACATGAAGGAAAATCCGGCCGATCCGCGCACCGTTCGCTGCGCCGATCTGCTCGCCCCGGAAGGGCGTGGCGAGATCATCGGTGGCTCACAGCGTGAAGACGACTACGATAAGATCCTCCATCGCCTCACCGAGGAAGGGCTCCCGGTGGAGGCCTATGGCTGGTATCTCGACCTCCGGAAGTACGGCACCTTCACGCACTCCGGATTCGGCCTCGGCCTCGAGCGGACCATCGCCTGGATCTGCGGCATCGAGCATATCCGCGAGGTGATTCCGTTCCCCCGCATGATGGGCCGCATCGCCCCCTGAGGCCGGCGGCGCCAGTTACCCTTCGTCGCGTTTGATCGCGTCCCAGAGCTCGTCCTGCTGGGCCAGCGTCAGCGCGGCGAAGGTGAGGCCGCGTGACGTCGCCAATGCCTCCATGGCCGCATAGCGCCGCGTGAACTTCGCGTTCGTGCGATCCAGCGCGAGCGCGCCATGCACGCCGGTCTTCCGGCACAGATTCACCACCGCGAAGAGCAGATCGCCCAGCTCCCCTTCGAGCGCGTCGGCATCGCG
>JBAXMW010000100.1:0-6405 GCA_037134115.1 Gemmatimonadaceae bacterium | reverse complement strand
GTGACGCGGGACGGACGATGCTGCACGGCCTCCTTCGCCACCTCGCCGAAGCGAAGCCGCCGGTCGCCATGCGTGATGACGCCGTTCGTCACGGTACAGGCACCGGGCTCGACGCCAAAGCGAGCGGCAGCGGCGGCCACGAGCGACGCGCGCGCCGAGGCGCCGGCTTCGCGTATCGGCTCCCAGCAATCGCGCAGGCTCGACGAGCCGCCGGTCATCATGAGGCCGACCTCACGCGCCGTCTTGGCGGCGATCCACCGCGTCGTGCGCGCCACCGCGTGCGTTTCGTCGTCGCGCAGGGGCATCCCTTCGCGCAGCACCGAAACGTTGGCGTAGATCTGATCGACGGGGCTCGGGGTCACACGCACCTGTTCCCAGGCGCAGCCGAGCTCTTCCGCGAGCAGCATGGCGAGCGCGGTATGAATCCCCTGCCCCATCTCGGCCTTGGGGACGACCACCGTGACCGTATCGTCGGGGGCAATGAGGACCCAGCCATTGAGCCGGATCGTCCCATCCACGGGCCCCGGCTTCGCGCGGCCAATGAGCCGCTGGCGCGGGGGGAGGAGTGCCCAGCCCAGGACGAGGGCGCCACTCGCGCCAAGTCCCGCGAGGAGAAAGGTGCGGCGTTTCATACGGGGAAAGTAGCGCGTCCGATCGAAAACGGTGAGCGGTCATCAGACGACGCCGAGGCGCTCGCGTGGTGCATGATCGCACTATATTCCGCAGGCTATGCCCGTTAGATGCCCGTCGGAGTACGAATCGCGTTGACTGGGCGCTCACCGAACCTTTGACCACAAGGCGTGGTCGTTCCCATGGCTGATCTGCCGCCTGTTGCGTGGCCGAACTCAAAGGCGCACGAGGCACCGACGCTCGACCTGGTGCTCCGGACGCTCGCGCATGCCGCGCTGACGGATACCTCGGCAGAGCGCAGCCTCGTGTATCTCGCCGATGCCGCGCGCGGCGTGTTCGTCCAGAAGATGCAAGCCGAGCAACCCTCGACTGCGCGGGGTACCGCGCGGCAGGTAGACGTGCCGGCCGGCGTGGGGATGATCGGACGCGTTGGCGCCTCCGGGCGCGCGGAATGGCATCCCCATCTGGAGGACACCACCGACCCGCTCGTGACGCGAGGCGCCGCCCTCGCCGTCCCGATCCGGATCGGCGCGGAAATGCTCGGCGTGCTCACCGTGACCCACGCGCAGCCAGGGTCACTCGACGCGCAGGATCTGGCCCACTGCGAGGCGCTGGCCGATCGCGTCGCACCACAGCTCCGCGATCTCGTCCTCACTGACCGGCTCGCTCGCCTGGAGCGGCGCCTCGCGCGCGAACAGACTGCCCGGCACGATGCGGAGCGGTTGCTGGAGTCCCGATCCCGCGAGCTCTTCGTCGCGAATCAGGAATTGCAAACGCTGGCCAGCGAGCTCGAGTCACGCGTCGAAGAGCGGGCGGCCGAGATTATTCATCTCAAGAACTTTTACGAAACCATTCTCGATCAGCTGCCGACCCAAGTGGCGGTGTTGTCGCCGGCCGGGGTCTACCAGTACGTCAACCCCGCCGAGATCCCAGATCCAGCCCTCCGCCGCTGGGTCATTGGGAAAGACAATTCGGAATTGTCCGCCACGGGGGCGATTCCCGTGGAGCTGGCGCTGGAGCGCATTGCGCGGATCGCGCGCGTCGTACAGGAGCGTTGCGGCATCGAATTCGAAGAGACCCTGCTCAACGCGTCAGGGCGACCACGCCTGCTGCGCCGATTGCTCGCCCCCGTCTTCAACGAGGCCGGCGGCGTCGCCTTTCTCGTGCGGGCCGGTGTGGATATCACGGACACCCGTGCGGTTGAAGAACAGCTGCGGCACTCGCAGAAAATGGAGGCCGTGGGGTTGCTCGCCGGCGGCGTCGCGCACGACTTCAACAACCTCCTCACGATCATCACCGGCATCGGTGAAATCCTGCTCGCCGATCTGGGTCAGGCGGACCCCGATCGCCCCATGCTCGACGAGTTGATTGTTGCGGCCAAGCGCGGCGCCGATCTCACGCGGAAGTTGCTCGCCTTTAGTCGCCGCTCCGTGGTGGAGGTGCGCGTCTTTGATATCAACGAGGCGATCCGGCAGACCACCACGCTGATGCAGCGTCTGCTCACGGAACGCGTGCGCTTCACGATGGCGCTCAGCCCCGACGTCGGATTGGCACGCATGGATCCCAGCGGGTTCGATCAGCTCCTGCTCAACCTCGCCGCCAATGCGCACGATGCCATGCCGGGAGGTGGCACGTTCACGATTCGCACGACGGCCGTGGATCTCGCCGAGACCCACACCGCGACGCACCATCTCTCGGCTGGTCGGTACGTGTCCATTGAGGTCGCGGACACCGGCAGCGGCATGTCGCCGGAGGTCATGAGCCGCGCCTTCGAACCGTTCTTCACCACGAAAGCCATTGGACAGGGCACCGGACTCGGTCTCGCCACGGCGTACGGCATCGTCACCCAATGCGGTGGTGACATTACCGTCGACAGTGTCGTGGGGGCGGGGACCACGTTTCGGATTCTGCTGCCGTCCGTCGATACCACCGACGCGACGCCGATCGCCTCGCCGCTGAAGGCATCGCCGCCGACGCTGTCGCAACCCGTGAGGGCGCAGGACACGCGCGACCAGGAACTCGTGCTGGTCGCGGAAGATGAGCCCGGGGTGCGCAAGCTTGTCTGTCGTTTGCTCGAAAGCCACGGCTATCGCGTGCTGGAAGCAGAGCACGGCCTGCACGCCCTGTCTGTTGCCGATGGCCATGCGGGTCCGATCGATTTGCTGCTGACGGACGTGCGCATGCCGCAGATGAATGGACTCGAATTGGCGAACACCCTTCGGCAGCGTCGCCCCAGCATGCGCGTGCTGTACATGACGGGATACGTCGATGATGAAGAGGTCCGCACGCGTGTCCATAGCGAGGCGGTCGCGCCTTTGGATAAGCCGTTTACGACGGCCACGCTCACCAGCCGGGTCCGCGAGGCGTTGCAGGCGCCCGCGCATCCTCTCCCACTGCACCGCCTGGAGGCCGACCAATGAAAGGGATGGTATTCACCGAGTTCATGGACTTCGTGGCCGAGCGGTTCGGTGACGATATGGTCGACAACATCATCGAAGCGAGCGCGGTACCCAGTGGGGGATCGTACACCGCTGTGGGGACGTACAGCCACGGGGAAATGGTGGCGTTGTGCGGCGCGTTAGCCGATCGCACGGCGGTCCCGGTGGGCGACTTGGTGCGGGATTTCGGCGATCGCCTCAGTGATACGTTCGCGCGGGACTTCCCGGACTTTTTTCAACGCGCGGGCAATCTGTTCGATTTTCTCGCCAGCATTGAAGAGCACATTCACGTGGAAGTGCTCAAGCTGTATCCGGACGCCGAGTTGCCCCGATTCATCGTGGAGGAGCGATCCGCGGCGCGCATGGTCATCCTGTACCAAAGCCCGCGACGCATGGGCCATCTGTCCGAAGGCCTCATTACCGGCTCCGCGCGCCAGTATGACGTGCAGGTCCGGGTGCGCAGCGAGGTGCTGGAGGCCGGCGACGGGATGGCGACCCGCTTCTTTATCGAGCTGGCCTGAGCCGAGGTCTCGTGGGCGCGCGGGCGTGTGGGGTGACCAACCATGCGCCGCCCGCCACGCTTTCCCCCCCTGCTGCGTAGTATTGAGAGGGCGGCGGGCCCCCACGTCTGGGCCCCCCGCCGCCACGCTCATCTCTACCCAGCAGGAGACCGGATGTCCCACCGACGCGCCCCCCTGCGTCGCATTCTCTGGACCGCAGCGCTCAGCGCCGGCACCGCCATGGCCCTCAGCGCCCAGGCGGCCCCCCAGAAAATCGACGAGGAATACACCCGCCTCATCAAGCAGCACCTCACGGACCCGCGCATCACCACGAATCTCGTGGACTACATGCCCGCCTCCGACAAGGTGCCCACCACGCTCAAGTTCCCCGGCATCAACCGCATCGTCGGCACCCCGGGCTACCTGACGCACGCGTCGGACATCCACCGCTACCTCAAGGCCGTCGCCGAGGCGGCGCCTACGCGCGCCAAGTTCTGGACGATCGGCAAGACCGAAGAAGGGCGCGACATGGTGGTGCTCGTCGTCTCCGACGAAGAGACCATGAAGAACCTCGACCAGTACAAAGGCTACCTCGCCGAACTGGCCGACCCGCGCAAAACCCCCGAAGCGCGCGCCAAGCAGCTCTTCGGCCTCGCGAAGCCCATCTATTACCTCACCAGCGGCATCCACTCCACCGAAACCGGTGGGCCGGAAATGCTGATGGAGCTGGCCTACCGGCTCGTCGTCGATGAATCGCCGATGATCGCCGGCATCCGCAAGAATGTCATCACGATGATCACCCCGGTCATCGAAGTCGATGGCCGCGAAAAGATCGTCGATGGCGCCTGCTACCGGGTGCGCACCGGCCAGAATCTCCCCACCCCGTACTGGGGCAAGTACGTCGCGCACGACAACAACCGCGACGGCATGGGGCAGTACCTCAAGCTCACGCAGCATCTCCGCGACGTCACCTACGACTGGCGTCCCACGATCCTGCACGATCTGCACGAAGCGCAGACGCTGCTCTACGTCTCCACCGGCACCGGCCCGTACAACGAACAGCTCGACCCGATCACCATCAACGAATGGTGGATGATGGCCGAGAACGACGTCATGGAAATGACGAAGCAGGGGGTCCCCGGGGTGTGGACCTACGGCTTCTACGACGGCTGGGTCCCGAACTACATGTTCTTCCTCGTCCACGCGCACAACGGCGTGGGACGGTTCTATGAAGTGCAGAGCTATGGCCAAGGGTGCGATGGCACCGTGGCCGGTGGTGGTCGTGGCGGCGCCGTCGGTCCGCTCGCAGCCGCAGCGCCGGCGGCAAACGCGCCCGCAGCCAATGCCGCGCCGACCGGTGGCCGTGGTGGTCGGGGCGCCGGTGGCGCTGCCGCCCAAGCCGCGCAGGCCGATACCGCCCTCACGCGCATCCTCGGCGGCACGAACTACAACCAGAGCCGCGAGTGGTTCCGCCCGAACCCGACCCCCAACGACATCAAGTGGGGCTCGCGCGCGAACACCAATATCCAGGAATCGGCCGTCCTCTATGCCCTCTGGAACACCGGGCGGGAACGCGAGCGCTTCCTCGAGAACTACTGGATCAAGAACAAGAACGCCATCAAGAAGGGCGTCCTCGGCCCCATCAAGGGGTGGGTGATCCCGGCCAGCCAGCGCGCCAAGGCGAATGCCGCGGAAGCGGTGAATGAGCTGATCGATCAGGGGCTCGAATTCCATGTCGCCGATCGCGACATGAAGTTTGGGACGGTCGAGGTGAAGCAGGGGGACTGGATCGTGCGCGGCGATCAGCCGTTCCGCACCGTCGCCGACATCTACTTCTCCATCCAGAACTATCCGACCACCAACCCGTCGCCGTACGATGACACGGGGTGGACCTACCAGATGATGCGGAATCTGGTGCTCTATGAAGTGAAGGACCCCACCTTGCTCACCGCCGCCATGACGCCGGTGAAGGGGCATGTCACCGCCGCCGGCGGCATTAACGGCACGGGCACCACGGTCATCGTCGAGCACACCGGCGACAACAACCTGGTGGCGCTTCGCTATCGCCTCGCCAGCACGAAGATGGCCGCGGCCGAAGCGCCCTTTGAAGCGGCGGGGCACAAGTTCGGTGCCGGCGCCTTCATCATCGCCAAGGCCAACAAGGCGCAGCTCGAGCCAGTTCTCAAGGAGCTCGGCCTCTCCGCCTGGGCCGTCGACGCCGCCCCAGCCGTGCGGACGCATGATCTGGATATCCCGCGCGTCGGCTACATCCACTCCTGGAGCAACACGCAGGACGAAGGGTGGGTCCGCGCGGCGCTCGACTATTACAAGATCCCCTATCACTACTTCGGCGAAAATGCCGTCCGCAAAATGGGCGCGCTCCGCTCGAAGTACGACGTGATCTTCTGGCCGCATGGTGGCGCGGTTGGCACCGCCGCCCCCACCGACGGCAAGCCGATCCCCTATCAGCGCACCGCCGAATACCCGGCGCTGGGCTATCCTGACTCCACCTCGGACACCCGCGGCGGACTCGGCGAGGACGGGCTTAAGCAGCTGTATGAGTTCGTGCAGCAGGGGGGCACGCTCATCACCGAAGGGGGGACGTCGGCGATCTTCCCGACGTACAACCTGACGCCAGGGCTCCGCCCGGTCGCGGCGCCGGGGCTCGTGAACCGCGGCACGATCCTGCGCGGCGTGATCAACGATCTCACCAGCCCGATCGCCTACGGCTTTTCCGTCAATCAGCTGCCCGTCTACTTCAGCGGCGGCACGCTGCTGGATGCCGGTGTCGCATCCACGCCGACGGCGGCACCGCAGGGGGCCGTGAACACGCTCCG
>JBAXMW010000099.1:0-6556 GCA_037134115.1 Gemmatimonadaceae bacterium | reverse complement strand
GCGGAGTGCGCCTATGCAGCCAATCGCTCGTTCATTGCCCCCGTCCATCCGGACGATCCGGGATATGCCATCCACCGATCGCCCGCGCGAGCGGATGCGATCGCTCGGTGCACAGGCGCTGAGCACGACCGAGCTCCTTGCCACGATCCTTGGCGCTGGCGGACGGGGCCGGTCGGCCTTGCACTGCGCCCAGCAGCTTCTTGATCGCGCCGGTGGCTCCCTTGGGCGCGTTGCATCGGCCCCACTCGGCACGCTCATGCAGGTGCCTGGGGTCGGTCGGGCCCGAGCCACCGCGGTGCATGCGGCGTGCGAGCTGGGCCGGCGGATGGCGCTGGAGGCGCGAGAAGCGGGCGTCCCCCTGCGCGGCCCCAAAGATGTGGTGGCCGCCTTCGCCCCCCGCTTGCAGGAACTGCCGGTCGAGGAGTTTCATGTGGCGATTCTCGATGCGCAACATCGCCTCGAGCGAGACGTTCTGGTGACCCGGGGGCTCCTCAATGCCTCCCTCGTCCATCCCCGCGAAGTTTTCCGGGAGGCCATCGCAGACCGCGCGGCCGCGGTTATTCTGGTACATAACCACCCCAGCGGCGATCCGACCCCCTCGCAGGAAGATCGGGTCGTCACGGATCAGTTGGTGGCGGCGGGGCGTTTGCTCGATATTCCCGTGCACGACCACATCATCGTGGGGCGTGGACGCTACGTCAGCTTTGCGGAGGTAGGACTGCTGTGAGCACGGTGGCACTGCACGAGGCGATCCCCGGGTTCGGGGCGGCATCCGATGGAGCCTACACACGGCTCGATCAGGAACTGCTCGTGCGTGCCTATCGCTTCTCGGAGGCCGCGCACGCCGGTCAGGTGCGGCACTCCGGCGAGCCGTATGTTTCGCACTGTGTCGAAGTGGCGCGGATCCTCGCCGATCTGCAACTCGATTCCACGACGGTGACCTCCGGGCTGCTGCACGATATCGTGGAAGACACCGATATCACCGTTGCCGATGTCGAACGCGAGTTTGGCAAGGAAATCGCCGGCATCGTGGACGGGCTCACCAAGATCGCGAATCTCCCGCTGTCATCGCGGGAGGAGCGGCAGGTTGAGAATTATCGGAAGCTGCTACTGTCGATCGCCAAAGATGCGCGCGTCATTCTCATCAAGCTCGCGGATCGTCTGCATAACATGCGGACACTTGAGTGGCTGGCACCGGAAAAGCGCCGTCGGATCGCTCAGGAAACCCGCGACCTGTATGCACCGCTCGCCCATCGCTTCGGTATGGCGAAGATGCGGTGGGAGCTGGAAGATCTGGCCTTCAAGCATCTGGAGCCGGATGCCTACAAATCGCTGGCCCGGCTGGTGGCTGCCAAGCGCGGGGAACGGGAAGCGCTGATCGCCCAGTTCCGTGAGCCGCTCAAGAAGCGGCTGGCGGACGCCGCGATCCTCGAGGTGGAAGTCACCGGTCGTCCCAAGCATCTCTGGTCGATCTACAAAAAAATGCAGCAGCGGGATCGTCCCTATGAGGACATCTACGATCTGCTCGCCATCCGGGTGATCGTGCCGAACGTCCTCGAGTGTTATCACGCGCTGGGGGTGATTCACGACGGCTGGACGCCGGTGCAAGAGCGCATCAAAGACTACATCGCGCAACCGAAGTCCAACGGCTATCAGTCACTGCATACGACGGTCTTTGGCCCGGGGCGCCAGCTCTTTGAGATTCAGATTCGGACGCGCGACATGCATCGCACGGCCGACTTCGGCATTGCGGCGCACTGGCTCTATAAAGAGTCGAGCAAGAGCACCGATGAACTGGACCGGCATCTGGCCTGGTTCCGTCAGGTGCTGGAGCTGCAACTCGACGCCGAGACCCCGGGGGAGTTTCTCGAATTCCTGAAGCTCGATTTGTATCAGGACGAGATCTTTGTCTTCACCCCAACGGGCGACGTGATCCAGCTTCCGAAGGGCGCCACGCCACTCGATTTTGCCTTTGCGGTGCACACGCAGGTTGGCGCGCACTGCGCTGGGGCGAAAATCAATGGACGCATCGCCCCGTTGGCCCGTGAACTCAAGAATTCGGAGACGGTGGAGATTCTCACCAATCCGAATGCGAAGCCCAGTCGGGACTGGCTGGCGCATGTCCGCACTGGGCGTGCCCGGCACAAGATTCGCCAGATGCTCCGCTTGGAGGAGCAGTCGTCGGCGATGCGGCTGGGTCGCGAGATTCTGGATCGGGAACTGCGCCGACGTCGCCTGCCGAAGGTCGATGACGCCGCGTTGGTGCCCATCGCCAAGGCGCTCAAGCTCAAGGATGTCACCCACCTGATTGCGTCCATTGGCGCGGGTGACCTGCACATGCTGCAGGTGCTGAAGGCGCTGCATCCGGAGCTCGAGACCACGCCGGAACCGCCGGAGAAGCCGGGCTCGCTGGCGCGATTGGTGGACAAGGTCCGTGGCACCGGCAAGGGCATTCGCATTCAAGGGGCCGATGGGCTCCTGGTGCGCTATTCGCAGTGCTGCCAACCGGTGCCGGGCGATCAGGTGGTTGGCTACGTCACGCGGGGCCGCGGGGTGAGCATCCATCGGGGGGATTGCCCCAACCTGTTGCTCCTCGCGCACGAGCCGGAGCGTCGACTCGATATTGACTGGCAGCAGATGGACGGCGAGCGGTTTGTGGTCCGGCTCGCGCTCGAAGGGCAGGATCGGCGGGGGCTCTACGCCGATGTGGCGGCCGCGGTCAGCGCCACGGGTACCGACATCAAGAGCCTGGAGCTCAAGACGACCGACGGAAAGGTCAGTGGGGCGGCGTTGGTCGAGGTGGAGAACCTGGCCCATCTGGAGCGCATCATCAAAGCCGCCCGCCGGGTCAAGGGCATTGCCGCTGTCAGCCGCCGCGAAAAGCTGACCGCCGAATCCTGACGGCGCGGCGCGGCCGACAGAGGCTCTCGGTGGACCCCCGAACAAACACCGCGACCCTGCTATATTTCCGGGATGGCCGCGCCCTTTCAACTCTCCGCCCCCTTTACCCCGGCTGGTGACCAGCCGAGGGCCATCGCGGAGTTGACGCAGGGGCTGCATCGCGGCGATCGGTGCCAGACGTTGCTCGGGGTCACGGGCTCGGGGAAGACGATGACGGTCGCGAACGTCATCGCGCACTGGGGGCGGCCCACGCTGGTGCTCTCGCACAACAAGACGCTCGCGGCCCAGCTTTATGGCGAGCTCAAAGGGTTCTTCCCAACGAACGCCGTCGAGTACTTCGTCTCGTACTACGACTACTACCAGCCGGAAGCGTACGTCCCGTCCAGCGACACGTATATCGAGAAGGACGCCAGTATCAACGAGGATATTGATCGCCTGCGACTGCGGGCGACCTCCTCGTTGATGGAGCGTGAGGACGTGGTCATCGTCTCCACCGTCTCCGCCATTTATGGCCTTGGGGACCCGATTTCATATCGTGAGCGGATGGTCGCGCTCGAAGTGGGCCAGCGCATCGCGCGTGATGATATCCTGCGGGCGCTCGTCGCGATTCAGTATTTGCGCAATGACGTCGCCTTCGAGCGCGGGACCTTTCGCGTGCGCGGGGATACCGTCGAGATCTTCCCCGCCTATGAGGAACAGGCGGTTCGCGTCGAGCTGTGGGGCGACGACATCGAGCGCATCTCCAAGATTGATCCGCTGACCGGCGAAACGATTGCCACGCTGCAGCGCATGGCGGTCTATCCCGCCAAGCACTTCATCACGAGCCGGCCGACGATCGAGCGGGCGTCCCGCGCCATTCGCGAAGAGCTGGCGGCGCGCCTCGCCGAGCTGCGCATGGCGGGCAAGTTGCTCGAAGCACAGCGGCTGGAACAGCGCACGCAGTTCGATCTGGAGATGCTCGCGGAAATCGGGACCTGCGCCGGCATTGAGAACTACTCACGGCACCTGAGTGGGCGTGAGGCGGGGGAACGGCCGGCCTGTTTGCTCGACTACTTCCCCGATGATTATCTCGTGGTGGTGGACGAGTCACATGTCTCGTTGCCGCAGGTCCGGGGGATGTACAACGGCGATCGCGCGCGGAAGCTCAACCTGGTGGACTACGGCTTCCGGCTCCCGAGTGCGCTCGACAATCGGCCGCTCGTCTTTGATGAGTTTATGGCGCTCGTCCCTCGGCTCATCAACGTTTCGGCTACGCCCGGCGAACTCGAACTGACGTTGTCGGAAGGCGTGGTGGTGGAGCAGGTCATCCGTCCAACGGGGTTGCTCGATCCCATCATCGAGGTCCGTCCCGTGAAGGGGCAGGTGGATGATCTCCTCCATGAAATCCGCTTGCGTGAGCGGCGTGGGGAGCGCGTCTTGGTCACCACGCTCACGAAGCGCATGGCCGAGGATCTCACGGACTATCTCCAGCAGATGGGCGTTCGCGTGCGCTATATGCACTCGGACATCGACACCATCGAACGTATGGAAATCGTGCGCGGGCTGCGCCTCGGCGAGTTCGATGTGCTGGTGGGGATCAACCTGCTGCGCGAAGGGCTCGATATGCCCGAGGTCTCGCTCGTGGCCATTCTCGATGCCGACCAGGAGGGCTTCCTGCGCAGTGACCGCTCGCTGATTCAGACGATCGGGCGCGCCGCGCGGCATCTTGAGGGACGGGCCATTTTGTACGCCGATCGCATGACCGGCTCCATGGAGCGCGCCATTGGCGAAACCGATCGCCGACGGGCGATGCAGCGCGAGTTCAATCTGGCGAATGGGATTACACCGCAGGGGGTTGTGAAGAGCGTCGATGAAGTGCGCTTCATCACGCGCGTGGCGGATGCCCGGGTGGAACGCGATGGTGAGGAGGGGGCGATCACGCGCCCCGTCGCTGGTGAGCGCGCCGTGCGGTCGCGCGAGGAGCTCACGACGTTGGTCGCCGAGCTGGAAACCGCGATGCGAGAAGCCGCTATCGCCCTCGACTTCGAGGCCGCGGCGCGGTTGCGTGATCAGCTGTTTGAAGTGCGCACGGCGCTGGGCGAGCGGCCGGCACAGGCGCGCGGTGAGCAGGCGGCACCGAAGCGTCCCCCGGGCTCGGCGCCGCAACGACGTGGTGGTGCGCGCCGTGGACGATAAGGGCCCGATGTCCACGTGGCTGCGCGCGCACGTCCCGAGCCTCCCAGACCGCGCCGCCCTCGAAGCCTTCGGTCGAGCGCTAGGTGAACGGTTGCCAACGCCGGTGGTGGTGACCTTGTCCGGTGATTTGGGCGCTGGAAAGACGACGCTGGTGCGTGCGCTCTGTGCGGGGTTTGGCGTCACAGCGTTGGAGCAGGTCACCAGTCCGACGTTTGGGCTGGTGCAGGAGTATGCCGCGCCCAAGGGCCCCGTGGTGCATGTCGATCTCTATCGCTTGCGCCATCCCCGCGATCTCGATGCGCTCGGCTGGGACGAAATCGTTGCGACGGCGCCGGTGCTGCTCGTCGAGTGGCCAGAGCTGGCCCTAGAGACGTTGCCGGCTGGAACGATTGATCTCCACCTCGCACACGATGATGCCTATCCCGAACGGCGGCGGCTGCAGGTGGCGGTCCGCGACGGAGCGGGGCGATGAGCTCGGCCCGTCGGTGGTCACAGCGGCCGGTGCTCGTGCTGGAGGCGTCGACACCGAATGCCTCGGTGGCACTGCTCGTTGATGGGACGGTCCGTGGAACCAGAGAGCTGCGCATGGGGGCGTCCCGCGAGGATGCGCTCTTTCCCGCGGTGGTACAGCTGCTGGCGGAAGGTGGGGTCGCCGTCGCGGATCTTGGGGCGGTGGTGTGTGGGAGCGGGCCGGGGAGCTTTACGTCGCTGCGGATTGCCGGCGCGATGGCCAAAGGGCTCGTGCAGGATTCCTCGCGAAGTTTGGTGGCGGTCCCGTCGCTGCTGCTGGCCGCCGCGGCGCATGGGATTCCCGGCGCATGGCTGATGCATGCCGATGCGCTCCGTGGCGATCGGTATGTCCTGCCGGTGACGATCGATGCGGAGGGGCAGGTACGCACGGACGCCCATACGCGGATCGTCCCCGCTACCGACCTCACCACCACGTTCCCGGGGATGGAGGCGGTGTCGGTGCGTCCGGAGGCCGCCGGCTTGGTGCGCGTGGCCGGGTGGACGGAGCTCCCGCCGTGCGACGTGGATGGCTGGGAGCCATCGTATGGGCGGTTAGCGGAGGCGCAAGTGCAGTGGGAAGCCACCCATGCCCGGCCGCTGCCCCCCGCGTGACACGCGACCCACACCCCTCGGGCGATCACCGCGAGGCGGCCGTCACCATCCGGCCGATGCACCGGGATGACGTGCCGACGATTGTCGCGATCGAGCAGCAATCGTTCAGCGATCCGTGGTCCGCGCTGACTTTTCGGAGTGCGTTGACCCGGCCGCACACCCGCGCCAGCGCCGCCGTGGATCCGGACGGCCGGCCGTGCGGCTACTGCGTGCTGTTGCATGTGTTGGACGAAGGAGAGATCGCCAACATCGCGGTGGACCCGGCGCGCCGAGGGCGTGGGATCGCTGGGCGTCTGCTGGACGATGCGCTCGCGGCTGCGGGGCAGCTGGAGTTGAGTCGCGTGTTTCTCGAGGTCCG
>JBAXMW010000098.1:0-6602 GCA_037134115.1 Gemmatimonadaceae bacterium | reverse complement strand
CAGCGGGAGTTGGCCAAGTTCCTCACCGCCTCGCAACGCGCGCGCTATGTGGGGCTGCAGGACGAGCTGCGTCGGAGCATGCAAGACATGCAACGGCGTGGCGCCGATCGGCCGCCGCCGCCGGATGACGCCAATGCCGAGCGGCCACGTCGCCGGCCGCCGCCGGCCCCCTGATGTCGGACGCCAACTGACACCGAGCGGTCCGGTGACGCGCCACCAGCGCTCCATGCGAGCCGCTGGTGGCGTTTCGTCATGAATCGGCATAGTTTCCCTCCAGCGTGCGCCCAGGTGGCGGAACTGGCAGACGCAGGGGACTCAAAATCCCCCGACCTTACGGTCTTCCGGGTTCGACCCCCGGCCTGGGCATGTGGTGGTGGCGTTTCGACGCGTCACCGTAGGAGTGTCGTGTAACGCGGGACCCTGTCCGTTCGTCTCTGTCTGGACGGTGGAAGTCGTGATGGGGTGTAGCTCAATGGCAGAGCGCTCGACTGTTAATCGAGTGGTTGGTGGTTCGACTCCACCCGCCCCAGTAGAACCAGCGCCTGTTCCGTTCGCGGAGCAGGCGCTGCGTTGTTTCAGCCCGTGGCGCCGCGTTTTCGCTTGCCGCTCAGACCGGCCCTCCCCTAGCTTCCTCTGATTCAGCACCGAGCGCGCCTCGCCTGCCCACGCAGGCCGCGCGTCCGGTCGGTTTTTCCTGCGCCCCGCCCGCTATGACCACGACGCTGCACCTCGATCACTCCCCGGTTCACGCCATTCAGGCTGGTTGCCTCGCGGTCATCGTGCCGCAGGATCCGGCGCTCTGTGACACGCTCCGGGCTCTCGATGCGCTCGTGCATGGGGCCCTGGCCCGGTCGATCACCCGTCGGGATTTCCGCGGTGGTCGCGATGAGACGCTGCTGCTCGTGGGGAATGATGCGGGGATTCAGCGCATTCTGCTGGTGGGTCGGGGCAGCGCCCCGCTCACCCGGACCAGTGCCCGGCGCGCGGCCGCCATTGCGGCCCGTCAGGCGACACGCCTCGGCACAGGCACCTTGCACGTATTGCTGCCCGATGCGACGGACGCCGCCGTGGAAGGGCTCGTGATCGGCGCGAGTGCGGGGGCCTGGTCCTATCCGGATTTGCAGACGCCCGCGCCAGAGCGCGAGCGTCGGGCGCGGATCGCCAGCATCACCGTGTTGGCGGCGGACACCGCAGAAGCACGCGCCGCATTCGCCGCAGGCTGCGCAGTGGCCGAGGGGCAGACCATCGCGCGACGTCTGGGGCAGATGCCGGGCAATGTCTGCACGCCAGAGACGTTTGTCGAAGTGGGTCGCGAGATCGCGCAGCGCCACGGCATGACGCTCACCGTGCTGGGTCGCGACGAGATGGAATGGGAAGGGATGGGGTCGTTTCTGTCGGTGGCGCAGGGCACCCCGCAGGAGCCGCGCCTCGTGGCACTGGAGCATCGTGGGGGAGCGGCCGACGCGCAGCCCGTGGTCCTGATTGGCAAGGGGCTTTGCTTTGATACCGGTGGCATCTCCATTAAGCCGGCGGCGGAAATGGAGTGGATGAAGTTCGATATGTCGGGGGCTGGCGGCGTCATGGGCGCGATGGAAGCGATCGGCCGGTTACAGCTGCCCATCAACGTCGTGGGCATCATTGGGTCGACGACGAACATGCCCTCCGGCACCGCCGTCAAGCCGGGTGACGTGGTGCGCGCTGCCAATGGCAAGACGATCGAAATCATCAACACCGATGCCGAAGGACGACTGGTCCTCGCGGATCTGCTGGTCTTCGCCAAGCGATACAACCCGGCCGTTGCCATTGATGCGGCCACGCTCACCGGCGCGATTGTGATCGGACTCGGCCACCAGGCGACTGGCGTTTTCGGTCCGGACCGTGCGGTAGTTGATGAAGTCGTTGCCGCCGGCCACGAAGCGGGCGAACCGGGATGGCCCTTGCCCCTCTGGGATGAGTACAAGGAACAGATCAGTTCCGACGTCGCCGATCTCAAGAACACCGGCGGTCGCGCCGCGGGATCGATCACGGCCGCGCTGTTCCTCAAGGAGTTCGTTGACGGCTTCCCGTGGGTGCATCTCGATGTGGCGGGGACGGCCTATTCGCAGAGCGACTTGGGATGGTTGCCCAAGGGACCCACCGGCGTGCCGGTGGGCACCTTCGTGGAATTTGTACGCGCCCGGGCGCGGTGACCGCTCGCGCGTGGCGTAGGGTCGGCGTGCTGCTGGCATGGTTGATGCCAGCAGCCGTCGCGCATGCCCGGCAGGCGCAGCCTGCGAAGGTGGTACCGCCCGCTGGACCGCCACCAACGGCGCGCGCCGCGACAGACACCCAGCCATCGACCGCGGCGGACAGCCTCCGGAACGCCAGGGCGCAGGCGCGCATTGACAGCATCGCGAAGGCCAAGGCGGCAGACACCGTGAAGGCACCCATGGCGACGTTTGAAGCGCCGATGGCGATGGATGCTGTCGATCGGTTGCAGTTCAGCCGGTCGGAGCTGTTGGCGACCGGAGCGATGAATCTCGCCGATCTGCTGGATCGGGTACCTGGCGTCACCACCTATCGCACGGGGTGGCTCGCCGGCATGCACGCCGCGACGTACCACGGCGATCTGCGTCGCATTCGCATCTTCTTCGACGGCATCGAGCGGGACGCCATTGAAGCCCGGAATGGCGGCATGCTCGACCTCGATGACATTCCCCTCTGGGCACTGGAGGGGGTCCGCATTGAGCGGACGGCGGGCGAAGTCCGGGTCTGGCTCACCGGCTGGTCGGTTCGCAAAACGATCCCGTATTCTCGCGTGGACATTTTCACCGGGGATCTGAACACCAACGGATTCCGGGTGCATTTTGGCCGGCGGTTTGCCAACGGATTTGCGCTCCAGTTTGTGGGCCAACAAATGGCGACACAGTCCGGACGTGTCTCTGCATTCACCACCCAAGAGACGACGCGTGGGGCCGGCGACGGCAGTCAGCAATTGCTCGATGTCCGGCTGGGGTGGTCCCGTGCCCGCTGGACCATCGATGTGCAGGGCACGAGCTCAAACCGGGACCGCGATCCGAAAACCGCGCGAACGGAGGCGTACACCAGCCTCCCAGCCTATCGCGGATCGCGTCGCGAAGGATTCGCTCGCGTGGCCTATGGGGACACGCTGGGAGGCCTCTGGGGGCAGCTGCTGGTCGGCGCCCTGGCGACCCGCCTTGATGGGATCGGCAGTAGCACCGAAGACAGCACGGTGCGACGCGACACGCTGGGGTCCAGAACCCAACAGGTGATGGTGGTGGGCTATCGGGGGCACCGGTGGCAGACGTCGATCATCGATCGGATGCGACCCGTGAATGGCCGGACATGGCATGCGCCCGCAGTGCGCGCGGGGCTCACCCTCGGCGCCTACCAGCTGGAGGCCGTGGCCGAGCGACGTGCCCTCGATTCCCTCGCCACGGTGGACGTGCGTGCCGTGGCGCGTCCCCTGCGCTGGCTCTCGTTGACCGCGGCACATTCGCTGCGCATGCCGACGAGTGCCGTGTGGGGGCCGAACATGGCCGCCACGCGCGCCGAAGCGCATGTGGCGTGGCGTGGCATCACCATGGGCGCCGGGATGATTCACGAAGAGCCCAATCGGCTGACGCTCCCGGTGCTTTTTGGGCCATCCCGTGGCGTGATTTCGGCGGTGGCGTCAAACGGGATCGTGGCCTCGCTGTCGGGGCCGCTGTACAAGGCCATCACGGTGGACGTCCAGGCGGTGCGCTGGGATGCCGCCCAATATTTTCGCCCGCAGCTCTCGGTACGCAGTGAAGTCGCCCTGCGCACGAATTGGCTCAAGCAGTTTCCGAAGGGCCAGTTCTCGATCAACGCGCGCTTCATGCATGAGGTGCGCGATCCCGTGCCGTTTGCGTGGACCGCTGCCGGTGCCGAGACCGCGCGCATCGCCCAGTCCTACCAGTTGCTCACGGGACTCCTGGAACTCCGGATCCAGAACGCCACCCTGTTTTATCAGTACCGGAACATGACGGGGACGGACTACGAGCAGATCCCTGGCATCCTGATGCCACCCGCGGTGCAGATGTATGGCGTCCGCTGGGAATTCAGCAACTGACACCGACCCTCGATGACGCGATTGACGGGACACCCCAGGGACGTTTCATTGCCCCCCACATGATTCGATCCATGACGGGGTTCGGACAGGCCGAGGGATTGGTGGGCACCGCGCGCGTGAGCGTCGAAGTGCGCACCGTCAATCATCGGTTCTTCTCGCCGAGCATCAAGTTGCCGGGGGCCTTTTCCCGCTGGGAAGCTGATGTGCGGGAGGCCATGCGCCTGAGAGTCTCGCGCGGTCATGTCACCCTCTCCGCTCGGGTGGAGCGGGCGATCGGGGCCGGCGCCGCCTTCGATGAGCGCCGCGTTGCGGAAGTGGTCGAGGCGCTACGCGCCCTCCAGAGCCGCTTCGCACTGGCCGGGGACGTCGATCTCGCGACCGTGCTCCGGATGCCGGACGTCATGGTGGCACCCCGCGACGATGAGGAGACCGGGACAGCCGCTGAGCTTGTGGCGGTGGTGGAGCGCGCCCTTGAGGGCTTGGGGCGCACCCGGGCGGAGGAAGGGGAGCGGTTGGTGGCCGTGCTGTTGGACCGCCTGAATATCCTGTCGGGTGCCCTCGCTCGGATCGCCGCCCGGGCCCCGGAACGGGTGGTGGCACAGCGCGATCGCCTCCGGGCAGCCGTCCGGGAGCTCACCGACGGCTTGGCCGTCGACGAACAGCGGCTGGCGCAGGAGATCGCCCTGTTGGCCGACCGTATGGACATCAGCGAGGAATTGGACCGCTTTCAGGCCCACATTGCCGCCTTTCGGGGCGCCCTGACGGACCCCGGCACCGAGCCAGTGGGGAAGCGGTTGGGCTTTCTCCTCCAGGAAATGCTCCGGGAAGCCAACACCACGGGGAGCAAAGGGGCCGACGCCTCGATCCTCCATGAGGTCGTCGCCGTGAAAGAGGAGCTGGAGCGGATCCGCGAACAGGTGGAGAATCTCGAATGATCGGCTTTCCGGTCATTTTGTCCGCCCCGTCTGGCGGTGGGAAGACGACAATCACCCGCCTCCTGCTGGAGCGGCGGACGGATGTGGGTTATTCTGTTAGTTGTACGACGCGGGCGCCGCGGGCTGGAGAGGTGGACGGACGGGACTATCGGTTCCTGACCGTGGACGCCTTCAGGGCAGCGGTCGCCGCCGGAGAGTTCGCGGAGTGGGCGGAGGTGCATGGCAACCTGTACGGGACACTGCGCTCCGAGATTTCGGGGCAGCTGGCCGCCGGACGCCATGTGTTGATGGACATCGACGTGCAGGGTGCTCGGCAATTTCAGGCCGCGTTCCCGGATTCGGTGCTCATTTTTGTCTTGCCGCCCTCGGGTGATGTGCTCAAGGCCCGGTTGACGGGACGCCAGAGTGAAAGCCGGGAACGGTTGTTGGTGCGGTTGCAGAACGCTCGCGACGAACTGGCCGAGATTGGCCGGTATCGGTACGTGGTGGTGAACGACGATTTGGAACGGGCGGTCTCGCAGGTCAGCGCGATTATCGACGCAGAAGGTTTACGGCACGACCGGGTGCATGCTCTCGAGGAGCAGGTTGAGGGGCTGGTCGCGCAGTTGGAACGGGAAATTCACGACTTCACCACAGGTGAGTGACTTATGCAGGTGTTCACACCGCTCGACGTGGCCAAGCATTCGGCCAACAAGTATCTCAGCGTGCTGATCGCGGCCAAGTTTGCCCGTCGGCTCAACGAGTTTCCGCGCGATCGTGCGCTGCATGAGAAGAAGCTGACCACGCGGGCCCTCGAAGAGCTGTCGGCCGGCGATATCGACTACACCGTGGTGCCACGCCGCCGCTCGGCCTGAGCGCCGGCTGGTCGGCTGGATCCACGGCGCCCCGCGCCCCTAATCGAGACCGCTCGTCGTGGATGCCAGGGACCGGTTGCGGCGCTATCTCGAACAGCGCCGGGAAGTTGGTGAGTCGGAATTGATCCTCGACGGGATGCCCGTCGAGGATCTCTTGGCCTTGATCGGCGCCAAGGCCCAACCCGCGAGCCGCAAGGCGGCGGGCTCTGCGGCGAATGGCGCGCCTTCCGCGCCGAGCGCGCGCCCAGCTAGCCCCGAGGTGGCCGCACCGGCGGCCGTTGCCGAGCCGGTTGCCCCACCGCCGCCGCCATCCCCCCGGTTCGCGGAGGGTGCGACAGCGGATTGGCGCCAGACCCTCCGCGCGGCGGAGACGACGGGTGGCACGCCACCGGTTGCTGCCCCCTCAGTGCCGTCGGCCACCGCTGTTTCACCGTCATCATTGGCCACCGACGCGTGGCCCGCGTGGCTGACGGCGCTGGAGTTCCCCACAGGGCTCACGGTAGCCTCACCAGCGCTGGTCCCACCGTCGCTCGCGTCGCTGAGTTTGGATGGGGTGGCGCAGCAGGTAACGGCGTGCACGGCGTGCGCCCTGCACGAACGGGCGCGCCATGCGGTGCCTGGGGAAGGGAACCCGACCGCCGAGGTGGTCTGTGTTGGCGAGGGGCCTGGGGAGCAGGAGGATGCACAGGGAGTCCCGTTTGTCGGGCCCTCGGGCGACCT
>JBAXMW010000097.1:0-6962 GCA_037134115.1 Gemmatimonadaceae bacterium | reverse complement strand
GACAGCTCGTCGCGCGGTGTTGAGCCAGCCGACGGGCCATTGGGCGCCGATCCGATCGCGTGGATCAGCTACGACGCCGAGGGGCACGTGCAGGCGCAGTTGATGGCGCGGGATCGAACGAAGGCCATGCGTGCGTCGGCGGCGGCGCCGGTGGTGACGCCGGCCGTGGCCGATCCGAACAACAGTGCGGCGAGTGGCGGCTATGACGCCTATTTCGGGACGTACCGCATTGACGCGGCGGCTGGGACGGTGACCCATACCCTCATTGGGGCGCTGTCGGCGGCCGATGTGGGGCGGACGCTCACGCGGCACTTTGTGCTCACGGGCGATTCGCTGCGGATTTGGTTTGAGGCGCGGCGCGAGGACGGCCGGCCAGTGATCCGTCGGCTCCAGTGGCGGCGGGCCGACTGATGGGCGTGTCGTGCCGTGGCGCAGGCGGCGCGAGCGCCTAGACGCCCTGCGGCGTGGGATCCAACACCAGCTCGAGATACCGGACCCCATCCATCGGCGTGGACCGCAGCGGTGCGATGTCCACGAAGCCGAGTTGCTCGTAGAGCAAAATCGCGGCGTGCATGGTGGGGAGCGTGTCGAGTTGCAGGCGCTGATAGCCGGCCTCGCGAGCGAGCGCGATGAGACGCGCCACGAGCGCCCGTCCGGTCCCGGTGCCGCGCGCGGCGGGTCTGACATACAACCGCTTCATCTCGCCGACGCCAGCGTCGGCGGTGGCCCGGAGTGCCACGCACCCGATCGCCTCGCCGGTCGCATCCTCCGCAAGCAGCAGCGCACCAGTCGGTGGAGCATAGGCCCCGGGGAGACTGGCCAGCTCGTCGCTGAATCCCTGAAAACAGAGGGAGAATCCAAGCGACTCGGCGTACTCCATCAAGAGCGTATGGATGGTCGGAATGTCTTCGGGACGCGATGCGGGTCGGATGATCATGTCGAGCCGGTGAACCAGGAAGGCGTCGAGGTCGCCGGTGTGGGCGCGTGTGACGGTGGTGGCTTCACTTCAATAGAAACCGTGAAAGCAATCGACTCCAGCACCTACTTCAGATCCGCTCGTGTGAGTCGATAGAGCTGAACTTGCTCAACGTCGTTTTCATCGCGGGCCCGTCCGAGAATGAAGTCCAAACCCACTTGGAACAGGGTGAAGTTGGGCGGCAGGGTGACGCTGCCGAGGAAGTGACCCGCTGAGTCAAGGACGTCACACAGCCGACTGCGTTCCCACGGCATGCCCCGCCGTACAATCCAGAGCCGCCCAGCAGGATCGACCTGCATCGCCTCTGCCACAGGGACATACTCAGGCAGTGGCAGGCTGTTCGACAGAAAATCCTCATAGCGCATGCGGTCGTTCGGTTTGGTAATACCCGCGAGTTCCGCCTGGCGCCATCGTGCCCAAATATCGCGAACGCGCATCCGCTGCGCCTTCCAAGTCAGCGTGCCGATACGTTCTGCGGCTGGTGACCACACCTCAACTTCCGGGGCTCCCGAGCGAATCAGGTACACTTTGTCAGCAGACGCCGCGACAATGGGTTCGGGAGAGAACGGGAGGAACGGAAAACGAAGCGATCCTTGCCAAGCATGGACGATGCGCTCCTGCGTCGGCAATTCAAACAGCACGCTGCGCTGCCGCCCAGTCGAATCATAGAGACCGTAGCGGTAGCGGGTTACGATCCGTTGCCCCGGTGCCCCCTGCAGTATTGGCGATGCCGTAACCCGCGCAAGAAGCTGCGCGCCAACGGCGGCCTCCAGAAACGATCGCACGGCCGGTGGCGACGACACGAGTACAATCTGCGGCAGGACCTTACCTGAGAACTGGTATCGGTTGACGCGAGCATGATTCGGATCCCCCGCAAGCAACGTCTTTCCGAACACCCGTGGAAAGATTGCCTCCCCAGCATCGAACTCACCGGGCCCTCCACCGCTTCGACTGGCTGACACGAGGAAGCGACCACTATTGTCAAAGAGCCGGAGTTCGCCGGTTGCCGAGTTTCCGACGGCGATGCTGCCGTCCGGAAGGCGCATGGCACCATAGACACGATCCAGTTGGTACGCCGGTCCTTTATCCTCGGAGCCCACAGCCAGAGTGGGTGCCGCCGACAGACGAAAAGCGGCCGCGGCTTGTGCTCGCACGCCTGATGCAGCCGGCATGAACAGCGTAGCGAAGCCAATCGAAAGAACGGACCCTTGTCTCATGCAACGCATCTCCGTGACCAAGTGGACGAAGAAAATAGGCACCTATTTCTCAACCATTTAAAAAGCATGCCGGCGCTACCCGAATCCACACCGGGATTGCCCGCGATGCGCAGCTACTTCCACTTGAGCGGCGTCTGCACGAGCTGAAGCACCTTGCAGCCGCGCGCGACGGCCGGTGTGTAGCGCCAGCGTGGGAGCGCTGCTTTCATCGCGTCGACGGAAAGCCCCGACGGCCGCATCAAGATCTTCAACGATCGCTCCGAGGGCACGCCTGCCGTATCGACCACGAATTGCACGAGGGCAAAGTCGGCGGAGTACGGTGGCCGTTCGGCGCGCGACGCGTCGGGACGCGGCAGCGTGGCAGCGGTCTTCGCAACGCGCGCGGGCCGGTCCACCTGAAAGTCGAACCAGGCGGGGGCATTCGGCGTGGCAGACGCGGGCGGGCAGCTGTCGACGGGGACCGCCGGCCATTGGAACGCAGCGACCACGAGCAGAGACAGTACCATGGGCTTCCTGGTCAGAGGGCGTCACGCACGACCGCAGGACATTGCCATACTCACTCTTACCAGCATGCGCGCAGCGCGCTGGACCGTCAAGGGCGACCACATCGTGGAGCGGCCTACCTGACCCGGACCTGCCGCCAAGCGGGTCCCCAGACCGGGCGCTACCTTAGCGGCATGCCCGACATTCGCGGAGTCCTGCTGAGCGCCATTGTCCTCTTGGCCGCGCTCTTTTCGTGGCGGTGGTGGCGGTCGATCGATCGCACGTCGGGGGAGCGGCTCTGGCCGACGCCGCTTCAGCTGCTCATTGGCTTCCTCGTGAGTTTCTTCGATACGCTTGGCATCGGGTCGCTGGCCACGACGACGGCCACCTTCAAGGCACTGCGCATCGTGCCGGACGAACGGCTCCCCGCCACCATGCTCGTGGGACTCACGCTGACCGTGGTGGCACAGGCGCTGATCTTCATCTCCGCCATCCAAATCGACCCGATGCTCCTGCTGGGAATGATCGTCACCGCGCTCGTGGGTGGGTGGCTCGGCGCCGGCATCGTCTCGCGCCTGCCACGGCGGCCCATCCAGTTGGGAATGGGCACGGCGCTGCTCGTGGCCGCGCTGTTCATGACGGTGGCGCAGCTCAATCGCATGCCAGTGGGCGGGACGGCGCTCTCGCTCAGCGGCAGCGCCCTTTGGCTCGCCCTCGGCGTGAATGTGGTCCTGGGCGCCCTCCTCATGCTCGGCATTGGCAACTATGGGCCCACCTTTGTCCTGTTAAGTGCCCTCGGCATGGACCCCCTCGCGGCGTTTCCCATCATGATGGGCAGCGGCGCGTTCGCGGCCATGTTCGGGTGCCTGGCCTTCGTGCGCCGGCGGCGGATGGTCAACCAGCCGGCGCTGGGGCTCACGCTTGGGGGGATTCCCGGCGTACTGGTGGCGGCGCTGTTGGTCACCACCCTGCCCATCGGCCTATTGCGCTGGCTCGTCATTGCCGTGGTGGTGTACGCCGCAATCGCCATGGTCCGATCGGCGATGCAGGGCGAGCGCGGCGCCCGGTAGGACCGCTCCCACCCGGGGCCCGTTCGTTGGTACCTTTCAGGTGCAGAGCCCAAGCGTCACCTCACGTCTCTCATCGCGAAAGGCCGCCCCATGAAGCTCGAGTCCCCCACCTTCGCCCACGGCGCGCCCATCCCGCCGGAGTTCGCGTTTGCACGCCCGGACCCCGCCACGCGGATGGTGCTCTCCAGCAACCGCTCGCCGGCCCTCACGTGGTCTGACGTGCCCGATGGCACGAAGAGCTTCGTGCTGCTCTGTCACGACCCGGAAGTCCCGACCGTCGCCGACGACGTCAACAAGGAAGACCGTCGCGTGCCATTCGACCTGCCGCGCTTCGATTTTTTCCATTGGGTGCTGATGGACATCGCGGCCGATGTGCGAACGATCGCCGAGGGCGAGGGCTCCGAGGGGATCCAGCCCCATGGCAAGCCGGGCCCGGAGGCCGCCCACGGCCGTCGGCACGGGTCCAACGACTACACGCTCTGGTTCACGGGTGACCCGGCGATGGAGGGCACGTACTTCGGCTATGATGGCCCCTGCCCGCCGTTCAACGACACGGTCATCCATCCGTACACCTTCACGCTCTACGCCCTCGACGTCGATCGCTGCCCGGTTGAGGGCATCGTGGATGGTCGCGCCGTGCGTCAGGCGATCGAAGGCCATGTGCTGGCCAGCGCCGAACTGGTGGGGACCTACACCCTCGCGGCCGACGCACGCGCGCGTTGACCACGACGTGACTCGACTGGGATCGTTCCGACGCTATCGGCGCACCACGCCATGACCGCAGGCACCCCGCGTGACATGGAGGTGTTCCGCGCCCTCGCGGAGCGGACGCGGAGTCTGGTGGTCGTCACCGATGTGAACGACCGCATCGAGTGGGTGAATGAGCTCTTCGCTCGGCACACGGGCTTCGCGCCAGACGAGGTGATTGGGCGACCCGTCGACGAGGTGCTCATTGGTCCCGACAGCGCGCCCGAGGCGATCGCCGCGTTGGCGAGTGCGAGAGCTGACGGGCGGGCGAGTTCGGTGGAAATCCTGCATTACCGGAAGTCTGGTGAGCAGTATTGGGCGCAGGTCGAGGGGGCGCCGACGGTGGACGTCAGTGGTGCGCAGACGGGGTACATCAGCATTCACACCGACATCACCGAACTGCGCATTGCCAGCAGTCACGCGGCCGTGGCACGGCGTGTGGGCGACCAGCTGCTCGGCTGTGGTTCGATCGAAGAGGCGGCGCGACTCGTCACCGAGACGTTGGTCAGCATTCTCGACGTCCGTGCCGCCTGCGTGTGGACGGTGGAACCTGGGCGTTCCACGCTGCGCTACGTCGCCGGTGCCGCGTCGGCTCCGCTCTTCGAGGAGTGGGTTCGCATCACCGCCTCGCTTGCGTTTGCGGCCGGGACCGAGTGGCTTCAGGGGGTTGGGGCTCCCGGGGTCGCGTGGGGCACGGCCGCGGCCTGCCAGCGGACGGACTTTTGGGACAGCGATACCGCCGGTCGCTTCTCCCGCCGCGCGGAGGTTGCCCATCGGACTGGCATCCGCACTGTCTGCGCGGTTCCCGTGATGGGCAGCGACGGCGTCTTGGCCGTTATCGAATTCGGCGGATCGCACACCTATCCTGGCTACGATCGGCTGCCGCAGCTCCTCGACCAAGTGGCGCAGCTGCTGGGGGCATTCATCACGCAGACCAGCACCCAGCGTACCCTGCGCGCGCTCTTCGAGCAGAGCCCTGATGCCCTGCTCGTCGTGGACGACGATGGCGTGGTGACGAGTGCGAATTCCCGCGCGCACACCCTGTTCGGCACCGTCGCGGGACGACCCCTCGCGGCCCTGCTCCCTGAGGCCGAACGGTGGCGCACGGTGGACCGGAGCGACACGCCGAATGCGGTGCACGAAGGGGTCGCGCACCACCTCGATGGCTTGTCGTTCGATGCGGAATTCACCGTCGCGCGCGCGGCCGGCATTCAGGCCTCGTCCGACATCGTTTCGGTGCGCGACCTCACGGAACGGCGAAAGATTCAGGCGACCGAGCGGCGCATCGCCGACATGCAGTTGGCCGTGGAATACGCCGATCAGGCCAATCGGGCGAAGAGCCAGTTCCTCGCGCACATGAGCCACGAAATCCGCACGCCGATGAACGCCATCATCGGGATGTCGTATCTGTGCTTGCAGGAGGAGTTAGGCGATCAGGCACGCGGCTATGTCACGCGCGTGAACCGGTCCGCTCGCGACCTGCTCGCCGTGATCAACGACATTCTCGACTTCTCGAAGATCGATGCGGGGAAAGTGGAACTCGAGCAGCGTCCCTTCGCGCTGCAGACGCCGCTTGATCAGGTCGATGGGATCTGCGGGCATCTGGCGCGGGAAAAGGCGCTGCGGTTCGAGACGCGCATCGGTGAGGGCGTTCCCCCCTTCCTGACCGGGGATGCGCTGCGGTTGGGACAGATTCTGCTGAACCTCGCCGGGAACGCGGTCAAATTTACGGAACGTGGCGGCGTGCAGATCGACGTGGTGCCAGGGGCTGCGGATCCCCATGAGGATGCCGACGCGATCCTTCTGGAGTTCCGCGTGCGGGATACCGGGATCGGCCTCAGTCCCGAGCAGATCGACCGGCTGTTCCAGCCGTTCAGCCAAGCGGACGCCTCCAATACCCGAAAGCATGGGGGCACCGGTCTTGGCCTTGCGATCGCCAAGCAGGTGGTAGAGCTGATGGGCGGGCGAATCTGGGTGGAAAGCACCGTCGGAGTTGGCAGCACTTTCGCCTTCACGGCACGGTTCATGCGCGCGGACGCCGCGCCCGAGCCGGAACCGGAAACGCGCGTGGAAGACGTCGCCGCGGCACGGACCCGCCTCTCTGGGAGCCACATCCTCGTGGCGGAGGATAATCCGTTCAACCAGCTGGTCATCAAGAAGTTACTGACGAAGGCGGGCGCGACGGTCACCCTCTGCGGGAACGGACGCGAGGCGATCGACGCCCTCGGCTGCGCCACGTACGATCTCGTCCTCATGGACCTGCAGATGCCCGAGATGGACGGCTACGAGGCGACCCGCATCATTCGGGGCACTGCGTCGCTGGCGGGGCAGCCGATCATCGCGATGACGGCGAACGCGATGGCGGAAGACCGCCAACGCTGCGAGGACGCCGGGATGAACGACTTCGAATCGAAGCCCATTGATCCCGACCGGATGTACCTGACGCTCGCGAAGTGGCTGCCCTCTCGC
>JBAXMW010000096.1:0-7232 GCA_037134115.1 Gemmatimonadaceae bacterium | reverse complement strand
TGCAGTCAGTCATCGAGACACTCCTTCACCGCCCGCATGGCGTTGTGGTAATGCACCCGAGCAGCCCCTTCCGAGGTGCCCAGAATTTCCGCGATTTCCCGGTAGCTCTGTCCTTCCTGAATCCGCAGCGTGAACACATCCCGTTGCATCCGCGTCAGCGACTGCATCGCCATCGCCATCCGACGTTGTGACTCATCCGCCACCATGGCGTCGAGGGCATCATAGCTCGTGGCGACATGTGCTTCCTCAATCTCCACGTCGGCCCCTCGTCGCCCTCGGCTGCGTCGCCGATCAATCACCAGTCGCCGCTCGATCGTGAAGAGCCACGTGCGCAGTGAGCTGTCGGCCCGAAACGTCTCCAGCGCGCCAAAGGCCCGCACAAACGTATCCTGCACCAGATCGTCGACGTCCTCGTCCATCCCGAGCCGGACGGCAAAGCGCGCGAGCGCCGGTGCGTGCCGCTCCACTAACTGGGCGGCCGCACGCTCGTCACCGGCCTGCCACCGCTCAATCAAAAGGCGGTCGTCAGGCCCCTCCTCCCCGCCGGTGGGCTTGCTCATATCTTCCGGTGAATTGGACGAACCGCAGTACGCGGCGTTAAGGCCGGTACCGAGATTCCCCTTCCCCCACGGAGCGGCTGCAGCGGCATGATGCGCACGCCAGAGATCATCGCCCATCGGGGCGTTCCGCGCGAGGCCCCAGAGAACACGCTCCCCAGTTTTGCGCTGGCGCTGGCTCAGGGGGCTGACGGACTGGAGTTGGATGTCCATGCGACGGCCGACGGGGTCGTGGTGGTGCACCATGATCCAGCGGTCACGGTGGACACGCCGGCGGGTCCAGCGGTGATACCCATTGCCACGATGTCCGCCGAGGAGCTCCTCGCCATGCCGCTGGCCCGTGGCGGGCACGTCCCCACGCTGGATGCCGTGCTGGCCATGGTCGGGGACCGCGGACGCGTCTACGTCGAGGTGAAAGCCGCAGGAATAGAGCCGCCACTGCTCGCCTGCCTCGCGCGGCATCCGGAGGTCGCCACGGCCGTGCACGCCTTCGACCATCGGATCCCCTCGGCCATCCGCGGGGCAGATCCGGAGCGCTCGATTGGGTGGCTCAGTGTCAGTTACCCTGTGGACCTGTCGGCCAGCCTTGGGGCGACCCCGCCGGATGCGCTGTGGCAGCACGCGGAGCTCATCGACGCGGCGCTGGTGTC
The DNA here is from genome assembly GCA_037134115.1 of Gemmatimonadaceae bacterium. GTDB lineage: Bacteria > Gemmatimonadota > Gemmatimonadetes > Gemmatimonadales > Gemmatimonadaceae > Gemmatimonas. The sequence goes on along the minus strand of JBAXMW010000096.1, from coordinate 6,025 downwards.
GGCGGCCCATGCGCGCGGGGTACGCGTCATCGCATGGACGGTGAACGATCTCGCGCAGGCCCGGTCCTTGGTGGCACTCGGGGTGGACGGGCTGTGCACCGACTATCCTGGCCATTTTGCGGCGGTACGCGCCCCTTGAATGCGAAACGGCCCCCGCCGAAGCAGGGGCCGTTTACGACAGATGATGACCGGCGGTTACGCCTGCACCGTTTCTTCGACGTACTCGACGGGGAGCACGCTGACCTTGTAGGCCTTCTTGCTCTTGTGCTGGAACTGCACCACGCCGTCGACGAGCGAGTAGATGGTGTAGTCCGTGCCCATGCCGACGTTCGTGCCCGGGTGCCACTTCGTCCCGCACTGGCGCAGGATGATGTTGCCCGCCGTCACGAATTCGCCGCCGTACTTCTTGATGCCGCGATACTTCGGATTGGAATCGCGCCCGTTGCGTGAGGAGCCGACGCCTTTCTTATGTGCCATGACCTGATCTCCAGAAGGCAGCGCGCTCAGCGCGCCGCCGGCGCTCAGCCGAGGGTGATGTCCTTGATGCGGACTTCCGTGAACTTCTGCCGGTGGCCCTGCTTGCGGGCGTAGTTCTTCCGGCGCTTGAACTTGAAGACGATGATCTTGTCATCGAGGCCGTGCTTCACGATCTCGCCGGTGACCTTGGCCCCCGCGAGGGTGGGCACGCCCGTGCGGACCGACTGCCCGTCGGAGCCGAGGAGCACGTCGTTGAATTCGACGGCCGTACCGGCCTCGCCCAGCAGCGAGGGGATCCGAAGCGTCTTGCCCGGCTCGGCACGGAACTGCTTGCCACCGGTGCGGATGATCGCGTAGCTCATGAGAAATGCCCGAAGAAAAGACAGACCGCACCGGGCGTCGCGGGTCCGAAGACCTGCGCGGAGTTCGCCCGGGTGGAGGTCACCTGCGTTCCAGCCCAGATGTAGCCCAGAAGCTTACTGGACTTGATGTTACGTGTCAACCCGTTCACTGCCGTCCGTGGGGTCGTGTGCCCCCCGGCGGACGCCCTCAGGAGAGGGCGTACTGTTGCGTGATGTCGCGCTGTGCCCCGCGGACCACGAGCCGGATTTCATCCGGCTTGAGGAGGGGGTCATCGCGGAGATCCAGCGGGAACCCGGCCAGCTTTTCCAGCCGCTTCACAAAATCATGTTCCTGCTCAAGCACATGGAGGGCGACCTCCGGGTGCATCCGCAGGGTGACCGGCTCCCGACGCCCTTCCGCCGCCATCCGGCGCACGGCCCGTTCGGTCCGGCGGACGATGGTTTCGGGGGTGAAGACCCGACCGGTGCCGGTACAGGTCGGACAGGTCTCCGTCATGCTCTGCCAGTGGCTTTGGCGCACCCGCTGCCGCGTCATTTCGACCAGACCGAGATCGCTGACGGCGAAGGCGCGGGTCCGGGCCCGGTCGCGTCCCAGATGGGTGCGGAGCTCATGGAGCACCTTATCCCGGTTCCCCTGCGTCTCCATATCGATGAAGTCGCACACGATAATCCCCCCGACGTCCCGGAGCCGGAGCTGCCGGGCAATCTCGCGGGCCGCTTCGGTGTTGGTCTTGAGGATGGTCTTCTCGGGGTCCCGCTTCCCGGTGTAGCGGCCAGAGTTGACGTCGATGGAGACGAGGGCCTCGGTCGGCTCAATGATCAGGTAGCCGCCGCTGGGGAGGTCGCACCGGCGCTTGAAGATATCCCGCAGCTCGGTTTCGATCCCAGCCTTGTCGAACAAGGGCACGGTCTCTTCATACAACGTGACCCGCTCCACCAGCTCGGGGGCGATCCCCTGCAGGTACTCGGTGATCTCGTTGTACACCTGTTTGGAGTCGACCGTGACCCCTTCGACCTTGGCGCTGAACAGGTCGCGCACCAATCCCCGGGTCACATTCGTCTCCCGATGGACGAGCGAGGGGGCCCGGGTGAACTGGGTCTTCCGCTTGATGCGCTTCCAGTTGTTGATGAGCGTGTTGAGCTCGCGCTCGAACGTCTCCTGGGTGGCGTCTTCGGAAACGGTCCGGACGATCACGCCGCCGACGTCCTCCGGGAGGATCCCCTGCACCATCTGCCGGAGGCGCTGCCGCTCGCTCCGCTCATCGATCTTGCGGCTGACGCCGACTTTCGAAGCGAAGGGCATGTAGACGAGGAACCGCCCGGCGAGCGAGACCTGTGCGGTGACCCGGGGGCCCTTGGTACTGATCGGCTCCTTGGTCACCTGGACCAGGATATCCTGTCCGCGCTTCAGCAGATCCTGAATGGGGCGAACTTCTTTCCGCCCACGGCGGCCACCGCCGCCGCTCTCTTCCGCACTGTCGTCATCGTCTTCGTCGTCGTCATCCGAGACGGGGGCGTCATCGACGACCACGTCGGCGGCATGGAGGAAGGCGGACTTTTCGGTGCCAATGTTGACGAAGGCGGCCTGAATGCCGGGGAGTACTGCCTCGACCTTCCCCAAATACACATCGCCCACCATGCGGCGGGCATCGGGGCGATCAACCAGTAATTCCACCAACAAGCCGTCCTCGATGATTGCGACCCGCGTCTCGCGCGGCGTCGCATTCACCAGGATTTCACGCTTCATGAGATGTCATCACACGGTCGGGCGGCGGCGACTCCGTTGCGCCCGGCGAGCGATCCACTAGGTAATCCTGCCTGACTGCCCGGCGCGCCGAAGGGCGCACTACGGACGACGTCACGGGCACCTCCACCCTGCGCGCCCGACCGTTCAGGGCGCCCGCGCCCGGTGCGGCGCACGTCCCGCGCACCAAGTGGCGCGGCGGGTGGCACTCGTCTCGGGGACAACGCGGTGACCTGCGATCGATGCACGTCGGCTGACGCGCGGTGGAACGTCCGGCTGGCGTACAACGGCGATACGCTGATCCCGTCCTACCCCAGCCGGCATCGCAAGCGGTCCGCGAGTCGCGCGAACCGCCGGCGCCTGATGCGACGGCTATGAACCTGCAAAAACGGTCTTACCAGCCTACCCCGAACACTACCCGGGAGTGCTCAGGCCAGCAATCCCTTGAGCAGGTGTCGGGCAATGACGAGCCGCTGAATCTCGCTGGTCCCCTCCCCGATCTCACAGATTTTGGCGTCCCGCATGTACCGCTCCACCGGGTACTCCTTGGTGTAGCCGTAGCCGCCGTGGATCTGGATCGCCTTGATCGTCGCCCGCATGGCCAGCTCGGAACAGAAGAGCTTGGCCATCGCCGCCTCCTTCCCGAAGGGCTGCCCGTTCTGGGCCAGCCAGGCGGCGTGATACATCAGATGCCGCCCCGCTTCGATCTCGGTGGCCATGTCGGACAGCTGGAACTGAATCCCCTGGAATGTCGCGATCGCCGCGCCGAACTGCTTCCGGACCGACGCATACTTGAGCGCCTCGTCAAAGGCCCCCTGCGCGATCCCAAGCGACAGCGCCGCGATCCCGATCCGCCCGGCATCCAGCGTCTTCATGAAATTGATGAAGCCGAGCCCTTCCTCGCCGAGCCGGTTTTCCACGGGCACTTCCACATTGTCAAACAGCAGCTCCCGGGTATCCGAGGCGCGCCAGCCGAGCTTGTCTTCCTTCTTTCCCGACCGGAACCCGGGCATGGCGGTCAAGCTTTCGCTGTGACCAATGCCGACGCTCCGGCAGGCCTCCAGATCGCAGCTGTCCTTGGTCAGGACGAACGACGAGATGCCCTTGCTCCCCTTGGTGGGATCGGTCACCGCCGTGACCACGAAAATCTCCCCCACGCCGGCATGCGTGATGAACCGCTTGGAGCCATTCAGCACATAGTGATCGCCCTGGCGTACCGCGGTGGTCCGCGTGCCGCCCGCGTCACTGCCCGCGCCCTCCTCGGTCAGCCCAAACCCACCGAGCACGGTGCCGCTCGCCAGCAACGGCACGTACCGCTGGATCTGCTCAGGCGTTCCGAAGTTCACGATCGGCGACGTCCCCAGCGTGGTGTGCGCGCTGATGGTGATGGAGTGCGACGCATCGATCTTCCCCAACTCTTCAATCGCAATCATGAAGCTGAGGGTATCAAGCCCAGCGCCGCCCAGCTCCTCCGCCCATGGTACGCCGAGGAGGCCGAGCTCACCCATCTGCTTCACGGTCGCCCACGGGAAGGTGGCGTCGGCATCGTGCTGGGCCGCGATCGGCGCGATCTGCTCGCGCGCGAAGGTGCGGACCATGTCGCGAACCGCTTCGTGTTGTTCAGAGAAATACAGACGATCGTCCATGAAATGTCAGGAGGGGCGTGAACGGGACCGCGTCCCCGACCGTCGCACAGGTGCACGGTCAGGAGGTGGTGCGGACGAACTGACGCAGCGGTCACAGGCGTCACAGCGTGACTGCACGTCGGGATCACCGAAATAGCGCAGCACGAACGCTCGTCGGCAAGCGTGAGTTTGCGCATAGCGCTGCACGGCGTCCAGTCGGTGGAGATCCGCCTGACGGCGACGCTCGACTAATTGCCAATCCACCGGCAGCCATCGCGCATCCGCCGCCTGTGGATCCAGACGGATCCCCCCACCGGTGCGTGACCATGCGATGAAGTTGGAGGCTTCGAGACGTTCCAACGTGGGGATGAGCCCCATCGCCCCACCCAAACCCGGTGGCAGACCGTCGAGATCGATGGAGGCGCCCTGTTCGAGACGCTTGCCAACGGCACGCCAGAGGCTGCGGAGCACCTCGCGTTCAAACGCCCGCCCGCCGGTCAGCTCTTCGGAGATGCGCGCCGGGGTGGCCAGCAACCGGACCCACACCCGGCCGGGGGCCGCCGGTTCGACGGTAAGCGCCCCGGAGACCGCGAGCAATCGCAAGGCTGCCCCGATTTTGCGTTCCCCAAGCTTCGCCGGGAGCGACGCGGCGAGATCCTCGGGATGGAGCGACACGAGCTGCTCGGCGTCGGCATGCTTACGCAACACGCGCCACACCTGCTCGACCAGCGGACGCTCGGGATGCGCGTTCCCGATGAAGAATTCATGCGTGAAGCGATCCGGGTAGCTGTGCAACAAGACGCAGGTGCTCGGGGCCCCGTCACGACCAGCACGTCCGGCCTCCTGATAATACGCTTCCAGCGAGCCCGGCATCGCATGATGCACGACCAAGCGCACATCGGCCTTATCAATGCCCATGCCAAATGCGCTGGTGGCCACAATCACGCGCGCGGCTTCATCCATGAACGCGTTCTGTGCGCGTTGGCGATGGCTGTCATCCAAGCCCGCATGGTAGGCCACCGCACGGATGCGCGCGCGTGTGAGCATCGTGGTGACGCGCTCGACCGCTTTGCGCGTGGGCGCATAGACGATACTCGGGCCCGCACTCGCTTTGAGCCATTGAATCGCCGCCTCATCCTTATCCCGCTGCGTCCGTGTGGCTTCCACGCGATAGGTGAGGTTCACGCGGTCGAAACCGCCCACCACCACGTCGGGCGCGCGCAACGCCAATTGCCGAGCAATATCGTCACGGACTTCCGGCGTGGCCGTCGCGGTCAGGGCGACCGTTTGCGGCGCCCCCAATCGCTCCCGGATGCTCCCAATCCGCCGATAGCTCGGCCGAAAGTCGTGCCCCCATTCGCTGATGCAATGGGCTTCATCGACGGCAAGGAGGCTGACCCCGATCTCCGCGAGCCGCTGCGCCGTCCGTCCTAAATCCATGCGTTCGGGGGCGAGGTACAGCAGCTTCAACGTGCCGTCCTGCGCCTGCGCCATGCGATTCGCGACCTCGGCGCTACTCAACGTGCTGTTGATGAACGCGGCGGCGATGCCCCGACGCTCCAGCGTCTCGACCTGATCCTTCATGAGCGAGATGAGCGGCGAGATGACCACCGTCAGCCCCTCGCGCAATAACGCCGGCACCTGAAAGCAGAGGGACTTCCCGCCGCCAGTGGGCAGCACGATCAGCGCATCATGTCCGGCGAGCACGGTCTGCACCGCACGGACCTGCGCGGGGCGGAAGTCGGGATAGCCGAACTGCTCGCGCAGCACCGCACGCGCGTGATCCAGCGTCGGCCGCGGAGAGGTCAAACGGCCCG
>JBAXMW010000095.1:0-7283 GCA_037134115.1 Gemmatimonadaceae bacterium | reverse complement strand
CTTTGCCAATTGTCGAGATACGTGAGCATCGCCGGGCTCTTCGCGACCGCCCCCAGCAGCTCCCGGAATTTCCCCAGCGCAAACGGACGGATCGTGGCCGCGTCGTACTCCGGAATGAAGTACCGCGTGCGGTCCTTCCCGTTGAACACGGTGAAGTGGTTTTCCCAAAAATCGACCATCACTTCCTGCAACTGCCGCTCCGAGTGGACCGCCCGCAACACTCGGCTCGTCGCGATTTCGTTGAGCGCGGCATTGGCCTGCCGGTTTCGGAGCTGCAGCGTCTGCGAATCGGCTGGGGTCAGCGTGCCGCCCCGTTCGCGCGTCAACTGCGCCTGCACGACGCCGGCGGGGGGATAGCGACGGAGCAGCAGTTCGCCGGATTGCCCGAGCGTGGCGAAGCGGGTGAGCCACTGGTCGGTGACCGTATCCGGGATCGATTCGGGCGTGAGCTGCCGGGCGATCCAGGCCTCGACGCCCATCGCTTGCACGGCATCCACATCACCGGGACGCGGCCCAAAGGCGAGCCGGTGCAGCACATGCCAGACCTGCTGGTCGGCCGTCTGCTCCCGGTGGCCGGTGGCCGCGGCTTCCAGCCCGTCGGCGGCCATTGCTCCGGCGCCCATCGCGTCGGCGCCCCCGCGCCGAACGGCGCGCGTGGTGCAGCTGGTCAGCACCAGCGCGAGGGTGCATCCGAGACCGCACCCCAGACGGAACCGGGACCACGGGGACCAACGGGCCGAGCGCAGCATGGGCATAACGCTATCGGGTAGGAGTGTCTTCTGCGGACGTTGGCGTCCGCGCGGTGTTAACGGAAGGCGCCGGTACGCCCCGTCGCCCTTGAGTCCCGAGTCGCGGGGCGGTTCCTTTCGCAGATGGATTCCCCCGCGCGTCCCCGCGCCCTGCTCGAGGCGGCGTATACCACCGGTTCGCTGACCACCATCGCCACGGGCGGCGCGTTGCTGGGGCTGGGGATGCGTGAGGCGGAGCCGAGTCGGGTGTTTCGCTTGGCGGGGCGGGGTTTGCTGGAAGGGCTCGGGGTGACGAGCCTCGCGGCGCCCCTCACGTCGGTCGCGGTGGGCTACCTCGATCATCTGCTCGTGGCCTCGGTCTGGGGCGTTGCCCTGGGGCTGGTGGTGTTGCCGCGGCGCGGCCTCTGGCGACCGCTCGCCGCCCTGCTCGCGGCGGCGCTGTATACCTGGCTGTCGGTGACGCTGCTCCCCGCTGGATTACGAATTGGTTACGCCGTGACGTCCAGCACCGCTGCCGCTGTTCCCATTGGTATCGCACTCGCCGTGGCGTTGCTCGGGGGGGGCTGGCTGTACAGCGTCGCCGATGATCCGGAGGACACGCTGTCGGACACTCCCTGATGGGAACCACTCGTGCCGCCCCGCACGTTGCGAACGCACAGGGATACCCGTCTTAGACCGAGGCGGTGAACCGACGGCGGTTCGTCCCTGAGTGGTCTCCAGACAGTTGGAGTGTCCCAAATGGATTTCATGGTGCAGATGGAGGATCGCGCAGACGATTCGTCCATGATGGCGCAGGACCACTCCATGCCCGGGGTCCCCTATGGGTCGACTCCGCGCCACGACGTCGTCACCCTCGATGGCGCCGCCGGGACGAAGGCGTTGGCGCTGGCCGACGAGTCGGCCGTGGCCGATTGGCTGGATTCCATGCGGGAAGCCGACGCCTTGACGTTCGACTGCGAGAACGACGACGCGGTCTGACCGCGGGTGACCCGGTTGCGCTTCGCGTCACCGGGAGGGATCGTATAGGCGCGGTCTGCGGCACGCGGGACGCGGCACGGTGCCGCCACCGGTGGTCCGCGCCCCTGCCGTTCGACGATCCCTCCCCCTCCTGTCATGTCGCTCGACGCCAAGTCCTGGCTCCTCGTCGCCCTCGGTGTCACGGTGGTCTTCCACCTGTACACCCTCGCGGCCGCCATCCTGCGCCGCCGTCGCGAGGCCACGGCCGAGGAACGGGCCGAAGGGATCGCCCCCACACCCATTGGGATGGGGATCGGGTTCATCACGAACTTCTTCGATACCCTCGGGATCGGCTCGTTCGCCCCGACCACGGCGCTCTTCCGCTTCTTCAAGACCGTCCCGGACGAACGGATCCCCGGTACGCTCAACGTCGGCCACACCATCCCGACCTTTGTTGAAGCGTTCATTTTCATTCAGGCGGTCCAGGTCGATCCCAAGACGCTCATCAGCATGATCGCCGCCGCCACGGCAGGCTCGTGGTTGGGGGCTGGCGTGGTCTCTGGCTGGTCACGCACCCGCGTCCAATACGGCATGGGGATCTGCCTGCTGGTGGCTGCCGGCCTGCTGACCGCCAAGGCGCTGGGAATCGCCCCCAATGAAGGGCTCGCCGACGGCGTGAACGGCACCGCGTTCGGGATCGCCATCGTCGGCAATTTCATTCTGGGCGCGCTCATGACGCTCGGGATCGGGCTCTATGGCCCCTGTCTGATTCTGGTGAGCTTGCTGGGAATGAATCCCAAGGCCGCCTTCCCCATCATGATGGGCTCCTGTGCCTTCCTGATGCCGGTGGCGAGCGCGCGCTTCACCAAGACGCTGCGCTTTGATCTCAAGGCGTCGCTCGGGCTCGCCATTGGTGGCGCCCCGGCCGTGCTCATCGCCGCGCTGATTGTGAAGTCGCTGCCGCTCACGACGGTGATGTGGCTGGTGATCGCGGTCGTGCTCTACACCGCGGTCACCATGCTGCGGGCCGCGCGCACCGCACCGGCGACGGCACCGGCGACGACCTGATCAGACCTTATGGTAGGTGATGCGCGCCGCGTCGCGGCGGTCGGCCGCCTGGTAAATCTCAAAGTCCGAGAAAAACGCCGGCGCTTCGTCCTGGAGCACGCGCAGCACGTCAACCGCCAGGCGGCGGATCTCAAGCTCCGCCGCCTCACTCGAGCGGAGCTCGAGCATCGTGCGCCACGCCCGCGCATTGCCGGTCACGACGATCTTGGTTTCCGTGCTGTTCGGCAGCACGCCACGCGCCGCTTCCCGCGCCATCTTCCGGCGATGCACCTTGTCGTCGACCCAGCCGTAGCGCGTCATCAGTGACTCGACGAGCCCGATGTAGCTGGTGAGCGCGCCGTTGATCTGCGTCGTCCACGCCGCTTCCAGCGCCTCGTCGCCAATGATCGCTGGCGGCATCACGAAGCAGGCGTCGCTTTCATCGACATAGCGCTGCGAGAGCTGTGAATACGCAAAGCCCGCCCGGTGCCGCACGAGTTCATGCGTGAGCGACCGGCTCACCCCTTCCAGCAGCAGTGAGTAGTTGGCATGCTCGAGCACGCTGCCATGGCCCTGCTTCTTGATGTTCTCGAGGTACTCGCGCGTCGAGCGCCCCGCCGGGTTGCGCTGGCTCATGTAGCAGAGGCGCCCGGCAAACTCCGCCAGACGTTCGCCGTCGGTCCCTTCACCCATCCACTGCACCCCGAGATGCGCCGGTTCCGTGAACTGCGGACGGGACAGCACCGTGATGCGGGGCTCACGGAGAATGGCGGCGGAGATCGACATGGGGCGATACGCTGACGTGGGGGGCAAACAACCGGATCCTCGAAAGATAACGCGACTCGGCCCATCGAGCGGCAGAGGCACGCCCCCTATTGCCGCCGACCCGGTCCCGGGGTACGCTGGGGTATGCCCACCCGTGATCCTCAGCCACGTCCGGTGACGGATGTCCACCAGGAGCTGCAGCTCACCCGGCCATTCCGCTCGGAATCGCAGGAAGCGACGCTGGCGCTCATGCGGACCGCGTCCATGGTGACTCGGCATCTGGGGCGCGTGGTGGAGCCGCACGGGCTCAGCCTGTCGCAATACAATGTGCTCCGCATCCTGCGCGGGGCGGGGGGCGATGGGTTGCCGACGCTCGCCATTCGCGACCGCCTGATTGAGGAAGGGGCCACGATCACCCGTCTCGTCGACCGCCTGGAGGCGGCCGGACTGGTGCAGCGGGACCGGACGCAGCGCGACCGGCGTCAGGTGCGCTGCCGCATCACCGAGGCGGGGCTCAGGCTCCTGGCAACGCTCGATCCGCAGATCGATGCGGCGGATCAGGGGGCGATGGCGGCACTCCCGCCCGCCGAGCGGCGGCGGCTGATTGAACTCCTCGCCCAGGTTCGGGCCGGCGTCACCGCCCCACCCTGCAGCGACCGCCGCTAGCGGGTCGCTAGACCGTCTCTAGGCCGCCGTTAGACCGCCACGCCGTCGTCCGGCGCACCGTCTGGCGCGCCGTCCAGCCGAAAGGTCTGCCAGCGACGGGTCTGTTCGATCTGATCCAAAAACGCTCGTGCCCGTGGATCGAGTGGGTCGGCCTCCGGATCGTGGCGCATCGCGGCGGGGAGCAGCGGCGCCGTCTCCGCCGCGACCTTGCACCCCGCATTGAAGACGCCGGTGGGATCGGCGGCGGCCTTGATGTGGGCAAAGACCGCCCGGGCGGCCACCGGCCAGCTGCGCGGCAGCCATGGAGCCCGAAGCCGCCCATCACCGTGCTCACCGGCGAGCGTCCCACCGAGCTGCGCTGTCAACGTCGCCACGTCGCTCCACAGCTGCGTCACCCGATCGCGCCAGTCGGGCTGCGTCACATCCACCAGCGGATTCACATGCGCATGCGCGTCGCCCGCATGCCCGAAAATCACCCCGGTGATCCCGGCCCGGGCCAACGCGGCCCGTACTCCGCGGACATAGGCCGGGAAGTGCACGGGAGGGACGCAGCCGTCTTCGATGAACTGCATTGAGCGCAGACGGGGGGCGAGACGCGCGAGGATGGGGCTCGCGGCATGCCGCAGGGCCCAGAGCCGATGCTGTGTCTCCGCATCCAGTCCCGTCGCCACCGACTCGGCGCCTTCCGCGAGGCATCGGTCGGAGAGCTGCGCGATCTGCGCGGTCACCGCCGCAGCGTCGTCCCCTTCCACCTCAATCAGTAAGACCGCCTCCGCCCGGGGATCGATGCCGGTGGGCCCATCGGTCGCGGCCACATCGAGAAAGGTGCGGTCGAGCAACTCGCAGGCGCTGACGCCCAGCGCACGAGCGGCCATCGCACAGGTGGTGGCCGTCTCAAGCGACGGGAAGACGGCGAGCACGGTGCCGGTCGCCCCAGGGACCGGACAGAGCGCGAGCTCGACCGCCGTGAAGAGCGCCAGCGTGCCTTCACTCCCCACGAGCAGGTCCACGAGGTGACCGTTCGGGGCGAGCGTGGCGGCGACGGCGTAGCCGCTCGACTCCTTGAGCACGCCATCGCGCGTGAGAAGCCCCGGGGGCAACTGCGCCGCATCCATGGCAGCCGTCTGCTGCAGTGCGGTGGCGAGACGAGCGACCGCCGGAATGTGGAGGGGCCACGGATCACCGCGGCGGATCCAGGCCGAGCGGCCATCGTCGAAGACGGCGTGAATGGCACGCACCCACGGCCGAGTGGCGCCGTAGCGGAGCGACCGCGCACCGGCGGCATTGGAGGCCACCATCCCCCCAATCGTGCAGAAGGCCCCGCTCGATGGATCCACCGGAAATCGCAGCCCGTGGGCGCGCGCGGACGCATCCACCGCGCCACGGAGCGCCCCAACCCCGACGCGGACGCTCCGCGCGTCGACATCGACGGGCTCCATCGTGGTGAAGCGGCTGAGATCCACAATCACGCCGGGACCGACCGCCCCGCCCGCCATCCCGGTGCCGGAGCCGCGGGGGATCAGCGTGTGCCCATAAAACCGCGCCCACTGCACCAGCGCGGGGAGATCGTCCGCGTCCGCCGGGACGGCCACGGCGGCCGGGAGCTCCCGGGCGATGCCGGCGCCTTCCGCGTAGACCGACCGCGCGAGCGGATCGGTCCGGAACGTGCCCCGGAAGCCGGACGGGCGATCGGAAATCGGGGAGGGGCGCATGGGGTGCAGTCTCACCTGTCCGGGGGGCCGGAGCAAGCGGCGGGCCCCGCCCCGAGTGGTTTCCAGTATCTTTCACGGATGAGTCTTCCCGCCGCCGTCTCCGACGCGCTCGCCCGCCGTGATGCTGCACGCTTCTGTCAGGCGATCCTGCCGGCCGTCTCGCGCACCTTCGCGCTGGGGATCAAGGTGCTCCCGGGCGCCCTCGGGCAGGCGGTGCTCGATGCGTATCTCCTCTGTCGGATCGCCGACACCGTGGAGGACGCCACGGCGGTGGCGCCCGAGCGGAAGGCGGCGCTGTTGGATGACTTCCTGGCGGCCTTTGATGACGCCGAGGCGCGCACGCGCTTCTTGAGCGGCGTGCAGACGTTGCAGGGGGATGTCGCGCATTGCACGCTCACCTGCCACACCGACTTGGTGCTCGAACACTTCGCGCGGCTGCCGGAGGCCACGCAGGCGATTGTGCGTCGATGGGTGACCGAGATGGTGGTCGGCATGCGCAAGTTCGTGCTCCTCTATCCCGACGGCATCCGCATTCAGTCGATCGAGGAATACAAAGAGTACTGCTACTACGTCGCAGGCACCGTGGGCTACATGCTCACGGATCTCTGGCACCACCATTCCCCGAGCATTGGCGCGCGGCGCTACGCGGTGCTCCGCGAACGGTGCCGGGCCTTCGCGGAAGCGTTGCAGACGGTCAACATCCTCAAGGATGTGGCGGTCGACGTGGAGCAGGAAAACTCGATTTACGTACCCGAAGAGTTGCTGCTCGCGCATGGCAGCACGCAGAGCCGCATTCTCGCGCCCGAGCTCATCGCGAAAAACCGCGAAGCGCTGACACAGCTGATTCAGCTGGCGTGGCACGATCTCGAGGAAGCGCGCAATTATCTGCTGCTGATTCCGCGGCGCGCGGTATCGATTCGGCTCTTTTGTATTTTGCCGCTGCTGCTCGCCTATGCCACCTTACGCGATCTGGTGCAGAGCACGGCGATGTTGCGTCCCGGCGGCTCGGTCAAGATCTCGCGTCGCGAAGTGAAGTCGCTGCTGATGACCGGCGCCATGCTCGTGATGAGCAACGCGGGGGTGCGCTGGCTCGTCGCCCGCGTTCGGCGCCGTGCCTTCGAACTCGGCTTCGCCTGACCTCAGCGTAACAGCGCGTTGGTGACTTGACGCACCAGCGATGGGGCGTGCTGCAGTCCGCCGCGCTCCAGCTCATCGAGCAGCTGTTCTGCCCGCAGATGCGCGCGGTTCACCAGATCGCGATAGCCCATGCGGATCCCGCGCCAGCTGAGAGACCCGATGGATACGGCGAAGGCCGTCAGCGCCACCATCGACAGGGCAACGACGGTGATCCCCTTCAGCAGGAGCAGGATGATGGGGATGCTGATCA
>JBAXMW010000094.1:0-7425 GCA_037134115.1 Gemmatimonadaceae bacterium | reverse complement strand
AGCCGAAGAGCGGGAACGATTCCGTGAACGACCCGCGTCCAACGATCACCTCGGCGCGCCCACCGGAGAGGCCATCGAGGGTCGCGAAGCGTTGGTAGACGCGGACCGGGTCGTCGGAGCTCAGGACCGTGACGGCGGAGCCGAGCCGGAGGCGCGTGGTGCGGGCGGCAATGGCGGCGAGGACGACTTCGGGGGCGGAGACGGCGAAGTCGTCGCGATGATGCTCGCCGATGCCGAAGAAATCGATGCCGGCGGCTTCGGCGGCCACCCCTTCCTCGACGACATCCCGGAGCACCTGCGCGTGGGGGCGCAGCGTGCCATCCGGATTGGCGGTGACATCCCCGAAGGTGTGGAGCCCGAAGGCGAGCGGCATCGCAATTACCTCAGCATGAATTAATACGCAGGACAACTACTTGAAGGGTACGGCGGGATGGCTGGGGCGTCAATATGCGTTCGGGCACCGCACGGGTGCCCGACCGGGTGCCGAACTGGGGAGCTCGCTGGGGAGGGTCCCTACCGTGGCGGCGCGTTCAGGAAGGCGGCGATGGTGCGATTGAGGAACGCGGCGTCGGCCGGGTTGCTGGCGGCGCCGGCGGTGTGCCCCCAGAGCGACGGAATGGGGGTGAAGGTCACCGTGGGGATCATGGCGGCTTCCACGCGGGCGTCGCTGACCGGGAAGTACAGATCGGTTTCCGATGGCATGTAGAGCAGCGGGACCTGAATCCGTTGCAGCGCCTGGCGCAGGTCGCCGTTGGCGCCCGGTGTCTGGCTCACATCGTGACGTTCCCAGGTGCGCATCTGGAGGAGGAGGTCGTTGGCGTCGGCGCCGGGGATGAAGTTGCTCCGGAACCGTTCCATGGCCTGATCGAGGGTGTAACCGGTGGGCCGTCCCACCTTCCAGAGCTCCTGCCGCCACCATTCCTGCGAGTAGAGCCAGCCGGCCCAGACCATGCCGAAGGCGCTGATGCCGCGGGTGGGGGGTGCGTGGTAGTCGCCGTTGTTGAAGGCGGGATCGGCGGTGAGCGCCGCGATCTGGCCTTCAAGGCGCACCACACCATGGGGCCACGTTTTGGCGGTGCCGGAGGTGGCGACGATGCGATCGGCGAAGGTTGGATAGCTGACCGCCCACTGGAACGCCTGCTGGGCGCCCATGGAGAAGCCGATGACGGCGCGCAGATGGGTGACGCCGAGCCCCTGGGTGAGGAGGGCGTGGACGGCGGCGACATTGTCCCGGATCGTCACGACCGGGAAGCGCGGGCCGTGGAACGGTTCGGGGGTGTTGCTGGGGGAGGACGAATGCCCGTTGCCGAACAGTTCCGTGGCCACGAGGAAGACCTTCGTGGTGTCGAGGGCTTTACCGGGGCCGATCAGCCATTCATAGCCATGGTGCGTGGCCATGTAGTGCGACGGGAGCAGGATCGCGTTGTCGCGGGCCGCGTTGAGGTGGCCATAGGTGCCGTAGACCACAACGGCGGTGGGGAGCACCGCGCCGCTCTCGGTGCGGAAGTCCCGAAGCTCGTAGCGGCCGTGGGCTGCCGCGTGCGGCGGCTGGGCCGATGGCTGGGCCGATGGCTGGGCCGATGGCTGGGCCGATGGCTGGGCCGACGGCTGGCCGGCCGGTTGCCCTGCCGACTGGGCGCTGACAGCCATGCGTGGCGCCAACGCGAGGGCGAAGACGGCGGCGCACCGCAGGAGGAGATGACGCGACACAGACATAAGCCCGGTGGAATAAGGGTGGTGTGTGGGAAACTAACGGGGACCGGGCTGCCCGAACGCCAAAAGCCCCGGCGTCATCCGCCGGGGCTTTTGAAAGCTGCGTCAGTTTTCTCTGCGATCGGGACGGCGGGATTCGAACCCGCGACCCCCTGAACCCCATTCAGGTGCGCTACCGGGCTGCGCTACGTCCCGTCCGCCGCAACAGCGGACAGACCCGCAACGTAGCCGTCAAACCCGGCGGTGTCCACCCAAGGGTGAAAGTCGCCTCCAGCACGCGTTACGGCTTCACGCCCAGGATGCGCACCACCGACGCCACGCCGGTGTGATGCGCCCCCTCCACCACCTCGCGCTCGCACGCCTCGGCGATCTCCAACGTCAGCCCCTGCAGCTCCTCACGGAGCGCCGACAACGGCATCAGGAGATCAGGATCCCGCGGCCCACCGGTGCCAAAGCCCAGCTGCTCCGGCGCGTACGCCTCCAGCACGAACACGCCCCCCGGTGCCAGCCCCGCGATCACCGCCGCATGGACCCGACGACGGAGCGCCGACGGTACATGGGCAAAGACACTCACAATCCCCTGCCACGCCCCGGGGGCGATCAAAAAGTCCTGCAAGTCGGCGACCGTCGTCGTGATCGACACGCCACGCGACGCGGCCAGCTCCGCCGCCCGCGCTAACCCCACGGCGCTCTGATCGACCGCGGTGACAGCATGCCCCTGCTCCGCCAGAAAGACGGCGTTACGCCCCTGCCCCTCCGCCAGACAAAGCACGGGCCCTGCGGGAATGCGCGACGCGACCGACCGCAGGAAGTCGTTGGGCTCGGTCCCGTAGGCCCACCCCGCCGCGTAGCGCTCGTCCCACACCGGCAGACCAGCCCCCGTGGTCAACCCACCGAGCAGGTCATGTCGGCGCCACAGCAGAGCGGCGACTTGATCTTCCCATGCCCGTTCGGGCACTTCGACACCGCCACCACGCGGCCATCCGCCGTCGTGATCGTGTCATGCACCAGCGGCGCATCGCACTTGGCGCAGGTGGCGTTCACTTCCATCCCACACTTCTCACAGGCATACGTCGCCATCGGGTCCTCGCTGTTTGGATGAATACGGCCGAACTCCCGCACCACCGAAATCTACGGTCCGGGACGCGCCCCCGGGGGTTCCCGCCGGGGGTTCCCTGATTGACCCACCCGCACGCCCCACGCACCCTCCAGCCATGACCACCCCACCGCGCTGGCCCGAATCCGCCGTCTCCGCCGCCGACGCCCTCCGCCATGTCACCAGCGGCATGCGGCTCTTCGTCCACGGCGCTGCCGCCACCCCCACTCCGCTCCTCGACGCCCTCGCCGCCCGCACCGACCTCGACGGCGTCCGCCTCTACCACCTCCACACCGAAGGCCCGGCCCCCTGGACCGACCCGGCCCACGCCGGCCACCTCCGCTCGGTCTCCCTCTTTACCGGCGCTCCCCTCCGCGACCCAGTCGCCGACGGCCGCGCCGACTTCATGCCGGTCTTCCTCTCCGATATCCCGGCGCTCTTTCTCACCCGGCAGATCCCCCTCGACGTCGCCCTCGTCCAGGTCTCCCCGCCCGACCGCCACGGCCTCTGCTCCCTCGGCACCAGCCTCGACATCGCCCGCGCCGCCGTCGATTCGGCGCGAATCGTGATCGCCGAGGTTAACGCACAGATGCCGCGCACCCACGGCAACACGGCGATCCCCTTCAGCCGCTTCGATGCCGTCATCGCCACCGATCGCCCGCTCCCGGTGGCCAGCTACGGCCCCGAGGGCCCCATTGAAGCCCGCATCGGCGAGCTGGTGGCCGCCCTCGTGGAGGACCGCAGCACGCTGCAAATGGGGATCGGCACCATTCCGAACGCAGTCATTGCCCGACTCGGCGACAAGCACGACCTCGGCATCCACACGGAATGCTTCAGCGATTCGCTCATTGATTTGGTCGACGCCGGTGCTGTCACGAACCGATTCAAAGCAGTGCACCCGGGGCGCATCGTGACGAGCTTCGCCACCGGCTCCCGCCGGCTCTACGACTTTGTGCACGACAATCCGCTGGTGGAGTTTCACGGTACCGATCGCGTCAACGATACGGGGCTCATCAGCCGGAATCCGCGCGTGGTGGCGGTGAATTCCGCGATCGAGATCGATCTCACGGGGCAAGTGTGCGCCGACTCGATCGGCCATCGGATTTTCTCTGGCATTGGCGGGCAGATGGACTTCATGCGCGGAGCCGCCCGCTCCCGCGGCGGGAAGCCCATCATCGCCCTCCCCGCCTTGGCTGGCGGCGGGCGCTTTTCGCGCATTGTCGCCGAGCTGAAGCCCGGAGCCGGCGTGGTGACGACGCGGGGCCATGTGCACTGGGTGGTGACCGAGTATGGGGCGGTCAATTTGCACGGACTGACCTTGCGCGAACGGGGCGAGGCGCTGATATCGATTGCACACCCCGATGCGCGCGCCGAATTGACGCGCGACCTGCACCGCCTGCGCCCACTCGCCTGACCATGACCTCTTCGACCACCACGCCGGTCCACGTCTTTCACGCCGGCGATGTGGCGCTGCAGTCTGGGGCAATCTTCCCCGATCTGCAGCTCACATATACGACGTACGGCACGCTCAACGCCGATCGGTCGAATGTCATTGTGTATCCGACCTCCTACAGCGCCCAGCATCTCGACACCGAGTGGCTGATTCGCCCCGGCGGGATTTTAGATCCCACGCGCTGGTTCATTGTGCTCCCGAATCTGTTCGGCAACGGGCTGTCGTCGTCGCCGTCCAACACGCCGGCACTCGCGGGCGCCGCCTATCCCCACGTGTCGTTGCACGATGCCGTGGGGGTGCAGCACCGACTGCTCACTGAGCAGTTCGGCATCACGCGCGTGCATGCGGTCTATGGCTGGTCGATGGGTGGGATGCAGGCGTATCACTGGGCGAGCCGCTTCGGCGCCATGGTGGAGCGCATCATTGTGGTGTGCGCCGCCGCGCGCTGCTCGCCGCACAATGCGGTGTTCATTGAGGCGGTGCGGGCGGCGCTTACGGCAGACCCGGCGTATAACGACGGTGTGTTTGAGGCGCATCCCGCGCGTGGCTTCCGGGCGATGGGGCGCCTCTACGCGACGATGGGCCTTTCGCAGGCGTTCTATCGCGAGGAGCTGTGGCGCGGCCTGGGCTACGACTCGCTCGAGGATTTCCTCGTGCGGAGCTGGGAGGCCAACTTTGCGCGTCGTGATCCGGCCGATCTGCTCGCGCAGCTCGCGATGTGGCAGCAGGGGGACATCAGCGCCGAGCCGCGCTTTGGGGGCGATCTGGCGGCGGCGCTCCAGCAGATCAGCGCGCGGGTGCTGCTGATGCCCGGCGACCAGGATCAGTACTTCCGCGTCGAGGATAACCGTCGCGAACTCGCGCAGCTGCGCGACGGCACCCTGCTCCCGATCCCGTCGGTGTGGGGGCATCGCGCGGGGAACCCGGCGCTGAATCCGGTGGACGCCGAGTTTCTCCGGACCGCCGTCCACGCCTTTCTTGATCGCTGAGTTGCCCCACGCGCGCGCCGCGCGCCGCAGGGTCGCTTAGCGGAAGCCGGCCGCGGCGGCGCGCACGGCGGGATCCATGAGCGGATACTGCGGGTGCACCGCCTCCAACGTCTCCACGAGCAGGCGAGCGATCAGGAAATTCCGGACCTGCTTATCGTCGGCGGGGACCACATACCACGGCGCATGTTTCGTGCTGCATTCGCGAAGTACGTCGCGATACGCCTCGGTGTAGGCGTCCCAGCGGGCGCGATCCTCGAGATCTTCGAGGCGGAATTTCCAATTCTTCCGAGGATCGTCGAGTCGCTCGCGGAGCCGCACCGCCTGCTCGTCCTGCGACACATGCAGGAAGCATTTGCGCACGATCACGTTGTTCTCCGAGAGCATCTTCTCGAAGGCGTTGATCTGCGCGAAGCGGGGGCGCCAGACGCTCTCCGGGGCGAGGCCACGCACCCGGACGGCCAGCACGTCTTCGTAATGCGAGCGGTTGAAGACGCCGATGGCGCCGAGCACTGGCACCTTCTGGTGAATGCGCCAGAGGAAGTCGTGTTGCCGCTCGTATGGGGTGGGGGGACCGAAGGCGGCCACGGAGACGCCGGTGGGATTGAAGGCCCCGTACACCGTCTTGATGACCCCGTCTTTGCCGGACGCATCGCGCCCCTGCAGCACCAGCAACAGCGCCTGCCGCCCATCAGCATGAAAGGCGTCCTGCAGCGCGGCGAGCCGATCGAGCAGCGCCTCGGTGGCCGCCGTCAGCGGTTCGCGCGGGGGCGTCTCCTCAAGCCGCGCGGCCCGGCTGTTCAGCTTGAGGGGGTCATCGGCATGCACTGGGTGAAGCCGCAGCGTGTCCAGCGCGCCCGCCAGCACCACCGGCTTGCCATGGATCCGTCCGTTGCCGCCGTTCTTCATGCGGACGCGCTCACGCCGCCGGGCCGGCTGGCACAGCGCGCCGCCCCGTCATGACATGCACGTGGATGACAAAGACCAGCGTGCGATCGGGCGTCGGATCATCGGCCGTGAAGGCCGCCGGCACGAGCGCCTGAAAGTGCCGGACCCCGTCCGCATAGGCGGCCTGTTCCGCCGGGGCGCCATTGGGATCCGGAAAGGTGATCCGTCCGTGCACCACGACACTCCGCCAGTCGAAGAGCGCATCCACGGCGTCGACCTCGAAGGCCACCCAGGGATGGTGCGCCAGGACATCCACCTTCGCGCCGGGCTGCGTCCGCCCGTAGATGTGCGCGTCATGGTACACGAAGTGGATCGGTTCAATATCGATCCGATCGCGGAAGCCGAAGGCCAACCGCCCCACCGGCTGCGCATGGAGCAACGCTTCACAGGCCGCCGTCTCGAGCGGCTCAAAACGGACCGCGGTTGCCGCATGGGTCATGGCGTCTCCTGAGGTTCGTACGGCTCCATATGAATCAGGACCCCCAGCGCCGATGGCAGCTGACGCCGGATCGCGGTTTTGACGCACCCGGAGAGGATATGCGCGTCATGCAGCGACATCGCCGGGTCGGCCTGCACATGAATATCCACATACAGGGCCGTCCCGGTCTTCCGGATCTTCAACTTTTCGATCGCCTGCACGCCCACCGTCTGCAGCGCGGCATCCCGCACTGCGTCGTAGAGCGTCGCCTCCGGGGCGCGATCCATGAGGTCATGCACCGCAGTCCGAATGAGCAATCCTGCGTTGATGCTGATAATCCCCGCAGCCACGAGCGCCGCCCAGTCATCGGCCGGCTCCCAGCCGGGGCCGCCGATCAGCGCCACCGAAATCCCAAGAAACGCCGCGCCGGAGGTGATTGCATCGGCCCGATGATGCCAGGCATCCGCATGCACCGCCACGCTCCCCGTCGTGCGCCCGGCCTGCAGCACCCGCCGAGAGAGCACTTCCTTCACTACAATCACGATCGCCAGCACCCCGAGGGTAAAGGGGGCGGGAGCATGATGGGGCGTCCGAATTTCCCTGACGGCAGCGATGGCGATACCGGCTGCGGCGCCCAACATGATCAAGGCGACCACGGCGGCCGCCAGCGCTTCGGCTCGGCCATAGCCAAAGGGATACCGATCGTCCGGGCCGCGACTGGCAATGCGCAGGCCACTCCAGACCACCAGGGAGCCCAGGATGTCGGTGGCACTTTCGATGGCATCGGCAACCAGGGCGTACGCATTGCCGA
>JBAXMW010000093.1:0-7690 GCA_037134115.1 Gemmatimonadaceae bacterium | reverse complement strand
GCGGTCTTTGCGCTGCGCTTTGGGGCACCGACGCTGTTCGTGGCGGTCATCCGGCGCCCGAGTGGCAAGTACGCCATCTATGTCGAGCCGGTGCCAGTGCAACAG
Organism: Gemmatimonadaceae bacterium; assembly: GCA_037134115.1. Classification (GTDB taxonomy): domain Bacteria; phylum Gemmatimonadota; class Gemmatimonadetes; order Gemmatimonadales; family Gemmatimonadaceae; genus Gemmatimonas. The sequence goes on along the minus strand of JBAXMW010000093.1, from coordinate 7,585 downwards.
ACGGGCGACCGCGACGCCGACATTGATGCGATCGTCGTTGCGTACACGCAAATGCTCGAAGGGTACGTCCGCCGTTTCCCGGCGCAGTACTTCTGGCAGCATCGCCGGTGGCGTCGCCAGCCCGACGATACCCCGCCCCACCTGCGCGAACCATGACGCGGTCCCAGTCTCGCCGTCGAGGCGGATGGCGCGGCGTGGTGCGTCGGGCGCTACTGGTGAGTGGGGGGCTGCTGCTGGCACCGGTGCCGCTCATTCTCGCGCTCTGGGTAATCCAGCCCCCGCTGACGGCGGTGATGGTGGCGCAGACCGTCGACCGCCTGGTGCATGGCACCGCGCCGATCTGGCCCCGGCACACCCCCGTCGGGCGAGACGCGATTGCCCCATCCCTGCGGCGCGCGGTCATCGCGTCGGAAGATCAGCGGTTTTATCTGCACTTCGGCATCGACACCATTGAATTGCGTCAGGCATTGGAACGCCGGCGGCGGGGCGGCAAACTCCGCGGCGCCTCCACGCTCACACAACAGGTCGCCAAAAACCTCTTCCTCTGGAACGGGCGGTCGTATCTCCGGAAAGGGCTCGAGGTCTACCTGACCCTCTGGCTCGAGCTGCTGCTCTCCAAGGACCGGATTCTCGATCTGTACCTGAACCTGGCCGAATGGGGAACGGGCACGTACGGGGCGGAAGCGGCGGCCCAGCTGCACTTCAAGAAGCACGCCGCCGCGCTGACCCGGGAGGAATCCGCCCGATTGGCGGCGATCCTGCCGTCGCCGCGCCGTTGGTCCCCGCGCGGCGCCATCGCCTCCAGCCGGGCGAGTGCCATTTTGTCACGCATGCAGGAACCGGTTGCGCGGTAATCGCCAGTACAACCGGCGGGGGCAATGCATGATCTTTCGTGACACGGCCATGACGCCACCGTCACGGACCGTTGATCCCCTGACCCCTGCTCCTGTGATGATGTCTGTGCGCCGGTGCCTGATGGCCGCCGGTTTTCTCTCTGCAATCAGTGCGTTGCCGTTGCCCGCTGGGCTCATGGCCCAGTCGAGCCAAGATACGTCATCGCATGCGATCTCAAAGCGGCCCGCCGCGGCGAAGAGCCCGAGTGCGGGTGCGGGTGCGGGTGCGGCCGCCAAGAAGTCCGCCGCGAAGGGCGCAACGCACAAGGCGATGACGGTCGCCAAATCGACCGCAAAGTCCGGTGTGGACAGTGCGACCAAGGCGAAGCGCGTGGCCGGATTGCTTGGCCCAAGCTCGGGCGACAAACATCTGGCGTTCCGCGGCATGGGGAGCGAACTCGACTCGCTCTGGCCCCCCAAGATGCCGGCGGCGCTCCCGGGATCGCTGCTCCCCGCCAAGCAGATCGTGGCGTTCTATGGCAATCCGTTGTCGAAGCGCATGGGCATTTTGGGAGAGTTCGAGCCCGACGATATGCTGCAGCGACTCGACCGCGAAGTCGCCGAGTGGAACCGCTTGGATCCGTCGCACCCGGTACAGCCGGCGTTGCATTTGATTGCGGTGGTCGCGCAGGGGTCGGCCGGTCGTGACGGGAAATATCGGTTGCGCATGGACAGCACCATGATCGAAAAGGTCTATGGCTGGGCCAAGCGGAAAAATGCCGTCCTCTTTGTGGACGTGCAGGTGGGACACAGCACGCTGCGGGAAGAACTCCCCTGGCTCGAACGGTTCCTCAAGCGTCCCGACGTACACCTCGGCGTCGACCCCGAGTTCTCCATGAAGGACGCCACGGTGCCGGGGAAGAAGATTGGCACGTACGATGCGGCCGACATCAATTACGCGACCAAGTTCCTCGCGGATCTCGTCGACAAGTACAAACTGCCCCCCAAGGTGCTCATCGTGCATCGGTTCACCCGGAAGGGGGTGACCAACAGCTCGGCGATCCGCCTCGATCCGCGCGTCCAGATTGTGATGGATATGGATGGTTTCGGCGCGCCGTGGCTCAAGCGCGATTCGTATTTCAGCTACATCAAGAAAGAGCCGGTGCAGTTTGCCGGCTGGAAGCAGTTCACGAAGGTCAAAAACGATAATCCGTCCACGCCGCGGGAAGCGATCCTGCGCCTCTGGCCGGTACCGCTGTACATCCAGCTGCAGTAGCCCGACCGGTCTGTCGCCGGCGGACCTTGCCGGCCTCTGACCCGCGTGCCATTCTCGGGGCGTCTCCATTTGGGGACGCCCCGTTGTCGTCCCTCCCACCCGGGTCGATCTGCATGCGTCGACGTGATCTCCTTCGTGCGGCCGCCGCGAGCGCCGCCCTTGTCCTCTTGCCGCGTGATGCCGAGGCCGCGTGGGCGCGGGCGCTCGGCCAACCCAATGCAGCCGATCCCGGCGCCATGCCGGAGACCACACAGGGGACCGCGTTCTCCGCGACGCAACGGGCCACGCTCCTGGCACTTGCTGATGCCTTGATCCCCCGCACCGACACGCCGGGGGCGAACGACGTCCGCGTGATTGACTGGATCGATGTGATCATGGCCGACTACTACAGCGCGGAGGAGCGTACGGTTCTGACGACGGGACTCGACGCCATTGAGGCGCTCGCGCAGCAGATGTCGGGTCGCGCCTTTGCCAGCCTGACGGGGGAGCCACTGACGCGCGTGATGACCGCACTCGATGGGGCGACGGACCGCACCACAGCGGCGGCCAAGGGCTATCAGCGCGCCAAGGGGCTGGTCGTGCACGGATACTTCACGAGTGCTCGCGTGCAGCGCGAGGTCCTCAAGACGCAGATCATGCCGGGGCGCTTTGTCGGTGATGCCCCGCTGCGCACGACCACCGGAGGGTCCCATCATGAGTGAACAGACACCTCGTCGGGTGTACGACGCCATTGTCGTTGGCTCCGGCATCAGCGGGGGATGGGCGGCCAAGGAGCTGACGGAACGCGGACTGCACACGATCGTGCTGGAAGCTGGCGGCCCGGTGGACTTCGGCGGCAAAGACTTTGTGGAACACATCCAGCCGTATGACATGAAGTTCCGCGGCTGGGGCGATCGGCACGCGTTGGAGCGCGACCAGCCGGTGCAGCGGCAATGCTATGCCTGCGATGAAACGGGTCGGAAGTTCTTCGTGAACGATCATGAGAATCCGTACACCAGTCCGTCGGATGCGCCCTTCAAGTGGTTTCGCGGACGGCAGGTCGGTGGCCGCTCCATCATGTGGGGCCGCCAAGTGTATCGGTGGAGCGACCTCGATTTCGAGGCGAACGCCCGCGATGGGCACGGCACTGATTGGCCGATTCGCTACAAGGATATCGCCCCGTGGTACAGCCATGTGGAGCGGTTCATTGGCGTGACTGGCGCGAAGGAGGGGCTGCCGCAGCTGCCCGATGGGGAGTTCCTGCCGCCGATGGCGATGACGGTCGTGGAGCGTGCGGCGCGCGAACGGATCCTCAAGGCCTTTGGTGGCGAACGCGTGATGACGATTGGTCGGGCGGCCATTCTCACGAAAAACCATAACGGCCGAGCGGCGTGCCACTATTGCGGCCCCTGCGAACGGGGGTGCGTGACGCATTCGTATTTCAACAGCATTGGCAGCACGCTGCCGGCGGCAGAGCGGACCGGGCGTCTCACACTCCGGCCGCACAGCGTCGTGGCGGAAGTGCTGTATGATGCGAAGCGCGGGCGGGCCCGCGGTGTGCGCGTCATTGATGCGCAGACCAAAAAGGAAATGGTCTTTGAAGCGAAGGTGGTGTTCCTGTGCGCCTCGGCGATTGAATCGGTGCGGCTGCTGCTCAACTCCAGCAGCACGCGATTCCCCGACGGCCTCGCGAATTCCAGCGGGACGCTGGGGCGCTATGTGATGGATCACCACTATGGGTCTGGCGCTGGTGGCACGATGCCCGGATTCCTCGATCAGCGCACGATTGGCAGCCGCCCCAATGGCATTTATGTGGCGCGCTTCCGGAACGTCACCACGCCGAGCAAGGATTTCCTCCGCGGCTACGGCATGCAGGGCGGCTCAGGACGGTCCGGCTGGGGACGCGGCAGTGGCATGCCGGGCTTTGGCGCTGCGTTCAAGCAATCACTGATTGATGACTTGGGACCGTGGTCGCTATCGGTGGGCGGCTGGGGGGAAACATTGCCCCACCCCGATAACCGCATCACCCTCGACCCCGAAGTGAAGGACGCGTGGGGGATTCCGGCGGCGCGGATTGACGTGCGCTGGCGCGAGAACGAACTGGCGATGAACAAGGACATCATTGCGAGCGCGGTGGAGCTGATGGAAGCGGCCGGCTGCACCAATGTCCGTCCCAATCGCACCATGCAGCCGCCGGGGCATTGCATTCACGAGATGGGCGGCGCGCGCATGGGCAAGACCGCACAGGACGGGGTCCTCAACCGCTGGAATCAGGCGTGGGATGTCCCGAATCTGTTCATCACCGATGGCGCGGCGATGGCGAGCAGCGCCTGCCAGAATCCCAGCATTACGTACATGGCGCTGACGGCGCGCGCGGCGGCGCATGCCGTGGCGGAACTGAAGCGGAGGTCATTGTGAGTGACGCCAAGCGCAGCCGCGCTGTGCCGGTCACGCGTCGGGATGCCGTGCGCACGATGGGGATGCTGGCCGGTGGCGCGGCCATGACGGCCCCGCTCCAGACACACGCCGCGTCGGCACCGCAGATGCCCCTCCCCACCGTGGCGTCGGGTCGCCTGCGGCAGTCGGCATCACGGTGGTGTTATGATCGGATTCCCCTCGATGCGCTTTGCGAGGCCGCCAAAGGGATGGGGCTCGCCGGCATCGATCTGCTCGATGAAGCCGACTGGAAGACGCCGGCGAGGCACGGGCTGGTCTGCTCGCTGGCCAATGGCTTCGGCACCATTCCCAAGGGATTCAACCGCCCCGACCTCCACGATCAGCTCGTTGCTGCGGGCTCGGCGATGATTCCCAAGGCTGCGGCCGCGGGCGTGGAGCGCATTGTCTGCTTCAGCGGCAATCGTGCCGGTCTTTCTGATGGGGATGGCATTCAGCATTGCATCACCGGGCTCAAACGGCTTGCACCGCTCGCTGAGCAACATGAGGTGACGCTCTGCCTCGAGCTGCTCAACAGCAAGGTGGATCACAAGGACTATCAGGCCGATCACACCGCCTGGGGCGTGGAAGTGATCAAGGGCGTGAACTCCCCACGCGTCCGTTTGCTCTACGACATCTACCACATGCAAATCATGGAAGGGGATGTCGTGGCGACCATCAAGCAGTACGCGCCATTCATTGCGCATTATCACACCGGCGGGGTGCCGGGGCGGCATGAAATCGACGACACCCAAGAGCTCAACTATCGCCGTGTGGCGCAAGTGATCGCGGACACCGGCTTCACGGGGTTTCTGGCCCATGAGTTCGTGCCGGTACGGGATCCGCTGACCTCGCTCCGCGAAGCGGCGGAGCGCTGCACGGTCTAAGGGCCGTCATCGCCCCTCGCGAAATGACGGATCGCGGCGTATCGTCGCGATATGGATAAGCGTACCCTTCCCAGCCGTCATGCCACCGTGGGTCCGGAGCGCGCGCCGCACCGCGCGTTCTACTATGCCATGGGGCTCACCGAAGCAGATATTCAGCAGCCCATCGTCGGCGTCGTCTCCAGCTGGAATGAGGCGGCCCCGTGCAATATCGCCCTGAAGCGTCAAGCCGAGGTGGCGAAGCGTGGAGTGACCGCGGAGGGCGGGACCCCGCGCGAGTTCACCACCATCACGGTCACGGACGGCATCGCCATGGGGCATGCCGGTATGAAGGCGTCGCTCGTGAGCCGCGAAACGATTGCCGATTCGGTCGAGCTGACGGTACGCGGACACTGCTATGATGGCTTAGTGGGGCTGGCCGGGTGCGACAAGACGCTGCCGGCCCTGATGATGGCCATGCTCCGCCTCGATGTGCCCTCGGTGTTCTTGTATGGGGGGAGCATCCTCCCGGGGCGCTATCAGGAGCGCGATGTCACCGTGCTCGATGTGTTCGAAGCGGTAGGTTCGTACGCAGCGGGCAAGACGTCGCTCGAGGAACTGACGGCGATTGAACGCGTCGCGTGCCCGGGGGCGGGCTCCTGTGGTGGGCAATACACCGCGAACAGTATGGCCTACGTCTCGGAGGCGATCGGCCTCGCGCTGCCGGGGTCCGCGAGTCCGCCGGCCGCCTGGGAAGCGCGTGATGCCTTCGCCGAAGCGGCCGGTCGTGCCGTGATGCGCCTGATTCGCGAAGGCCCGCGTCCCCGGCAGATCGTCACGCGGCGCGCACTGGAGAATGCCGCCGCGGTCGTTGCCGCGACCGGCGGCAGCACCAATGCGGCGCTCCACCTGCCGGCGCTGGCCCACGAAGCAGGGATCCGGTTTGATCTGTTCGATGTCGCGGAAGTGTTCAAGCGGACCCCACTCATTGGCGATCTCAAGCCAGGCGGTCGCTACCTCGCGAAAGACGTGCACGATGTGGGCGGCGTCTCGATCATTCTCAAAGCGCTGCTCGATGGCGGCTTCTTGCATGGCGATTGTCTCACCGTCACCGGTCGCACGCTCGCCGTGAATCTGCAGGACGTGGTCTTTCCGACGGAGCAGTTGGTGATTCGGACAGTCGACAACGCCATCTCCCCCACCGGGGGACTGGTGGCCCTGCGCGGGAACCTGGCTCCCGACGGGGCGGTGGTGAAAGTCGCTGGGCTCGCCAGCCGCCAGTTTAGTGGAACCGCACGGGTCTTCGATTCAGAAGACGCCTGCTTTGCCGCCGTCATGGCTCGGCAATATGCGGTCGGCGATGTGCTGGTGATTCGCTACGAGGGGCCGTCTGGTGGTCCGGGGATGCGCGAAATGCTGTCCACCACCGCAGCCATCTATGGCCAAGGGATGGGGCAGGACGTCGCCCTGATCACCGACGGGCGTTTCTCAGGCGCCACGCGGGGGATGTGTATTGGGCACGTGGGGCCGGAAGCCGCGGTCGGCGGGCCCATTGCCCTCCTGCGCGATGGCGACCTGATCGATATCGATGGCGACGCGGGGACCCTGAACGTCCGTCTCAGTGATGAGGAGTTGGCAGCCCGACACGCCGAGTGGACACCGCGCGCGCACGATTATCAATCGGGCGCACTCTGGCGGTATGCTCAGACGGTGGGCCCCGCCCGCTATGGCGCCGTGGTGCATCCTGGGGGGGTTGCGGAAACCCACTGTTACGCTGATGCTTGACGGATGTCCCAATGGATTTCCGCTTTCTGGACGCGGTGAATGGCGATGGATGATGCCGCCACGCCGCGTCGGACGCCGTCGCCGATTCCGTATCAGCCACCGGCCACTCAGCACACGCTGATTGCGCTGCTCCACGACCGGCCGGGGGTGCTCTACCGCACCGTGACCCTGCTCCGCCGGCGCGATTATAACATTGTGTCGCTGGCGGTTGGGCACAGTGAAGTGCCCGGGATCAGCCGGATGACGATCGCGGTGGACACCACCGACGCGCCGTTGGTGGTGCGGGAAATCAGCCGCCTTCCGGATGTGCTTGGCGTCACCGACGCGACGGTCGCGCCCTCTATTCAGCGCGAGACGGCCATGCTGAAAATCATCACCGCCGGCGAGCAGCTCTCCGTCGTGGCCAGCGAGGCGGT
>JBAXMW010000092.1:0-8123 GCA_037134115.1 Gemmatimonadaceae bacterium | reverse complement strand
CTTCTCAATGCTGACGGCGCTGTGGGTGCTCGAATTGCGCCACGACGAGAAGGTCGCAGGCGCGGACGACCCCTTCACGCCCCCTGCGCAGCAGGTCGAGCGAGGCGAATACCTGGCACGAGCCGGCGATTGCGCCGCGTGCCACACCGCACGCGGCGGCCGGCCTTACGCGGGCGGCAGGGGCATCGAGACACCTTTCGGCACCGTGTATGCCTCCAATCTCACGCCGGATGAGCAGACCGGCATCGGCTCCTGGTCGGCCGCGCATTTCCAGCGCGCGCTCCGCGAAGGCCGCTCGCGGGACGGGCACCTGCTCTACCCGGCATTCCCGTATCCGAATTACACGCGGGTCACGCGCGAGGATTCCGACGCGATCTTCGCGTATCTCAGGAGCTTGCCGCGCGTCGTGCAACCCAACCGGGCGCACGAGCTGCGGTTTCCTTACAACACGCAGGCGGCACTGGCCGTCTGGCGAATCCTGTTCTTCAAGCCAGGCGAGTACGTCCCGGATTCGTCGCACGCCGCCGAGTGGAATCGCGGCGCCTATCTCGTGGGCGGTCTCGGCCATTGCGGCGCATGCCACGGGGAGCGCAACGTGTTCGGCGCGATGCGCGGGAATCCCGGCCTGAACGGCGGTCTGATGCCGATGACGAACTGGTATGCGCCTTCGCTCACGTCGGCGGACGAGGCGGGCGTGGCGCACTGGAAGCGCGCGGACATCATCGCACTCCTGAAGACGGGAAACTCGCCGCACGGTTCGGCGATGGGTCCGATGGCGGAGGTCGTGTTCCGGAGCACGCAGTACCTGAGCGAGGAAGACCTGGGAGCCATCGCCACCTATGTCGGCGCTCTGCCGCAGACTTCAGCTCGAACGGTGGCGCACGTGGCCGAACTCGCTCCGCCACTGCGGGCACGCGGGGAGAAGGTATACCGCGACCACTGCGCGGATTGTCATGGTCGCGAGGGCGAAGGCACGCCCGCCACATGGCCCGCGCTCGCGGGAAACCGAGCCGTCACGATGACGTCCGCGAACAACCCGATTCGCGTGGTGCTGAGCGGTGGTTACCTGCCCGCTACCGCCGGCAATCCGCGGCCCCACGGCATGCCACCGTTCGCGCAGGTGCTGGGCGACGCCGACATCGCCGCCGTGCTCTCCTACGTGCGGACTTCCTGGGGCAATGCTGCCGCCGCGGTGGAGCCGCACAACGTCACCCTGCTTCGGCAGGGTCGTGTGAACTAGCGACGCGCGACCGACGCAGCACCGGTGACGGGCCAGGCCAGACGTGGCACGGGGCCGTACCGCTCGGCAGACGAGGACGCAGGGCGACCCTGCCGCGCACGCCGGTGGCGCTGCCACCAATCGTGACCAGCATCGCGGCCGTGTGGACGCCGACGCCCGCCAGTGCCGGAACGAGCGGGCCTGACACGGTGATTTCGCGCGCCGGATTGACGGCGAGGCACAGCGGCACGAGCACCATCCGACCCTTCACCCGCCGTGTCCTGGAGCGTCCCCTCAGGGGCAAGACGCGCCCACAACTCGTCACCGTCGACTCTGGCACCGCCAGCCGCTTGCCCGCCGCATCTCCACCGATCGACCCAGCCAGCCGAACGGCCTGTTGCGTGAACCCGCCGTGCACGGGTGCCGCGCCCGCGGCTGCATCGGATCCGGTTCCAAGGGGTGCCCGCCCCGAACGCCCGAATGTGCGCGCATCCGCGGCTGGCAGTGACGGAGATCGTAGCTCCCAGCAGGTTGGAATCCCTGCGCCCCATCAGTCAGGCGCGAACATCGCGGCGCCAGAGATTCGGCTCGGCGGCGACTCTCGATGTCCACCGGCACTGCCTGGTGCTCGACGGTGGTCACGGGCGTACCGGGGGCGAGCCCGTTTTCGATGCATGGCGGGCCCCCGGCGACGATGAACTCCCGGGCGTGCTCGGACCGTGATCGCGTGACGGCGTCGAATCGCGGCGGGTGAAGGCTGTGCCGAGTCCCAGCCACTCCTGCATCGTCGCCGCGAGGGGGCGGTCCCGCCGCCGAGCACGTGGTTGGCCGCGGTGGTCCCCTCGCAGCACGGGGGATCCCGTGCCTGTGCGTGGAGAACGTCGCTTGAGATACCCATCCTCGGCAGGAGTCGATTCCGGCGTCCGGAAACTGCGGGAGCGCTGCCCCACTCGTCCGCATCGACGCGCATTGATCCCCGTCAAGAAGCCCGGCCGCATCCGGGGCGATCATGATCCGAAGGACGAAGAACAGGGCGACGCTCACTCACCACCCTTCCGCTCGCGATCTTTCCGGAGAACAACATGAAACGACGAATCACTCTTGCAGCGGAGGCCGCGCTCGCCTTGTGTGTTGGCAGCGTCCAGGCGGCGGGCTGGACCATCACCGATCTCGGCCCCCATACCGGCTACTCCGAGAGCCTGCCGATGGCCATCAACGACAACGGCTGGGTCGTGTTCGGCAACAAGGTCATGTCGCCTGGCGCCGACGGGGTGTATCAGACGCAAACGGTCGCCAACATCCTGCAGTTTCACGGCATCAACAATGCCAATGTCGCCGTCGGCATGGACTTGAGCAACAACGCAGGCCTGGTCTGGTCCGGCGGCGCGGCGGCGTCAGCCCTGCCCATGCCGGCAGGTTCACTCGGCTCACAGGCACTCGCGATCAATGACGCCGGCCAGATCGCCGGCACCATCGGGGGCGGCCCCCTCTGGGGAGGCGTGCGCTGGGATCCGAACGGTTCGGGCGGGTATGACCCCAGCCAACTGGGCTTTCTCATGAAGGGCAGCGCCACCAGTTATGCGACCGGACCGGGCGTCGGCATCAACAACGGCGGTACCGCCTTGATCAACCAGATCTGGCCGTACTACAACGCCGCCCGCTCAGGCCCGACGGGTACCACGGTCGTTTCGGGAACAGACAGCCGCGATCCGCTCGGCGCCCAGCCCGATCTGCGCCCCGCAAGCTTTTGCCTGGACACGCAATGCGTCTTCATCGGCAAGGCCATCAACGATGCCGGCACGGTCGTCGGCGGAGCAAACCCATCGACCGGTTATGCGGCTGATTACAAGCCGTTCATCTGGACGACGGGCGGCGTCAGCTTGCTTCCGGTGACCACGCCTGGCGGCGGCATCAATGGCTTCGCAAACGGGATCAACGACGGCGGAGTCGTGGTCGGCGGCGTCTGGTATGCGGGCTACGATCATCGGGCAACGATGTGGACCAGGTCTGGAAGCGGGTGGACACAGACCTACCTCAACGAACTCCTGCCGTCCGGCAGCCCCTGGAGCACGCTGAGCGAGGCCCTTGATGTCAACGAAAAGGGGCAGATCATCGGATTGGGCAGCCATTCGGGTGCTGCGCACGTCTTCCTGCTCACCCCGGCCGTTCCCGAACCCGGAACCTGGGCCATGCTGCTCACGGGTCTGGGCATGCTGGGTTTTGGCGCGCGACGTCGGTGTGGCGCGGGCGCCGCCGGCTAGAGCGAGGCTGCAACCGCAAAGAAGACGGGAGCGGCAGAGCGCCTTCCCCGATCTGCACCGGCGCGCGAGCCGATTCAAGCATCTGCGCCGACGAGCAGCCCCGGCTGTACCCCCCGTGAAGAGGGGGGAGGGCCACTATGATCGAATATTGGGGTCTGGCCTGCGAATATTGGGGTCTGGCCTGCATCACTGCGAATATTGCGAATATTGGGGTCTGGCCTGCATAACTGCATGCATGGACGAGTTAACGAATATTGGGGTCTGGCCTGCATCAATGCATTGAGTATTGGGGTCTCATTGAGTATTGGGGTCTGGCCTGCATTGAGTATTGGGGTCTGGCCTGCATAACTGCGTGAATGGACGAGTCAACATGCAGTTATCGAAGCCAGACCCCGGCGCTATCGCCAGGAGCTGCGCTCCGATCAGCACCCGGAGCGCATCGACCCGATCGGCGCCCCAGCCTCCCACCATCATCAGCAGCTGGCCGGGCATCTGCGTGACTCCGAATCGGGCGACTGGCCGCCCGAGCTCGAGGGCGAGCAGCCACGCGAGCATCACTGACTGGATGTCGGCCGGAGCCATGACGGTGGCCACGCTGGTATGGTCACAGCGCGCCGCCGCCGCACCGGGTGGCGTGGCAGAAACGATCACCCGCTGCCGTTTCATCGGCCATCAGCAGCAGGACCCATGACCTTGTTCTCGTCGAAGTCTCTGGCGGGGCCCTGTTCGTCGCCCCGAGGCCCGCTCAGTTCGCGAACGGGGGTCAGCCCGGGTCAGATGGGGGGAATGGTCGAGAGAAAAACCCCCACGGCGGCGCGAGCCCATTCGGCGAACGACGCATTGAAGGAGGCACATTGCGGGAACCGCTGGCCCCCGGCACACGCCATGGCCTCGTCGATCCGGACCCGTTGGTTCATCCGCACCGCGCTGACGCCAACATACGTGCCGCCGCGCGTCATGTGGGTGATGAACGCGTAGTCTGTCTGCGCCTCGTTGACATCAGTCTGGAAGTTTCGAGCCGCCCCCTTTCGGTTGACGACAAAGCCATCCTGACGCGTGATGGGCAGCACGTAGGTGAACTGGGGATCCCGTTGCAGCCCCGGCAGCAGCGCGTTCAGGCTGTTCTCGAAGGTCACGGCCACCTGCTGGACTTCCGACAGGAGCGCCACCGGGTTCGACGCGCTCGCTCTGTAGGTGGTGATACTGAGGCCAACCGTGGGCGACACGGCAGCGTAACAGCCCACCGGCGAGTGGGCCAGCCGGGTGCCCTCGGGCACCGCGATCGACGCACCGGAGGCCAGGTCCACCCAGACGTCATAGCGGTCGGTTCCGCCCGCACCGAGCGACCCGCCCACGGTGCGCATGATCTGCTCGAGTCCGCGCGGATCGTCGGTATTGCGCTCCAGCACGGATAGCGGCACGGTCCGAGAACGCGTCAGTGTGAAGTTGCCGCAGCCCGCGGTGGTGAGCACGCTCTGCGGCGCCTGGTCGGCGAAGGCAAAACGCGAGCTGCGTTCGAGCGTCCGCGCGGTCGCCGCGATGACAGGCGCGCCCCGCAGCCGGGGCAGGTAGACCGCGCGCACCGCCCAAACGATGCCGCCGGCGCCATCCTGCAGGCCGCCGGCGCCGATTGCCACCACGGCGCCACTCGGGCCCAACAGCGGAGCGCCCGACAGGCCGCTGACCAGATTTCCGTCCAGCCGCAGGATGCCCGTCTCCAGGGACCACGGCCCATGGGCCTCGATTTCCTGGCGGATGTGCGCGGGCAGCAGATCCTTCAGCTTTGCGCCGGGCTCGGCATTCGTGGCGTCGACCGTCAGCAACTTGTCGGCTGCGGTGGGCGCACCCAGCGCGTAACCCACCGCTGCCACCCGCGAGTGGATAGGCGGCAACGCGACATCGATGCGTGCCGGCGTCAGGCCCGACGGCGTATCCAGGCGAAGCAGCAGCAGATCCTCGGCCACCAGCTCGCGCTCGGGGCGCGCGCCCACGGGCGCCCGGCCCGGAAAACGCACCGAGACGCGAGAGCAACCCGCCACCACATGGCGGGCCGTGACCACGCGGTCACTGTCAGGCCAGACAAACCCGGTGCCGGTGCGCGTGCCGCTGCTGCCGCAGTTGTCGGCCACCACCTGCCCCACCTCTCTGGTGGCCGCCTGCACCAGCGCGGGCGCGGGTGCCTGCGCCGCCACAGGCAGCGAGGGCAGCGCAACCAGCAGCACCAGTGCGCAACGCGCCAACGCTTCCCTCATCGCCGGGACTCGCAGCGCAAGGCGAAGGCCGCATCCGCAAGGGCCTGTCGCTGTGTGTCGGGAAGGCTGGCCCCCACACTGGCGATCACCGCCCAGGAGCCACCACGGCCCTGCATGGCGTCCATGCGCGCCGCAAAGCTCGCATAGCGGTCGGCATCGAGCATCGCGCACGCCGGATCGCCGCCACTGGAGAAGGCATAGGGCGAGGTGGCGGGCGATTCCTTGGGAGCTTCCACCTGGGCCAGCTGGCCGATCCGCAGGCCGAGGTGCTCGTAGGCCGCAAGCTCCAGAGCCTGCTGTCGAGGCATACCCTCCACCGCGAAGCGCGCAACGCGATCCGAAAAACTCGGACCCAGGGCGCCGTGGGAGCGCAGCGCAATGCCCCCCGCCAGCGCGGCCGCCATGGCCAGCCCGAACCCGGCGAACCGGGCCGCGCTGGTACGCAAGGCCATGGTTGCCCGTTGTTGCGAGAAGCCGAAGAAGGTGACGAGCAGCGCCAACAGGGCGCCCACCGCCGATGCCACCACCGGCGCCGAGGACAGCCCGATCAGCAACCCCACGAGCGCGCCAAGGGAGAGCCCAGCCAGTGCATTCATGGCCACGCTGCCTTCGGCGGTCGGCGCGACATCCGGCGCGGCCTCCGAACTCCGTCCGCCACCCGTTGCATCCGTTGCGTTCGTCACCCGCTTTCCTCCCCAGGCAATCCCCTCATGCGGGGACTATGGCGCCACAAAGTGGTCCGCACAAGAGAAATGAGCACTGGCCCGCCGAGGGGCACGTCCAGCGGTCTTCCGCCGCCGGCAGCGGCCGGCCATCCTCCCAGGCGGGCGGGCCGAGCCCTCGTGCCCGGCGTGGCTCAACTGAATGCCGAACTTCGTGCCCGGCAGCGCCGCGCGGCGGCCATCACCGCCTTCCTCGAGTGCGGCATCCCGGCCCACGGCTTCCTGAGGCTGCGCTGCGGCGAAGACGGGCACGACTGGCTGCTGGCCTTCAGCTGCAAGCGCCGCGGGTTGTACCCCTCGTGCAGCACCAGGCGCCTGCCGCAGACCGGGGCTCATCTGGTGGATCACGTCATCCCGCAGGTGCCGGTGCGGCAATGGGTGCTGTCGCGACCGATCCCGCTGCGCGTGCTGCTCGCCGCGCAACCCGAAGTGGTCACGCCAGTTCGGCCCTGCCCTGGATAGATGGCTCGAGAGACGACAGAGGTCAGGCGGAAGATCCGGTCGATGGATCAGCGTCACCTGACATGCGCAGGCCTGCAGCCCACACGGCGTGGCTGATGTGCCAGGGCGCATCGCCCAGGGACATTCGATCTTGCGCGCGGGTCGATGACGGCTGGGGCACGCAACGCATCGGGTGTCGGTTTCAACGCAATCAGGCCTGTGCGGTTCTGGCAACCGCGCCAAGGGGCGGACGAAGATGCGCCGAAAAACGCGGAGAACGGGAGCCTCGACATCGCCGAGGCGCAAGTCCAGGGGGCCGTCAGGCCAGCGCAGATCGTAGCCTTCCGCAAGCAACGCCAGTACTCGGGAAGCTGCAACTCCCCGGGAGGGCTCTCAAGAGATCACACCTGAAGTTCCTTGCCCCAACGACGCGCCCCTTTATCTTCGCGCTCTCAATCAGTGCCGCGATCGGCGACGCCAATGAACGCCGAGCAATCCCAGACCTGCCAGGAACATGGCGTACGTTTCTGGTTCAGGTACTGCCGTGACCGTCCATGTGCCTGGGCTATTCAAGATCTGCCCATATGCGGTATTGCCGCTATTCACGTACACGGCGTCATAGACGGGGAGAATCCCTGGAGCATTGACGGTGTTGATCGAAAGCTGCGAAGCCGAGCCGACATATACAACCGCCTGCCACGCGTAGATCTCTCCGGATGCATCGGTCTTGAATGCGAACAGGGAACCGACATTCAAACTCGTGTTCGTCAGTGTATCTACGCCATCGCCAAAGCTGAAAGAGATGGGTGCAACCGCCGTGAAGGTGGTGAGATTGCTCGGCAATGAACTGGCCAAGGTGATGGAACCTGTCACCCGATCACTGGTGGTGTAAGGGCCCTTGACACTGCTGAACTCAAATCCAGAATAGGTGTAAGTGGTGACGGCTGCATTTACCGGCGCAGCAATCGCCAGTAGAGCAGCACTTCCGGCAAGCAGTCCAACACGCATGAAACTCATCATGAATAGCTCCAGGTTCTGAAGATAGCGGCGCCAACTCGGAAGAACGGAACCACATATGCGGCTCGCATTTAGCGTGCCGACATGACAACCCATTGATTTCGTGAAGTCTGAAAGTTTCTGTCGTGCTGATATGTGAAGATTTCCGACGCCTTTCTCGAGTGCGGCATCCCGGCCCACGGCTTCCTGAGGCTGCGCTGCGGCGAAGACG
>JBAXMW010000091.1:0-8224 GCA_037134115.1 Gemmatimonadaceae bacterium | reverse complement strand
ATCCGGCTCATCAAGGTGTACACCGCCGAAGATCGCGAGCGCGAAGTGTTCAAGGGCGGCGTGCAGAAGCTGTTCACGAATATCGCGAAGACGATCACCGGCACGTCGGCCACGAGCACGCTGTCCGTGGCCGTGATTGGCATGGTGAGTGTGCTGATCATCATCATTGGCGGCCGCGATATGGTGGCCGGACGCATGACGACTGGCGATCTCGTCACGTATACGCTGTTCATCGGCGTGGTGACGATGCCGTTGGTGCAGATCGCGAACATTGGGACGCAGCTCACGGAAGCTTTCGCCGGGTTGGACCGGATTCGTGAACTGCGCGACATGGCGACGGAAGATCAGGAAGATTCGAGCAAGAACGACGTCCCGGCGGTTGTGGGGCGCGTGGAGTTCGACAACGTCCACTTCGAGTACGAGCCCAATGTGCCGGTGCTGCGCGGTGTGTCGTTCGTCGCACCAGCCGGCACCACCACGGCGCTCGTTGGCTCCAGCGGCTCCGGCAAGAGCACCCTGATCTCGCTGATCATGGCCTTCGCGCAGCCGCAGCAGGGGCACATTTCGATTGATGGCCGGGATCTCGCGCAGCTCAAGATCAAGGACTATCGTCGCCACCTGGGCGTGGTGCTGCAGGACAACTTCCTCTTTGACGGCACTGTCTTCGAGAATATCGCCTTCACGAAGCCGGGGGCGACGCTCGAGGAAGTGCGGGCGGTCGCGACGATTGCCAACGCCCATGAGTTCATTGCGGGCTTCCCGCAGGGCTATGACACCATCGTGGGTGAGCGTGGCGTGAAGCTCTCCGGTGGGCAGCGGCAGCGCGTCGCGATTGCGCGCGCGATTCTCGCCGACCCGCGCGTGCTCATCCTCGATGAAGCCACGTCGTCGCTCGACAGCGAAAGCGAGCGCGCCATTCAGGAAGGGCTCCGCCGACTGCGCGCCGGGCGCACGACGTTCGTCATCGCGCATCGGCTCTCGACGATCACCTCCGCCGATCAGATCCTTGTGCTGGAGGCGGGACAAATCGTTGAGCGCGGCTCGCACAAGGAACTGATGGCGCTGGGCGGGCGGTACCGCGATCTCTACGATCGGCAGTACCACTTCGAACAGGACCAGTTCATCAACCCCGGCGAGGAAGTCGCGGCGCTCGGCTGACCTCTCGCTGGGGCAGGTCGCTGAATTCGTGCATCCTCACGGGATCATCACGGTCGCGGCAGCTCTCCGAGCGTCGCGACCGTGGCATTTTCCACCAGCGTCGTCCGGATCCGGACATCCAGCATCGCCTCCGACCGGTGCGCGATGAGCCCGATCAGGATGTGCGCTGTCCGCTCGCCGACTTCCATCCCGGAATGGCGGAAGTGCGTCACGTTGGGATGCAGGAGCGCCGGGGCGAGCCCGTCGCTGATCGCGAGGAGGGAGACATCCTCCGGCACCCGTTTACCGCGCTGCATCAGCACATAGTGTGAGCGCATCAGCATTTCGTCGGTCATGGCAAAGACGGCGGTGGCGTCGGGATGCGCATCGAGCGCCCGATGCAGCGCCGGCTCCACCGGTTCGCCCGCCGACATGCGCACCACCTGCGAATCCGCCAGCTTTGCGCCTCGCTCGGCGTGGGCCTGCTTGAAGCCCCGGTGCCGCAGGACACTGATCCGCTGTCGCTGATCGCCAAAGACGCCAATGATGCGCCGATGCCCGCGATCGAGGAGATACGCCGCGGCTTCGCGCCCCGCTTCCTGGTCGTCGATCGTCACCGTGGAGTACTTCGTGGTTTCAATCGTGGTGTCCATGAGCACCACGGGAATGCCACAGTCGTGCAGGATATCCAAATGCGCGAGATCGGTCGTCTCCGCCGAGAGCGCCAGCAGGACGCCGTCCACGGAGAGATGCGTGCAGTACTCGATCAGTCGCTTTTCCTGCGCAACGGAGTTGTCCGACTGAAAGACGATCAGCGAGTAATCGTTCTCCTGCGCGACCCTGCTCACCCCCGTCATGAGCGACGGGAAGAAGAACATGTGCATCTCCGGCATGATCAGCGCCAATAGCCGGGAACTCTTCGCCCGCAGGTAGCGCGCCCGGAGATTCGGCACGTAATGCATGGCTTGGGCCGCCTCCCGGACCCGGGCCTTGGTCTCGTCGCTGATATCCGGATGGTCGGCCAGCGCGCGGGAGACGGTGGGGAGCGACAGCCCTAGATGCCGGGCGATGTCCTTCAGGGTGACGCGACGACCAGCCATGGGCGGGGGGTCGGGGGCGGAGGGGGCTGCTGTAACCGACACCGCAAATTACGGGCGATGTTACGGGTCGGATAGACCGGGAGAGCCGGATGCACTGCCTATTCGGGGCGGAATTGGCGACCTTTCAACTCTATACCAATTACCCAGGACGTCTGTCTGAGCACTACGCCGTCGTTTACCGCCCTCGCGCTGCACCCCAGTCTCCAGCGTGGCCTGAAGGAACTGGGCTTTGCCCGCCCCACCCCCATCCAGGCGGATGCCATTCCGCCGGCGCTGGAGGGGCGCGATCTGCTGGCCTGCGCGATGACGGGGAGCGGGAAGACCTACGCCTTTTTGCTGCCGATTTTGCACCAGCTCATGGAGCGCCCCCGCGGTGCGACCCGGGCGCTGGTGCTGACGCCCACCCGGGAGCTCGCGGCGCAGATCCTGGAAAGCATGAAGGACGTGACCATTCACACCCCGCTGACCGGCGCGGCCGTCTTTGGCGGTGTGGGGATGGGGCCGCAGGAGCACGCCTTCCGGACCGGCGTCGACGTCATGGTCGCCACCCCGGGGCGGCTGCTCGACCATTTCCGGCAGCCGTACGCCAAGCTGGACCAGCTCGAGTATCTCGTCCTCGATGAGGCCGACCGGATGCTCGACATGGGCTTCCTCCCGGAGATCAAGAAGATCCTCCGCCACCTCCCCTCCCGGAAGCGGCAGACGCTCTTCTTCAGTGCCACCATGCCGGCGCCGATCGCCGCGCTCTCGCAGGAGATGCTGCAGAAGCCGGTCACGCTGAACCTCCAGCGCCAGGCCGCCCCGGCGAAGGGGATCACGCAGGCCGTCTATCCGGTGGCGCAGGATCTCAAGAGCGCGCTCCTCGTGGAGCTGCTCAAGCGGGGGGACATGCCGCAGGCGCTGGTCTTCACCCGCACCAAGCACCGCGCCAACCGGCTCGCCTCTCAGCTCGTGGCGCATGGCATTCAGGCCGAGCGCATTCATGGCAACCGCTCGCAGGCGCAGCGGACCCAGGCGCTCGCCGGTTTCAAGGACGGCACGTATCAGGTCCTCGTGGCGACCGACATCGCCGCCCGCGGCATCGACGTGGAAGCCCTCGGCCATGTCGTGAACTTCGACGTACCGGTGGCGGCGGAAGACTACATCCACCGGGTCGGCCGGACGGCGCGGGCCGAGGCGACGGGGGAAGCGTTCACCTTTGTGTCGCCGGAAGAAGAAGGGGAGCTGACGCAGATCGAGCGCGCCATCAAGCGGCAGCTGCCGCGCGTGACGGTCTCGGGCTTTGACTACAGCGCGAAGCCGCAGGCGAAGCTCGAGGTGCCGCTCGCCGAACGGATCGCCGAGATCCGCAAGAAGAAGGCAGAGGACCGGGCGCGCGCGGCGGCCAAACTGGCGCGTCGGGAAGCGAATCAGTCGTCGGAAGCGGCCCGGAAGGCCGCGCCGCGGAGCGGCGGCGGTGGTGGCGGCGGTCGGAGTGGCGGCGGTGGTCGCTCCGGCGGTGGATCGGGCGGCTCGTCGGGGGGTGGCGCGGGGGGTGGCGCGGGGGGTGGCGCGCCACGCGGCGGGAGCTCCGGCGGCAGTGGTGGTGGCCGGAGCGGTGGTGGCAGCGGAGGCGGGCGGCCGCGCGGCCGCTAGCCCTGCATGACGGCGCGTCCCCCGGCCCCCCGGTATCTGATGCCGGCGGGACGCCATGACACGGAGCTGGTGATCGATCGCAGCCGCTTTCGCTGCGCGATCGCGCCCGCGCCGTCGATTGAGGCCGCGCAGGCGTTCATCCGGGAGGTGCAGCGGGAGGCCCCGGATGCGACGCACCATTGCTGGGCCTTCCTGGTGGGTCCCCCGGGGAGCACCGACCGCATCGGGTTGAGTGATGACGGCGAGCCACACGGAACCGCCGGCCGTCCCATCTTCACCGTCCTGCAGCACAGTGGGGTGGGCGATTGCGTGGCGGTGGTCACCCGCTACTACGGCGGGGTCAAGCTCGGGACGGGTGGGCTCGTGAAGGCGTACAGTGCCGCCGTCCAGCAGACGCTGGAGACACTGCCGCGCATGCTCAAGGTGGCCCGGGTGCAGATGGTGGCCCAGCTCAGCTACGGCGTGCTCACGGCGGTGCGGCAGTTGCTGCCCAGCTGTGAAGCGGAGGTTGTCGCCGAACTGTTCACCGACACGGTGGCGCTGACGCTGCGCTGTCCCGAAGAACAGGGGCCGCGGTTGCAGCAGGCGCTGCGCGATCTGACCCGCGGGCAGGTCACCTTCGAGGATGTGCCTCCGCAATCGGGGAGCGCGCCGGTAGATTGAAGCGATCATAGCGCCCCGGCCTCGGTGCCCCGGCGCTGATACTCCCCTTACCCCCGACTGCGATGTCTGACGTGCGCAAGCTGGCCTGGGATGCGATCCCCCTCGAAGAACTCACGCCGCTTATTCACCGGCGGCTGATCTACTCCGAGAAGCAGATGCTCGCGCATGTGCTGCTCAAGCAGGGGGCGATCGTGCCCGCGCACGATCATCACAACGAGCAGTTCACCTACATCCTCTCCGGCGCGCTGCGCTTCTGGTTGGGAGAGCATGCGGACAATCCGGGGGATGTGTACACCGACGTGCATGCGGGCGAAGTGCTGGTGATCCCCAGCATGGTCCGCCATCGGGCCGAAGCGCTCGAAGACACGCTCGATATGGACATCTTCAATCCGCCGCGGCAGGACTGGATCGACGGCACCGACGCGTACCTGCGCGGGACGAAGTAAGCCATGGACCTCGGCATCCAGGGAAAAGTCGCCCTCGTCTGCGGGGCCAGCAAAGGCATCGCCTACGCCACGGCAGAACAGTTGGCGAAGGACGGCTGTGCGCTGGCGATCTGCTCACGGGATGCTGCCGCCATTGGCGCCGCAGCCACGAAGCTCGAAGCCTATGGCGTGCCGGTGTTGGCGATGGTCGCCGATCTCTCCACGACCGAGGGTCTCGAGACGGTCACGCGCGACACTATGGCGCGCTACGGCCGCGTTGACATTCTCATCGCGAACACGGGGGGGCCGCCAACGGGTCCGGCGATGGAACATGACTGGGCCTCGTGGGTGAGCGCGAGTGAACTGCTGCTGCGCAGCGCCGTCGAACTGACGCGCGCCTTTGTGCCGGGGATGCGGGAGCGGCGCTGGGGACGCGTGATCAGCATCACGTCGAAGGCGGTGAAGGAACCGGTCCCCGGGCTCGTGCTCAGCAACAGTCTGCGCGCGGCGGTCACGGGCTATCTGCGCACGCTGGCCAATGAAGTCGCTGGCGATGGCGTGACGGTCAACACCGTGCTCCCCGGCTATACCGCCACTGAGCGGCTCGACATGCTGGCGAGTGTCACGGCCGCACGGTCGGGCACGACGCCCGAGTCGGTCTTTGCAGGGTGGGTGAGCCGCACCCCCGTTGGTCGACTGGGGCGCGCCGATGAACTCGCGGCGACGATCGCGTTTCTCGCCTCGGACCTCGCGGGCTTTATCACCGGGCAGGCCGTGTTGGTGGACGGCGGCACGGTGAACACGATTCTCTGATCCTGGACTCGTTCGATCCTTCGAACGTTCGCACTCTTTACGGAACCACACGATGAGCAAGATTTCCGCAACTGACTGGATCTGGCGCGACGGTGAATTCATTCGCTGGGAAGACGCCAAGGTGCACGTCCTCGCGCACTCCATGCAGTTTGGCTCGGCGGCCTTCGAAGGGATTCGCGCCTACGCCACGCCGCGCGGCCCCGCGATCTTCCGCCTCAAGGAACATCTGCAGCGGCTGATCCACTCGGTGAAGATCTATCGCATCGAGCTGGAGTATACGGTGGAGCAGCTCACCGAGGCCACGCGGGAAGTGGTGCGCCGCAACAACGTCGAATCGTGCTACATCCGGCCGATGGTGCTGCGTGGCTACGGCGCGTCGGGAATGGTGCCGTTCGAAAGCCCGGTGGAGACGTACATTCCCTGCTGGCCCTGGGGCGCGTATCTCGGCGACGAAGCGCTCGCCCACGGCGTCGATGCCTGCATCTCGAGCTGGAACCGCGTCGCGCCGAATACGATTCCGGCGATGGCCAAGATCGGTGGCAACTACCTGAGCGGACAGCTCATCAAGATGGAAGCGCTCACCAACGGCTTTGCCGAAGGGATCGGGCTCGGGGTGGATGGCAACGTCAGCGAAGGCTCGGGGCAGAACGTCTTCATCGTGCAGGATGGCACGGTGACGACTACGCCGCTCGATGGTTCCATTCTGGGCGGGATCACGCGCCAGACGATCCTCACGATCGCGCAGCGCGAAGGGTATTCGGTGCGGGAAATGCCGATCCCGCGCGAGATGCTGTACATGGCCGATGAAGTCTTCTTCACCGGCACGGCGGCCGAACTGACGCCGGTGCGCAGCATTGACCGCATCAAGATTGGCACCGGTACGGTGGGTCCGATCACGCGCCATCTCCAGCAGTGCTACCTCGACATCGCCAAGGGGCAGGCCGAGGATACGCACGGCTGGCTGACGTACGTTCGCTGATCGGCAGGTGATGCGGAGCCGCGCATGGCGCTGACCTCAACGATGTACACGTTCGACATCACGCTGTCGAACGTGGATCGCGGGTGCTATGAGACGCTGGCGCTGCGGATGCCAATGCATCCGTCGGAATCGCCAGAGTTTTTTACGGCGCGGCTCCTCGCCTACTGCCTGGAGTACGACGAAGGGATCGCCTTTTCCCGTGGCGTGTCTGATCCGGAGGATCCCACCGTGTCGGTCCGTGATCTCACGGGGGCGTTGAAGGTGTGGATTGAAATCGGCGCCCCCGATGCCGACCGGTTGCACAAGGCCTCGAAGGCCGCGCCACGGGTCGCGGTCTACACGCACCGCGATCCGGTCATGCTCCAACGGCAGCTGGCCGGTGCGCGTATTCATCGGGTTGAGCAGATCCCGCTGTATGCCATCGATCGCGACCTGATCGCGGCCTTTTGTGAGAAGCTGGAGCGGCGGATGCGCTTCACGCTGTCGGTCACCGACGGCATGCTCTATCTCGACTGCGATGGCACGATGCTCTCCGGCACCGTGGAGACCTTGCCCTTGCAGCCAGCCTGACTTCGTCCTGTTATACAGGTAGGTGTGTTGATGCGTGGTTTCCGGTTGCGATTCGGACGTGGTGTCCTGACGATGGCGATGGGGCTGTCAATGCTGACGGCCTGTGCGACGAGCCGTCCTCCGGCGATCACCTTCCTCACCCCGTATGGTCCGCCGGTGAATCCGTTCTCGCCGGCCGTGCAGGTGGGTTCCATGCTCTATCTCGCCGGACAAATCGGCACCGACAGCACCGGCAAGTTGGTGGCCGGTGGCATGGCCCCCGAAGCGCATCAGACCATGCGCAACATTGCCGATGTCCTCGCGAAGACCGGCTCCTCGATGGATCGCGTCGTGAAGTGCACCGTTTTTCTGGCGGACATGAAGGAGTGGCCGGCCTTCAACACGATTTATGCCTCGTATTTCCCGGGGAGCAAGCCGGCGCGCAGCGCCCTCGGCGCGAACGGCCTCGCGCTCGGTGCGCGCGTGGAAGTGGAATGTTGGGCCGTGGTCACGAAGTAAGACATGACACTCACGGTCATTCGGGCGGTTCCGTTCAACGCCGAAGCTCCGGACGCCGCGCTCGCTGAAGCGATCACGCCGGCGCCCAGCGCCTATGTGCGCACCAATTTCGGGGTGCCGACGCTCCCGGCGGATCATGCGATCAGCATTGATGGGGCCGTCGCGCGACCGATCACGGTGACGATCGATGCGTTACGCGCACGCGCCCAGCGCACCGTGCAGGCGACGATGGAATGTGCCGGCAACGATCGGCTCGACATGCGTCCACTGCCGGTGGGGGAGCCGTGGCAGCATGGCGCCGTCTCCACCCTCGAGTGGTCTGGCGTGTCCCTCGCCGATCTGCTCGCGGAGGCTGGCGTCGACGCCGACGCCGTTGAAGTGCTGGTGACGGGGGCGGACCGTGG
>JBAXMW010000090.1:0-8273 GCA_037134115.1 Gemmatimonadaceae bacterium | reverse complement strand
TCAAAGTTCTGATCGCGAACCGCCGCTTCCTTCTCCGTGTTGATCGCCTCAAGGCGCTCCTTGAGCGACGCCACCTCGGACGGCTGCACCTGCGCCGCCAGGCGGGCACGCGCCCCAGCCTCGTCGATCACGTCGATCGCCTTATCGGGGAGGAACCGGTCCGTGATGTACCGCTCTGACAGCTTGGCCGCCGCCAGCAACGTTTCGTCAGGGATGTTCACCCGATGATGGTCTTCGTACTTCTTGCGAAGCCCCTGCAGGATCTGCACGGTCTCTTCGATCGAAGGCGGCTCAACGACCACCGTCTGGAAGCGACGCTCCAGCGCCCCATCCTTCTCGATGTACTTGCGATACTCGTTGAGCGTGGACGCGCCGACGCACTGCAGCTCACCGCGCGCGAGCGCCGGCTTGAGCATGTTGCTGGCGTCAATGGCCCCTTCCGCCGCCCCCGCTCCCACCAGCGTGTGCAGCTCGTCGATGAACAGGATCACCTGCTTGTTCTGCGCGATCTCATTCATGACCGCCTTGAGGCGCTCTTCGAACTGCCCGCGATACTTCGTGCCGGCAATCACCGCCGCCATGTCCAGCGACAGCACCCGATTGTCCCGCAGCGAATCCGGGCAGTCGCCGTTGGCGATGAGCTGCGCCAACCCTTCAACGATCGCCGTCTTGCCCACCCCGGGTTCGCCGATCAGCACCGGATTGTTCTTCTTCCGGCGCGTGAGCACTTCCATCACGCGCTCGATTTCCTTGGCACGGCCGATCGTCGGGTCCAGCTGCCCTTCGGCGGCCAAGACGGTCAGGTCGCGGCAGAAATGATCAAGCGCCGGCGTCTTGGACTTCTTCTCGCCGCGGGCGGGCGCAGCCGACGGCGGCGTAGCCCCCGCCTTCTCCGCCGGCGCAGCGGATCCCGCCGCCGGCATTTCGGTGCCCAGCAACCGCAACGTCTCAGCGCGCGCGGCTTCGAGGTTCACCCCAGCGTCCGACAAGACCTGCGCCGCAATCCCCTTCTCCTCACGCAAGAGGCCCAGCAGCAGATGCTCCGTGCCGACATAGCTGTGGCTCAGATCACGCGCCTCGGCCATCGCCAGCTCGAGCACCTTCTTGGCCCGCGACGTGTACGGCAAATCGGGGCCAGTGGCCTGGGCCGCTTTCCCCTTCTTGACCGTCTCTTCGATCTTGAGCGTGATGTCATCGAGGTCGACGTTCAGGTTCTGCAGCACGGCGGCTGCCACCCCTTCGCCCTCGCGAATCAGTCCCAGCAGGATATGCTCCGTGCCCACGTACTCATGGTGCAGCCGCGCGGCTTCTTCGCGCGCCATGGCCAACACCTTTCGTACCCGCTCGGTGAAGTTATAGCCGTTCATCGTCCCCTCGGGGTCGGGTCCAGGCGGGTCATCCGACACCGCCACTTTCGTTCGTGAGCGCCTGTCGCACAAACCGCGCGCGCGCCAGGTTCGCTTCCGGCTCCGTCAGCGGACGCCCCTCGAGATGCGCGAGGTGCGCCGATTGGGTGTGAATGAGAAGCGTATTCAGTGTGTATACACTGAGGCCAGCAATCAGTTTCAATCCGACCGCCAACCGCACGCCACTCAGGTAGTTCATGGCCTCGTCAAAGGTGAGGCTGCGAGCATACCGCAGCGTCCCGTACGCCCGCCACAATTTGTCCTCGATAATATAGCCCGCATCGCGCACCAGAACACGGCGCGCCTCCTCCTCCCGCTCGATCACATGCCGGACCACGCGCACGAGGAGATCCAGCAATTCCTCCTCGGTACGTCCCAGCGTGGTCTGGTTGGACAGCTGGAAGAAGTTCCCCACCACGTCACTCCCTTCGCCATAGAGCCCGCGGTAGGTCAGCCCCATCTGCTGCAGGCCGGCCAGCACCTTCCCGATCTCCTTGGTCAGCACCAGCCCGGGCAGATGGATCAGCACCGACGCCCGAAGCCCGGTCCCCACGTTCGTGGGACAGGCAGTCAGGAATCCGAACTCCCGATGAAAGGCATATGGGACCTGCGCCCCAAGCTCCCGGTCCAGCCGGCTCACGGCTTCAAACGCTTGCGGCGCCGCAAAGCCCGATCGCATGGACTGGAGCCGGAGGTGGTCCTCCTCGTTGACCAGCAGCCCCACCCCATCGGCCAAAAAGGCCGCGGCCCCACTCCGCACCGGATGCTGCGGGTCGAGCCCCGCCAGCTCCCGGCTGATCAGATGCCGCTCGTGAAGCAGCTGCCGATTGAGCATCGACGACTCGTCCAACCGGGCCAGCATCGCCCCATGCAACGACGTCACGCCCCCCAGCGCATCCCGCACCTGGGCGAGCAGACGGAGCCGCTCCCCCTCCCGGGCTCGGGCCGTGAAGGCATACCCCGAGATGTTCCGGGCCAGGCGCATCCGGGTGGAAATCACCACGTCCGCATTGGCCCCGGAGGCATCCAGCCATCCCAGCCCGCCGTCAGGGAGCAACGACAGGTCGAGTTCCGACCGCCCGGCGCTCACTCGAGCACCCGTAGGCGGTCCCGCAACTCGGCCGCCAGTTCGAACTGCTCGCTTTCGACGGCTCGGCGCAGACGATCGCGCAGGTCGAAGACCGAATCGGTCTTTTCGAGGACATGCGCCGTCGGGATATCGTACTGCCGCCCGACATGCTTCGAACTGCCGTGCAACCGCCGGAGCAGCTCCCGCAGGCTCCGCTCCATCGCGTCATAGCAGTGGGGGCACCCCAACCGCCCGGACGCCCGGAAATCCCGCGCCGTCGCGCCGCAGAAGGTACAGGAGAGCGCATCCTCGCTCCCCGCGGTCGTATGCTGCTGCACCGCCTGCAGAATGTCCCCCAGTGGGTGCTGCGGCACCGACAGGGTCGTTTCCACCCCCTTCGCGGCCGCACACTTCTCGCACAAATGCAACTGCGTCACGGCGTTGTTCACGATCCGTGTCAAATGCACCACGGCGTCACGCTCCTGACAGGTATCGCACAACATCAGGCAGCCCCCCCGTGCGTCTGTGTCTCCACCAAACGTCCCCCTTCCAAGACAAGCGTTCGATCCGCGCGCGCGGCCAGCGAGGGATTATGGGTGACCACGATCATACCGAGCGACTGCTGCCGGGCCAACGCGGCCAGCAAGTCATGCAACCGCTCCGCGTTCTGCGCATCCAGATTCCCGCTCGGTTCGTCGGCCAACACCAGCGCAGGCTCCAGCGCCAACGCCCGGGCCACCGCGGTCCGCTGCTGCTCACCCCCCGACAGCTCGGACGGCCGATGGTGCCGACGGGGTGTCAACCCCACCATCTCCAGCAGGGTCTCCGCCCGAACGCGTGCCGCGTCGTCCGTCCAGCCGGCGATCCGCAACGGCATCATGACGTTCTCCAGCGCCGAGAACTCCCGCAACAGGTGATGGAACTGAAAGACAAACCCCACCGACCGGTTCCGAAGTTCCGCCAGCGCGTCATCGCTGAGGGCGGCCAGCGGCTGCCCCCCGATCGCAATGCGCCCGGCCGAGGGGGGCTCGAGGGCCCCGAGCACATGGAGCAGCGTGCTCTTCCCCGCCCCGCTGTACCCCATGATCGCCACCATTTCCCCAGCCTGAACGGTCAGCGCGACCTCGTCGAGCACCCGCAGAATGGCGCCATCGCCGCCGCGGAATTCCTTCACCACCCCGTCTGCTTCCAGGACGGGGGGCCGCTGGATTCCGTCACTCATGACGAATGGCCTCCACGGGGTAGAGGCGAGCCGCCTGCGAGGCGGGGTACAGGGTGGCCAGGGCCGCGACCGCAAGACTCGCCACCGCCGTGACAAGGACGTCCAACGGCTGGGTCGCCACCGGGAGGTGGTCGATGAAGTACACCGAAGGGTCGAGCGCGATCAGCCGGTACCGCTCCAAGATCGCGGAGACGCCGAGCCCAGCCACCAGACCGCCGGCGGTCCCCACCGCCCCCACCACGATCCCTTGGAGCAAAAAGATCCGCCGGATCGACGCGGCGGGCATCCCCATCGCCCGCAGAATCCCAATCTCCCGGGTCTTATCCGACACGACCATGGTGAGCGTCGAGACGATGTTGAACGCGGCAACCAGCACGATCAGCAGCAGGATCACCCCCATCCCCAGCTTTTCAAGCTTCAGCGCCTGAAAGAGCTGATGGTTCTGTTCCTGCCAATCAACGGCCCGCACCGGGGCCTTGAGCGTCGCCCGCAGCGAATCCGCCACCGTCGCCGCCGCCCACCGATCCACCGTGCGCACCTCAATCCCCGTCACATCCGTCCCCAACGCCGCAAAGCGCTGCGCGACCGGCAAATTCAAAAAGACATACAGGTTGTCGTACTCGTACATCCCGGTTTCAAAAATCCCGGACACGACCACACTGTCGACATGCGGGACGAGCGCGCCCGTCGCGGCGTTCATCTCCGCGCTGGCCGCCCCGAGCATCACCACGGTGTCACCAGGCATCACGTTGAGCTGCGCCGCCAGCAACTTGCCGAGGCTCGCCCCGGGCAAGCCTGATCCGTCGCGGCGAAAGGTGAAATCGCCCAGAATCGCGTGGGAGCGAATGCTGGTGACTTCCGATCCCGGCGGACCGCCCGATTCAATGCCCACCATCTGCGCGCCGGTGACATACCCGGCGCTGTTGCGCACCAAGCCTTGCGTCGTGACAAACGGCGCCGCCGCGGCCACCCCACGCACTCCGCGCACGGCCTCCCGAATGGCCGGCCAATCCGCCATGCGCATATCGGAGCCGTACGGCAGCACCCGCAGATCCGGGCTGCCCACCAAGATCTTATCCCGCAGATCCCGCTGCAGTCCGTTCATCACGCCCATGATCACGATCAACGCACTGACGCCCACCAGCACCCCGCCAATGGCGATGACGCTGATGAACGACAACAGACGTGACCCGCGGCGACTCCGCAGGTACCGCCACGCGATCGCCAGCTCCAGACGACGCACGGGGGTGCGTTACTCCGGTCGCATCGTGGGGAACAGGATCACGTCGCGGATGTTCTGCGTGTCCGTGAGATACATGAAGAGCCGGTCAATGCCGATCCCCACACCACCCGTGGGCGGCATGCCGTATTCCATGGCGCGGAGGTAATCCTCATCCACCCCGGAGGCTTCATCATCGCCGGCCGCTTTCAAGCGCGCCTGGGCCTCAAAGCGCTCGCGCTGATCGATCGGATCATTGAGCTCTGAGAAGGCATTCGCCAACTCCTTCCCGCGCGCAAAGAGTTCGAAGCGCTCGGTGATCCCCTCGGGGCCCCCACGCTTCGGCTTCGCCAGCGGCGAGAGCTCCTTCGGATAATCCACCACAAACGTGGGCGTATCGATCTGCGATTCCACCAACGCTTGGAACATCTCATCCAGCACCTTCGGACGGCTCAGCGTGGCGACCTTTGCCACACCAATCCGTTCCGCCATCGTCCGCAACTCGGCATCACTCACCGCCATCACGTCGGCACCCGCCGCCTGTGACAGCGAGGGCACCCACTCGATCCGCGGGAACGGCGTGGTCAGCACCGGCACCTTCTCGCCGACCCCGGGGATCATCCGGATCGCGTCGGCCGCCGCCACCAACATGGTCTCCACCCGCCCCATCATCGTCTGATAGTCCGCGAAGGCCTCGTAGAACTCCAGCATCGTGAACTCCGGATTGTGCGTCCGGTCGATGCCCTCGTTGCGGAAGTCGTGCCCAATCTCGTAGACACGTTCAAACCCGCCCACGATCAAGCGCTTGAGATACAGCTCGTCCGCAATGCGGAGATAGAGCGGCATGTCCAGCGTGTTGTGATGCGTGATAAACGGCCGGGCGGCGGCGCCACCGTAGAGCGGCTGCAGCACCGGGGTTTCGACCTCCAGATACCCAAGCGCATCCAGATGCGACCGGATCGTCCGCGTCAGCAGCGTGCGGGCGCGGAACAACGCGCGCACTTCGGGATGCACGGCGAGGTCGGCATACCGCTGGCGCGCACGCTGCTCGGTGTCGGAGAAGGCCGAATAGCGGACGAGCTGCCCATCCACCACCTGCTCCTTCCCGAACGGCAATGGGCGCAGCGACTTCGAGAGCAACTCCACGGCGGCGACCTTGATCGTCGCCTCGCCCGTGCGCGTGCGCATCATCGTGCCGGCGACACCGATCCAGTCACCCAGATCGTACTCATCCATCTGTGACCAGGCCGCCTCACCCACTTCATCGCGCCGGAAGTACAACTGCACGCGTCCATCCATGTCCGCCAAATGGGCGAAGGCCGTCTTCCCCTGACTGCGCCAGGCGACGATACGGCCAGCGACGCGCACCGCCGGGCCCTCATCGGCATCACCGAGCGCCGCCACCGCCTCGCGTGCCGTATGGCTGCGATCGAAGGCATAGGCGTAGGGCTCCACACCCGCGGCCCGCAGACGATCCAGCTTCTCGCGCCGCGCCTTCTCAATAAAGTTCAGCTCATCGCTCATCGCGGGCCCTCCTCCACCGACGCCTCGCTCTCCTGCTTGAGATACGCCTGAATGAAGGGATCGATGGCGCCGTCCATCACCTTTTGCACGTCGGCGATTTTGAGTTCCGTGCGATGATCGTTGACCATGGTATACGGCTGGAAGACGTAGCTGCGGATCTGGCTGCCGAACGTGACGTCCTGCTTGTTGGCATCAAAGGCGGCCTTCACCGCCGCCTGCTTCTCGGCCTCCAGCTGATACAACCGATTCTTCAGCTGCTTCATGGCCGTGGCCTTATTCTTGAACTGCGAGCGCTCCTGCTGGCAGGCGCACACAATGCCCGTGGGCAAGTGCGTGATTCGCACCGCCGACGAGGTCTTGTTGACGTGCTGTCCCCCCGCTCCGGAGGCGCGATAGACGTCGATCTTGAGATCCTCTTCGCGGATCTCGATGTTGATTTCTTCGTTCACCACCGGATACACAAACACGGAGGCGAAGCTCGTGTGACGGCGCGCCTGCGAATCGAATGGCGAGATACGCACGAGCCGATGTACGCCAGATTCCGGACGCAGAAAGCCGTACGCCGACGCGCCCTTGATTTCCATCACGGCGCCCTTGATGCCGGCCTCTTCCCCTTCGCTGAGATCCAGCATTTCCAGCGCGAAACCCTTTCGCTCCGCCCAGCGCGTGTACATGCGCATCAGCATCTGCGCCCAGTCCTGCGCTTCCGTTCCACCGGCACCCGCGGCGATTTCCACCTGCGCGTCGCGGAAGTCATCCTTCCCACGCAACAGGGACCGCAGCTCAAAGGCGTCCAGCTCCTCGGCGATGCGCTCGACTTCCGCATCCAGATCGGCCGCCATCGCCGCATCCGGTTCCAAGCCGAGCAATTCGTCCAGTTCCCTCGCAGAGGCGGCGCGCGCGATCAGGCCGTCATAGGGGTCCACCCACCCTTTGAGTTCCTTGACCTGCTGCACGATGTCGCGAGCGTGGTCCTGATCATTCCAGAACGCGCCCTCGGACATCTCGTTTTCATAGGCACTCAGCGTGGCGCGCTTCGACTCCAGGTCAAAGATACCTCCGCATGTCTGCGAGACGTTCTTCAGCCCGCGCCAGCACCTTCAGGCGTTCGCCATCCTGCATAGCACTCCTCCACGTACGACACGGGCCCCTCTCCGCGCGGGAGAGCGGCCCGAAGACAGGTCGATCCTCGATCCCTGAAAGCTATCCGCCCACGCGCATCGCTTCCAGCGGGGGCGCTCGGCGAATCAGCGAATCAGCGCCCATCAAAACACCGGGGTACCTCCAGCGAGGAGATCGTTCAGCGCCCCCTGAAAATACGGCGTGCGGTCGGCCAGCTCCTGTCCCACCTGCTCCACATACTCGGCGTAACTCTTGGCGATGTCCTCCCGAAAGAGCTGGGGGAGCGTGCCAAACTGAATCCCTTCCTGCCGCTTCTGCGGATGGTAGACGACCAGGTCGGAGATCAGCGCGCGGGCCAGCCGCTGCGCGCGCTGATCCGGATCCACCTGCAGGAACGGATTGTGGACCCGCCGGACCGGCGCCGCTGGAACTGGCGGCAGCGGCGGTACCGGGGCGCTCGGTAACTCATCGACGGGTAGCTCGACGGTCCGGACACCGGTCGGTTCGGTGGTCGCCATGACCTCGGCGCTCTCGGGCGTGGGAATCCCCCACATGCTGGTGGGCGACGTGATCGGCCGCGGCTCCGGCACTGGTATAGGCTGCGGAACCGGCTGCGGAACCGGCGACTCAAAGGTCGGCGCCATTGACGGCTCCGACACCGGCTGGGGCACCACCGGCTGGGGCACCACCGGCTGGGGCACCACCGGCTGG
>JBAXMW010000089.1:0-8542 GCA_037134115.1 Gemmatimonadaceae bacterium | reverse complement strand
GTCGAACCCGTTGGCGAACATCGGCTCCGTGCTGAACAGCGGTATCGAAGTCGCGGTGAATGTCAGCGCGATCAACATGCCGAACGTGCGCTGGGATATCCGCGCCGGTGCCAACACGCTGCACAACGAGCTCACGAGCCTCGGCGGCGTGCTGCCGTTCGCCATTGGTGGCGCGGGCCGCACCATCGTGGGCCAGCAGCTCGGCGTGATGGTCTCCAAGAAGATCGAGTCGATCGACGTGGCGACCAACAAGGTCGTCGTGAGCGACACGCTCGCCCCGATGGGCAACCTGTTCCCGACGCTGGAATGGAACCTCACCAACACGGTGACGCTCTTCAAGAACCTGCGCCTGAACGCGCTGCTCGATGCGAAGCGCAACTTCCTCGTGCAGAACAACACGGCGTTCTTCCGCGAAACGCAGCTGGTCCGTTCCAACCTGCGCCTCGACCCGACGATCCTGTCGGCTGAGGAGCGGCTCCGCCGCTACGGCAACCCGACCGCGGGGCAGCCGGCGTTCGTGACGAACAAGGGCAATGCCGCGACCGTCAATGACGTGATCGACGCCTACCTCGAGCCGGGCGACTTCGTCCGTCTGCGTGAAGTGTCGGCCACCTATACGGTGCCGGACGTGCTCGTGAAGGGGCTCCGTGGCGCGGTGACCGGTCTGTCGGTCACGCTCGCCTTCCAGAACGTGGCCCTGTGGACCAACTACTCCGGACCCGATCCGGAAGTCAACGCGCAGACGGGCTCGTTCTCGCGCCAGGACTTCCTGACCGTGCCGAATCCGAAGAAGACGGTTCTTCGGTTCAACTTCAACTTCTGACCGCGAGATGATCAGCATGATTTCGATCCGCCGCGCGGTTACGCGCACGATCGCGGGTGTGGCGCTGCTCTCTGGCGCCACGGCCTGCTCGGATAACTTTCTGAAGGTCACGAACCCCAACGTCCTCGACGCGTCAACGGTCGATCCGGTGGCGGGCGCGACGACGCTGGCGCTCTCGGCCCAGCAGAACTTCGTCTTCGCCTACGGGTGGCTGTCGTCGTACAGCGCCTGGTTTACGCAGGAAGCGAATGTGTCGGATACCTTCCCGACCCGAAATGAATTCGGGTTCCGGACGATCTCCGACCTCAACGGCTCGCTCAGCGGCGATGTGTGGGGCCCGATCTCGGTGGCGGCCGCTTCGGCCAAGGCCGTGCTCGACCTCACGCTCCCGAACCCGACCTCCAACATCAATGTGGCGCGGGCCGCGACGTTCCGTGGCTTCGCCGTGTTGATGATGGCGACGGACTTCTGCACCGGCGCGCTGTCGTCGGGTCCGGAACTGACCACGGCGCAGCTGCTTGATACGGCGGCGTTCTGGTTCGGCAAGGGCATTGATGCGGGTAAGGCCAACGGCACGACCGATGGCATTGCCCTCGCCAACGCCGCGACCGTGGGCCGTGCCCGCGCGAAGCTGCAGAAGGGCGACAAGGCGGGTGCAATCGCCGATGCCGGCCTCGTGCCGGCGGGCTTCCAGTTCGACGTTCGTCACACCGACGACGCCGCCAATCGGAGCCGTCTGTCGAACCGGCAGTACCAGTTCAGCTTCGACCGCGGCTCGATCAGCGTGGCCCCCTGGTACCGCCAGGCGGACACGCGCATCCCGTACCGCGCGCCGGGTGCCACCACGGCCAACGGGCAGGACGCCGTGCCGGGTGGCTTCCACCAGCAGGCGAAGTTCCCGGGCTACGGCTCGGCCGTGCGCCTCGCCTCCAAGCTGGAAGCAGACTACATCGCGGCCGAAGCGGGCGGTGATGTGGCCACGATGCTGACGCTCATCAACGCCCGTCGGGCGGCTGGTGGCGCGCCGGCGTACAGCGGCGCCACGGATGCGGCCAGCGTCACGACGGAACTGTTCAACCAGCGCGCGATTGACTTCTACCTCGAAGGCAAGCGCCTGGCGGACTTCCGCCGCAACGCCACGGCCACCGCGACGACGATCACCGCGTCGGGGCAGCCGTACTTCAAGCCGGGCTACGGCAACGTCGGCACGCAGACGTGCTACCCGATCCCGCGCAACGAGCGGGACAACAACCCGAACATGAAGACGAACTAAGTCTTCGGTTCTGCAGCATCCAGCGGGCGCCGGGGATCACTCCCCGGCGCCCGCTGTGTTTTCTCCGGTGCTACATTGGCGGCATCCCCCTCCCCAGCCGACCATGCCGCTCCACACTCGCGTCCGTCCCGCGCTCGCCCTGTTGGCCAGCCTGTTCCTCTCGGCTGCCACGCATCGCCTCCCAGCCCAGGACGCCAAGCTCGATCCGCCGCTGCAGGCGGTGCTGCAGGCCAATGGCCGCGCCCGCGTCATCGTGCTGGGCCGGACCCAACTGTTCGCTCCCGTCGGTGGGCTTGAACAGTTCCAGCGCGCCCACGCCACCGACGACCGACGCACCCTCCGCACGCAGGTCATCGCCACGCTCAAGCGACAGGCCGCCACCGAACAGGCGGTCATCCTCAAGGCGCTCCACCGCGATCACGCCGATCGCGCCCTCTGGATCCTGAACGCGCTCTCGCTCGAACTCTCCGCCGCCGAAATTCGTCAGGCCGCCGCCCTCCCGGAAGTGCTCTTTATCTACGCCGGCGGTGAAGCACTCGACGCTCCAAGCGCACAGCATGCGCCGATGCTCATCGTGCCGCAGTCCACACCGGCACCCTTCACCGAGCAGGGGAAAACCATCGCGTGGAATATCCGGCATCTCAACGT
The DNA here is from genome assembly GCA_037134115.1 of Gemmatimonadaceae bacterium. Taxonomy (GTDB): domain Bacteria; phylum Gemmatimonadota; class Gemmatimonadetes; order Gemmatimonadales; family Gemmatimonadaceae; genus Gemmatimonas. Next base: position 5,798 of record JBAXMW010000089.1, on the reverse strand, counting down.
CCCGGCGGTCTGGCGTGAGTTCGGCAACACCGGACAGGGCGCGGTCATCGCCGTCTTCGACAATGGGGCCAACTACGCGCACACCGATCTGCGCGAGCATCTCTGGCGTAACGCGAAGGAAATCCCGAACAACGGCATCGATGACGACGGGAACGGCTACATCGATGATGTCTACGGCTTCGACTTCGGGAGCATGCGCCCCAACGTGCGCGACACCAGCACGGGACGGCAGCATGGCACGATGACCTCAGGCATTTCCACCGGCGACGGTACGAGCGGCATCATCACCGGCGTTGCACCTCGTGCGCCGCTCATGCTCCTCAAGATGACCGGTGGCAACGTCGACGAAGGGGGCAACCGCCCCATCGCGGCCGCCCTCGGCTATCAGTACGCCCTCGAGCAGGGGGCCGACATTCTCAGCATGAGCTTCAGCTTACCCGGGCTGGGCAACCTGCGTGGCTACTGGCGCATGATGTCCGATCATGCCGTCGCCGCGGGACTCGTGCTCGTGGGTGGGGCCGGCAACTTTCGCGTGACGCAGCCCATTCCCGTACAGCATCAGTCGCCGAAAGATGTGCCGAGTGTGATTTCGGTGGGCGGGATCGATACGCTCAACACGCTGGTGTCCTTCAGCAGCATGGGCCCCGCCGAGTGGGGATCAGTCGCGCTCTATGGCGATTACCCGATGCCCAACGGCATCACGAAGCCCGATCTCGTGGCGTATCCGGGCGAAGGGTATCCCGTGTTGAGCATTGCCGACACCGGCTATATCAACACCAATCAGGTGCGCATTCGCGGGAACTCGTTTTCAGGGCCGCAGGTGGCGGGCATCGCCGCGCTCATGCTCACGGAAAAGCCCGGCATGACCGTCTGGCGTCTTCGTGAGATTCTTGAACGCACCGCGCATGACCTCGGCGCCCCCGGCAAGGACAACATGTTCGGGTGGGGGCGCGTCGATGCGTATGACGCGGTGAAGATGGTGCGGATCGGACGGCAACCCATTCCACCGCAGTAGTACGTGCCGAGCACACCGCCGGCACGCACCAGCGCGTTCTGAGAGAGTCCCTACCGCTCTCCCGCTGAGACCCGTCCGATCGCCTGCTCGAAGGCCGTCACGCGCCACGACAGGACACCGTCGAGCGCATTGAATTGTGCGGTGCGGAGCCCCGTGCCTGCACGCAGCGTCGGACCAAACTCGAAGTAGCTGTCCGTCGCGGCCTCATACGCCGGCCAGAGCGGTAACGTACCGCCATTGGGATTTCCCGTGGCGGCAAAGCGCGCCCAGGCGCCATTCATCGCCTCCGTGAGCGCCTCATCGTACGGCGTCGTCCCCCAGATGCGGTTCGACTGCCCGCGAATACCAAAGACAAAGGGCAGCTCCGAGGCATGGAAGGCACCGATCACCATGCCGGTGAGCCCACGCCCCACGCGCGTGTAGTAGTAGCGATAGGCTGGTGCCCCACGCTGCACCATCGCCCGCGCGGTCGCACGCGCCGTCACGCCAAAGACTTCATCGGTCCAGAGCGATCGATACGCCCGCGTCACGCCATTCCAGAGGGGCCGCGGATAGAGCGGACGCAAGCTGTCGGCACGCGCGCCGTACAAGACCTGCATCAACGAATCCAACCCGCGACGATTGGACACCGGTGGCGTCGCCAACAGCGTCCCCTCATCGGCGTTTGAGCCAATCATGATGGGGACGGCCACATGCCGCCCACGCGCCATCGCCACTGCCGGATGCTCCGGGAAAACCCAGCCGTCCACCGCCTCGGGAAAGGTCCCCATCGAGGCCTTGGCACTGCGCGCCAGAATGGAATCGGCGGGCATCGCGCGTAACGTCGCCAGCACGCGACTGCTGTCCGTCACCCCGAGCGAGGCCACCCACGCGGCACCCACCCGCTCCGCACTGCGAAGTGTATCGAGCGTGGTCCGGAGGGGCGCGATCGCGCGAAAGGGCGACCCGCTCTCCATGATCGCCTTCTGAAACAGGCCCGCGGACAGCGGCGACACCAAGTGATAGCCCACGGAATACGCGCCCGCACTCTCCCCAAAGATCGTCACATTGCGGGGATCCCCACCAAAGGCGGCAATGTTGCGCTGGACCCATTGCAGCAGCGCGATCTGATCGAGCAGTCCGTAATTCCCACTCACCCCACGCGGGGACTCCGCGCTGAGCGCCGGATGCGCCAGAAAGCCCAGCGCCCCCAACCGATAGTTGAAAGTCACCAGCACCACGCCGCGTGCGGCAAACGACGCGCCATCATAGATGATCTCGCGCCCGGTGCCGTGCGTGAGCGAACCGCCGTGAAGGAAGACCATCACCGGCCGCTTTGCGTCGGCCGCCTCCGCGGTGGTCCACACATTGAGCGTGAGACAATCCTCGCTCGTCGGCTGCAGCGCCGCGCCATACGCCTTCGCAATGGCGTCGGTTTGCGGACAGATGGGGCCAAACTCGCGCGCCGCACGCGGCGCCGTCCACGGGGCGATGGGCTGCGGGGGCCGCCACCGCCGCTCCCCCGTTGGGGCCGCCACATACGGAATGCCGCGGAAAATCCGGAGCGCCCCCTCTTGCACCCCCACCACGGGGCCTTCAACCAGGCGCACCACCGGGGCCTGCGCGGGCTGCTGTGCCGAAAGGTGGGTCGCCCCGAACGCGCATGTGGCCAGACTGAGCGCCAGGATCACGGCCCGGGAGCCATGCTGGTTCGAGGAATCGTCACTGATGAGGTTATGAAACAGATGCCGCATAATGGAACCGGAAAGTTGGAAGCAGGCAACGCGCATGATCACCAGAGGCGCATCACACCGAGGTCATCAAAGACGGTTTCGTTCGAGACAATGGTGAGCTGTTCGTGCAACGCCTGAGCCACCAGCATGCGGTCAAAGGGATCCCGATGCGCATGCGCAAGCGCCCCGGCCGTTTGACCATGCTCCATCGTGATCGGCAACGGGGTGAAGCCTTGTGCATGCACAGCTTTGGCGAAATCGACGACCAGTGGTCCTGCGAGCGGCAACTTCCCAATCCGATATTTGGTGGTCACCTCCCAGGCCGACGCAGCACTCACCAGCACCTCATGCCGATCGCTCGCAATGGCCCGCCGGGCGCGCACGGGAAGCTGTGGGTCACCACTGACCCACCAGAGCAGCGTGTGGGTATCCAACAGCAAGCGCACTCGGCTACTCCCAGTCTGCGAGCTCGCTCGCCGGCAGCGGTTCAAAGAACGCCGAGGTGACCTCAACCTGCCCCTTCAAGGCACCGAATCGGCGCTGCGGGGCTGCCTCTGCTGAAAACGCCACCAGACGGGCCACCGGGTGTTGCCCGCGCATAATCACGACCTCCTCGCCGGCCTCGACCTGCGCCACCAACTGCGAGAGCGTGGTTTTGGCTTTGTGCATCGTTACCGTCACCATACAAGCATCCAGCCGGAGAGGGTTCCATATATTAGCTAACTTACTTAGCTAATATAGTCGATCCCGTTGACACGGTCCAGTACCGACGCCGTACCATTGTGTTGCCGCGCTATCGTATCCCCACCCCGGTCTCCCCTACCCCACCAGCCGCGCGACGATCGCCCCCACGCCACCGCGCAGCGGATCGCAGACCGGCACGCCGAGCGACGCCTCGAGCTCCGCCTGATACACCGCCCACGCCGCATCGGATAACGTCGACGAATTGATGCTCACCCCCACACAGTGCGCCGCGCGGTTCGTCACCCGCGCCGCCACGGTGTACTGCGCGATCGCGTCATCGAGCGCGGGGATCGGAAAGTCCGGGAAATACTCGATCGTCTCCCGCGACGGATCATGACAGAGCACAAAGGCATCCGGCTGCGACCCATGCAGCAACCCGAGCGTCACGCCGGCATAGGCCGGATGAAACAGGGACCCCTGCCCCTCAATCACATCCCAATGATCCGGCGCGGCATCGGGTGACAGCGTCTCCGCCGCCCCCGCAATGAAATCGGCCACCACCGCATCAATGGCGACCCCCTCGCCGGCAATCATGATCCCGGTCTGCCCCGTGGCCCGGAAGGTCGCCTCCACCCCCGCCGCCTGGAGCGCCCGCGCTAACGCCAACGCGGTGTACTTCTTCCCCAGCGCACAATCCGTCCCCACCGTCGCGAGACGCATCCCCGTCCGCTTCCGCCCCGTGGCCGCGGGAAACGGGCGATCGGCATGCCGCACATCATGCAACGCCACGCCATGCTCCGCCGCCAGCGCCACCAGCGCCGGAAAACTCGAAAGCCGCGTATGCATCCCACTCACCAGATCCAATCCGGCCACAATCGCCGCCTCGAGATCGGGGAGCCACTCCGCGGGCAGCTTCCCGCCCACGCTCGCAATGCCAATCACCAAACTCCCCGCCCCGCGCGCCGCCGCCTCGGCCGGCGTCAGCCGCGCCAGCCCCGCGCTCACCGTCGCCGACGGCAAACTCCACTCCCCCAGCACTGCCTCCGGACACCAGTCCCGCAGCCCGTAGGCCGTCTTCGCATCGGTCGGGATCGTCGCGCCGCCAAGGTACAGGAGATAGGGCTTCCGCAGCTGAGGCATGGATCGGAAAATGAAAGGACAGGGTCCGGCACGGGTTATGCATAAACATAGAGCAAACCGCCGGTGTCTGTCCTCTTTCGGAGTCACCTCCATGCGCCTCACTGCGTTCGATCCGCGTCACGCGCTCGCCAAGCTCGCCCCAACCGTCACCGCATATGCCATCGGCCTCGCGGCGATCGGCGTCGGGCCCCTGGAACTGTCCGCCCAAGACCCCATGGCCATGAGCCGCGCGGCCGACGAACAGGAGCGGCTCGGCGATCGACAGCTCGACAACCTGCTTGGCCCCATCGCGCTGTATCCCGATGCGCTGCTGGCGCAGGTGCTCGTGGCCGCCACCTTCCCGGAACAGGTGGACGACGCGGCCCGCTTCGTCCGCGCGAACGGCACCGACCGCGTGGATGCCCAGTCATGGGACGTCAGCGTGAAGTCGGTGGCGCACTATCCGTCGGCGCTCAACCTGCTCGCCGACAGGCTTGAGTGGACCGCCGCAATCGGTCGCGCCTACGCGACGCAATCGAGTGACGTGATGGCCTCCGTGCAGCGACTGCGCGCGTTGGCCGACCAGCAGGGCAATCTCGTCTCCACGCCGGAACAACAGGTCGTCCGGGAACAGGGCGCGTACGTGATTGTGCCCGCGCGCCCCCGCGTCATCTACGTGCCCGTCTACGACCCCGTCGTGATCTACTCGCGCCCCGTTTTCCGCGCAGGCGTGCGGAGTCCATACTGGACCTTCGGCGTCGGCTTCCCCATTGGCGGCTGGTTGATTTACGACTGCAACTGGGGGCTCCGCACCGTCTACTACAACGGCTGGAATGACGGCTACTTCGAATACGGTGGCGGCTGGCGTGCGCGCGCCCGTCCGTACATCAACATCACGACGGTCTATGTGCGCCCCCGCGTGACGCAGGTCTTTGTCAATCGCGATATCAGCCGGCGTCGCATTGACTACGGCATGCTCGACCGCGGCCCCCGGTTGTACGGCGACACGTACTTCGATCGGCGGCGCGACGGAGATCGGCGCGACGGAGATCGACGCGACGGTGATCGGCGCGACAACGAGGGGCGCGGCGGAGACCGTCGGCCACCGGAACCGCGGATCGCGCAGCCGCGTGGTGCGGAGCCACGTGGACCCGAACCCCGCGGAAACGATCCACGCGGAAACGATCCCCGCGGAAACGACCCCCGTGGCCAGGATCGTCGCCCCGAACTCCCCGCTGATCGCATCATCGAGCGCCGCGCGATGCCAC
>JBAXMW010000088.1:0-8626 GCA_037134115.1 Gemmatimonadaceae bacterium | reverse complement strand
GCGGAAGCGTTTGACGAACTGATCTCCCATCGCTGGGGAGAGATCGCCAAACGCTTTGGTATTGGCGCCCGCGAGGTGCAGCAGGCAGCCGATGACATCGCCAAGCTGGACCCCAAACCCGGGCTGCGCTTCAGCGCCGGATCCGACAACTACATCATCCCGGATCTGGTCGTCGAAAAAGTTGAGGGGGAGTACCTCATCTTCCTGAATGACGGCAATATGCCGCGCCTGAAGTTGTCCAAGACCTATCAGGACATCGTCCGTGACCGGAAGAATTTCGATGCGGAGAGCAAGGACTTTATCTCCAGCAAGCTCAATTCGGCCAACTGGATGATTCAGGCCATTGAGCAGCGTCGACAGACGATGATCAAGGTGACGCACTTTATCATGGACCGCCAACGCGACTTCTTTGAGCGCGGCGTGCAGGGGCTCAAGCCGCTGACGCTGCGGGAAGTCGCGGAGGCGGTCGGCATGCATGAATCCACCGTGAGTCGCGTCACGAATGAGAAGTTTGTCCAGACGCCACGCGGCGTGCTCCCGCTCAAGTTTTTCTTCTCGTCCGGCCTGTCGACCGCCGACGGAGACGACGTCTCAGCGCGTGGCATTCGTGATCAGATCGAGAAGCTGGTCGCCGGCGAAGATCCCCGAAACCCGCTGACCGATCAGGCGATTGTCGAAATCCTGTCCCAGTCCGGCGTGCAAATTGCGCGCCGCACGGTGGCCAAGTACCGCGATCAGCTGGGCGTGCTCACCGCCCGCATGCGTAAGCGCATCTAACCGGACCCGCTCTGTGACTCTCCCGTCGTCCGCATCCAACCACTCGGCGCACCCCGATCGCTCCGTGACCTCGCCGGTGCGCGTGAGCGTGCTCGTGCCGGCGAAGGACGAAGCAGGGAACCTGCCGATTTTTGTGGATCTCTGCGCGGCGATGATCGCCGAGCAGCCGGTGGGCTATGAAGTCATTGTCATCGACGATGGCTCCGTGGATGGAAGCTGGGCGCTGTTGCAAGAGCTGGCCGCGCGCTTCGACTTTCTGCGCCCCGTTCGGCATCGCGTCCGTCGTGGGATCGCCGAGGCGCTGCGCACCGGCTATCTGTCCGCCCGTGGCGACATCTTGGTGTTTTATCCCGCGGATCTGCAGTTCAAGCCGGAAGACATCCCGCGGTTGGTGGCCCCGATCGTCGACGGGACGTCGGACATGGTCACCGGCTACAAGCAGGGCGTCTATGAGAAGGCCTTTGTCTCGCGCATCTACAACGCGCTGAGCCGCTCGCTCTTTGAGATCCCGGTGCGGGACCTCAACAACGTGAAGGCCTATCGCCGCGAGATCATGGCGGCGCTTCCGATGCGTCCGGACTTTCATCGGTACATGATTGTTCTGGCGGCGGCCCAGGGATTCACTGTCACGGAAGTGCCCGTCCCGTTGTATCCCCGCCATGCCGGTCGTTCCAAGTTCGGATTGTCGCGCATTCCGGTGGGGGTGTTGGACATGGTGGCCGTCTGGTTTGAACTCCGGTTCGGCCAGAAGCCACTGCTCGCCTTCGGCATGCTGGGCGCCGGCTTGTTTGCGTTGGGGACGCTCGCAGGGCTTTCGGCGCTCGGATGGCTCCTGACCACGGGGCAGGGGCAACGGTGGGTTTGGACGCTGATTCAGACCTGTCTGGTGCTGGGGTCCGTGTTCTTTGCCACCGGGCTGCTCGGTGAGCAGATTGCCCAACAGCGTGCTGAGCTTCGTGAACTCCGCCGCGAGTTGGACGAAGACGCGCGCCGCCGGGAGGCGCTGGCTCGGTCGGCGACGCTCCCGCGCGGCTCCGCCGACTGATCCGCACAGGCCGCATGCGCGTCCTGTTTGTCACGCACAACGTCCCGCGTCATGCCGGTGATGCCGCGGGCTCGTTCATTTTGCGTCTGGCCACCGCCCTGCAGGCACACGGACACACCGTGGAGATCGTGGCGCCGGGTGCACCCGGGCAGTGCGGCAGCGAATGCCTGGAGGATGTCACCATCCATCGGGTCCGCTACGCCGACGATGCGGACATGACGCTGGCCTATACAGGCACCATGGTCGAGCAGGTGCAGCGCTCATGGCGGGCACGTGGGGCACTCCTCGGGTTGCTCGCCGCACTACGGCGTGAAACCGCCCGACGGGTGACGCAGGCGGCCGGGACCGCACATCCCGTGGACATCGTGCATGTACACTGGTGGTTTCCCGCTGGCCTCGCACTCTGGCGTCTCGCCGCCCTGCACACCGTGGGTCGCGTGCTGACGATGCACGGGTCCGATGTCCGCCTCGGGCAGCGTTCCACGCTGACCCGGGCAATCATGCGGGCCGTGCTCCGGCCCTTTGCCGTACGCACGACGGTGTCCTCGTGGCTGAGCAGTCGAGTGGAGGTGGCCTGCTCGGGTGCACAGGCGGTGGTGGCGCCTATGCCCGTGGACCTGCGGCACTTCGCACCACCGGCGCCCGATGTGCATCGGGACGGGGCCCTGTTTGTTGGTCGGCTGAATGCGCAAAAGGGGTTGGCGGATTTACTGATGGCCATGAGCCGACCGGCACTCGCCGCGCTGACCCTCGATGTGATTGGCGATGGTCCCGAGCAGGCCGCGCTGCTCGCGCTGGCCACGTCGCTCGGCGTTGCGGATCGCATCCGGTGGCATGGGGCGCTGCCCCAACCAGCGCTGGTGCCGTTCTATCAACGCACGCGGGCGGTGGTGATCCCGTCGCGTGAGGAAGGATTGGGATTGGTCGCGGTAGAGGCGCAGTTATGCGGCGCCCCGGTGGTGGCGTATGCCTCCGGTGGACTGGTGGATGTCGTGCAGCCAACCTTCGGCGGCAGTCTGGTTCCCCCTGGCGATCTCGACGCGTTGGCCGAGGCCGTCGCGCAGTGCGTTGGTTCGGAGCAGGAGGCCGACCTGCGCGGGCATGCCGGTCGTGAAGGGATGCTGGCCCAGTTCAGCCCAGAGGCCGTCGCCGTCCGGTACCATCAGCTCTATGAAAAGGCGCGGGACGCGGCGCGGCAGGCGGTCGCATGAGCGCGCGTGCATCGCGACGGGTGTCGTGGTGGGGGGTGGTACAAGGGCTGCTGTTGTTGGCGACGCTGCTCTGGGCCGGTCGCGCCCTGTCCGCGCAGTGGGAAGCGCTGCGTCTCGCCGCAACAACGCTGCAGATCCACTGGGGATGGGTCATGCTGGCCAGCGCCATCGTCCTCGGCACCTACGCCATGCTGATCGGGGCGTGGCGCCTGTTGCTCGCCGGCTGGGGAAGTGACCTGCGTTTTCTCCCCGCCGTACGCATTTGGACGATCGCCAATCTCGGGCGCTACCTCCCTGGAAAGGTCTGGTCGGTCGGTGCCTTGGGGTTGCTGGCGAGCAGGGAAGGGGTCTCCGGTCCCGCCGCCGCCGGCGCCGCGATTCTCGGGACCCTGCTGAACATCGGTGCCGGATTTGGGGTGCTCGCGCTCAGTGGGGCCCGGGTGCTCGGCGTGTTCCGCCCGTGGCTGCAAAGTGTGGCGCTTGCCGTCAGCGTGGCATTTCTGGTGGGGACGGCGCTCCTGCCGACCGTGCTGCCACTGTTTTTGAGGCGCTTCGCCGCGTGGCGCGGTCAGCCGACCATTACTCAGCAGTTGCCAGCCCGGACCCTGTGGTTGGCCACGGGCATCAACATGCTGTCGTGGCTCTGCTACGGGCTCGCCTTCGCGGCGCTCGCCCGTGGGGTGACCCCACAGGTCGCGGCGCAGCCGGCACTCTTTGTCGTGGTTTGGACGGCCTCCTATCTGAGCGGTTATCTTGTTCTGCTTGTGCCCGGTGGGATCGGCGTTCGCGAAGTGGTGATGTCGGGGGGACTCGTGGCGCTCGGCCTCGCGCACCCCGCTGACGCCACCTTGCTCGCGCTCGCGTCCCGGCTCTGGCTCACCGTCTGGGAGTTGCTCCCAGGGCTGCTCGCACTCGGCGTGTCTCCAGAGACGCTCCGGGCTGTTTCACGCTCCGCCACCGACCTGTCCCGTTGAGACCGATCTTCGGCTCTCGCCTTTCGCTCGCCTCTTTCCGTTCGCCATGGCCCGCCACGACGCGACAACTCCGGCTGACCTGACGCCCACCCGCCCATTGCTCTGGGCGGCGTTCATTGCTGCGGTGGCCACCCTGCTGCTGGCATGGCCAGCGCTCGGTGGCGCATTTCTGGTCAACCCCAACTCCGACCAGTACATCGCGGGCTACGCCTTCCGGGATTTTGCCGCCAAGGCGCTGCGCACCGGCGAGGGGTTTCCCCAGTGGAATCCCTACCAGTTCGGCGGGATGCCGTATGTGGCGGCGATGCACGGCGACATCTTCTACCCGACGTTTTTGCTGCGGCTGATCCTGCCAACGGATGTCGCGATGACGTGGGGGTTCGTCCTGCACATGATGCTGGCCGGGTTCTTCACGACGGGCTTTTTGCGCGCCGCTGGGGTGCGCTTTCAGGCCGCCGTCATCGGTGGCGTGGCCTACCTCCTGAGCGGTGCGGTGGCGTCGTACGCCTCGCCGGGGCATGATGGCAAACTGTTCGTCAGCACCTTACTCCCCGCGGCGCTATGGGCACTGGTGCGCGGGATGCGTGATGGGCGTCGGAGCGCCTGGGGCCTTTTGGCGCTCGTCGTCGGGCTGGCGGTGTTGTCACCCCACCCGCAGTTGCTGCAGTACATGCTGCTCACCGCCGGCGCATTTGCGGTCTTTCTGGCATGGCGCCCCGACGCCGTGCTCGGGGGGGCCGGAAGTCTAACGGCGGCATCGGGGGCGCCCGGCAACGGCGCCACGACCGCTGGATCGTCGACGGGGACCATCACGGCGGGGTGGCCGCGCCTCGCGTACGCGCTCGGCGCCGTCCTGCTAGGGGCCGCCATTGGCGCCATTCAATACCTCCCCGTCAAGGAATACGTCGCGTGGTCCCCGCGCGCCGGTGGCAAGGGCTATGACTACGCCACCAGCTTTTCCTTTCCGTTGGAAGAGACGATCAATAGCTATCTCCCCCAATTCTCCGGCATTCTGGACAATTACTGGGGACGGAATGGGATCCATTTCCACAGCGATTACATCGGCGCCAGCGTCCTGATGCTCGCGCTGCTGGCCATTGGCGGTGGCGTTCTCAACCGTCATCGGCGGCATGCCTGGTTCTGGCTCGGTGCGCTCCTGGTCGCGCTCTTCTGGGCGTGGGGTGGGAACACCCCGTTCTATCATCTCGTCTACGCGATCGTCCCGGGTTCGAAGTTCTTCCGCGCGCCGAGCACGATTCTGTATGTCGTCGCTTTCGCGACCAGCGTGCTGGCCGCCATCGGTGCGGAGCGAGTCGTGGCCGGCAAGGTGACCACGCGGTACCTCGTCGCCTGGGTGGGGTTCGCCCTGCTCGTGGCCCTGGTGGCGTCGGTGGGCGGCTTCACGAATCTGGCGATGAGCCTCGTGGCGGAACGCGCCGATGCCATTCAGGCCAATGCGAGCAATGTGGTCCTCGGGGCGTGGCGGTCCGCCGCGGTGGTCGTCGCCACCGCCGTCCTCATGCTGCTGGTGAGTCGCGGGACGCTCAAGGCGGCGCAGGCCGGCTGGCTCCTTTTGGCCACCGTCGCCCTCGACCTGGTCAGTGTCGAACGCCACTACTGGCGCTTCTCGGCCCGGGCCGCATCGCTGTACGCCAGCGATCCGATCATCGACTTCCTCAAGGCCCGACCGCAGCCGGCCCGGGTCATCGCGCTGCCGCTCAGCGAGAACATGGCGCCGCATGACCCGTTCCTCGCCGGGGACGCCCTTATGGACCACAACGTGCGCGTGGTTCTGGGCTACCACGGAAATGAGCTGGGGCGGTTTCAGGAGCTCTACGGCAAGAACGAGGGGTACCAGTCGGTCGCCAATCCCAATTTCTGGGCGCTGACGAACGCGCAGTACTTCTATACCAATGCCAACACGGTCCCCTTTGCCGGGGCGACGTTGGTGGCCGGCCCGGTGCGAAACGCCGCCGGCACGATGACCTACTTGTATCAGTTGCCCGGGGCGAACCCCGTGGCGTGGGTCGTACCGTTGATGGTGAAGGCGGATGATCCGAGCACCAAGGCGACGGTCCTGAACCCCAACTTTGATGTCCGGCGAGTGGCGCTCTTTGACACCGCCGCCGCCATCGCGGCGCAGCCCGTGAACGCCCCGCTCCCAGAACCGCTCGCTGTTTCGGTCCGCGTGACGAAGTTCGCGCCAGGGGCGATCGATCTGGTTCTTGAAGGGACGACGCCCGCCGGGAGCGCCCTGGTAGTCTCGGAGAATTATTACCCCGGGTGGAGCGCCACCGTTGATGGCAAACCGGCCGCCTCGGGGCGCGCGGACTTCACACTGATTGGGGTTGAGCTGCCGGCCGGCGCCCGACAGGTATCGCTGCGGTTTGCCAGCGCGCCGTACCAGACAGGGAAGGGGATCACCCTGATCGCCCTGCTGCTGGCTGTCGCGTTGACCGCCGGTGGTCTGTTCCTCGACCGACGTCATGCGTCGGTCGGGGCCGTCTAAGATCTGCCGATGACCCAACAGGCCATGCCGGTGCGGGGCGCCATTGCCCCCCATGAACGGGGACTGGTGATTGTCCCCACGTACAACGAAAGCGACAACATCACGCGGATCGTCCCGCGCATCCTGGCGCAGGATCCTCGGCTGGAGGTCCTCGTGGTGGATGACAACTCCCCAGACGGAACGGGCCGGCTGGTCGACGCCATGGCGGCGGAAGAACCACGGATCCACGCCCTCCATCGGGCCGGGAAGGAAGGGCTGGGGCGCGCCTACCTTGCCGGATTCCGGTGGGCGCTGGCCCGGGATTACCAGTACATCTTCGAGATGGACGCGGACTTCTCCCACGATCCGGCGCATCTCCCGGAGTTTTTGGGAGTGATCGGCGACGCCGATCTGGTGCTCGGATCCCGGTATCGGGATGGGAAAGTCACCGTGGTCAACTGGCCGATCACGCGGTTGCTCCTCTCCTACGGCGCCAACATTTATGCCCGGGCCATCACCGGGCTGCACCTCGGCGACGCCACGGGCGGCTTCAAATGCTTCCGCCGAGCCGTGCTGGAAGCCATCCCGCTCGATGCGGTCCGCTCGAACGGCTATGCCTTCCAGATCGAGATGAGCTTCCGGGCTTGGAAGCGCAACTTCCGGATCAAGGAGATTCCGATCGTCTTCCACGACCGCACGGAAGGGGAATCGAAGATGTCCAAGGGGATCGTCCGGGAAGCGATTCTGATGGTGTGGCGGTTGCGCTGGTGGGGCATGACGGGTCGCTACTAGGCGACCCGGATCACAGATCGGAGTACACACATGACGACAGGTGCCACGGGTTCCATTCTTTCGGTGGAAGGGATCGCCTTCACCAAGATGACCGGTTCTGGGAACGACTTCGTCTTCTTTGACGGCAGATCGGTCGACCTGTCTGATGTGACATCACCTGAGATCATCCGCGCCATCTGCAGCCGCCACAATGGGATAGGCGCCGATGGTGTGGTGGTGCTGCAACCTGGCAGCCTGAGCGCCTCCGATGGTGACAGCCCGCCGGTCGACGCCCGCATCCATTATTTCAACAGCGATGGCACGCCGGCGGATTTGTGCGGCAATGCCACCTTATGCTCCACGGCAATGGCGGCGGTGCTGGGATTGGGCGAGGCGGAGGGGATGGCGCTGGGCACGCCAGCGGGCCGGATCAGCAGCCGCCTGTCGGATGGCCTCCCAGAGATCGACCTGCCACCGGTCACCCGGATCGATTCGGCGATGGCGTTGCCGCTGGTCCCGGGCGAGCGCCGGATGGGCTACCTCCTGGTCGGGATTCCGCACCTGGTCATTGTGTGCGAGGACGTGGAACAGGTGGACGTGGCCGGTCGAGGCCCCGGGCTCCGGTATCATCCGGCCCTTGGCGCAGCGGGGGCCAATGTGAACTGGGTGTCGGCGCAGCCGGACGGCAGCTGGCGGTACCGGACCTATGAGCGAGGGGTTGAGGGAGAAACCCAAGCGTGCGGGACCGGCGCGGTGGGCACCGCGATCCTGCTGTGCGAATGGGGGCTGACCGCGCCGCCGGTACGGCTGATTACGACCTCCGGTCGCCCGGTCACGGTGACACTGACCCGGTCGGTGGACGGCGGGCTCAGCCAATGGCAGCCGTCGCTTCGCGGCGAGGGGCGCATCGTCTTCCGCGGGCAGATTGGCGACCTGGGGCTCGACCGCCAACGGTCCTCCGAGCCGTCCATTGCGGGGGCCCTGAAGGGGCTTTGTCGGGGCCCTGAAGCGATCCCGTAAGTGGGCCGGCGAACAATCGCGCCACCAGGAGTCACCATTTGAGGTGGTGGCAGATCGCTCAGCCATATTGACCGTCCGATCCATGTGGACAGGTGCACAAGCGCGCCGCCGACGGCGCCTCAGCTCATAATCCAGCTGAGATGACCACCAATAAATCCATGGTATGCAATGGGTTAGGTGGCGTTACCCAGCCGTGACAGGATTCCAGGCTTTCCACTTTCCCACAGTTTTCCACCGACATTAGTTTACATAACATGTATTATGCGCACTAATTACCGGATCAGACAGGCGGTTACTGCTCAGCCAATCCCGTGATACTGACGTGCTGGTGGCGCCTTCC
>JBAXMW010000087.1:0-8743 GCA_037134115.1 Gemmatimonadaceae bacterium | reverse complement strand
ATCGGTTGTGCGACCGCGGATCGCACGTGCGGGTGCGACGCCGTACGGCCGCGGGACGACCCGCGACCACGGCGGGACTACGCGTCGTACCCGACGACGAGATTCATGCCGGCCTGGCGAGCACGGTCGACCGCGGTCGCGGCGGCGGTGAGGAGGTCGTCCATGGTCGTGATGTCGCCGGTGACATCGGCGACCCCAACGGAGACGGTGCAGCGCACCGCCCGCGCCTCACCGGCAAAGACATGCCGCTGCATCCGCTCGCGGATACGTTCGGCGAGCACGAGCCCACCAGACAGCTCCGTGCTCGGCAGCAGCACCGCAAACTCTTCGCCCCCGACGCGCCCGACCACGTCCATGGTACGGGACTCCTGCCGGCAAAGCGTGGCGATCGCGCGGAGCCATTCGCTCCCCATCGCGTCGCCATGGGTGGTGGTCACCACGCGGAAGTTGTCCGGGGCCACGAGGAGCAGCGACAGCGGCTGACCATAGCGGCGGGCACGCGCCACTTCGGAGGAGGCCACGTCGAAAAACGCTCGGCGGTTGACCGCGCCCGTGAAGTAATCGGTGTCGCTCGAGGCATCACTGCGGGCGGCTTCCTCGAGTTTCCGGCGTTCGGACAGGTCCCGCGTCACCACGGAGTACCCCACCGCGGAGCCATCGCCGCCACGCAAGGCGGTGATGATGGTGGAGGCGGCAAACGAGGAACCGTCACCCCGAAGCCGTTCCCCCTCCACTTCGCACCAGCCGCTCGCCGCGGCCTGCGCCAATGTCTCCAGCAGCTGCGTCTGCAGCAGGTCGCGTGCGGCCCCGGGCAGC
Organism: Gemmatimonadaceae bacterium; assembly: GCA_037134115.1. Classification (GTDB taxonomy): domain Bacteria; phylum Gemmatimonadota; class Gemmatimonadetes; order Gemmatimonadales; family Gemmatimonadaceae; genus Gemmatimonas. Next base: position 7,927 of record JBAXMW010000087.1, on the reverse strand, counting down.
AACATCGCCATCGACTGCCCCACCACCTGACTCGCCGGCCAATGGTGCACCCGTTCGGCGGACTCACTCCACGATTCGATGCACCCATCGGGGCGCACCGCATACACCGCATGATCGCGGACCGCGCCGCCAATGGCGGTGATCCGCTGCTCGAGCATCTCCACCACGCCACGCGCCACGGCCAGCTTGGTGGCATCGGTGACGACCGCCACCAACCGCCCCGGCGCCACCTTCACCAACGACAGGATCACGCCGCGCCCGACGGCCGGCGACAGCAGCTCCACCCCATCCACGACGACGCCACGGTTCGGCGTGTAGTTGCGGACGCGCGCCGCGAGGTCGGGGGCCACGGCGCCAAGCGACGAGAAGAGATCGTCGAGCGACGCGTTGCGGGTGAAGGGCAACAACAGATTGCGCGCGGCCAAATTCGCTACGCCGACCCGGCCCTCCTCATCGAGATCGATGAGGCCAACCGGGGCCAGGACGAAGAGATCGAGCAGCGCTTCCGGCGTCACGCGGAGGCCTCGCTCTCGCTGGCCGCTGCAGGGGTCACGGGCGCGGCCGGCACGAGCGCGCGGGTCTGAATCTCCTCGGTCAACCGCGTGAGAAAGGCCTCGACCGAGAGAATGTCCTGCTTGCTCCCAGCGCCACGCGTGCGGAGGGCCACCGTGTGCTCTTCCGCCTCACGACGCCCGATGACACACATGTACGGCACCTTCTGCACCTCACCCTCGCGGATGCGGTAATTGAGCGTTTCGTTCCGCGCGTCGAGCGTGGCCCGCACCCCGAGCGCCTTCATGCGGTCGACGAGCGCCTGCGACTGCGCGTTGTAGTCGCTCGCGATCGGGATCACGCGCACCTGCTCCGGCGCCAGCCAGACGGGGAACGCGCCGGCGAAGTGCTCGATGAGAATGGCGATGAACCGCTCAAACGACCCGGACACGGCGCGGTGAATGACCACCGGCCGGTGCGCGGTGTTGTCTTCACCCGTATACGACAGGTCAAACCGTTCCGGCGCGTTGTAGTCGAGCTGAATGGTCCCCAACTGCCAGGCGCGGCCAATGCTGTCGGTGACATCGAAGTCGATCTTCGGGCCGTAGAACGCACCGTCCCCTTCCTTCATTTCGTACGGGCGACCGGTGCTTTCGAGCGCAGCCCGCAGCGCCCCTTCGGCCCGGTCCCACAGCTCGTCGCTGCCGATGCGCTGCTCCGGACGCGTCGCAAACTTGAGCGTCGCCGTCAACCCAAAGGCGTCGTAGTAGCCGAGAATGAAGTTCATCAGGAACTGCACTTCTTCCGCAATCTGATCTTCGCGGAGGTAGATGTGACAGTCGTCCTGCGAGAACTGCCGCACCCGCGTGAGCCCCGAGAGCGCGCCGGAGAGTTCATTCCGGTGCAGCACGTCGAAGGTGACATAGCGCACCGGCATTTCCCGGTACGAATGCTTGTGCGACGCAAAGTACAGATGGTGCGACGGGCAGTTCATCGGCTTGAGCGACATGTCATGCTCGCCCGTCTCGTTGTCGAGGACGAGGAACATGTTCTCGCGATACTTGCCCCAGTGCCCCGACTGCTCCCAGAGCGCCTTGTTGTACAGCAGCGGCGTCTTGATTTCCTTGAACGCCTCCTGCTGCCGCTCGCGCACGAACCCTTCAATCGTGTTGTACAGCGTCGTGCCCTTCGGCGTCCAGAAGACGCCACCCGGCGCGACCGGGAAGAGCTGGAACAAGTCGAGCGCCTTCCCCAGCACCCGATGGTCGCGCTTCTTCGCTTCTTCGAGGCGCGTCAGATGCGCGTCGAGTTCGTCCTTCTTGAAGAAGGCCGTCGCATAAATGCGCTGCAGCATCTGCCGCTTCACATCACCGCGCCAGTACGCGCCGGCAATGGAGAGCAGCTTGAAATGCTTGAAATACGACGTGTCCTGCACGTGCGGGCCACGGCATAGATCGATGAACGGCCCGTCGGTGTAGGTCGAGATGACCTCGTCGCTCCCTTCGAAGTCGTCGAGCCGCTCGAGCTTGAGCGGATCATCGACGAACTTCACCCGCGCTTCTGCGAGCGTGACCTCTTCGCGCACGAACGGATATTTCTCCGCGACCACCTTCCGCATCTCGGCTTCAAAGGCCAGCAGATCGTCGGGGGTGAAGGGCTTCTCCACTTCGAAGTCGTAGTAGAAGCCCTCGTCGATGGCGGGACCGAAGCCGATCTTCGCATCGGGGCGCAGCCGGCGCACGGCCGTGGCGAGGATATGCGCCCCGGAGTGCCGGAGCACGGCCAGCGCGCGCGGGTCCTTGTCCGTGATCACCACGAAGGCCCCGGAGGCCCGGATCGGCGTCATGAGGTCCATGACCTCGCCGTCGACCGCGATGGCGATCGCCGCCTGCAGCAGGCGGGCGCCAATGGTGGCCACCACCTCACGCCCCGTCGTGCCCCACGGCACCTCACGGGTGGACCCGTCGGGGAGCGTCAGGATGATGTGGTCGGCGGCGGCGGCTGGGGCGTCGATCATGGGCACAGGGGGAGGACGGAGGTTTCGGACGAACCTATAAAGTTATGGAGCCCCCAGAGTGTGCGCCACCGGAGCGGCGCGGGCGGCATGGGGAGCGATGGGGCTGCCAGGGCGAATCCCCGGTGTTTCACCCCCCGCCCTGCCCGGCTAGCTTTGGCAGATGACTTCGCCCGATCAGAATCCGCTTCCCCCTCAGTACGAGGCCGCCCCCACCGAGGCGTCCTGGTACCCGCGCTGGACCGAGCACGGTGTCTTCACGGCCGACCGCGACCGCGCCGCGGACCGGGAGCCGTTTGTCATCGTGATGCCCCCCCCGAATGTCACGGCGGTCCTGCACGTCGGCCACGGGCTCAACAACACGGTCCAGGACGTCCTGATTCGCTGGCGCCGGATGGCGGGCGATGAAGCGCTGTGGGTGCCGGGAACGGACCATGCCGGGATTGCCACCCAAAACGTGGTGGAGAAGCAGCTCACCGCCGCCGGCCAGACCCGGTTTGATCTGGGCCGCGAGGCGTTTGTGGAGCGCGTCGCCGGCTTTGTCGAACAGACGGGCGGCGAGATCCTGAATCAGCTCAAGGCCATTGGCTGCAGCGCCGACTGGACGCGCACCGCCTACACCTTTTCCCCCGAGCTGTCCGTCGCCGTCCGCGAGGCGTTTGTGCGCCTGCATGAGGATGGCCTCGTCTATAAGGGCCACCGGGTCATTCACTGGTGCCCGCGGTGCGGGACGTCGCTCTCCGACGAGGAAGCGGAGTTCACGGAAACGGCCGGCAAGCTGTATCACCTGCGCTACCCGCTCGCCGACGACCCCACGCAGAGCGTGACGGTCGCCACGACGCGACCGGAAACGATGCTCGGGGACGTGGCCGTCGCGGTCCACCCGGAGGACGAGCGCTATGCCGCCATGGTTGGGCGCGAGCTGCAGCTCCCCCTCAATGGGGTGCGTATTCCGGTGGTCGCCGACAGCTACACCGATCCCGCCTTTGGCTCGGGGGCGGTGAAAATCACCCCGGCCCATGACGCGAACGACTTTGAGGTCGGGAAGCGGCACAGCCTCGCCATGCCGGTGGTGATCGACGCCGAAGGGATCGTGCGCGAGGGGGACGGCGCCGCCGGACGCGTGCCCGCCGAGCTCGCTGGTCTCGACCGGTTCGCCGCCCGCAAGCAGATCGTGGCGATGCTGGAGGCCGCCGGCGCGCTCGTGAAGATCGATGCGCATCCGCACAGCGTCCGCCACTGCTACCGGTGCGACACGGTGGTGGAGCCGCGCCTGTCGAATCAGTGGTTTGTCCGCATGCAACCCCTCGCCGAGAAGGCGCTCACCGCGCTGCGCTCCGGAGAGCTCCGCATCCTCCCGGACCGGTGGGAAGCGGTCTATGTGAACTGGCTCGAGGGGATCCGCGACTGGAACATCTCCCGCCAGATCTGGTGGGGGCATCGCGTCCCGGTGTGGTATTGCGACCACTGCCACGCGGCACCGATCGTGTCGCGCACCGATGTCACCGCCTGCCCCAGCTGCGGCGGCACCGTGCGGCAGGACGAAGACGTCCTCGACACCTGGTTCTCGTCGTGGCTCTGGCCCATCTCCACGCTGGGGTGGCCAAACGCCGATGCCGCCGACCTCGCCGCCTTCTATCCGGGCGACGTGCTCGTCACCGCCCCGGAGATCCTGTTCTTCTGGGTCTCCCGCATGGTGATGTCGGGGTGCTGGTTCATGGGGAAAGCCCCGTTCCACACGGTGTATCTCCATGGCACGGTGCGCGACATGCAGCACCGGAAGATGTCCAAATCGCTCGGCAATGGCATCGATCCGCTCGATGTCGTGCGCCTCTATGGCGCCGATGCGCTGCGGTGGACGATGGTGGCCGGGCTGGGTCTTGGCGTGGATGTCATGCTCGACCCGACCGACCTCGACAAGTCGTTTGCCCCCGGCCGGAATTTCTGCACGAAGCTGTGGAACATTGGGCGCTTCCTGCTGTCGCGCGTGGGCGAGGAGCCGGTGCAGCCGGTGTCGGCGCTCTCCGCCGACGCCCTGTCCGCGGCCGATGCGTGGATCCTGGCGCGGCTCGACGCCGCGATCGCCGAATGCGACGCGGCGCTCGGTCCGGCGCGCCCGGCCAATGGCGCCACTTGGACGGCGGCGGAACGGAGCCGCGGACTCCGGTTGTCGGAGTATGCCGAAGCGGCGCGGCGGTTTGTCTGGAACGAGCTCGCCGACTGGTATCTCGAGTCCATCAAACCCCGGCTCGCCGCCGACAGCGGCGTCGACCGCGAAGTCGCACGCGCCGTGCTGGCGCATGTCTTTGACCACGCGCTGCGGCTGCTCCACCCGATCATTCCATTCATCACCGAAGCGCTCTGGCATCATCTGCCACAGACGTCGGCCGACGCGTTCCTCGCGCAGGCCCCGTGGCCGGTGGCGCGCGCCGAGGACACCCTGTCCGCGTCTGAGCGGGCCAATGCCGCGCGCTTCGACACGGCGCAGCAGGCGGTGCAGTCCATCCGCCAGGTGCGCAGCGAATACGCGGTGAACCCCGGCGCCTTTGTCTCGGCGGTCGTGATGCCGACCGGTGGCGACGATGCGGCCTTTGCCGCGTTGTCCGGTGTGATTGGCTCGCTCGCGCGGGCCACCGTGACGATCTCCCCCGACGCGCCTGCGGAGGCGGCGGCGAGTGTCGTCACCCCGTTGGTGACCGTGCATGTGCCGCTCGCCGGGATGATTGACCTCGACAAGGAGCGTCAGCGCCTGTCGGGGGAGATCACCCAGTTGGACACGCAGCTCACCGCCCTGCTGGGGCGGTTGGGGAACGAGAAGTTCGTCGCGAAGGCGCCCGTGGCGGTGGTGGAGGCCGAGCGGGCCAAGGCCGCCGAGTGGCAAGGGCGTCTCGACGCGATGCGCACCAAGCTCACGCAACTCGGCGCATGACGCGTGGCGGGGTGGCACCGTGGCGGATCCTGACGCGAACCCTGGGGGTGTTCGGGGCGCTGGGGCTCCTCGCGTGCGCCAATCAAGGCGTGCCCCCGGGTGGCCCACCGGATCTGGTCAAACCGCGCGTGCTTGGCATCACGCCGAAGAATGGCGCCATTGGGATCAAACCCAAGGAGGTCGAGATCCGGTTCGATGAAGTCATCAGCGAGGTGCCCAAGGGGGCGCCGGACCTGACGGCGTTGGTGTTCATCAGTCCCCGCGTGAAGGAAACCATTGTGGACTGGCACCGGACCCGGATCACGATTCGCGCGAAGGGCGGCTGGAAGCCGAACACGGTGTACAACGTGCAGGTGGCGCCTGGGATTTCCGACCTGCGGAACAACACGCTGGATTCGGCGCTCGCCGTGGTCTTCACGACCGGCGGAGCGGTGCCACTCACGAGCATCACCGGGGTGGCCTTCGACTGGGTGGCCGGTCGGGTGGCGAGCAAGGCGCTCATTCAGGCGATCGCGCCGGGGAAGGACAGCACGACGTATCAGGTGCTGGCCGATTCGACGGGGCGCTTCAACCTGCAATATCTGCCGCCCGGCGACTATTTGCTGCGGGCGCTAATTGACCGGAACAACAATCAGCTGTTGGACCGCTCCGAAGCCTTCGATACGCTGCGCACGAAACTCGACCGACAGGCCACAGCCGAGTTTTATGTCTTTCCGCACGATACGGTGGGGCTGCGGATCTCCGAGGTCGTGCTCAACCCGACGGACAGTCTCAAGGTGTTGAAGGTGGTGTACGACAAGCCGCTGGCACCGGGGCAGCAGTTACAGCGCACCGCCTTTCTCTTGAAGGCGACCGATTCGTCGGTGGTGAATGTGGTGCTGGCGCAGACGGCGGCGGAAAAGGCGGTGATGGATTCGCTGCGCAAGAAAGCGGCGGATGATTCCGCGGCACTCAAGGCGAAGGCCAAGGCCGATACCAGTGCGGCGGCACGGGCGAAGGCGGACACGTTGGCGCGGAAGGCGCGCGCCGATAGCGTGGCGGCCGCCGAGAAGGCCGCACGCGATCTGCGAGCCAAGCGACTCGCCGCCCAGCGCGGGGGACGGCCCGAGCCACCGAAGGATACGACCCCGCTGCCGAAGATGAACCGGCCGACGGTCGCGCCTGAGGTGTACCTGACGCTTGAGAAGCCGCTGGAGCCTGGGAAGAGCTACCGCTTGCAGTCCGCCCCGGTGCGGAGTCTCTCCGGCACCGTGCGCACGCCCGCGCGACAGTTCACCACGCCGCGCGTGGAGAAGAAGGACACGGTGAGCAAGGCCGCTCCGAAGGGAGCGGCCGACAAGGCGGCCGCCGCGAAGGACACCGTGGGCAAGCGGCCGCCAGGTGATCGCTAGCCGGATGGCGCGCCCTGCTCTCTTTCTCGACCGCGATGGCACCATCATCGCCGACGCGCACTATCTCGCGGATGCGTCGCTGGTGCGGCTCCTCCCCGGCGCCGCGGCCGCCATTGCCCGCGCCAATGCGGCGGGCGTGCCGGTGGTCGTGGTGACGAACCAGTCCGGGATCGGTCGGGGGATGGTGACCGAAGCGAACTACGAGGCGGTCCGCGCCGAACTCGATCGACTGCTGGCCGCTGAAGGGGCGCAGGTCGATGCCTCGTACCATTGCCCACATTGGCCCGACCGCGACGGCCCCTGTGTCTGCCGAAAGCCCGGTATTGGGATGCATCAGGATGCGGCCGCGGCCCTCGGGCTGTCACTCACGGCGTCGGCGTATATCGGCGACCGGTGGCGCGATGTGCAGCCGGCGATCTCGGCCGGTGGGCTGGGGATTTTGATTCCGGGCGAGGAGACGCCGATGGCCGATTTGCAGATGGCGCGCGAGCAGCAGCGTCCCATGGTGCGCATCGCCGACTCCATCGACGCCGCGATCACCGACGCGCTGGCGTGGATGGCCAAGGCCTCGTCCCGATGAGCGCGCCCATCGCCACCCCCGCACGCATCGCCGTCCTCGCGTCAGGCGGCGGCTCGAATCTGCAGGCGTTGCTCGACTACTTCGCGGGCGAGGGAGCAGCCGCTGGGACCATCGTGTGGGTCGGCTCGAATAAAGCCGACGCCGGGGCGCTTCGCCGCGCCCAGTCAGCGGGTGTGGCCACGGGGGTGGTTCACGATCCGCAGGACGGCACCGCGTTACTCGCGCAGCTCACCGCGGCGGGCGCCGACCTGCTCGTGCTCGCCGGCTATCTCAAGCTCATTCCGGCGGCCGTGGTCGACGCCTTCCACGGCCGGTTACTCAACATTCATCCGTCGCTCCTTCCGGCCTTCGGTGGCGATGGGATGTACGGCGCGCGGGTGCATGCCGCGGTGTTGGCGCAGGGCGCGAAACTCTCCGGCGCCACCGTGCATTTCGTTGATGCGCACTACGATCGCGGCGCGATCATCGCGCAGTGGCCCGTGCGCGTCGTGGGAACAGACACCGTCGGGTCGCTGGCCGCC
>JBAXMW010000086.1:0-8746 GCA_037134115.1 Gemmatimonadaceae bacterium | reverse complement strand
CAACCGATGCCGCGTCCGACGCCATCTCTGCAGCATCCGTCGCGTCTAGCGCATCAGGCGCGACGACCAGCGCCCCAGGCATCGGTTCGGTGACCGGCAGCACCACGCCGGCCTTCGCGGCCCGGCGCTCCAGCACGTCGCGGTCCGCCAGACTCCGCAGGAGGGCGTCCGCTTCCCGATTGTGCAGATACTTCCCCTTCTCCCACCCTTCCACGATCCCCTTCGGCGTTCCGTAGCACAATTCGGCGAGCTGCGCGATCGTGAGCCCCAGCGATTCGCGGAGCTGCTTGATCGCCTTCGGGGCCAACAGCTCGTATTCCGCCCGAATCTTCTCGATCGCCGACTTCTCCGCTGCATCCCGCTGGTCGATCGTGCGGTTCTCATGCGCGCACTTCTCGCACCGGAAAAACTGCCGATCCACTTCGGCGGCCATCCCGCTCACCCGGATCGTGACCGTTTCGGTCTGCAGGGCATAGCGGCCACCGCATCCGCGATGGAGCGAACCGTCCAGTGTGGCAAGACTCATGGCAGCGACAGGTTCCGGCGGCAGGAAGGGAGCTCGTGCCCTAATGGGCAGCTGAATCGTCGAAGAGTTGCCACGGGAGCCCATTCTGCGCCACCCCCGGTCCCCTTTTTGCACGCCTCAGCCGGTCATGTCTGACATTTTCCTGGTCCGCCAGCCTGTCTTTGGGCCCACCGGCAATCGCCTGGGCTACGAAATCCGTGTCCGCGACTCGGAAGACGGCCGTGATGCGTTCGCCCGGAGTGTCCTGAGCGGGACCTTCGATCTGGTGCGTGGCGACCAGCCGGCCTTTGTGACCTGGACGCGCGAACAGCTGCTCGATCCGGATTTTCCGATCATCGATCCGAAGATCGCCGTCCTCTTCCTCCCCCCGTCGCTCGCGGCAGAGCCCGAGATCGTAGCGGCGCTCGAACGCTACCGGGCGGAAGGTGGCTCGGTGGCGCTCGACGATCTCGATGACGCCGTCGTCCCGTCGGAGGCGCTGCTCCCCTATGCCACCTGGGCGCGCGTCGACATGCGGCTCGGGGACCTCGCGCTCATCGGCCGCATCTGCGACCGGATGACCGCCGGCAACAAGAGCGTCCGCCTCATGGCCTGCTGCATTGAAGCCCACGAGGAATTCGAGTTCGCGCTCAACATGGTGATGGACGGCTTCCAGGGGACGTACTTCAGCACCCCGGAACCCGTCGCCGCCGCCGAACTGCCGCAGAGCACCGTGACGGCGCTGCGCCTCCTCGGCAGCTCACGCGATCCGAAGGTCACCGATCCGCAGCTCGAAGCGATCATCGCCACCGACCCGGTCATCACCTTCCATCTGCTGCGCCTGGTCAACTCGGCGGCCGCCGGCGGTCGCGGGGTGCAGTCCATTGGGCAGGCGTTACGGCTGGTGGGGCGCACGGCGCTGCAGCGGTGGCTGGCCGTGGCCGTGGCGGTCTCCCGCAAGTCGAAGACCGGGGTCGATCAGGAGCTCGTGCAGCGCGCGCTGGAGCGCGGGCATTTGCTGGAGCAGCTCACCGGCGAGGGGCGCGAAAGCGGCACCCTCTTCCTCGTGGGGCTTTTCTCCATGCTCGACGCCGTCTTCCGCATGCCGCTGGCGCAGCTGCTGGAGCGTGCCTCGCTCAGCCAGGAGGTCACCGACGCCCTCCTCGAGCACACCGGTCCCTACGCGCCGGCGCTGGCCTTTGTCGAAGCCTACGAATCCGGCGATTTCGATCAGGCGTTCGCCATGGCCGACCAACTCCAGATCGCCCGGTCGCGCATCACTGAGGTGTACATGAACGCCCTCAAAGCGGCGCACACGACACTCGGGACGGTCTCGGCCTAGGAGCCGCGTAGGAGCGGCGTAGTGGCCGAGGCGGGATGGGTGGGGTATCCTCCGGGGTGCCTCTCTTTCCCGTAGGATCCCGATTATTGCACCGCGCGGCACGGCGACTCGCCGCCGTCGCCATCACAGCCCTGACCGGCGTCCTGACCGGGGCGCTCGCCGCCTGTGGGGGGCCGGACCAAGCGCCCGCCGGCACCGGCCGAGCGTTGCCGCCGCTCAGCACGCCCCGCCGCATCGGCCCTGGCGACCCCTCCTGCCCACGGAACAGCCGCTGGCAACCGTGCGGCTTTGAAGACCGGATCTTCCACGCCGGGCTGTCGATCAAGGCGACGGGGGACAGCGCCCGCCTGGCGTTCCTGCCGGTCCCCGGGGTGCGCTACCGGGTCGCGCTGACCGACACGATCCTGGCCTTCTTTTTCAAGGACTCGATCGCGCTACAGAAAGCGTTGGCGCCGTTGGATACCGTGCGCGTCGCCCCGGTGGCCGATACGACGCTCCCGTGGCCCCGCCGGCCGGTGGTGATCCGATCGGGGAATTTGCTGGCGCTCTATTTCTCAGCCACCCCGCGCCAGCGGGAGCGGATCACACTCGCGATCACCGCCGGCGCCCCGGCGCCGCAACAGCCGGCCCCGCCGCCACCCTGACGGCCTCATCACTTCGGCTTTCATTCGGTACAGGCCGATAAAATCCGCACTGTCCACAGATTTGTGCAGTTTATGCACATCTGCACGGACAGTCCGGCGTTTTCCCTTGGCTTTCGGTCCAAAAAGGGCGATCTTTTGTGCATGGGCGCGCCGGAATCGCGCTCATCCTCTTTTTTGACCCCTTTCGGAGTTTTCGGCCCATGGCCTCCCCGATCACGCCCCGCACCGACGCCCTGCGTCAGGTGACGCAGCGCCCGGTGCGCATCACGATGCGCCCGGAAGAGAACGGCATCCAGCAGCCCACGAGCGCCTGGTACGGCGCGAACACGTTGGGGCTGCGCCAGATGGCCACCAAGCTCCCCAAGGACATCTACAAGAAGCTGGCCGCCTCCATCCGGCTCGGCAAAAAGCTCGATACCGACATTGCGCCCATCGTCGCGCAGGTCATCAAGGAGTGGGCCATTTCGCGTGGCGTCACCCACTTCACGCACTGGTTCCAGCCGCAGACCGGCCTCACCGCCGAGAAGCATGACGCGTTCCTGAGCTTCGACGACAAGGGCGCCCCGATCGAGTCGTTCTCCGGGGAACAGCTCATCCAGTCCGAACCGGACGCCTCCAGCTTCCCGTCGGGCGGCCTGCGCGCCACCTGGGAAGCGCGCGGCTACACCGCGTGGCACCCGGCCTCGCCCGTCTTCATCAGCGAAACGGGGGGCGTGAAGTACCTCTGCATCCCGTCCGTCTTCATCGGCTACAACGGCGAAGCGCTCGACGAAATGACGCCGCTGCTCCGCAGCTCCGACGTCATCTCCGCGCGCGCCATTGAGCTGCTCGAAACGATCGGCGACAAGGGCGTGCTCCGCGTCAACACCACGCTCGGCGTGGAGCAGGAGTTCTTCCTCATCGACCGCGCGCACTTCGCGCTCCGCCCCGACCTCGTGATGGCGGGTCGCTCGCTCGTCGGCGCGCCGCCGCCACGCGGCCAGCAGCTCGAAGATCACTACTTCGGGGGGATCCCGGAGCGCGTGCAGGCGTGCATCAGCGAAGTCGAGTTCGAGCTCTACAAGCTCGGCGTGCCCATCGTGACGCGGCACAACGAAGTCGCGCCGTCGCAGTTCGAAATGGCGCCGTTCTTCGAAGACAGCGACATCGCCGTCGATCACAACCACGTCGTGATGGCCGTCCTCCGGAAGGTCGCGCCACGGCATGGGCTGCAGGCGATCGTGCATGAAAAGCCGTTCGCCGGCGTCAACGGCTCCGGCAAGCATTGCAACTGGTCGATGGCGATCGCGTCGGATAACGCGCTCAACGGCACGAACCTGCTCAAGCCGGGGAAGACGCCGCACCAGAACGTGCGCTTCCTCCTCTTCTTGGCCGCCGTGCTCAAGGGCGTGCACAAGCATGCCGGCCTGCTCCGCGCCGGCATTGCCAGCAGCGGCAACGAACACCGCCTCGGCGCGAACGAAGCGCCCCCGGCGATCATCTCCGCGTTCCTCGGCAAGGGGCTCACGCAGGTGATCGAAGACATCGCCGCCGGCAAGACGTCGCCGACGAACGCCGAACAGGCGATGCTCAAGCTGGGCGTGGCCAAGCTCCCCGAAGTCGAGCAGGACAACACGGACCGCAACCGCACGTCGCCCTTCGCCTTCACCGGCGCGAAGTTCGAGTTCCGCGCGGTGGGTGGCTCGCAGAGCATCGGCTTCCCGATGATGCTGCTGCAGGCCGCCGTGGCCGAAGCGATCGGCGACATGACCGCTGCGATCAAGGCCGAGCTGGCCAGCGCGAGCACGGTCGACGATGCGATCCTGAAGGTGGTGCGTGCGGCGTTCCAGGAAACGGAAGCGGTGCGCTTCGAAGGGAACAACTACTCCGACGAGTGGGTCGTGGAGGCCTCCAAGCGTGGCCTGCTCAACCTGCGCCGGACGCCGGAAGCGCTCGCGCAGCTCACGACGGACCGGGCCAAGGCGCTCTTCCATGGCACGGGGATCCTCACCGAGACCGAACTCGAGAGCCGCTACCATGTGAAGCTCGAGCGGTACGTGAAGGACATCCTGATCGAGATGCACACGCTGCAGGAGATCACCGATACGCAGGTGCTCCCGGCCACCTACGCCTACGTTGGGCAGGTCGCGTCGGCGGCGGGCGCCGGTGCGTCGGCGGGCGTGAACGTGCAGCCGTTGGTCGATGCGGCAAACGCGACGACCAAGCTCATTGGCTCCCTGCAGCAGAAGCGCGCCGAGCTGGCCAAGGCGATCGCGAAGGCGGAAGGGATGCACGATGACCTCGCCGCGCAGGGGCAGTTCCTGACCACCACCGGCTGCGACTGCATGGCCGAGGTGCGGGACGCGATCGACGCGCTGGAGCTCACGGTGGGTGATCAGTACTGGCCGCTGCCGCGCTATCGGGAAATGCTGTTCCCGGTGTAACATCGGCAATCGCCTGATGGTCGGAGGGCCACCCGAAAGGGTGGCCCTCTTCCGTTTCACGCCAGTTGGCCGCATATCCATGTCAGCGGCTGGCGCCACTCCGGCGTCCCGCAGTGGAGGAGTGATGGCGGGACTGGCGTACAGCGAACGGCTGCGGACGGCGCTGCAGGGATGGGATGGCGTGGAGATTCTCCAGCGTCGCCTTGGCGCGATGGAATTTCGCGTGCATCAGCGCGTCTTCGGCCATTTGCACCCGAATGGCCGGCTCGATCTCCCCTGCTCAGTGCGGATGCGTCGGGAATTGGTGGCCGCGGGGATCGCGGCGTCGCACGATACCATGGCCCGCACGGGCTGGGTGACGGTTCGCATCCGCTCCGAGCATGACATTCCGCGCGCGGTCACACTGTTGCGCGTCAACTATGGGCGGCTGCGCGGCGTCGAGTTCCATCTGCCGGTGCTCCCGTTTTCTGGTCACCCCACGCTGTTGTCACCGCGTGCCGATGACGATCTTCCCGCATGACGATGACGGCCACGATGGATCGCCCTGTGCTGAACCTTGCGGCATTGCTGCCTGACGCCGCCGCGCTCGCCCCGCAGCTGTCGGTCTGGCGCCGGCATTTGCATCAGCATCCCGAGCTGGCCTTTCAGGAGCATGCCACCTCAGCCTGGATCGCGGCGCAGTTACAGGCGATGGGCGGCCTGGTGGTAACGCGCCCGACGCCCACGAGTGTGATGGCGCGGCTGATTGGCGGCATGCCGGGGCGCACCGTCGCGGTGCGTGCCGACATTGATGCGTTGCCGATTCAGGAAGAGAACGCGGTCCCCTATTGCTCGACCACCGATGGCGTGATGCACGCCTGCGGGCATGATGGGCACACGAGCATGTTGCTGGGCTTGGCGCAGCTGCTCGCGACCCATCGGGACGCCGTCCGCGGCGAGGTGCGTTTTTTCTTTCAGCACGCCGAGGAGTTGGCGCCGGGCGGTGCGGAGGAGATGATCGCCGCGGGGGTGATGGCGGGCGTCGAGGTCGTGATTGGCGTGCATCTGTGGTCGCAGTTGCCGACGGGACAGATCGGCCTGCTGGCCGGCGCGGCGATGGCCGCGCCTGACACCTTCACCTGCACCATCACCGGGCGTGGTGGTCATGCGGCGTTGCCGCATGACAGCGTGGATCCGATTGCGGTGGGGGCGCAGGTGGTCACCGCGTTGCAGCAGGTGGTCTCGCGGCAGGTGAATCCGCTGGAGCCGCTGGTGGTGAGCGTCACGCAGTTTCATGCCGGCACCACGGACAACGTGATCCCCAACAGTGCGATGCTGTCGGGGACGATTCGCACCTTCGATGCGACGTTACGCGATCAGGTGCCGTCGATGATGGAGCGCGTGATTCGCGGTGTCTGCGAGGCGCATGGCGCGACGTATACCTTCCGCGTGGAGCGCGGCTACCGGCCGGTGGTGAACGATCCCGCGGTGACGGCCCAGCTGCGCACGCTGGTGACGCGGGTCTTTGGGGCGGAGCGACTGGCGACGATGACGCCGCTCATGGTGGGGGAAGATTTCTCCGCGTATCAGCAACATGCGCCGGGGGTCTTCGCCTTCATTGGCTCTGGCAATCCGCAGATCGACAGCACCTTCCCGCATCATCATCCGCAGTTTGACCTCGATGAAGCAGCGCTGTCCGCTGGGCTGCAGTATCTCACCGCCGCCACGGTGGAGCTGCTCGGGTAGCCGCTCCCCGCGTGCCGGTGCTACCGCAGCCCGCGGGCAACTCTCGTACCAGTATGAATGGCCGAGCAACATCATGTTTGAGCTTTCAATGAATGGGAGTGCCGGTAACACGCCGCGCATCTTTCACGCGTTCGGAAGGAGAATATCACCTTAGCACTGTGATTTCCATGTGCGCGAAATTGTCCTTGCGATACCACCCAAGCATTCAAGTATTGGACAGTGCCTCTTCGGCATCACTCCTGGATCACTGCATTGGCACATTACGGGTGTGTGAATCTTCCCCTACAGCCCTGGAGGGTAGCGCGCATGAGCATTCGAGCATCCCTGTCTTTAGAATGGACGACTCGCTTAACAATCATACTTTGCTCCTTGATCGTTGGACTTGCCTTCGCGAGGCCCGCGAGTGCCACTGTTACTGATGATTCTCGAGGCTGTATTTGCAATGGATGGGAATGTGGCGATCCGAATGGCCAATATTTTCGTTGGTGTTGCTCGCCTTGGCCGAGCAGCAACTGCGGTTGCACATTGTTCGTGACGAATTGTGTTGACGATCAATAGAAATCCGAAAAACTATGACTGCCAAGTCTTCCGTGCGGGTGTTCGTCGCCGGTATGCTTTCGCTGACTGCGTGTCAGTCATCGGACGAGACTACTGCCATTGAACCACCCATCCTGAACAGGATACCAATCGTCAGCCTATGTGCCGGTACCACCACTGCAGAAGATTGTCAGTGGCGGTCGGTCCGTAAGGTAGCTTGGATGGAGAACGGGCAGATCGCCGTTCTCGATGGCCCGCACGACATCCATGTGTTTTCAAGCACTGGTCAGCCGCTTGGCCCGCTTGGCCGCACAGGTGATGGTCCTGGTGAGTTTCGATTCATCGCTGATCTGCGCCTGTCTGCGTCCCCGGCATTTATTGCGCTGGATGTCCGGCATTTCCGCGTCGAGGCCTTTGATGCGGCACGTCGGGTGGTGTCAAGTATACCGGTGCAGATCCGTCCACTCGCGAGCGGAACGAAGCTGAGCGCCAAGTCCATAGCTTATTTGGAGGTTGATCCGGCAGACAGTCTCGGAAGCGCTGTGCCAGCGCATGTTGATTTCCTGGCATTCGACTCTACACAGCCCCCGCGGCGAGTTGCGTTTACCTCCAGAGCACAACGACGAACTGGATCTGAATTCCAGTCGATGCCACGACCGTTTGCTCCCGAGGTATTGTGGGACATTAATTCAAATGGTGAGCTTGCTGTGGGATATGGTGATGCTGAAGAGGTTGTCGTATTCGATACCCTCGGGCAACTTCGGACCACAATTCGGGGTCACTGGCCAGCCGCACGCGTTTCAACGGCGCAACGCGACAGTGCAGCGACCGCGCTCATGAATCCAGGCGGCCGGCCAAGTGCGTCTGCAGCGTACACAGAGCGAGCGCGACAGCTGGTCGCTCAATTACCGAAATTTCTCCCTCGCGTTCAGGAAATGCATCTGACCTCAGACGGATCGGTATGGTTGCGACGAAACATGGCGAATTCTAGCAAGACACTTTGGGAATATTACGATCGAAATGGCCATCGCGTTGGCGCACTTCCACTGGAAGACGGTGTGCGCTTAGTCGGTGTCGAGCGAGGACGCATCGCATTGGCGACTACCGACTCAAATGGGCGAATCACGCTCCATCTTGAGCAAGTTAGCGTGTTGCCAGTCTCAGCTCCACAAAAGCCATGAAGCACATTGCCGGCGGGACTACGTTGGCAGCAACAATTTGTCTTTTTTTAGGAATTATCATTCAGCAGCGGTACGCGAATGATCGTACTACCCGATCAGTGCATGCAACTGCGGACTCCACGATACGAGTGTGGGCTGCGAGTGCGGCCCGACGTGATTCACTCCTTGAATCCGGGATGCGACTGCAACCCTGGACAGTCGTTTCCGCCTCAGGAGATTCCCTGACCCTTGATCGCCTCGCGGGCCGCTACCCCTACATGTATTTCTACCGGAATGACTGCGCGCCATGCGCATTGATTCAGGGACTATTCTCAACCGAATCCATTGCATCGCGCGACTCGGTTGCTTTCATCGCTTACAGCAACTCACGGGAACTCGCTCCGGAAGCT
>JBAXMW010000085.1:0-8748 GCA_037134115.1 Gemmatimonadaceae bacterium | reverse complement strand
GTGCGCAGCGCCTGTGCGACGGCCGTACGGGGGCCGCTCCAGGCCAGTCGGCCCGTCGGCAACCGATCACCAATCAGGGCCGACGTCACCCCCGGCATGGGCGTCTCGCGGGCGCCGTAGATGTCGCAGAGAAAGACGCCATCGGCGGCCGCCAGCGCTGCGGCAAACTCGGCCTGCAGGTCGCGGGTCCGCGAGTACAGGTGCGGCTGAAAGGCCACCAGAATACGCTGCCCGGGGAACGCCAACCGCGCGGCGGCGAGGGTCGCGGCCACTTCGGTGGGATGATGGGCGTAATCGTCGATCACCTCGACCCCAGCAACCAAAGCGAGGCGCTGGAATCGGCGTTCAACACCTCGAAAGCCCGCGAGGCCGGGCGCCATGGCATCCACGGTGGCACCGAGGGCCAAGCCGCTCGCCAGCGCCGCGAGGGCATTCCGCACGTTGTGCACCCCCGGGACGGCGAGTGTGACGGTCCCCAGATCGGCCCCCGCGCGCTCCACCCGAAAAACCGATCCCGTCGAAGTCCAGCGCAGATCACACGCCACCAGCTGCGCCGTCGCCGCATGCCGCGCCGGTGCGTCACCGGGCGCGGTGGCCGAGTAGCTCAGCACGGCGACCCCGGCGGGGAGTGGCACCGCCATCGCGCCGTCGTCGTCCGCGCAGCGCACCACGGTCTGCGCGGGGGCGGCGAATTGTGCAAAGGCCGCCGTGATGTCGGCGAGGTCGCGGTAGATGTCGAGGTGATCGGCCTCGACGTTCAGGATCACGGCGACCGTCGGATCGAGGGCAAGGAAGGAGCGATCGTATTCGTCGGCTTCCACCACGGACACCGGCCGTGCAACCGCCGGCGACGCGGCCGGCAACGCGCCTGGCTCCTCGAGCCGCAGCGTCCCCAGCCGCAGGTTACCGCCCCACAGTCCCACGCGCCCGCCGACGACGCCGGTGGGATCGACCCCGGCGGCGGCGAGGGCCTCGGTGGTTATGACCGTGGTCGTCGTTTTGCCGTGGGTCCCGGCGATCCCGACGAGCCGCGTGCCGTGCACGGCCGCCGCAAGCGCTTCGGCGCGTCGAATCAGGGGGAGCCCCGCCGCACGCGCCGCCTCCATCTCCGGATGCGTGGCAGGAATCGCCGAGGAGTAGACCACGGCCCGCGCCACCGCGACCCGGGCCGGATCATGCGGCGAGACGGCTACCCCGAGGGCCGTCAGATCCGGGGCGCCGAGGGGATTGCTGTCGGTGCCGGCCACCGGGACCCCACGGCGGACCAGCAGTTCGGCCAGCGCACTCATGCCGGCGCCCGCGATGCCGATGAAGTGCACCGGGCGCGGATCGGTTGAATCGAGAAGCAGCGCAGTCATGCTGCAATATCGCAGCCGCGCAGGGGCTCAGCGCAACGGGAGATGGGTGAGCAGTGCCTGGGCAATCGCGTCCGCGGCGGCGGGGCGCGCCCGATTGCGGGCCGCCGTGTGCATCTGCGCCCGCCGGGCCGGATCATCTCGCAGGGCGGTGACCACCGCCTCCAGGGCGTCGACGGTGAGGGTGCCTTGCGGCATATGCACCGCCGCGCCACTGGCGGCGACCGCGTCGGCGTTGTGAGCCTGATGGTTCTGCGCCGAGGTGGGGAGCGGCACCAGCACCGACGGGACCCCCCAGGCGCACAGCTCCGCGATGGACATGGCACCGGCCCGAGCCAGCGCGACATCGGCGGCGGCATAAGCGGTGTGCATCGGGCTCAAATACGGCCGTACGCGGACCATGGCGGACTCCCACGAGAGATAGGCCGGCGCCTGCTGGCGCCCGGGCGCCCAGATCAACGCCACCCCGTCGGGGAGCCCCCGCGCGCACCACGCCGCCAGCACCTCGTTGAGGGCGCGAGCCCCCTGACTGCCACCAAAGGCGAGCAGCACGAACGCGTCCGGGGGCAACGCCCAGTGCGCGCGCGCCTCGGCGCGCGTCGGCGGCGTTGCCGGCGTTGCCGGCGGCGGTTCAATCGGCGCACCAAGTGCTTGCACATCCGCGCCGGCAGCGGTTGTCAGCTGCGCGGCGGCTTCGGGGAATCCGAGGTACACCGCGCGGGCGCCGCGGGCAAAGGCGCGGGTTGTGAGCCCCGGATGGCTGTCCGGCTCATGCAGGATGGTGGGGATGCCATGCGCCCGAGCCCACGCGAGCGCGACACCCGCGGCATAGCCACCGGTCCCCACCACGGCCGCGGGACGGGCGATGCGGGCCTGCGCCGTTAACGCCCGCCACGCGCGCACCGCACCGAGCAGCGTCCGCCCATTCCGCCACGGGGCCTGCCGGTAGAGCGGATGCAAGTCGAGGAGGCGAAAGGGGAATTCGGTGGTGGGCAGGATCTCGCGCTCAATGCCGCGATGCGCGCCGATGAAGAACGGGGCGACGCGTGCGTCGCGGGCCACCAGCGCGCGCGCAATGGCGAGGCCGGGATACAGATGCCCACCGGTGCCGCCCCCGGCGAACCAGACGGTGACCGGTGTCATGCGCGCGACGCGGCCATCGGATCGGTCGCGCGCACGCCATACACCCGTTCGCGAGCACTGCCGATGTTCACCAAGATGCCCGTCATCGCGAGCGTCAACACCAGGTTGGAGCGCCCGTACGACACAAACGGGAGCGTCAGCCCGGTGTTGGGGAGCAGACCCACCACCACCCCCAGATGCAGGAACGCGGTGAAGACGGTCGTGAACGTCAGGCCGATGGCCAGCAGCCGCGTGAATGGCGTTCGCGCCTGTTTCGCAATCCGAAATCCAAGCCAGCCATACCCAGTGAACATGAGCACGAGCGCGAACATCCCGAGGAACCCGAATTCCTCACCGACCACGCTGCCCACGAAATCGTTATACGCCAGCGGGAGCCAGCCCCGTTGCTGATTCCCATTGCCGAAGCCGACGCCGAGAATCCCACCAGACCCTACCGCCACCAGCGACTGGTATTGTTGATCGCCGGTGGGTGATTTCCGGCTGGCGTCACTTTCTTCATGGGCTTGAAAGCTGCGAATCCGCTCGCGCACATAGTTGCTCTTCATCGCCTGTTGGAAGAGCAAGGGGGCGGCCAGCGCGATGAGAAAAAAGAAGTGCGCCACGCGCGCGCCGCCGACAAAGAGCAGCACGGCCATCAGCAGGCAGTACAGCATAGCCACTGAATAGTCTGGCTCAAGAATGGCGAGCAGACTCAGCGTGCCGATCACCAGCACAAACGGCAGCAGCCCCTGCCCGAGGCGACGCACGGCATCCCCCTTCTTCACCAGCAGCATGGGCGTCCACACCAAGACGCCGAATTTTGCAAACTCTGACGGCTGTATCGACCCATTGAACAAGTAGCGTCGCGAGCCGAGCACGCGCCGGGAAATCGATTCCGTCCCCGGCAAAATGATGACCAGCATCATCAGCAGACTGATCAGCATGATCGGCCACGCCATGGTGCGCCACCAGTCGGCATCGATCTTGGCGACGACGGCGAAGACGACCACGCCCATCAGCACCCCGGTGGCTTGCCGCAAGACGTAGAAATGTCCCGGGCTGCCGGCATTGACCGCCACCAACGCGCTCGCGCTGTACAGGACGGCCAATCCGGCGGTCACGAGCATCGCGGTGACGAGCACGAGCGCCCGGGCCTCAATGCCCATGCGCCACCGTTCCCGCGTGCCCGCTGGCGCGGCGGTCCGTGATGGCGCCGTGGTCATGCGCCCCCCGCACCGGCGGCGAGCTCGGCGAACTGCCGACCACGCACTTCGAAGTTCGGGAACATGTCATAGCTCGAGCAGGCGGGTGACAGCAGGACGACGTCGCCCGACGTCGCCAGCGCCCGCGCCCGCTCCACCACGGCGGTGAAGGTGGCGCCGTGCCAATCTTCGACCGGGATCTGCCCGCCCAACCCACGCAAATCGTCGAGGATCTGCGGGGCCGCCTCGCCATACGCGAGCACCACCTTGGCATGCGCCTGTAAAGCCGGCACCAGCGTGGTATACGGCTCGCCTTTGTGGCGCCCCCCCAACAACACGATGGCCGGACGGGTCATCGCCGACACCGCCACCATTGCTGAGGCGACATTGGTGGCCTTGGAGTCGTTGAGCCAGAGCACGCCGTCGCGGTTCGCCACCGGTTCCAACCGATGCGGTAACGCGCCGAAGGTGGCAATGGCGGCCGCCAAGACGGCGCGGGCCTCAGGCGTGCGGTGCGACGGATCCGCCACCATCACCGCCAGCAAGGCCGCGAGGGCGTTGGCCACATTGTGCGCCCCTGGCAGTGCCAGTGCGGTGCCAGGCACCAACGGCGCCCCCAAGACATGCAGCCAGCCGGTGTCCGGATGCTGAAAGGCGTCCACATCCGTGCGGACCGTGGAGAACCGATAGATCGTACCCGCGACACCGGCCGTCATCGCCGTGACGTCCGCGTTGTCGGCGGTCACCACCCAGCGCGACGACCCGGAGGCGTTCGCGAAGAGCCGCGCCTTGTCAGCATAGTATTCCGCCACGCTGGCATAGCGGTCGAGATGATCCGGACTGAGCGTCGTGAGCACGCCGACATCGGGAAGAATCCCGGGCGTATCATGCAACTGAAACGATGAGAGCTCGAGGGCGAGCCACTGCGGTACGGACGGGCGCAGCGCGATCTCCGAGACCGCAGTCCCGATGTTGCCGACATCCGCCGCATCATGGCCGAGTGCACGCAACAGGTGCCCAATGAGCGCGGTGGTGGTGGTCTTGCCGTTGGTGCCGGTGGTGGCGATCACCCGAAGCCCCGGGAGCAGCCGCAACGCCACTTCCACTTCGCTGACAATGGGCACGCCGGCCGCGCGTGCCGCCGCGCACGCGGGCACCTCGGGGGGGATACCCGGACTGACCACCAACAGAGCGGCCCGCGCGATGCGTTCGAGATCGTGGCCACCCACCTGCACCCCTGCGCCGGCGGCTTCGAGCTCGGCCGCCGCCGCCTGCGTGGCCGGACTCGTGGACTGATCCGAGACATAGACCGACAGGCCGGCGGCCCGCAGCATCCGCGCGGCCGCCCGTCCGCTGCGCCCCAAGCCCAACACGGCAAACTCTCCGCGTCGTTCCGCCAATCGACGCGCCACCTCGGCGGCCAGCGCCTGCGACGTCATGGGTGCCGACATGGGCTTATCGGAGCTTCAGCGTGCTGAGCGCCAGGATCGCGCACAGAATTCCCAGAATCCAGAACCGGACCACGACCTGCGTTTCCGGCCAGCCCTTGAGTTCGAAATGATGATGCAGCGGCGCGCGGAGAAAGACGCGGTGCTGTTGCGCATGCGCCAACCCATAGCGCCGACGGCGGTACTTGAAGACGGTCCGCTGCAGAATCACCGAGCCCGTTTCTGCCACAAAGACGGCCCCCACGATCAGCAGCAGGAACTCGCTCTTGAGGAGGAGCGCAATCGCCCCAAGGGCACCGCCCAACGCCAATGAACCGGTGTCGCCCATGAAGACCTGCGCCGGATGCGCATTGTACCAGAGGAAGCCAATGCACGCGCCAACGACCGCCCCGCAGAAGACCGTCAACTCACCGGCACCACGCAAATAAAAGATCTGCAGATACGCACTCGTATCGATACGTCCGGAGACATACGCGAAGAGCCCCAGCGTGAGCACGGCAATCGCCATCAGCCCGGACGCGAGCCCGTCCAATCCGTCGGTGAGATTCACCGCGTTGCTGAAGCCGGTGAGGATAAAGGTGACCCACGGCACATAGACCCATGCGAAGGCCGCTGTCGCCGGGACCACCAGCAGATACTTGAAGAAGGGGAGCGTCGTGGACGCGCCCGGCAGGGTGGAGAGCGGCGACAGCCAGAGCAACAAGCCGAGCCCCAGACCGCAGACAATTTGTCCGGCCAGCTTGTAGCGCTCGACGAGCCCTTCGTTTTTCAGGCCGGCCCGCTTCTGCCGCAACTTGAGGTAGTCATCCAGAAAGCCGATGGCGCCCATCCAGGCCATGACGGCCATGGCGAGCAACACGTAGCGATTCTCGAGCCGCGCCCAGAGCAGGACCGGAAAGAGTGAGGCCGCCAGAATGATCAGCCCCCCCATGGTGGGCGTGCTCCCCTTCCCGGCGTGCGTATCGGGAGTGCCTTCGCGCACCACCTGATGCACCGCCATCGCACGCAGTCGCCGGATGATCACCGGTCCCAGTACGAAGGTGACGAGCAGCGCCGTGACAAACGCCCCAGCCGCCCGAAAGGTGATGTAGTTCAGCAGGTTGAGGACGCGCCACGAATGCGCGAGGGGTTGCAGCAGGAGATAGAGCACGGCGTCAGCGTGAAGTGCGAATGGACGGTGTTGGGGATCAGACGGACGTCGGCGAGGCCCACGCCGTGAGATGCGGCACGAGGCGCTCTAACTGCACCCCGCGCGAGCCCTTGAGCAAAATGACCGCATGGCGAGGGAGTCGTGGGGCCAATTGTGCCCACAGCCCCTCGAGATCATCGGCCAACACCACGCGTGGATCGTCTGGGGCAATGGCGGTGAAGGCCGCCACGAAATCGCCCATCGCGGCGATCAGGGTGGCCCCTGACGCCAGCGCCGCCTGCGCGATCTCCCGATGCTGCGCCTCCGCGTGCGCACCGAGCTCGCGCATGGTGCCCAAAATCGCGACGCGGGGGCGATCCCCTCCCATCTGTCCCAGCAGCGTCAGCGCCGCCCGCATGGAGGCCGGGTTCGCATTGTACGCATCGTTGTAGAGCGTGAGCTCACCGATCTGCTCCAGGACCCCGCGCATACTCGGCACCGTCATCGCGGCCATGCCAGCAAGCGCCGAGTCGATGGGCACGCCACAGACGCGCGCGACGGCAATCGCCAGCATCGCATTGGCGGCCTGATGGGCACCGCGCACCGGCAACACGCCGCGGGCACCGTCGACCTCCAGCCACGGACGACCATCCGGCTCAAGCCCCCACGCCGAGGGCTGTTCATCGGCCGACTCCAAGCCGGCCGTCCGCACCGTGCCCGCCCGCGCCGTCGCGGCGGTGATGAGGTCAGGATAGGCCGCGGCCACGATGGCCAACGGCACCGCCTCAAACAGCGCCGATTCCTCGCGCAGCACACCCGCGAGATCGCCAAGCCCTTCGAGATGTTCTTCGCCGAGCGACGTGACCACCGCCACGTCCGGCTCAACGATGGCACGCAAACGCTCGATCTCCCCGGGGGTGTTCGTGCCCACCTCGACGATCGCGAGCTCCGCATCGGAGGGAATCGCCAGCAGCGTGAGCGGCACGCCGATCAGATTGTTGAGATTCCCGACCGTGGCATGCACCGCCAGCGTTGGGCTCAGCGCCGCCTTCAGCAGCTCTTTCGTGCTCGTCTTGCCGTTCGATCCACCAACCGCGATCACGGTGCGCCCCCACGCGCGACGCCAGGCCGTGGCAAGCTGTCCAAGCGCCACCAGCGTATCGGGCACCACATACACGGGCAGTCCCAAACCGACGGCGCGGCTGGCATCACTCACCACCAGCGCCGACGCGCCACGGTCGCGTGCCTCCGCGAGAAAATCGTGCGCATCGTAGCGATCACCCCGGAGCGCGACGAAGAGATCACCGACCGTGACCTGTCGCGTATCGGTGGAGATCCCGCCAAACGGCTGCGCCCCACGCGGTCCACCGCCGAGCGCGCGCGCGACCCGGTCCCGGGTCCAATACCCATGCGGATCCACCGGCGTCACCACGGTGGGTGGCAACACGGCGGTGCCGGCCATGCTGAAGGTCGTCATGCGGAGGGTTCTCCCGTGGCCGACAAGGCTTCGACGATCACGCGTTCATCAAAGGGATACGTGGTAGTGCCGCGGATCTGGTAGGTCTCATGGCCTTTCCCCGCCAGCAGGATAACGTCGTGCGGGCCGGCACGGTGCAGCGCGTCGGCAATCGCCGCCTGCCGATCCTCAATGCGCCGATGCCGCCGCGTCGCCATCCCGGCCTCCATGTCATCCAGAATTCGTTCCGGATCCTCGGTGCGGGGATTGTCGCTCGTGAGGATCACCTCATCTGCCAACTGCTCGGCCAACCGGGCCATCACCGGCCGCTTGCCGCGATCCCGGTCCCCGCCACAACCGACCACGACAAAGACGCGCCCCGGCGTGTCCCCGCTGCTCGCGAACGGCCGGACCGCCTGCAGCGCCCGTTCCAGCGCATCTGGGGTGTGGGCGTAATCGCGCAACACGGTGGGCGCGGTGCGCAACCGCTCAAGACGGCCGGGGACCTGTGGGGCGTGCGTGAGTCCCTCCGCCACTGTGGCGACGGCATAGCCAAGGCTCAACATCACCGCCGCCGCGGCGAGCGCGTTCGCGACGTTGAAGTCCCCAATGAGTGGCAGCGCCACGGGGGCGGCGCCGGTCGGCGCCACGAGCAGGAACTCACTCCCCGTGGCATGAAAGCGCACATCACGCGCCATGACGTCCGCGAGTGTGTCCATGCCAAAGGTCTGGTGACGGCCCGTCGTCATCACGCCGCGCCACGCCGGATCATCGGCATTGAACAGCGCGGCGCCGTCGGCGGCGAGGAGTCCAAGCAACCGCAGCTTGGCGGCGCGGTAGGCCTCCATCGTGCCATGATAGTCGAGGTGATCCCGGGTCAAGTTCGTGAAGACCCCGGCCGCAAAGGGCACCCCTTCGACGCGGCGCTGATCGAGCGCATGCGACGACACCTCCATGGCCACCGCCGTCACCCCCTGATCGCGGAGCTGACGCAGGAGCCGCTGCAGCTCCACCGGCCCCGGGGTGGTGAGCCCAC
>JBAXMW010000084.1:0-8758 GCA_037134115.1 Gemmatimonadaceae bacterium | reverse complement strand
TCGGCCGGCGTGAGCCAGTCACGACGGAAATGCACGCCATCCACGGCGGCATCGACACTGACCACGCGGGTGTGCGCCGTCGCGGGGAGGAGGGCGGCGTCGTCACCGATCCCGACGGCTAACTCGCCCCACTGGGTGAGCAGCTGTCGCACGAGATCGAACTCACGGCCGGGCCCCATGGCCTGATGCCCCGCCGCGTGCCCGGTGGGCGTGGTCACGTGCCCACCGACGGCCATTCGGCGAGCACGCCCGGGGGGAGCGGTGCTGGGTGCGCGATCGCGCGCCAAGCGGCCGGCAGTTGGGCGACCACCGCCGACAGATCGGGGCCGCGCGTGGTGCCATAGGCCGCGGTCGCCGATTCGGCGGCGAGACCGTGGACGGTGGCGGCCAGCACGGCGGCGCGATGCGGGGGCAGCTGCTGGGCCAACAGGGTGCCCACGATGCCGGTGAGCAGGTCGCCACTCCCACCCGTGGCGAGGAGCGCCGTCCCCCGCCCCACCACGGTGACGGCGGCGTGCCCCGGCGACGCGATGAGGGTGGGCGTCCCCTTGAGCAGGATCGTGGCGCCGGTGGCATCGGCGTACTGCTGCACCCGTGCGCCGCGCGCCTCCCAATCGGTGGGCACAGGGCCACCCATCAGTCGTGCGAACTCCCCGGGATGCGGCGTGAGCACAAGCGGCCGCTCGCCGGCCCAGGCGCGCAGCTGCGCGGCGACGGTTGGCGTGTCGGCCTCGTGACCGGTGGTCGCCGCGCCGAGCGCCAGCAGCGTGAGTGCGTCGGCATCGAGCACCGCGGGGACGCCGGGGTTGGCGGCCAACGTGTTGACGAGCAGATCGCGCGCCCGCGCCTCGCGCCCAAGCCCCGGTCCCATGGCGAGGGCATGGCCGTGTGGCGCGTCCGGCGCCCCGGCGTTGGGCCACGCGTGCGTGATGGCCTGCGGAACGGCGGCCGAGAGCATGGCCGAGGCGGGTGAGGCCACCCAGGCGTGGGCGAGCCCGATGCCGGAGGCCAGCGCGCCGCGCGTCGCCAGGGCAATCGCTCCCGACATCCCGTCGGCACCACCCACCAGCGCGAGATGGGCGCGGCGGCCCTTATGCGCATCCCACGGGAGCGAGGGAAGCCATGCCGCCAAATCGTGCGCAGCGGGGGTCTCCCACGCGGTGTCACCGGGTTCGCCACCGGCGTGGTCACCGAGCCCGATATCGAGCAGGAGGATGCGACC
Source organism: Gemmatimonadaceae bacterium (assembly GCA_037134115.1). Classification (GTDB taxonomy): domain Bacteria; phylum Gemmatimonadota; class Gemmatimonadetes; order Gemmatimonadales; family Gemmatimonadaceae; genus Gemmatimonas. The sequence goes on along the minus strand of JBAXMW010000084.1, from coordinate 7,536 downwards.
GGCGGCCGGGCGATTGAGCAGCAGGCCGCGCTTCACCGTGCCGTAGCTGTGCGTGACCTCTGCGGGGACCGACCCGGCGCAGCAGACACCCGTCGCGGCGTCCATCCCCGACGGAAGATCGAGCGCGATGACCGTCGCACCGGCGGCGCGTACAGCGGCCAGTTGGCGCACGAGCGGCAACAGCGTGTCGCGAAAGGCGCCGGTGTGTCCAGTGCCCAGCAGCCCATCGACCACGAGCCGTTCCGCCCCCGTGGGCGGCTCCACCGTGAGGCGGCCGGTATCGTGCGGGAGGGCGTGCGCGAGGGCGGCCGCCTGCTGGGCGTCGGCGGTGCGCGGAGCGCCTGCCGTCACGACGCGGACGCGGACACCGGCGCGCGCGAGCTGGGCGGCCACCATCCACGCATCCCCGCCGTTGTTGCCGGTGCCTGCAAAGACGGCAACGCCATGCGCGAGCCGATGGCGGTGATCGCGCAGGATCGCGGCGGCCGACTGGGTGCCAGCCTGGGCCATCAAAGTAAAGGAGGGGATCCCGTGCGCGATCGCGCGTGCATCGCGGAGGGCCGCCTGCGGTGCCGTCGTGACGCGCAGGGAACAGGCACTGCGCTCAGGGCTCACCGGCGCATCAGACGTGCGCGGTGCTCCAGGGATACTCGTCTTCGAAGGCGTGGGCGAAATCGTACACGTCCGCGAAGTCGAGGCGGGAGTCATCGGGCTGACTCACCAGCAGTCCCATATCGACCAGCGTAAAGACAATGTCGCCGATGTCCTGCGTGCTGCGGATGCCCCAGTGTTCGAGCACGAGCCGCGCGGTGACGCCATAGCGCTGCAGTGCGACATCGCGGCACGACTGCGCGAGCTCCGCGCCGCTGATGTGCCGACGTTCCTCGAGGTGCGCCTGGCAATGTTCAAGCGCCGCCAGCACGAACAGGTACGCCCGTTCGTCGAACCGCTGCTCACGCAGTCGGATCTGATCCATGATGCCTTCACGGAACGCCAGCTCTGCCACGACGTCAGTCCTCAACCGGCTCGGGGAACCCACACGTGCACGTCATCACAGCGACGCACGACCGGCGGCTCCGGTCACGGCGCCGCCCTCAGGAATCATGCAGACGGATACCCGGTGCCACAATGGCACCGGGTGATCACCGATAGAGCGGAAACTGGTCGGCGAGGGTCTTGACATCCGCACGGATCCCCGCCAACGCCGCATCCCGTCCGTCGTCGTCGGGCGTGGTGAGCGTGCGATCGATCAACGCCGCGATCTCCGACATCGCCGCCACGCCCATCCCGCGCGTGGTGACCGCGGGCGTGCCAATGCGAATCCCGCTCGTAATGAACGGCGACTGTGTTTCCCGTGGCACCGTGTTCTTGTTGACCGTGATGCCGGCGCGGTCGAGCAGCTGCTCCGCCACCTTCCCCGTGAGCCCCTTGGAGCGGAGATCAACGAGCATAAGGTGGTTGTCCGTGCCACCCGACACGATCGTGTAGCCACGCGCCGCCAGTGCGTTGCTCAGCACGCGGGCGTTCGTGACCACCTGCTGGCAGTAGCTGTGGAACGACGGCTGCAGCGCCTCGTGGAACGCGACGGCCTTCGCGGCAATCACATGCTCCAGCGGTCCCCCCTGCATGCCGGGGAACATCGCCTTATCAATCGCCTTCGCGTGCGCTTCCTTGCACAGGATGATGCCACCACGCGGGCCGCGCAGCGTCTTGTGCGTGGTGCTGGTGACCACGTCGGCATACGGCACCGGCGACGGATACACCCCCGTGGCGGCGAGGCCCGCAAAGTGCGCCATATCCACGAGGAAGATCGCCCCAACTTCCTTCGCGACGTCCGCGAAGGCCTGCCAGTCAATCACGCGCGAATAGGCGCTGTAGCCGGCGATGATCATCTTCGGACGGTGCGCACGCGCGGCGGCCCGCATCCCGTCGTAATCAATGAGGCCGTCGTCGGTGACGCCGTACGACACGGCGTTGTAGAGCAGCCCCGAGAAGTTGACCGGCGAGCCATGCGTGAGGTGCCCGCCCTGCGCGAGATCCATCCCGAGGAAGGTGTCTCCCGGCTTCAAGAAGGCGAGGAAGACCGCCGCGTTGGCCGACGCGCCGCTGTGCGGCTGCACGTTGGCATGCTCCGCCCCAAAGAGCGCCTTCACCCGCTCAATCGCGAGCCGTTCCACGAGGTCGACGACCTCGCAGCCACCGTAATAGCGCTTCCCCGGCAGCCCTTCCGCGTACTTGTTCGTGAGCGGGGAGCCCATCGCTTCCATGACGGCCGGCGAGACGAAATTCTCACTCGCAATGAGTTCGAGCCCGTCACACTGCCGCGTCGTTTCTTCAACGATCAGCTTCGCGATCAGCGGATCAACCGCCTCGAGCGCCGATCCCGGCGGCAGGCGATCCCACGTGTTCCAGGCGGCGCTGGCTCCTGCTGCGTGCTCACTCATGCGCGGTCCTCCGACGCCGTGTCCACATCCGAGGGGTCACGCTCAATCTTGTCCACGCGTGTTTCGTGACGGCCGCCTTCAAAGTCGGTCGTCAGGAAGGCGTGCAAAATGGCGAGGGCATCTTCGTCCGACACAAACCGCGCCGGCAGCACCAGCACGTTCGCGTTGTTGTGCTTGCGCGCGAGCGCCGCGATTTCGGGGGTCCATGCCACCGCCGCGCGCACGCCGGGATAGCGATTGGCGACGTAGGACATGCCGAGCCCCGTCCCGCACATCAGCACCCCGCGGGTGACTTCACCGGAGGCGACTTCCTGCGCCAGCGGATGCGCGTAGTCGGGATAATCGGTGCTCGCCGTGCTGTGCGTGCCAATGTCCTGCACGGCAAAGCCCTGCTCCGCGAGGGCGGCACGCAGCCGCTCCTTCAGTTCGAAGCCGGCGTGGTCGGAAGCAATGGGGATGCGTTCCCCAGACGGAATGTCAAGCGCCATGATGCACCCTGCGGATTCCTGGTGGACCGGTCGATTGCCGACCGTACTCCGGACCGCTGGATCTTAGCGAACTGGGGCCAATTCCGCTGCCGGGGCCCCGGGGGTGAGGACCGACCCGTTCGACGGGCCGGTCCCCGCACCGGTCAGTCGGGGAGGGTGAACGACGACGCCGTCGCCGCCGCCAGCGTCTCGCGGGCAATCACGATCCGCTGAATCTCCGACGTCCCCTCGTAGATCTCCGTGACCTTCGCGTCCCGGAAATAGCGCTCCACCGGGTAGTCGGCGACGTAGCCGTAGCCCCCGAAAATCTGGACCGCCTGCGTCGTGACCCACATGGCGGTTTCCGTGGCAAAGAGCTTGGCCATGGAGCAGTACCGGGTCACGGTTTCGCCCCGGTGCTTCGCCGCCGCCGCCGTGTGCAGGAGGGTGCGGCCGGCGGTGATGCGGGTGGCCATGTCGGCGAGCTTGAACTGGATGGCCTGAAATTCCCCGATCGCCTTCCCGAACTGCTTCCGTTCCCCGACGTAGCGGGTCGACGCTTCCAGCGCCGCCCGGGCAATCCCGGTGGCCTGCGCCGCGATCCCGAGCCGCCCATGATCGAGGGAGCCGAGGGCGTAGCTCAGCCCCTTCCCTTCCTGACCGACCAACCGATCCCCGGGGACACGGCACTCATCGAACACCAGCTGCACCGTGGGCGAGGCCCGGAGCCCCATCTTGTCTTCCTTCTTGCTGACATGGAACCCCGGGAGGTCGGGGGTCAGGATGAAGGTCGAGATCCCTTTGCTCCCCCGCCGCGCATCGGGCGTATCGGTGCGAGCCATGCACAGGATCACCCCCGCTTCGGAGCCGTGCGAGACCCACGCCTTCGTCCCGGTGAGAATCCAGTCGTCGCCATCGCGCACCGCCTGACAGCGGAGTGAGCCCGCATCGGAGCCGGCCTCCGGTTCGGAGAGGGCAAAGGCACCCAACGCCTCACCGCGCGCCATCGCCGGCAGAAAGCGCTGCCGCTGCGCCTCCGATCCGAAATGCAGGATCATTTGCGTGGGGAGCGAATTGTGCACGCTCAACAACACGGCCGCGGAGGCATCGGCCACGGCGATCTCCTCGAGCGCCAGCAGATAGCTCTGCGGATCAAGTCCCAGCCCCTCGTACGCCTCGGGGATGAGCATGCCGAAGAAGCCGAGCTCCGCCATCCCCGTGACCATGTCCCGGTCAAAGCGCGCCTCGCGGTCGCGCTCCGCGGCCAGCGGCACCAGCGCCCGCTGCGCGTAGGCGCGGGCCATCTGCTGCACTTCCAGCTGCGTGTCCGTCAACGCCAAAAGCGACATCAGTCTCTCAGTAAGTGTAGAACCCGCGACCGGACTTCTTGCCGGTCCAGCCGGCCGCGACGTATTTGCGCAGCAATGGGCACGGGCGGTACTTCGGATCGCCGAGCCCCTCGTGCAGCACCTCAAGAATGGCGAGACAGGTATCGAGGCCAATGAAGTCCGCGAGCGTCAGCGGCCCCATGGGATGATTCATCCCGAGCTTCATCACCGTGTCGATCGCCTCGGGCGTGCCCACGCCCTCCATGACGCAGTAGATCGCCTCATTGATCATCGGCATGAGGATCCGGTTCGCCACGAAGCCCGGGAAATCGTTCACCTCAACCGGCGTCTTCCCCAGCGCCACGGCGAGCGCCATGACGCGCTGCGTGGTGATGTCGCTCGTGGCGAGGCCCCGAATGACTTCCACCAGCTGCATGACCGGGACGGGATTCATGAAGTGCATCCCGATCACGAGCTCCGGCCGCTTCGTGCAAGCCGCGATCTCGGTGATGGCGATGGAGCTCGTATTCGTCGCGAGGATCGCGCCAGCCGGGGCCAGTCGATCGAGCTCGCGGAAAATGTGAAACTTGAGCTCCGGCTTTTCCGTCGCGGCCTCCACGATCACCTGCGCGGTCCCGACCGCCTCCATCGCGGTGCTCGTGCGAATGCGATCCACCGTCGCCGCAGCGGCCTCCCCGGTGAGCGCCCCCTTCTTCACCTGGCGCTCGAGATTCTTGGCGATGGTGGCGAGGCCGCGCGCGAGGGCGTCCTCGCTGACATCGATCATCGTCACGGCGTAGCCGCTCTGCGCGAAGACGTGCGCGATGCCGTTGCCCATCTGGCCGGCACCGATCACCGCCACCTGCTGAATATCCCCGCTCACGCCGGCCGCTGTCGGACCGGCTGCTGTTTCACTCATGATGCCACCTTTCCCGTTCGGGTTTGCGATGTGCGCGTTCTCCACCACGTCCCACCAACCACGGCTGTCCCCAACACGACCAGCGCGGCGGCACCACCTTCCGGCCCCCATGCGCCACCCGTCCACCAGACGGGCCCCTGCACCACCGTGCGATAACTCGGCGTCGCAAAGGGAATGCCGCTGACGGGGACGTGCCAGAGCGCCGCCATCCCCCAGTTCCATCCCCAATGCGCCAGCCAGGCCACCGCCAGACTGCCCGTCCCTTCCCGCACCGCCCCCAACGCGAGCCCGGCCACGACCACCGCCAGCGTGGAGATGACCGTCACGCCGGGGTTCAGCAGATGCACCAGCCCGAAGGCCACCGCCGTGGACCAACGGGCCACCTGGATCCCACCGGCGGCCTCCGCCACGGTCCAGAGGTAGCCCCGAAAGATCCACTCCTCCCACAACGCAGCCGGGGCCAGAAAGAGCCCGACTCGCACCGCCACACGTCCCCACGACTCGGTCGACCAGACGTCCGCCGTCATCCCGGCGTCGCCCCCGACCGCCTGCAGCGACACGCTGCCCGTCACCCAGAGCACCCCCATGGTGACGCCCAGCGCCCCCAGCCCCACGAGCCCGCCCGCTAATAGACGTCCGGGGCGCCAGGCCGATCGATCAAGCCCCACCGCCGCCCATGGCGCGAGGTCCACCGAGCGAAGGGCCACCGCCAGCGCCGCCCAGACGGCTACGGCGGTCACCCACGGGTACGCCTCCAGTCGCCACGCCACCGCGCGTCCGACCGCCCCCACGATCGGGGTGATCACCGCATCGGCGATGGGCTGGGTCACGAGGAGCACCAGCCCAAAGACCATCAGCCGCCAAGGGGCCCGAAGCCGCCCCGGCGCCGCGTAGAGCCATCGCGGCCCATCGGATGGCACGCGAGCCCCCGCGCCGGTGAAGCGCCCCGGTGGCGTAATCGACACCGCCGCGCTCCCGACGCGTCGGCGTTAGTCGACGCGTTCGACCGACAGCGCCACCGCATCGCCGCCACCCAGACACAACGTGGCAAGCCCGGTCCGTGCGCCGCGATCGGCCAGCGCATGCAGCAACGTGACCAGCACGCGCGTGCCACTCGCCCCGATCGGATGTCCAAGCGCGATCGCGCCACCATGCACATTCACCCGGGCCGGATCCCAGCCGAGTCCCTGCCCGTCCGCCAACGCCTGCGACGCGAAGGCTTCGTTCGCTTCAATCAGGTCGTAGTCGCCAATCGTGGTGTTCGCGGCGCGCATCAGATTCTGCACCGCAGTGATGGGCGCGAAGAACAGATCCTGTGGATCGCCAGCGCCGGTCGCGTAGCCGGTGATGCGTCCGAGAATCGTGAGCCCCTGCTGGCGCGCGTACCCTTCGGAGGTCACGACCACCGCGGCGGCGCCATCGTTGAGCGTGGAGGCGTTCCCAGCGGTCACCGTCAGCGACGCCGGATCGCCCCCCGGCGACGGGAAGGCGGGGCGCAGGCCGGCGAGCGAGGCCGCCGTCGATTCTGCCCGAGGCCCTTCGTCGACCGAGACCACCGTCGGGCCTTTCCGCCCCGGGATCTCCACCGGCACGATCTCTGCCGTGAACTTGCCACCCTGCTGGGCCGCCACGGCCTTCGCGTGCGACGCCGCCGCAAACGCATCCTGCGCCTCGCGCGAGATCTCCGCCTTCACCGCCGTGTATTCCGCATGGACGCCCATGTGCACGCCGCAGCTGCCGCACCAGAGGCCGTCCTTGATCATGCCATCCACGAGCGTCTGATCGCCGAGCTTCACGCCGCCGCGCATGCCGTACACGTAATGCGGCGCATTGGACATCGACTCCTGGCCACCGGCCACCACCACCTGTGCGTCGCCCGCCTTGATCGCCTGCGCGGCGAGCATCACGGCCTTGAGCCCCGAGCCGCACACCTTGTTCACCGTGAGCGCCGAGATGGACGACGGGAGCCCGGCCTTGAGCATCGCCTGCCGCGCGGGCGCCTGCCCGGTGCCGCCCTGGAGCACATGCCCCATGATGACTTCGTGAATCTGGCTCGGATCCACACCACTCCGCGCGACGGCCGCGCGAATGGCGATGGCGCCGAGGTCGGTCGCCGAGAGGGCGCTCAGGGCGCCAAGGTAGCGGCCAATCGGGGTGCGCGCGGCACCAACGATGACGGGGGTGCGTGAGAGATCGGACATGACAGCGATCGAAGGCACGAGGCGGCCACGCACGCGCGGGGTGTTCCGCGCGTCAGGATTCCGCAGGGACGGCGGGAAGATAGCAGCGGGACCGAGGCGCCGGAGGGGCCGCCCAATCGGTTCTGCGACCGCGGATCGCACGTGCGGGTGCGACGCCGTACGGCCGCGGGACGACCC
>JBAXMW010000083.1:0-8916 GCA_037134115.1 Gemmatimonadaceae bacterium | reverse complement strand
AGCCGGGGTTCCCGCATCACCGGCATCCGGTCGCGCGGTTCACGACGTTCCGATAGCGCTCAGGGCTGTTTGCGGGAGAGCTGCCGGTAGTATTCCTCGACCAGGGCGCGATACGCGGCGGGGACGGTCGCCCTCGCGCCGACGACGGGAACGCCGTCGGTGCCCATGCCGGTGGCCCGCAGCAGGGCGAACTCGAAGTCTTTGAGTTTCGCGAGCAGCTGCCCTTGCAGCTGAGCGAGTGCCGTCGGGTCGTTGACGGGCGGATCGCCGTCGAGCCGCCGCATCGTGGCGATCGCCTGATCGAGATCACTCGTGTCGAACCCCTGCGCTGCCGCCTCCTGCCGCAACGACTCGGCCTCCGTCTGCCGCATCCGGAATGCGCGCGCCACCTGCGCCGGATTCGTCGGGTCCATGCGTCCACCTCCCCGCTGTGGACGCCCGTTGTTCCCGCTCGCGCCATTGTTCCCGCTCGCGCCGTTGGTGCCGTTGGTGCCGTTGGTGCCGTTGGTGCCGTTGGTGCCGTTGGTGCCGTTGTTCCCGTTCGCGGCGTTGGTACCGTTGGGGCCGAGCTGCCCCACCCCGTTCACAAGCGCGCGCGTGCGCTCCAGCGTGCGTTCCGCACGACGCGACGCCGGCTCCTGTTCGAGGGATCCGGTGGCTGATTGCATCCGGTCGGCCACCTCGCGGAGATTCTCACGGATCTGGGATTCGAAGGCGCGCGTGTACTCCTCAGAGCCACCACGGGCGACCTGCTTGGAGAACTCAATTTTGTCCGGAAGCCGAGTGTCGCGAATCAGATCGGCCGCCTCCGCGAGCTTGCTCGCTGCCTTGGGCTGATCACGGCGCGCGTCGCGAGCCAGTCGATCCGCGTCACGTTCGAGCGCTGACAGGTCTCGGCTCAAGGCGTCTTTGCGCTGCGACAGCTGCCTGAGCTGCTCGGTGCGCTCGGTCCCCGCCGTTCCCTGCGCACGTTGTACGCCGTCGGCCATCGCAGACTGCCGGCGTTCGAGTTCGCGGGCCCGCTCGGCCAGCTGTTGCATCTCGCGCGAGGAGGATTGGGCACGTTGTCCCTCGAGATTCCGCGTGGCGCGATTGAGTTCGTTGAGTGCGGCGTTCCCCTGTGCCGGTGAGCCGTTGGCCGCACGACGCATGGCATCGGCCGCCTGTTGCAGCTGCTGCGCGGCCGCCGACAGCTCGGGATTGCTGGTCTCACGGGCCAGCCGTTCGAGCCGTCGCGCTTCCTCTTCGGCCTGACGGGCCATCTCGCGTTGCTGACCGCTGCTGCTCGAACGCTGGCTGCTGGGCGAACCACCAGCGGCACCGCCACCCTGCGCTGAGCGGGCGCCCGCACTCCCGCCAGCCGCTGAGGCACCGCCCTCCTGAGCCAACCGCTGCCGCATGGTCTCGGCCATCTGCTGCAGGCGCGCATTCTCCTGCTGCTGACGTTGCGCGAGACGACGGAGCCGGTCCAGCGATGCATCGACCGCCTGTTGTGCACTGCCACCACTCGCCTGCTGCTGGATGGTCTCGTACTGGTTGCGCTGCTTGTCGGTCTGCAACTCGAACAGATCCGCGAGATCCTCGGCGCGCTGCTGGCCACCACCGCCACCACCGCCCCCCCCGCCGCCGCCACCCATCTGTACCTGCACATCGCGATAGAGCGCCTCGGCGCGCTGCAGCCGCTGCAGCGCCCGTTGCTCAGCAGGGAGCGCGTCGCGCCCCCGCTGGCGCCCCAGTTGCTCTTCGGCCGCCTGCAACTCGGTGACGGCCTTGGTGAGCTCCTCACGGATCTTGGCAAAGGTCGTATCGCGCGCCGCCACACCACGCTCCGCCAGACGCTGCGCCAGCTGCGCGACCTCCGCCTTCAGTTTCCCTTCCGCGATCGCCAGCGTGGTGAGATCCTCACGACGCTGACGATCGGTGGCCGCCGTGCTGTCGCGTGTCGCGTTGAAAGTGCCGGCAACCACCTCCTTCTGCCGCGCCAGGAATCCATCGGGGGAATCCGGCTGCTGCCCCTGACCGCCGCCTCCGCCCGCGGACTGACGGGTATCCGACTGCTTGTAGTCCTTGGCGAAGGGACGGATCTCGAGGAAGTAGACATCGCTCGTCCCCGTCTGTCCGGCACCGTCCTGCGCCGTGGCGTAGTACGCCACGAGATCGCCGGGCTGCAACCGCAGTTCCTCGAGGAAGAGCGTGTACGCCCCCTGCACGTCCCGCGGCTGCGTGGGCGCCCGGTCGGTAAGTGGGACCGTGAGCTCCTCCCCGCCATTTACGCGATAGTGCAGCGCCAAGCGCGTCACGCCGAGATCATCGCTGGCACGCACCGCCATGCTGACTTCCTCGGTGTTCGTCACCTTTTCGTCGCGTCCCGGTTCGGCGATGCGCACGACGGGCGGACGGTCCGGGATCGCATCCACGACATACTCGACCTGACCGGCCACGGTGGTGCCGTCATGAGCGAGCAGATCGATATGGTAGAAGCCGCTGCGGCGCACCCGGAAACTGCCCACGACCACGCTATCCGACGCAGGCACCATGGGCACGCGCGTCCCGTCGTCAAAGCGAAGCGTCCCCCCCTGCACGGGACGGGTCACCCGCGCGCGAACCGACACGGTGGTGCCCACCACGGCCGCGACGTCGCCTCCATCGTCCTGCGTCTCGTTGGGCAGACCACTGTACGCCGGAAAGCGCAGCACCAGCGATACCAGTGATACGGCCGGCACGTCGAGGATCGTAAGCTGGTACACCGGTGAGCGCAGCGCGCCGGCCTCCACGTAGTACGCGGTTGGCGTTACCAGATCAAACAGACGACCACGGAAGCGCGAGCTGTCCGCATCGGGCGCCAGAGGGATTCGTTGCCACGCCTCGGCGCTGTCGGCGCGGAAGACCAGCACGGCCCCCTCCGCCGCGAAGCCCACCAGCGCCGCATGAATTTCTATGGCGCCGCCACGCGGTACGGCCGCGTTGCCCGGCGCAATGGCCACCGCCCGCACCGGTGTCGCCGCCTGTGCCGTCCCGAAGGGCACGAACAACAGACGCGCCCCATCCCGTACCCACGCGGGGCCCAGCAGCAGCGCCAGGGCCGCGACCGCGCTTACTGAGACGATGCCGCGGGTGGCGCGCTGCATCCGCGTCCGCTCGAGCTGTGCCCCGTTCGTGAGCGGGGCGATACGCTGCGTGGCGTGCCGCATGACCCGATCCGAGAGCGACGGGGATGGACGGGACGCCGGCGCCAGATGCGCTTCCTCCACGGCGGCCAACAGCGCCTGCCGCAGCGCGGGCATCCGCTCCTCGACGTACAGCGCGAACCGTTCGTCGGTGCCGCGTCGGCGCAATGGCCACACCACACCGCGGAGGATCGCCGCCCCCAGAATCAGATAGCCGGCACCGCGCGCCACGAGCGGACCCGACGCATGCTCCCGAAAGACGGCCAGCAGTGTCACCGCAGCCCCAACAGCGAGACAGCACGCCACGCCAAGCCACACCAGCGCTTCCAGCACCAGACGCAGACGCCATTGCCGCCGCAGCTGCGCGAGGGTGGAGAGCAAGAGTTGATCAGGACGCATCAGCGTTCCTCCGAAGCAAGGCGAGCAGCAGGCCCCATCGGATCAACACCCGACTGGGGAGCCGCATCGCGGCGTGGCACGAGGGCGCGACGGGCTCGGCCGCGCCGACCGGTCGTCGCAAGCACGGTTTCAAAGAGCAACAGGACCACCGCGGCGACCATCAGCAGCCGCCAGAGACTCTGTCGGCGCTCGCGGCTCTCGGGCGTGCTGTCATCTGCGGCGGATCGCAGCCGTTCCGGCGTGGCCGGGGTCGACACGCCCACCAACAGCTCCTCAGCGCGCATCGGCGTGAGATCGGATTCCTCGGCCGCGACATTGACCGCGACGGACGCCGCGGGTTCCCCCGACGCGCGCTCCTGAAACACGGTGTACACGCCGGCATCGGGCAGCGCGACCGCGCGTCCGGCGGAATCCGCGCGCGGTCGCAGCAGCTGGCCACCGGGCGTCCGCACCACCGGCTCCCGGAGTGCGGCCGGTATGGCCCATGCGCTTCCCGTTGGTCGCCAGAGGGGCGCCTCGTCACGCCCCGACGCATGACGCACCAGTTGCCGGACAAACGGCAGGAAGGTGGGTTGACGCGGAAAATCCCCACCGCGCGTCTCCAGCGGCAGCAGCACGGCCAGGAGACGCCCCGCCCCCACCCGCTGCTCCAGCAGCGCCGGCATGCCATCATCGAAGCGCGCCAGCACGTCGGCCCCCGCGGCGGCATCCACACGCGCGTACCGCCACAGACGAATCGCGCGCAAGGCGTCCGGCGTCTCCCGAAACGGCGCCAGCAATGGATGGTCGAATCGCAGGTCGCGCAGCACACCGCCACCGTCGGCGAGGCGATCGGCCAGGCCCTGCGGGCGATACGGGAGCGGCGACGCCGCGCGGGCCCCACTGGCCGCCAGCGCTGGGCCCACCGCCACCACGATGCCACCGCCGTTCCTCAGCCACGAGGAGAGCCGCGGATTCAGCACCGGTGCCGTATCCCAATACCAGAGCACCGGACTGCGGTCGAGCGATGCGGCCGTTGCGGGGGCGGTCGCCATGCGCTCCAACGCAATCACTGGCGCGTCGCCAATGGCCAGCGCCCGTTCCAGGAACAGCGTCTCGCCTCCCGTGGGCGCAATGAAGGCCACGCGCAGCGCATCATCGCGTGGCACCACCGCCACCATGGCATCGTCCTCCGGCAGCGCATCGACTGGCAGCGACACGCGGAGCGTCGCCGCCGCCTCGGGCACCAGCACCGGGGCAAAGGTGATCACGGTTTCGCCATTCGCGGCCAGCGTCGCGGTGCGGCTGCCCGTGTCGCGGCCATTCACGGTCAGCGCCGCCCGCACCGTCCGCGGCGATGGCAGGGCATGGCTGCGAATGCGGGCCTTCACGGCCAGCATCGCACGATCGTTTTGTCGAACGCGCATGGCCTCCACACTGACCACCGCGCTGTTCACCCACTGGGGCGCTCCCACCGTCACACCACGGACCAGCACGCCCGGAGGCATCTCCACGTCCGTGCGCCCCGAGAAACCACTCCGTTGCAGATCCGAGATCACGATGATCTCCGCGGCCGCGAAGGGCGCATCCAAGAGCACCTGTCGTGCCGCACGCAACGCGGGCGCGAGTCGCGTGCCACGCGGCTGCGGTGCGAGCCGCCGTACCGCGCTCACAACGGCCGCCTTCTCGGTCGACAGCCGCTGCACCAGTTCGGCCTCGTCATCGTAGGCCACCAACGCGACACGATCTCCCGACTCGAGGCGCTGCACAATCGCCGTCGCAGAGTCCACCGCCCGCCGCCAGACCCCGGCGTACCCCATACTCATCGAGCGGTCCAGCAGGATCACCACCGCTCGTGTCCGGCTGTCCCCCGCGACGGCGAACCGTCCGGTGAACACGGGGCGCGCGAAGGCCAGCACGACCAGCATCAGCAGCAGCAACCGGACCAGCAGCAAGGGCCAGTCACTGATCCGCTGCCGGCGCTCCGTGCGAATCGGCAGCGTCTCGAGGAACATCAGGCTCGGGAAGCGCAGTGGTCGATTGCGGTCCTTGCGACGCAAGTGGAACACCACCGGAATGCTCAGCGCCCCAAGGGCCGCCAGCAGCGCAGGTACGAGGAAGCCCAGCCCCATCAGCGGACTCGGCTCCGGCTGAGGCGTGCATCCAGATAGGCATGCAATGCATGATCCAGCGGTTCACTGGTCACGAGACGGACATAATCCGCACCGGCCGCCGATAAGCGTTGCTGCAACGCCGCCGTATGGGCCTGGACCGCCTGCTGATACCGGGCACGGAGCGCCGCGGGAGTGAGCGGCAACAGCTGTCCAGTTTCCGCATCTTCGAGGGTCAGGTCGCCATCGCCCGGCAGATCGCGCTCCGCAAGATCCATGACATGAAAGACAATGACATCATGCCGACGGACCCGCAGCGCATCCACCGCGCGTCCGATGGCGTCCGGCTGGTCATAGCAATCGGTCACCAGGACCACGATGCCGGCGCGACTGCTCAGCACCCCCACGTTCCCGATGCTCTCCACCAACCGGCTGCCACCACCCGGCGTCGTCGTGGCCAGCGCCTGCAGCAGCCGCTGCAGATGGCGCACGTTGGGTGGGATGATCTCCTGCAATGTCTCCGTGAAGGTGGCCAGCCCGACGCGATCGCCCTGTCCCTGTGACAGCCAGGCCAGCGCCGCCACCAGCATCCGCCCATACGCAAACTTCGTGACCGCGCCGCTGCCAAAGTCCATCGACGCCGAGCTGTCGAGGGCGAAGACGACGCCGGCATTGGTGTCGGCCTCGTATTCCTTGATGAAAAAGCGATTGGTGCGCCCGTAGACGCGCCAATCAATCCGCCGCAGGTCGTCCCCCGGCTGGTAGGAGCGATGCTCAGCGAAATCGAGCGACGCCCCTTTGCGCAGCGAGCGGTGCTGTCCATGCAGAAATCCCGTGACCACCGTGCGCGCCACCAGCGACAGGTCGCCGATGCGCGCCAGGAGCGCGGGATCCAGAAAGGCAGCGGGGGCGGTCACCATGGCCGTGATCCGGTCAGAGGGCCGAACGGGGGACGGCGACATGCTCCAGCAGCCGGGCCACCAGCGCGTCGGCCGTGATCTTTTCTGACTGCGCCTGAAAGTTCACGAGCACCCGATGCCGCAACACCGGGCGGGCGAGGGCGCGCACATCATCAAAGCTGGCGCTCGCACGTCCCTGCAAAAGCGCGCGGGCCTTGGCCCCCAGCACCAGCGCCTGCGCCGCCCGCACCGATGCGCCATAGCTCACCCATTGCGTCACCCACGCAGGCGCCGACGGCCCCGGACGCGTGGCGCGCACCAGCGCCACGGCATACCGCACCACCGCATCAGCAATCGGCAGGCGCCGGACGACGCGCTGATACGCCAGGATCTCCGCCTTGGTGACCGTGGGCACCACCGCCTGTGGCGCCAGCGTCGTCGTCGCTTTGACCACGGCGATTTCGTCGTCTTCCGGCAGATAGTCGAGCATCACCTCCAGCATGAAGCGATCGAGCTGTGCCTCCGGAAGCGGGTAGGTCCCCTCGAGTTCGATCGGGTTCTGCGTGGCGAAGACGAAAAACGGCTGATCGAGGTCGTAGGTCCGTCCCTGCACCGTCACGCGCCGCTCCTGCATCGCCTCCAGCAGGGCCGCCTGCGTCTTCGGTGGCGTGCGGTTGATCTCGTCAGCCAGGAGCACGTTGCCAAAGACGGGCCCGGGGAGGAACTGCAAGCGCCGATGGCCGGTCTCCGGATCATCCTGAATGACGTCGGTGCCAGTGACATCGCTCGGCATGAGATCCGGAGTGAACTGAATCCGCGAGAACTTCAGATCGAGCGCGCGGGCCAGCGTCGAGATGAGCAGCGTCTTGGCAAGTCCAGGCACCCCGACGAGCAGACAATTCCCGCCGGCGAAGAGCGCGATCAGCGCCTGCTCCACCACCGTCTCCTGTCCGACAATCACCTTGCGGATTTCGCTGGACAGCCGCTGTCCGGCCTCCTGCAGGCGATCCGCCAGCTCGCCCTCGCTCAACTGCTCCAGATCACTACCCGATTCGGTCACATGAAACCTCGCGGTATGAGAAAGAAGGGGTCATCGCCGAGTGAGCGCATAGATGACGTAATTCACGCCGATCTTGTACGCGTCATTGGACAGATCAATCGGAAACATCCCCGTGTCGGAGAACTCCCAGTATTCGGAGATGTCGTTGTTGTAATCCGCAATCGCGAGCAGGCGCTTGCTGGGATCATTGTCCTCGAACCAGCCATACCACGAGGAGACCCCGCCGTAGTACGGATGCTGGTAATTCAGCGACGTGATCCGGTAGAACGCGTCAAAAATCGGATGACTCGCCGTCATCTGCACCGGACGCAGCTTCGGAAAGACCTTCGTCATCTGCGCCGTCAGATTGAGCCAGTCGCGCGGTGTGAAATCATCGAAGATGAGGAAACCACCCTTGAGCAGATAATTGCGCAGCCCGACCACCTCACTGTCCGTTGGACGCCAGTATCCCGGCTCGGCCATGAGCGCAATCGGAAATTTCCCCAGCTGCGGATCATCCAAGGCGAGGATATTGCTGACCTGCGTGCGCGTCCGCGTGGTGGACAGCTCGCTGATGATCTTCATGAAATGCCGTTCCCCACGCGGATAATCGTGGGTCCACGGCGGTGCCCCCCGGAACATGGAGCCGGACAGATCGCCGCCACCATACCGGATCCGGACCCAGGTCAGACGCCCGTCATAGGGCACGTTTGGCTCGTACTGCAATGGTCGTCCGCGGCCGCCCCCACGCTGCGCGTCGACCGTACGGGGGGCGACCGCCACCACCAGCCATAGCGCCACCACCGTCGCCCACCAGGCTCGTGACCAGCTCGTCATTCCCCACCTCCACGGCGCAGCTCCAGCAGCAACAATTGCGCCTGTTCAAAGCTTGGAGCCTCCTCGAGCAGCTGCAGCAGCTCCTGGCGCGCCTCGGCGACGGCGCCAGCGCCAGCCAATGCCCGGGCTAATTCATATCGCGCGGCCAGCAGATCGGCGGGCCGGTTCGCCACCACCGCCCGACGCGCCCGCACCGCACGCGGCCCGTCACCATGCGCCGCTGCCAGCACCGCCAACCGCCGAAGCACCGTGAGATCGTACGGCCACATCCACACCAGCCGTTCCAGCGCGGCGATCGCCCCGCTACGGTCACCACGGGCCTCGCGAAGCGCCGCGTCCAGCATATTCGCGTCCCATGCGGTCTCGTTACGACCGACGACAACCGACAGAAATCGCAGCGCGGCCGTGGTATCATGGGCTGTGAGCGCCAGCCGGGCCAGATGCCACGCCGGCCCATCATCGCCGGCATACTCCGGCATCAGCTG
>JBAXMW010000082.1:0-9137 GCA_037134115.1 Gemmatimonadaceae bacterium | reverse complement strand
GAGCGTGCGGGGTATCGCCGGCGTCATGAAAGAATGGCATGACCTGCGGTTCCAGGTCCCAGAGGGGGGCGCTGTCCAGTTCCTCCCCGGGCGGCTGGAGATCGTGGCGGGCCCGGACCGGGGGCGCGAGATCCGTTTCCCCCACGTGGCCGGCCCCAATGGGGTCGAAATCACCTTCGGGCGGAGCGAGGGGGAGCCCTTCCGGCATATCCAGCTCCGGGACCAAACGGTGAGCCGCCTGCACGCCGGGCTGCGCTTCGCGGATGGGCAATGGTCGCTGCGGAATTACTCCGGGACCAATCCAGTCGTCTATAACCAGACGGTGGTAGCAGGCGACGACGAACCGCTGTTGGAAGATGGGGACCGCATTGAGATGGGTGCGGTGATTTTCACCTTCCGCAGCCGCTGAGTACCCACGTGACTGCCCGAAGCCGGGTGGCACTCGGTGGAGCCCGATGACGCATATGCTCGACGAACGCGAGGTCAGTGACCTCGAAGACGAATTCACGATGCTCGGTGAGCTCGGCCGCGGAGGCAGCGCGGTCGTGTACCGTGCGCGCGAGCGTGCGCGGCACACCGAAGTCGCCGTAAAGGTCGTGCATCCGCGCTTTGCCGCGACCGCCGACGACGAAATCGCGCGGCTGCGTCGCGAAGCGCGCACCGTGGTCCGGTTGCAGCACCCGCACATCGTCACGGTGCACTCGGTGAAGTGCCTGGCCGACGGCGGACTCGCGCTCGTCATGCAACTGGTGCGCGGACGGACGCTCAAGCAGGCCGTCGTCGAAGAGGGCGCCTTTGCCCCGGAGCGCGCGGAACGCGTCCTGCGGGATATTGCCTCAGCGCTGGCGTTCGCGCATGCCAACGGCGTCATCCATCGCGACGTCAAGCCGGAAAACATCTTCCTCGAAATGGGCACGCGGCAGGCGCTGCTCAGCGATTTTGGCATCGCGCAGTCGGCGGAATTTGATTCGCGGCTGACGATGACCGGGACCGCGATTGGGACGCCGGCCTACATGGCGCCCGAGCAGATTGATGGGCAGGCGGCGAGTGCGCGATCGGATCTGTACAGCCTGGGCCTCGCCGCATGGGAGATGCTCACCGGCCGTCGTCCGTGGGAAGGGGACGCGCTCTACAACGTGCTCCACAAGCAGAAGCACGAAACGCTCCCCTCCATCGAATCGCTGCGCCCGCGTGCGGTGCCGGCGCGTCTGCAGTACATCGTCGAGAAGCTGCTCCAGAAGGATCCGGCCGCGCGGTGGCAGAGCGCGGACGCGCTGTTGGTGGCGTTGACGGACTGGTCGGAGCCGTCGGACTGGGTGGAATGGCTCGCGTCGCATTATCAGCGCGCACGCGCGACGGCACAGCCGGCGCCGCTGCATCTCGTGTCCGATGTGGACCGCAGTACCGACCACGAGACCCCGACGATGCGCTTTCAGCGTCCAGAGGGGGGCTGGTGGGCCACGGAGGCGGCGACGTCGGTGACGACGACCGGAGAACAGCCGATCATCACGCAGCGGATCCTCGATGAAGCCGCGGCGATGACCGACGAAGCCCCCGCGCCCACGCTGCGGCTGACGCGCTCGGTGTACGACGAAGCCGAAGCGGCGGAGCCGGAAGATATCGATTGGGTGGATGCCGTGAAGCCCCCGGCGGCGCGCATGCTCTGGCAAGGGGTGGCGGCTGTGGTGGTGGTGCTGGCGGCCGGTGGGGCCTTTGTGTTGTACGCGCAGGCGCTCGCGCACTGACCGGCGCACAACAGCCGCATCAATCGGCGGGCACGCCGGTGTGATGAAACGAGACGGGGGACGACGCCAGTGCGCCGTCCCCCGTGGTCGTTACCGCTCGACGCTTACTTGTGCGACAGCGTGTACACGTAGGCCGCGACGGCGGTGATCTGCGGATCAGTGAGCGCCATGCGGCCACCGCGGGCGCCCATCGCATTCTTGTGTGACGGGTCCTTGATGTTCGCGGCGGGCACGCCGCTGGTGATGATGCCCACGATCTCGTCGAAGCTCCCCGTCTTCAGCTGCAGCCACTTCTTCCCGTCAAGCGCAGGGGCATTCTGTGCGCCCACGCCGCCCTTGCCATGGCAGCGCGCGCAGCTGCCGTTGTTGAAGATCGAGTCGCCCATCGCGACGTTGGCCGCGGTGACCGCTGCCGGCTTGGTCGGCGCGGCGTTCTTGGCCGGCGTGGGGGTGGTCGTGGCCGAGCTGTGGCAGGCCGAGGCCGCCAGGAGGGCTGCCATGATGGCGAGCGGACGCAACGCGGAGGAGAGACGCATCGAGGGAGGGGGAGAGGGTCGATGTCAGTCGAGGCGGGAACTCGCCGGAGGGAACTGCTCCCCCAACTTCGCGTCCGAATTCCCGCCTGTCGAGAGCGCGGTGCCGCTTACTGGCTCTTGAACCGGGCGATGGCGTTCCGGGTGAAGTCGGAGAGGACCAGCGTCCCGCTCATACGGGCCCGCTCCGCCAACAGGGTGTCCCACCCCTCGGTGCCCGTCCAGAAGGCCCGCTTGAGGAGACTCATCGCTTCCGGGTTGCAGGCGGCCAGTTTCGCGACTTCCACGGCCAGGGCGGCGTCCAGCTCGTGCACCGATGGGAAGACCCGCGCATAGAGCCCCTGCCGTTCGGCCCAGGCGGCGTCGCGCCAATCGGCGTCGACGGCCATGGCGCTGAACCCGGCCAGGCCGATCTTCTTTTCGATGACGGGCCCCACGACAAAGGGGCCGATCCCGATCGCCAGCTCGCTGAGCTTGGCCGAGGCGTGCTCGACGGCCAATGCGAGATCGGAAGCCGCGATGAGCCCTACCGCGCCCCCGGCCGCTCGGCCGTGGACCCGGGTCACGACGAACTGCGGGGCACGGAGCATGGCCAGAATCACCCCAGCGAAGCCACTGAAAAACGTCTCCCCCTCCTCGGGGGTGCTGATCGCCACCAGCTCGTCGAACGAGGCGCCGGCGCAGAAGGCCCCCGTCCCCCCGCTGGCGAGCTGCAGCACCCGGACCCCCGGGGTGGCGCTGACCCGGGTGACCGTGGCGGCCAGCTCCCGGAGCAGGGCGCCTGGGAGCGAGTTGCTCTTCGGGTGATGAAACGTGATCGAGCCGATCCCATCGGCGATCTGGACCTGAACGGTTCCGCCAGCGACGTGAACCGTCGTGGCATCAGAGGGAGCAGGAGTGGTCGTCATACTGGGCAACTTACCGCAAAATTCCGTGGCGTCACGAGGGCGGTCCAATTGTCGTGCCGCGGCGCCGTCCGATACATTTCCGGCATGACACCGACCGCGACCTTCCCGACAGACGACTCGGCACAGCTGGCCGCTTTTGAGGCCCGCATCGCCGCCGGCGAGAGCATCGAGCCCAAAGACTGGATGCCTGAACGGTATCGTACGCAGCTCATCCGGATGATGTCGCAGCATGCGCACTCCGAAGTGGTGGGCATGCTCCCTGAAGGCAACTGGATCACGCGCGCGCCGAGCCTGCGTCGCAAGCTCGCGCTGATCGCGAAGGTGCAGGATGAAGCGGGGCATGGGCTCTACATCTACTGCGGCACGGAAACGCTCGGTGTGGACCGCCAGGATCTCGTGGAGCAGCTGCTCAACGGCAAGGCGAAGTACTCCAGCATTTTCAATTATCCCACGCTCTCCTGGGCGGACATGGGGGTGATTGGCTGGCTGGTGGACGGGGCGGCCATCGTGAATCAGACGATTCTCGCGAAGGCCTCGTACGGGCCGTATGCGCGCGCGATGATCCGCATCTGCAAGGAAGAGAATTTCCACAAGCGCCAGGGGTACGACGTCTGCACGGTGCTGGCCAATGGCACGCCGGCGCAGAAGGCGATGGTGCAGGAGGCGGTGAACCGCTTCTGGTGGCCGGCGCTCGCAATGTTTGGCCCGAGCGATACCGATTCGCCGAACTCGGCGGAGCTGCTGCGGTGGCGTGTGAAGCGGAAGACCAACGATGAGCTCAGACAGCGCTTTGTGAACCTCACGGTGCCGCAAGCGATCGCGATTGGCTTGACGGTGCCCGATCCGGATTTGCGCTACGACGAGGCCACGGGGAACTGGCAGTTTGGCGAGATCGACTGGGCCGAGTTCTTCGAGGTGATCGGCGGGAACGGCCCCTGCAATCGCGAGCGGCTGGAGGCGCGTCGTGCGGCGCATGCCGAGGGCGCGTGGGTGCGGGAAGCCGCGACCGCGTACGCGGCGAAGCAAGCGGCCCGCAGCACGGCTGCCGCCTGACCGGCGAGGCGATCATGAGCGCACAAGACAACTGGCCCGTGTGGGAAGTGTTCACGCAGGGCGGCCATGGCGAACCGTTTGAGCATGCGGGGAGTGTGCATGCGGCGGACGCGGAGCTGGCATTGCAGAACGCCCGCGACGTGTACACGCGTCGCGGTGAAGCGATGAACCTGTGGGTGGTGCCGACAACGGCGATCACCGCATCGGCACCAAGCGATGCGGGCCCGTTTTTCGATCCGGGCAATGACAAGCCGTATCGGCATCCGCAGAACTATGTAGCCCCGCGCGGAGTGCGGATCTTTTGAGCCACGACGAGCCGCACGAGGAGACCGTGGTGGCGCCCGTGGCCAAGGCCCCGGCATTCAATCCGGCCGGAGTGCGTGGGCCGCAGCTGGGGGATCCGCTCGTGGAGGCGCTGCTGCGACTGGGCGATGACCGGTTGATTCTCGGGCATCGGTTGTCGGAGTGGTGTGGGCATGGGCCGATTCTCGAAGAGGACATTGCGCTGTCCAATTTGGCGCTCGATCTGATCGGGCATGCTACGTCATTGCTGGCGCTCGCCGGCGCGGTGGAAGGACAGGGGCGTGACGAAGACGCGCTCGCCTATTTCCGCGATGGCACCGCATTTCGAAATTGCCTGTTGGTGGAACAGCCCAACGGAGATTTCGCCGAGACGATTGTGCGGCAGTTCCTGTTCGATGTGGCGAGTGTCCTGACGTGGGATGCGCTGCGCCATTCGACGGATGCGCGGGTCGCCGCGATTGCAGCGAAGTCGCTCAAGGAAGACACGTATCACCTGCGGCACAGCAGCGAGTGGGTGATCCGGTTGGGCGATGGCACCGAGGAGAGCCATGCGCGAGCGCAGCGCGCACTGGACCGACTCTGGCGCTTCACGGGCGAACTCCTGACGCCGGACGCGATCGATGCGGCTGTCGTGGCGCATGGTCTGGTGATTGACCATGATGCCGTCGCGGCCCGGTGGCGGACGATGGTGGCGGATGTGGTGCAGCGCGCAACGTTGACGCTTCCGGCCGACGGGCCGATGCAGTGTGGTGGTCGTGTTGGACGGCACACCGAGCATCTCGGGCATTTGCTGGCGACGATGCAGAGCGTGGCGCGGGCGCACCCCGGCGCCCGCTGGTAGGCGGCGCGATGGTAGAGGGGGCGGCCGCGGTGTGGCCGATGACCCGGGCGCAGGCCATGGCGATCCTCGAGACGGTGAAGGATCCTGAAGTCCCGGTGATCAGCGTGGTGGAGCTGGGGATTGTCCGCGAGGTCTCGGTGCACCCGGAGGGCGTGCAGGTCACGATCACGCCCACGTACTCTGGGTGTCCGGCGATGCACGAGATTGAGGCCGACGTGCGGGCCGCGCTGGTGAAGGCCGGCGCGCCGGCGGTGACCGTCTCGATGGTGCACGCACCCGCCTGGACAACGGACTGGATTGGTCCGGAGGCGCGGGAGAAGCTGCGCGCCTACGGGATCGCGCCGCCATCGAAGGCCGCCCCACCGGGGCTCATCACGTTGACGCGGGCACGCACGCCGGTGCCCTGTCCCTTTTGTGGATCGCGTGAGACGCGTTTACAAAGTGAATTCGGCAGCACCGCGTGCAAAGCCATTCACGTCTGTCAGAGTTGCCGACAGCCGTTCGACGAGTTCAAGCCCTTTTAATTGCAGAACGGCGACCCTCTCCCTCGATGGTCGCCGTTCTGCGTACAAGGCGATGGTGACGCGAAGCCTCAGAGTGTGAGCAGCCGCTCCATGGCCGTCTGGATCACCGTCGTGGTCGGGAGCACCGCATCCAGTAGCACCGGATGATAGGGCATGGGGATATCCCGCGGTGCGAGCCGCTCGACGGGGGCGTCGAGGAACCAGAAGGCATCGGCCGCCACGGCCGCGGCGATTTCCGCGCCAAAGCCGGCGGTGAGATTGTCCTCGTGCACGATCAGGCACCGATGCGTCTTTCGGACGGAGGCGAGCACGCCCTCGCGGTCCCACGGCGCGATGGTGCGCAGGTCAATGACTTCCACCTTCCCGTCGAACGGATCCGCCGCGTCGACGCACCGGTGCACCATGGCGCCCCACGTCACCACCGTCAGGTCGGTGCCGGTCCGCACGGTGCGCAGCCGACCGAAGGGGAGCACATAGTCATCGCCCGGATACCGTGCGCTACCGTCGCCGGTCATGAGCAGCGCGCGATGCTCGAAGAAGATGGTGGGATTCGTGCCGCGCATCGCGGCGCGCAGCAGTCCCACGGCGTCGGCGGCATTCGAGGGCATCGCGACCTGCCAGCCGTACGCATGCGCGAAGCGCACCTCATCGCTCAGGCTGTGCCACGGATCGCCCACATCTTTGCCGAAGCCCCCGGGCATCCGGACGACAATGGGCGCGGCGAACCGGTTGTTCGTGCGCCAGCGCATCGTGCCGCAGTTGTTGAGCTGCTCAGTGGCCGGGTCAGCGTACTTGCGGAATTGAATTTCGGCGACGGGCATGAGCCCACTGATTGCCATCGCCACGGCGCGTCCAATGATCGCCTCTTCCGACAGACTCGTATCAAAGACGCGGTCAGGGCCAAACTGCTTCTGTAGCCCTTCGGTGACGAGGTGCACCCCACCTTTTCGGCCGACATCTTCGCCGAAGACCACCACCTTGGGATTCACCGCGAGCTCGTGCCGCAGCGTGCGACGCACGCCTTCAGCGAAGCGCAGTATCTCGCCCTCGTCGGCGGCCACGTCGGTGCCGCCGAGCGCGTCGCGCTCGGCCTGCGACAGGCCGCCCAGCACGGCGTCGGGTCCGTCGCCGTACAGATGCTCCTGCACGCGCGCCGGATCCGGGATCGGGCGCGCGCGCGCGGCATCGAGCGCGGCGGCGACATCGGTCGCGACTTCTTCCTCGAGGGCCGTCCACTCGGCCGGCGAGAGCAGCGCCGGCACGAGGTAGGCCTTCAGCTGCGGAAGGGGATCGCGCGCCAGATCGCCGGCGATTTCCGCGTCGGTCCGGTACCCCTTCTGATTGTCGGGGCCGGAATGACTGGAGAGGCGCGGCACGGTGAGGCGGACCAGCGCGGGGCCTTCGCCGCGGCGCACATGGGAGACCGCCTGCTCGAGCAGACCGGCGGCATCATGCGGATCACAGCCGTCACCGTTGAGGACGAAGAGATTGGTGAACGACGCCAGGTTGCGCGCGATGTCGGCGCCCGGGGTTTGCATGTCGCTCCGCACCGAGATCCCCAGCTGATTGTCCTCGATGTAAAAGAGCATCGGGAGCTTCAGCGTGGTGGCCATGGTGAGCGCCGCCCAGAAGCCATTCGTGGCGACGGACCCATCGCCGCCGAGGGCGACGGCGATGCTGTCGCGGTAGCGCGGATCGCCTAACGTGTCGCGGTGGTACTGAATCGACTGGGCCCATCCAGCGGCCGGCGTGTATTGCGAGCCCACGTCTCCGGACATGGGGAGTACGACCGGCCCCTCGCGGTTGGGCAGATTGCAGACCACGCCAATGTCGCGCCCGTCGCTGAAGCCACCGGCGCGTCCCAGCGGACTGCCGAGCGCGTCGGCGAGCGGGAGTCCCAGGGAGACGAGCAGCGGGCGTGAGCGGTAGTAGGCGCCGGCGGCGTCGCGCGTCCCGGTGAGCAGCGACCCGAGGATGGCCTGCGCCATATCGTGACCACGCGCCGAAAACTGGTAGAGCACCACGTGGTCCTTGGGGACGGTGGCGCGGTTCCGGTTCGTGGTTTCCTCGAGGTCGTCGAGGGCACGGGAAACGAGGGTGTGGTAGGCGATCCGGCGCCAGTCAAAGCCGGGGCGCGGGGCGTGCGCCGCGTCAGAACCCGAGGCAGTGGCCGCCGACGGGGCGGCGGCGCGGGGACGGGTACGCGAAGGGGATGGCGACATGCCGGTAATCTGTCCTCCGCGCATGGGTGACGGAACTGCGGTCCGCAGGGGGACGCGTGGGACGCTATTTTTGAGGGATGAGCGAACCCACCGTATTGGAGACCCTGCGTGACGGCGTCCTCTGCCTCACGCTGAATCGACCGGACGTGCTGAACAGCTTTAACAGCGTCATGGCGCACGCCCTGCAGGGGCAGTTGCAGCGGGCCGCTGAGGATCCCGCCGTGCGCGCGGTGTTGTTAACCGGCGCGGGGCGCGGCTTTTGTGCGGGGCAAGATCTGGCCGCCGCGCTGCCGGGACCAGGCGAACCGATGCCGGACATCGGGGATTATGTCGAGGCCTTCTGGAATCCCATTGTGCGCGGGATCCGCCATCTGGAGAAGCCGGTGATCTGCGCGGTGAATGGTGTGGCGGCTGGCGCCGGTGCCAATCTCGCCTTCGCCTGTGACATCACTATTGCGGCGGAAGAGGCCTCGTTTGTCGAGAGCTTCGCGAAGCTGGGGCTGATTCCAGATACCAGCGGGACCTTCTTTGTGCCGCGGTTGGTGGGGCTGCAGCGCGCCACCGGGATGTTTTTCCTCGCGGAGAAAATGCCGGCGGCGCAGGCGAAAGCCTGGGGGCTGATTTGGGAGGTGGTGCCGCTCGCGACGCTGCAGGAGACGGCCTTTGCGATGGCGGCGAAGCTCGCGCAGCAGGCGACGCGTGGCTTCGGGCTCACCAAGCGGGCGCTGAATGCCTCGATGGGGAACGGCCTGGATGCCCAGTTGGATGTGGAGGCGGCGTGCATGCGGGAAGCGGGGCGCACGGCGGATTATGAAGAAGGGGTGCGGGCGTTTCTGGAGAAGCGCGCCCCGGTGTATCGCGGCGCATGACGCAGCTCATGACGCAGCGCATGGAATGGTCGACGATCGCGTCGGACGCGCTGATCGGCGTGGTGGGCGCGGGGGCGATGGGGGCTGGCATCGCGCAGGTGGCCGCGGTGCATGGGCACCCGGTCGTGTTGGCGGATGC
>JBAXMW010000081.1:0-9149 GCA_037134115.1 Gemmatimonadaceae bacterium | reverse complement strand
CCGCGCTGAATCGTGAAGCCGTTCTTCTCCAGCACGCCGGTGAGGTACTTGGAGGTCTCGACCTCCTGCATCCCCAGCTCCCCGTAGGAGAAGACCTGATCCACCATCTGCTGCGCCATGGTGGCGCGGGCATCAATGGCTTTGCTGAGCTCCGCCTTCAAGCGGTCCAGCCGTGCCGCCGCTGGCGACGCGGCCGAGGCTGCGCCCTGTGCGAGCAGCGTGGCCGGGGCGAGTGCGGTGAGCGATACAGCCGTTATCAGCGCGAGCCCACGACGATACCGAGGATGCATACACCTCTCCAGAAATAGGAACGGGACCAGCACGCGATCCAGTGGAACTACTGCGGCAGGCGAATCACCGGTGGCTTCCCCGAAGCGGGGCGTGTGAACGCGGTGCCACTCGCGGTAAAGCCAGGGACAAACCCCCCGTGACTCAGAAAGAAGCCCCCCATCTCGACGCCCATAAAGCGATCGAGTCGATTGGCCGCGCCGGTGGGATCATGCGAGAAGGTGGCGGTGGTCAGCTCATGCCACGATCCATCGGCGAGGCGCACCCATTGTGACGCGTAGCGTGCCTTCCGACGGAGATGGCCGGTGCTGCCGCCGAAATTTTCACTGAAGGCATAGAGCCGACGGAGCCCCAGCGAATCCTTGGCGGCGCGGAACGAGGCAATGAGCATCCACTGCTGCTGCTGTGGATGAAACCAATAGCCACTGTACACCGTGGCGGTGCCCTTCGTGGCCGACGTCACAAAGAACCGTTGAATGGAGCCGGTCTTCCACGGATACACCAAATGCGAGTGACCGCCGGTCCCTTCATTGCCGAAGACGGAGGCCTCGACCCCCTCACCTTTCTCCACGAGCTGCGTGAAGTTGGCGCTGTCTACCGTGCTCCGGTCCTTCGCCGAGGTCCCATTCGCGGCATCCCACACCGAGAAGATGATGCGCCGTTCCGTCTCGGAGTTGACCTGCATCCCGAAATACCCGCGCGCAAAACCCGTCGCCATGTAGTACGTGTTCACCGGATCATCGACCGCCGTCACTTCACTGTAGAAGCCCGTGATCTGCCAGCTGCTGTCGGTGGGATAGCGCAGGTGGACACTGGCCGCGTTGCGACGCGGGTCCAGGTTGAAGTGCGCGTCAGCGGTGGCCGGGCCATCAAGCAGCAGCGCCTGCACGGCGACCGCAGGCGCCGGGGCCCCATCCGCCATCGACAACGTGAGAGCGCGAAAGCCGCTATCAGGCACGGGAAAGTCACCAACCAATACGGTCACGATCCCGGTATCCGACGGCAGCGTCGCGTCCCGCGCAGTGCCACCCATTTGCAGTCGCACCCGCCGTCCCGCCGCGCTGCCCACCCGTAGCTCAAGCGACGCCGTCAGCACGCCACGGGTCGCGAATCGGCCGTACCAGACCAACTGCGCCCCCGCTTCGCCGAAGGGCGCCACCGGTCGATTCCCCACCATGCGCACCGCGTCAGGATCCGGGTTCGTGTACGCGGTATTCGCCGGAATCCGAAGCGGCGTGGATGGAGCGGACTGAAGCCGGGGGCGCGCCGCCGTCAGGACCAACGCACCGGAGAGAAGCAGGACGCGCCATCCCCACACGGGTGGCCACACCATCAGCGGCACCGCCCTGACGTGGTGCTGCCGAAATACAGAATGTTCGGGGCTTCGGAGCGCGCGACGCCAATATCCGGAATCCCATCGCGATTGAAATCGGCGATGGCCATCCCGTAGGCACTGCCATTCGCATCGCCAAAGCGCACGAGCGTAAAGTGCGCGCCAGTTCCGTCGTTAAAAAACACCGCCGACGGCGCCGTTACGTTCCCCGCCACAATATCCATGTGACCATCGCAATTCAGGTCACCGATCGTCAACGCATACGGCGTAATCGTCGAATCACCCAAGGTCATCGGCGCGCCAAAGGTCCCATCGCCGCGCCCCAGCTGCAGTGCCACGCCGCGCTTCTCGTCGATCGTGACAATATCCGTGCGATGATCGCCGTTGAAATCGGCGGCTTCGGCAATGCGCATCTGGGCATCAGCCGGGCCAAACGGCACTGCGCGCATCGCCGTCAAATCGGCGCCACGAGCGCCGAGATACAGGCGCCCTTGCCCACCGTTGCGATGCGGCACCAACAGGTCAGGCATCCCATCGCCGTTGAAATCCGCCGCTGTGATCGTCGTCGCGGGTTCCTGCGAAAAAGGAATGCAATTCGCGTCAAACCGCCCCTGTCCGCGATTGAGGCAGACGTAATTCGCTCCGGCGACTTTGCCATACCGGTTGGCCGCGATGATATCCGGAAGCCCATCGCCGTTCATATCGGCCACGGTCGCATTCCGCATCGGCCAGGCCGGTAAGCCATACTCTGAGCCCACCGTGAAGTGGCCCTTCCCATCGTTCAGATACACGAGCTTGGGACTGGGCTGGTCATTGCTGATCACGACATCCAGATCCCCATCACCATCCAGATCCACCAGCCGCCCTGAATACGACTTATCAGACGCGCTCCCTAAATCGTAGCGGCGACGAATCCCACCCGCGCCATCACCAAGCAGAACCTGATCCACCAGCGGCCAGTGCCGCCCCTTGGCCAGCACGATGTCCAGCAGTCCATCCCCATCGACATCCCCGAAGCTGATGTTCGCCGACGTCTCTGACGTCGTCTCCAGCAACAGGGTGCGCTCGTAGCGCGGGAACTCCGGTGGCGCGCTGCGCCACGCGGCCGTAAACGCCGTCGCCGCCGAGATCACCACCGACAGCACAAGCACACGATGCCACGAACGGCGGTCAAACACGGGACAGCGGAGCGTCATGGCTCGGGGGTCTCTTCGGAAGTCTCTACAGGAGTTGGCGGGGTCCAGCGGAAAATGCTGATCGCCGTGTCTCCGAAGATCCGCTTGTCATGTGGTCTCGGCAATGGGGCGGGGAGCTCATGGGAGGTCTCATGCTCCGCCACCAGCACGCGCGCAAAGGGGGTGGCCTGCCAGGTGGCAATCACCCGGTCCAGCATCCGCGACCCATATGGCGGATCCACGAACGCAATGTCGTAACGATCCAGCGGGAGCGCCGCCGCAAAGGGCAAAGCGTCCTTCTTGAACACCTTCACCTTCTCGCGCACCCGGAGCGCGGCGACGTTGGCCTTGAGGGCATGCAGACTCGAGGCCCCGGACTCCACAAAGTCCACATAGCGGGCCCCGCGCGAGAGCGCTTCCAGCCCGAGCGCACCGGTCCCGGCGAAGAGATCGAGAATGCGGGCCTTGTTGAGATCCGCCTTCAGCATCCCCATGACGGCATCGCGCACCGCTTCAGCGGTGGGACGGACCCGCGAATCGTTCCCAGGGGAGGTCAGATTGCGACCAGCGAATGTGCCTTTGACAATGCGCATGAGACGGACCGAAACGGGACGAACGACGTGGCGCCCCCTCGACAGCCGTGCCAAGACGGGGGCTAAGCGGTACAATCTAGCGACAGAGGTTCCCGTCCCCCTCCTGCCCACCGCGATATGTCCCGCCGCCTGCTCTGTGCACTGGCCTGCAGTCTCGCCCTCCCCCTGGCCATCCTCCCGGCCCAACCGCGTGGCCAAGTGGTTCCGGGGATCGAAGTCCTGCTGCGGGACTCGCTCCATCTCATCAAGGGCAAGCGCGTCGGGCTCCTGACCAACCACTCCGGTCGTGATCGGAAGGGGACGAGCTCCATCGATCTCCTCTTCAAAGCGCCGGGGGTCAAGCTGACGGCCCTCTACGGCCCCGAGCACGGGATCCGCGGCATCGCCAAGGCCGGGGAAAAGGTGAGCTCCAGCACCGACTCCGCCACGGGCGTCCGCGTGTACTCGCTGTACGGCGACACCGAGTCGCCTACGGCGGAGATGCTCAAGGACGTCGATGTCATTCTCTACGACATTCAGGATGTGGGCGCGCGCGTCTACACCTTCCAGTGGACGCTTGCGATCCTCGCGGCCCAAGCCAAGAAGCCCATCATCGTGCTCGATCGGCCGGACCCGATTCGCGCCGATCGCATTGAAGGCAATATCCTCGACCCGCGCTTCGCGTCACTCGTGGGGCAGCATCCGGTCGCGCTGCGGTACGGCTTGACCCCGGGGGAACTGCTGCGCTTTCTCGTGGGCACGAAGCTCATTGATGCCCAAGTGACCGTGATTCCCATGCAGGGATACCGCCGCGCCATGTGGTTTGATGAGACCGGCATCCCGCGGCTGAATCCGTCGCCCAATCTCCGCAATCTCAACGCCGAGCTGCTCTACCCCGGGACCGTCTTTTTCGAGGGGACGAACGCGACCGAAGGACGCGGTACCGATGATCCGTTCACACTGATTGGCGCCGACTATCTCACCGACCATGTCGCCGTGGCCGCCGAGCTGAACGCGCTCAAGCTCCCCGGGGTGCGGTTCGATACGGCCACCCGCACCATTGAGCCGGGCTACAAGTTTGGTGGGAAGACCATTCCCATGATCCGCATCGTTGTGACCGATCGGAACGCCGTGAAGCCGGTGGAGCTGGGCATCCGCATGCTGCGCACCTTCTACGCCCGCCACCCGAAGGAATTTGCCTGGCGTGCCCCCACGGTGAACGCGGCGGGGCGGGTGAAGGCGATTGATCGGCTGGCCGGTACCGATCAGCTCACGGCGGCGGTGGAAGCAAACACCGTCGACGCGCTGATCGCCCAGTGGAATGCCGATGCCGTCAGATTCACCGCGATGGTGAAGCCCTACCTGCTTTATCGCTAAGCGTCGAGACGGCCGAGCGCCGTAGCGACCTGCAGCAGCATTGCATCGTTCCCGCGCGCGGCGAGGAGCGAGAGCCCCACGGGGACGCCGTCCACCGTCCCCACCGGCATGGACAGCTGCGGGAGCCCGGCCAACCCGCTCGCACAGAGCACCGCCATCGCGTTCTCACGGAGCGCGATGGTGGCCGCCGCCGGGGTGCGCAGCCGCGGCGGGAGATCGGGGACGGTCGGCAGCACAACGATCGCCCCATCCACCAGCATCGCATCCAGCCGCGCGGTGATCGCGCGCCGCCGGCCGCGCATGGCGTCGGCCTCCGCGTCCGTCACGCGCGCCACCGCCTCGAACCGCCCCTGAATGGCCGGGCCAAAGGTGGGACGCTCGGCGGTCACCCACGCGCGATGCGTCGCCCAGATCTCGTGAAACTGTAGCACTCGAAAGACGTCGAACCAGTCGCGCAAACTGGTATCGCTCAGCACCACGGGGCTCGCGTCCCCCAGTCGCGTGGCCATCGGCGCGATCGCGCCCTGCAGCACCGCCGCCACCGCGGGGTCGGCAATCGCCATGGCATCGGTGGCCACGAGCAGACGCCCCGGCGTCGTGGCGGCCCCGTTGGGTGACGGACCAAGCAAGACGCTACCCACGCGTTGCAACAACGCGGCATCGCGCGCAAACCACCCCGCCGTATCAAAGCTGGGCGCGAGTGGACAGGCGCCCGCGAGGCTGATCCGGCCATGCGTCGGCCGGAGGCCATAAATGCCACAATAGCTCGCCGGCGCCCGCACGCTGCCACCGGTGTCACTGCCAATCGCAAAGTCCACCAAGCCCCCGGCCACCGCCGAGGCCGAGCCGCTTGAGGAGCCACCGGGGACGCGATCGGGCGCCGCGGGGTTCACTGGCGTGCCGTAATGGTGATTCTCGCCGGTAAGGCTGAACGCCATTTCCTCGGTGTGCGTCTTCCCGACCAAGGACGCGCCGGCCTGCAGGAGCAGGGGCAACAGGGGCGTATCGGCCACAGCGGGCGGATGCGTCGCGAGCCAATCGGGGCTGCCAAAGCCAGTACGCACGCCAGCGACGTCAAACAGGTCTTTTAAACCAAATGTGAGCCCGGCCAGCGGACCCGAGTCCGCACCATGCCGTTCGACATGCGTGTGACGGCAGAACGCGCCGAGGGTGTCCCACCCCGTCAGATCGGCTCCCCGTTGGCGTTTCGGCCTCATCACATCGTCATCGGACATGGATGCCATCGCTGGATAGAGGGGAAAGTGACCATCGCGTGACCGATTGTACCGTCCACCTCGCCAACGGGCCAGTCTGGGCTCACCTTCTCCGGATGCCACGTCGAACTTTCCGTACGTCACATTGGCGACGCTCCCCGTCCCGCATTGCCACGATCGCCGCCGCCCTGCTCACGCGCCCAGGTGCACTGCCGGCACAGACCCACGCGGAAGCGCCGGCGCAGACCGCGATCCCCACGCGGGCCGTCGACTCCACGGCAATGATCGCGCCCGGCGTGCAGTACCGGTACCTCGTCGATCCGGCCGGCCCCTGGCGCGTGCATCTGCTGCGCATCGATCTCACCAACCGGGCCCTCCGCCTGCGGCATGTACGGGCCGGCGACAGTTTGCGCAGTCGGGAACGGACCAGCACCATGGCCGCGCGACTCAACACCACGGGCACACGGGTGCTCGCGGCCGTCAATGCCGATTTTTTTGACCTCGCCACCGGCGAAAACGAAAACAATCAGGTCGTGGCGGGGGAGTGGTGGAAGGGACTGCCCGTCACCGATTCCCCCTTCGACACCTTTGACAACACCCACGCGCAGCTCGCCATCACGCAGCGCGGGCAGCCCGTCATCGATCGCTTCCAACTCGATGGCGCCGTCTGGGCCCACGGCGTGCGCACCCCCGTGCTCACCGTCAACGCCTTCAGCACCGGCATCCACGAAGGGACGGCGCTCTTCACGCCACGCTTTGGCGCGACCACGCCGCGCGACAGTGTGCGCATCACCATGGCGGCCCCGCTTGTGCGCGTCGGCACGCGCGGTGACACGCTGCTCTATCGGCGGACTGGGCCGCTCCTTCGAACAGGTGGCACCCCCATCCCCGCCAATGGCGCCGTCCTCACGGCCTTCGGGGCGCGCACACGGGAGCTCGAGCCCATGGCCGACGGTGATACCGTGCGTGTGCTGCTCACCACACGCCCGCGCTTGCCCGACAATCGTCCCCCCGCCCTGCTGATCGGGGGCTGGCCGCAGATCCTGCGCGACGGGCAGAACGTGGCGCCCGTCACCGCCGTTACCGAAGGGACGATTTCGCGGAACGCGGAAACGCGGCATCCACGCACCGCGGTCGCGCGCTCCCGCGATGGCCGCACCCTCTGGCTGTACGTCGTAGACGGTCGCTCCACCGCCAGCGTGGGGATGACGCTCGTCGAACTGGCGGACCGCTTACGCGCGCTCGGTGCCTGGCAGGCGCTCAACTTCGACGGCGGCGGCTCCACCGCCATGGTCATCAACGGCCGCGTCGTGAACACCCCGTCCGATCCCACGGGGGAACGCGCCGTCGGCAACGCGCTGCTGCTCCTGCACACCCCGCCCTGATCAGGGATACAGCGCCACCGCCCCCCGCCTCGCTGCATCAAAGGTTACCAGCAGGTCAGCGCCGAAGCGCACGGTCACGGGCGTGGCGGCACCGGCACAGCTCCACCACGCAGTGTCGCGGCCGCCTGATGAATCCCGGCCCGAATCCGGGGATACGTCCCGCAGCGGCACACATTCCCCTGCATCGCGCGATCAATCTCCGCATCCGTGGGCGACGGCGTCGTGGTCAGCAGCGCCACCGCCGCCATCACTTGCCCCGACTGGCAATAGCCACATTGCGCGACATCAAGCGCCGTCCACGCCGCCTGCACCGCAGCCGTCACCGGCCCTGTCGCCCCTTCAATCGTGGTGATCGCCTTCCCCGCCAGCGTGGAGACCGGCATCACACACGACCGCACGGGCTGCCCCTCCACATGCACCGTGCACGCCCCGCAGGCAGCAATGCCGCAGCCGTACTTCGTCCCCGTCAGCCCCATCGTATCGCGCAGCACATACAGCAGCGGCGTGTCCGGCGACACCGCCACCGCCTGCAACTCGCCATTCACGCGCAGCGAGACCGTCTCGTCATGCGCATCCGACGCACCCATCGCATCCGCGTTCATCAGTGAGATCCTCCCGCAGGCAGTGACGATGTCGGCGTGGCCGGCAACCGCAACGGCAGCGAACGGAGCCGCGTGCCGGTGAGCGCAAAGACCGCATTCGCCACCGCCGGCGCGATCGGCGGCAAGCCCGGCTCGCCAATCCCACTCGGCGCCTCCAGACTCGGCACCAGATGCGTTTCAATCACGGGACACTCCGCGATGCGCAGCGGCCGATAGCCATCGAAATTGCGCTGCTGCACCGCGCCGTTCGCGAGCGTGATTTCGCCATACAGCGCGGCGGAGAGCCCATAGATAATCGCGCTCTCCACCTGCTGCACCACGGTGTTGGGGTTGACGACAAAACCGCAGTCGACGGCCGCCACCACGCGATGCACGCGAATCGCGCCTGTGGGGGCCACCGACACCTCCGCGACTTCCGCCACCGTGGCCCCAAATGACGCATGAAGCGCGATCCCGCGCGCCATCGGCCGGCCATCGGGGGCCGCACCAAGTGGCGTCCCCCATCCACTCTTCGCCATCACCAAATCCAATACCGCCCGCGCGCGCGGATGTTGGGTCAACAACGACTGGCGCAACGCCGCAGGATCCGTATGCGTCGCGGCAGCGATTTCGTCGAGGAAGCTTTCGACAAAGAAGCCCTGATGCGAATGCCCGACCGATCGCCACGACCCCACCGGCACACGCCCATGGACCTCCGTGTGGCGTGAATGCCATGCCGGAAACTCATACGGCTGATCCCACGTCCCTTCCGCCGTCGTGCGATCCGGTCCCGCACTCGTCATCAGGAAGCCAATGCGACGGCTGTACATCTTGAACGGCGGATCGCCCGCGGAGTGCGCGAGGAATGACGTCATCCGCCCGGTGGCATCGAGCCCAGCACGTAGCCGAGAGACCGTGGCGGGTCGATAGAAATCGTGCTGCAGATCGTCCTCGCGCGTCCACTGGAGCTGCACGGGCACGCCCGGCACCGCCTTCGCGATCGCGGCGGCCTGCGCGACGTAGTCCGCATCCAGCCGCCGGCCAAAGCCGCCACCGAGCAGCGTCTGATGGATCGTGATCGCCTCGGGCGCGAGGCCGGTGACGTCCGCCGCGGCGGCCCGCGCGACGCCAGGGACCTGGGTGCCCACCCACAGCTCGGCGCCATCCGGATCCACGCGCACGGTAGCGTTCATCGGCTCCATCGTGGCGTGCGCGAGATACGGC
>JBAXMW010000080.1:0-9173 GCA_037134115.1 Gemmatimonadaceae bacterium | reverse complement strand
GTCGCGCCCGATCAGCCGCTGGCCGAAGTCGCAGCACTGTTACTCAACAAGGACGTCGATCGCGTGCCCGTGGTGCAGGAAGACCGACTGGTCGGATTCCTGACGCGCGGTGACATCGTTCGCACATTAATCGGAACCTGACCATGGCTGGACATCGTACCCTGACCATCATCAAGCCGGACGCGTTCGGCGCCGGCAAGGCCGGACTCATCATCGCCCTCCTCGAGCAGTCGGGCTTCCGCGTGCGCGCCGCGCGGGTCATGCATCTGACGACCGCGCAGGCCGGCGAGTTCTATGGCGTGCACCGGGAACGAGGCTTCTTCGGCGAGCTGGTGGAGTTCATGACCAGCGGCCCGTGCATGCCCATGATTCTCGAGCGTGACGACGCCGTGGCCACGCTGCGGACGGTGATCGGTGCCACCGATCCGGCCGAGGCCGCCGAGGGCACGGTGCGGAAGCTGTACGCGGAGTCGAAGGGGCGGAACGCGATCCATGCCTCGGATTCCGATGAAAACGCCGCGCGCGAAGCGGGTTTCTTCTTCGCCGAGTGCGAAGTTCTGGCGAGCTGAGCCATTCACCCGACGTCCCCCGGTCGTCCGGGGGACGGAGACGGGCGTAACTCTGCGCCGGATCGGGACTTGGACGTGGAAAACGGGAGCGGCGGCCCTTGTGTCCAGAGGGCGGCCGCTCTACGTTTCATGGCTATGCTGTGTTTCAATATCCGGAGCCTTGAAGCCCGGGCCGAAAGCGTCGATGACGTGCTCGACCCCACGGATCCGGTCTGGCAGGCGGGGGACACCTACCCGCTGGCCGACGGGGTCCACGTGCACGGGCGTCTCGCTGGTGCAGGCCAGGGCCGGTTTTACTTCAGCGGCACGTTGAGCGGGCAAGCGATCGGGGAATGCCGACGCTGCTTGAGCGATGTCACGCTGGAGGTTGCAGAAGAAGTGCAGGTGCTGTTTGCGGAGGCGGGGTTGGATGAGGCCGACGAAGATGATGTCGTCCCCATTCCCTCCGGCGCCCGGGAACTGGATCTGCGTCCGGCGATCCGCGAGGAATGGCTCTTGGCCGTTCCGGCGTTCGCGCTTTGCCGGGAAGCGTGTTTGGGCATCTGCCCAACGTGTGGTGCCGACCGTAACGCTGGCGCATGTGGTTGTGCGCCGGCAGCCGATCCCCGTTGGGACGACCTGCGCACGTCGCGCACGTCGGATACCTGACGGCTTTTTTCCTGTCCCGAACGAGCAGGTCACGATCCCATGGCCGTACCGAAGCGCCGTACATCGAAGCGGAGAAAGCGGGCCCGTAACACCCACAAGACCGCTCCCGCGATCGTCATCCAGTCGTGCCCGCAGTGCAGCGCGATGAAGCGCCCGCATCGCGTCTGCGCTGAATGCGGCTATTACGCGGGCGAGCAGCGGGTCACGACGCAGGACGCGTAACTTGGCGCGCATCGCCGTGGATGCCATGGGGGGAGACTTCGCCCCCCAGGCCCCCATTGCGGGAGCCCTGCAGGCCCTGGCGGAACTGCCGGCCGACCACGTCATCGAACTGGTCGGCCGTTCGGCCGTCATTGAGGCGGAACTCGCGGCCCAGCTCGCTGGCGACGGGAGCGCCTTTGCCGTCCATCGTGACCGGCTGCACCTGGTGGAGGCGCCTGACGTCATTGAAATGACGGACAAGCCCGCCGTCGCGCTCCGCAGCAAAATCCACAGCTCCATGGTCGTGGGCGTCCGCCGGGTCGCGGACGGGCACGCGCACGCCTTTGTCTCGGCCGGCAACACCGGCGCGCAGATGGCGGCGTCGTTGGTCGCCTTGCGCCTCCATCCTGGGCTCACCCGGCCGGCCATTGGCACCATCTTCCCCACCGCAGGGAAAGAGGTGCTCGTGCTCGATTCCGGCGCAAATGTCGATTGCTCCGCCGAGGAGCTCGTGCAGTTCGCGCGCATTGGCAGCGTCTACGCCCGCGCGCTCATGGGCCGCGAACAGCCGGCGATCGGCCTCCTCTCCATCGGGGAGGAAGCCGAGAAGGGGAATGCCGTCGTCAAGGACGCGCATCAACGCCTGCTCGAGTCCGGTCTCAACTTCATTGGCAATATCGAAGGGCGCGACATCCCGCGCGGCCGCTGCGATCGCGGCCCCATCGATGTGGTCGTGTGCGATGGCTTCACCGGGAACATCCTGCTGAAGTTCTTCGAGGGGGTGATCCCCATGATGGTGACCATGACGGCCAAGGCCACCGGGCAGGATCCGCGCCAGGCGATGCGCAACATGGCCCAGTTCGATGCCGAAGCACACGGCGGCGCCCCGCTCCTTGGCGTCCGCGGTGTCTCGATCATTTCCCACGGCAGCAGTTCGCCGCGCGCCATCAAGAACGCCATCCTCGTGGCGCTGCGTGCCTACGAATCGGGGATGACCGACGAGATCGGCCGCCAGCTCGCCGCCGCCCCCGCCATCCCCCGGAGTGACGTATGAAGCGACCGATGGCGTACATCGCAGGCGTTGGGCACTACGTGCCCCCGACGGTTGTCACCAATGACGACATCGCCGCGATGGGACTCGAGACGAACGATCAGTGGATCGTGGAGCGCACCGGCATTCGGCAGCGACACATCGCGAAGCCCGAGGAGTCGCTCACGAGCATCTCCGCGGAAGCGGCGCGCATCGCCATGCAACAGGCCGGCGTCCAACCCGGGGAGATCGACGCGATCATCCTCGGGACCGCGTCGCCCGATCATCTGCTTCCCTCCACCGCCGTGGAACTGCAGACCGCGCTCGGCTGCACCCGCGCCGTCGCCTTCGATCTCGCCGCCGCCTGCTCCGGGTGGCTGTATTCGGCCATCGTTGGGGAATCGCTGATTGCGAGTGGCAGTGCGGACACCGTGCTCGTGGTGGGTGCGGAAAAGCTCAGCGCCATTGTCGACTGGTCCGATCGCAACACCTGTATTCTGTTTGCCGATGGTGCTGGCGCCACGGTGTTGCGGCGCGCGCGCGGCGGCCAGAAGGGGATCTTGTCCTCGTTCATGCGTTCCGATGGCGCGCTGGCCGAGTTGCTCTGGCGTCCGGCCGGTGGCGGCGTGGAACCGTTCTCCCCGGAAGCGTTCGCGGGGAAGCGGCAGTACATTCAGATGGCCGGCCGCGAAGTCTTCAAGCACGCCGTACGCTCCATGGCGGAAGCCACCGATCGTGCGCTCGATGCCGCGCGGCTCACCGCCGCAGATATCGATCTGCTGATCCCGCACCAGGCCAACATTCGGATCATCGAAGCCACGGCCAAGCACGCGGGCATTCCCATGGATCGTGTCTTCGTCAATGTGGATCGGTTCGGCAATACGTCGGCCGCTTCCATTCCCATCGCCCTGAGTGATGCCGTGCAGCAGGGGCGGGTCAAAGAAGGGATGACCGTGCTCTTTGCCGCCTTCGGCGCCGGCTTTACTTGGGGATCGCTGATCGTGCGCTTCTAAGCGCCGCAGCCATCTCACTACATCCCGTCATGACCAGATCCATCGTCGCCCTGTTGCCGGGGCAAGGGTCCCAACGTGTCGGCATGGGGAAGGACCTCGCTGAGGCATTCCCCGCCGCGCGCGCTGTCTTCGAGGCCGTCGACGACGCCATCGAGGCGCCGCTCTCGGCCCTGATGTTCGACGGGCCGGCCGATGAGCTGACCCGCACCGTGAATGCCCAACCAGCGCTGCTGGCGCACAGCGCCGCCGTCTGGGCCGTTGTGCGTGAGGCGCTCGGTCCGTCGCTGCAGGCGGCGGCTGGACACTCCCTCGGCGAGTTCTCCGCGTACCATGTCGCGGGCATGCTGGATGTGCAGAACGCGGCCCGGCTGGTGCGTCGTCGGGGTGCCCTGATGTACGACCAAGGGCTTGCGCGCCCCGGCGCCATGGCGGCGGTGCTCGGCATCCTCACCACGCCGATCGACGTACTCTGTGCGACCGCGTCAGAGGAGCGGGGCTTGGTCGTCCCGGCGAATTACAACAGCCAGGAACAAGTCGTGATTTCGGGCGAAGTCGCTGGCGTCGAGCGTGCGATGGAGCTGGCCAAGGAAGCCGGTGCCAAACGGTGCCTCCCCCTGCCGGTCAGTGGCGCCTTCCATTCGCCGCTCATGCAGGCGGCCGCGACAGGGCTCGATGAGGCGCTGGCGTCGGCCAGCATGCACACGCCGACCGTCCCCGTCTTCGCGAACGTCAATGGCGAACCGGTCTCCAGCGCCGCGCGGGCGCGCGTGCTCCTCGTGGAACAGTTGACGGCCCCGGTCCAGTGGGTGACGGTGATGACGCAGCTGGCCGCGACCTACCCGGATGCCCTCTTTGTCGAGTTCGGCACCGGCAGTGTGCTCACCGGACTTGCGCGTCGCATCACCCCGCAGATTGCGACGGCCTCCTGCGGGACGGTCGCCGATGTTGAGAAACTCATGGAACTGGTGCAGGCATGACGGAATCCCCCATCGGACAGAGCGGTCTGGCCATCAACCTGACGGGTCGCGTCGCGCTCGTGACGGGCTCCACCCGCGGCATTGGGAAAGCCATTGCCGAGACGCTCGCGCGTGCCGGCGCGCGGGTGGCGGTGTCTGGTCGCGACCAGGCGGCCGCTGACGCGGTCGCGCAGGCGTTGACGGCGGCCACCGGTGTTGAGGCGCGTGGCTATGCCGCGGAGCTCGGCGATGCGGGGCAGGCCGCGCGTCTGGTGGAGTCAGTGGAGCAGGATTTTGGCCAGCTGGATATTCTGGTCAACAACGCGGGGCTGACCCGCGACAATCTGCTCATGCGGCTCAAGGACGATGATTGGGACGCCGTGCTGGATACGAACCTGCGCGGGGCGTTTGCCACCTGCCGAGCCGCCAGCCGGGGGATGATGAAGCGCCGTTGGGGCCGGATCATCAACGTGGCCAGCGTGGTAGGGCTCATGGGCAACAAGGGGCAGGCCAACTACGCGGCGAGCAAAGCCGGGCTCATTGGCATGACCAAGTCCATCGCCAAGGAACTCGGGTCACGGAACATTCTGGCGAATGTCGTGGCCCCCGGGTTCATCGAAACCGATATGACGGCGGCGATGACCGCCGACGCCCGGGCGGCGCTGACCGGCGGGATTCCGCTGGAACGCTTGGGCACCCCAGATGATGTGGCAGGAATGGTCGCCGTGCTGGCCTCGGATCTGACCCGATACGTGACGGGGCAGGTATTCGTGGTGGACGGCGGTCTGGTGATGTAGCTAGTTTTCTGTCTTACCTTCTCACCCTTAGAGGAATCGCTTCATGTCGGATCATGCGTCGAAGATCAAGGATATCATCGAAAAGGAGCTCGGGGTCGAGCGCGAGAAGCTCAACAACCTGGATGCCAGCTTCATCGAGGACCTTGGTGCGGACTCGCTCGACATCGTGGAACTCGTGATGGAGTTCGAGAAGGCTTTCAACATTGATATCCCCGATGAGGACGCGGAGAAGCTCCGCACCGTCGGTGATGCGATCGCCTATCTCGAGGCGAAGGTCGCGGGGTGATGCGTCGCCGTGTCGTCGTCACAGGGCTGGGAGCCATCACGCCAGTCGGGAACGACGTGGCGACGACATGGCAGTCGCTACTGGCTGGTGTGTCGGGGGCGGACTACATCACCAAGTTTGACGCATCGGCCTTCAAGGTCCGGTTCGCGGCTGAGGTGAAGGGGTTCGATCCGCTCCTGACCATGGATCGGAAAGAGGTCAAGCGGGCGGACCCGTACACCCAGTATGCGGTGGCCGGGGCCTTTGAAGCGATGCGTGATGCCGGGCTCACCCCCGGCAGCTACGTCCCCGAATCGTGCGGCGTCATCATTGGCTCCGGCATCGGTGGACTGCGGACCTTTGAAGACCAGCACGAGGTCTATCGGACGTCGGGCCCTGGGCGCATTTCGCCATTCTTCATCCCGATGTTCATTTCGGACATCGCGGCCGGCGTCGTCTCCATGCGCTTTCAGGCCAAGGGCCCGAACTTCGCCACCGTCTCGGCGTGCTCCACGAGTGCGCATGCGATCGGCGAGGCGTTCCGCACCATACGGTACGGCGACGCGGACGTCATGATTGCGGGCGGTGCGGAATCGGCCGTCTGCCCCATGGCAATCGGTGGCTTCGGCAACATGGGCGCGCTGTCGGAACGCAACGATTCGCCCTCCACCGCCTCGCGCCCGTTCGACTTGAACCGGGATGGATTCGTCCTCGGGGAAGGGGTCGGTGTGGTGGTCCTCGAAGAGATGGAACATGCCGTCCGTCGAGGCGCGCATATCTACGGCGAAGTGGTGGGGTATGCCGCGACGGGTGATGCCTATCACCTCACGGGGCAGCCGGAGGCGCACGAGGGGCTGCAGCGTTCGATGCGGCGAGCCATGGCGGATGCCGGGATCGCCCCGACGGATGTCCAGTACATCAACGCCCATGGTACCTCCACGCCGCTCAATGATCCCAACGAGTCCAAGGGGATCAAAGCGGTGTTCGGTGATCACGCGCATGTCCTCTCAGTGAGCTCGACGAAGTCGGCCACGGGGCACATGCTTGGTGCGGCCGGGAGTGTCGAGTTTATCGCCTGTGCACTCGCGATTCGCGATGGCAAGATTCCGCCAACGATCAACTACCAGACCCCCGATCCGGAGTGTGATCTCGATTATACTCCGAATGTGCCGCGGGAACGGACCGTCGACGTGGCACTGTCCAACAGCTCCGGGTTTGGTGGGCACAACGTGACCCTCGCCCTGCGCCGCTGGACCGGGCAGTAGTAGTGGGACGGGAGCAACGCTCCTGACGCCATCGGGTGTCAGGAGTGCTCCCGACAGACTGAGACTTCGATGCCGCTCCCGATATCGTTTGACCTCGGGCGCCTGCAGGATCCGGCGCTCCGCCCCATTGGCGAGAAGCTCATCGCCGGACAGCGGCTGACAGGGGATGACGCCCTGCAGCTGTTCCGCTCCCCCGATCTGCTGGGGATCGGCGCCATGGCGGACGCCGCCAATCGGGCCCGGCACGGTGACCGGGTGACCTTCGCGGCCAATCAGCACATCAACCCCACGAATATCTGCGTGCTGCGGAAGACCTGTGTCTTCTGCGGCTACGCGCGGCTCCCCAAAGAGGCTGGGGCGTATCGCTATTCGCTGGAGCAGGTGCTGGCCGAATCGGATCGCGTGGACGGGACGATCACCCGCGAGTTCCACATCGTCGGCGGCCTCGATATGCAGGCCGGTCTGGCCTACTACACTGAGATGTTCCGGGCGCTCAAGGCCCGCCATCCGCAGGTGCACATCAAGGCGCTGACCGCGGTCGAGATCGCACACATTGCGCGCATCGAGAAGATGTCGCGCGCCGACGTGTTGCTCGCGCTCCGCGAGGCGGGGCTCGACACAATGCCTGGCGGTGGCGCCGAAACCTTCAGCGCTGCCGTGCGCGATGTCATTGCCGACAAGAAACTCGGCGGAACGGATTACATCGACGTGCATCGCACGGCCCACCAGTTGGGGATCCGCTCGAACTGCACGATGCTGTACGCGCATGTCGAGTCGATGGAAGATCGCGTGCAGCATCTGACGATGCTGCGCGATCTCCAGGACGAAACGGGTGGTTTCCTGGCGTTCATCCCGTTGGCCTATCACCCAGACGATAACGAACTGGGCGCGACGCTCGGACGGCAGGGGACGGCGTCGACGGGCTTTGATGATTTGCGGACGCTCGCCGTTGGTCGGCTCTTCCTCGACAACTTCGAGCATATCAAATCCCACTGGATCATGGTGACGCCGGCCCTGTCGCAGCTATCGCTGCATTTCGGGGTGAATGACATCGAAGGCACCGTCGTGCGCGAAAAGATCTATCACGCCGTCGGGGCGCATACGCCGCAGGGGATGACGCTCCCCGAGTTGCTCAAGCTCATTCGTGGCGCCGGGAAGCAACCGGCCGAGCGCGATTCGTTCTACGCCGTGCTGCGCGAGTTTCCGGCAGACAGCGAGGATGCGCTCCTGATGGCGTCGGCAGAGGCCTGATTCCCCCATGGTTCGGGTCGGCCGCATCCCGTATATCAATTGCTACCCAGTCTATGGGGGCATTGATCGCGGCGTCATTCCACTCGACGGCGAGCTGATTGATGGTCTGCCAACCACGCTCAATCGGTACATGGCGGCGGGCGACCTCGAGGTCAGTGTGGTGTCCGCGGTGGAATACGCGCGTGATGCGTCCCGCTACCTGTTGCTCCCGGAGTTGGGGATCACCAGCGATGGCCCGGTGCGCAGCGTGATGCTCTTTGCGCGGCAGCATCCATCGACGCTGGGCGGCAAGCGGGTGTTGGTGAGTCGCAGTTCCATGACCAGCGTGGCGCTGTTGGAACTGCTGTTCGAGCATGTCTGGCGGTGCCGCCCGGAGTTTGTTCCGGGGGATGCGGAACTGGTCGATCTTGCGCGCTTCGCAGACGAGCCGCACGATGCGCGCCTGGTCATTGGCGATGCGGCGCTCCGCATTTACGAGGAGGCGAATCAGGGCGGCCGTTGGGCGGAGCAGTATCCGGTCCGCTGTGATCTTGGGGCCGAGTGGAAGGCGTGGACCGGCCTCCCGTTCGTCTTCGCGGTCTGGGTGGCACAGCGCACGGCGCCCGTCCATCAGGCGATGGCCGCACATGCGTCACTGCTCGCCTCGCGCGACTGGGGGCTGGCGCATCTCGACCAACTCGCCGCACAAGCGGCGATGGCGACAGGGGTGCCTCGCGGGACCTGCCTCGAGTACTTCCAGGGACTCGATTATCGGTTGTCGTACCCGCACCTCGCGGGCCTCACTGAATTCTTCCGTCGCCTCGTGCTGGCGGGACGCGTGCCGGACGGCACGTTAGCGTTCCTGCCGGCGGCGTGATCCTGTGGTTTTTGCCCTCGTCCTGATCACTTATGCGTGACCTGCTCGATTTCTATCAGCATGCGCCGCTCCTCGAGCTGGGGAACGAAGCCAATCGCGTGCGTGCCGCCAAGCATCCGCATGGCATCGTGACGTACATCGTGGACCGCAACATCAACTACACGAATGTCTGTGTCGCGGATTGTGGCTTTTGTGCCTTCTATCGGCGCCCCAAGCACAACGAGGGTTACACCCTCTCGTTCGAGCAGATCGGGGAAAAGATCGAGGAGACCAAGGCGCTGGGCGGTGTGCAGATCCTGATTCAGGGTGGGCACAATCCGTA
>JBAXMW010000079.1:0-9198 GCA_037134115.1 Gemmatimonadaceae bacterium | reverse complement strand
ATATGCCACGCGAGATTGAGCACCGGCGCACTGTCGGTCACATCAAAGTCCCGGTCCGAGACGATTGGGATCCGCGTCCCCGGCACGTAGTGTCCGATCTTCGGGGAGCCCGGCTGCTCATACACCGCGGCGAGATCCGTCGTGTCCAGACCCAGCAGCTCGACCAGAATCGCGGCCCGCCCCGGAAAGGCTTTCGCGCGCAGCGGCCCATGGACGGCCACCAGCGCGTCGATCTCCTGCCGCATCTGCGCGCGCCAGCCCTCGACACGAGCACCCATGGCCTGCAGGGCCGCGCCAAAGCCCGATTCATCGGGGAGGGCGACGGCGTGGGCGGTGGCGTCCACCGCCGGCGCCATCGTCACACGGATGTTCCCGCCGTAGCGGCTGGGGAACTCCAGTCGCTGGATCGCACAGCCCAAGCGCGTCGCAATATGGGCAAACGACGTGGCACTGTACGTGCGCGGATGTTCATGATAAAAGGTGTCGAACTGATCGCGATCGAGCACCGCGCCGAAATAGTGATTTTCGATCACCAGCTGCGTGGTGGGCCCCAGGAGTGGGCGCAACGCCTCGATCACCAGGTCCAGGCGCTCGATATGCGCGAAGACGTTGGTGAAGGTGATGAGATCCGGCTGGCCGTGCGCCGCGACGAATGCGGCTGCCGAGTCGGCGTCGAAGTACGCTTGGGTCACATCGTGACCGGCCGCGC
Source organism: Gemmatimonadaceae bacterium (assembly GCA_037134115.1). Taxonomy (GTDB): domain Bacteria; phylum Gemmatimonadota; class Gemmatimonadetes; order Gemmatimonadales; family Gemmatimonadaceae; genus Gemmatimonas. The sequence continues at coordinate 8,489 of JBAXMW010000079.1, read as the reverse complement.
GCGCATCGAGCGCGGCATCGGTCGGTTCAATGCCATGCGTGAGCGCCCCGCGCTCGCGGAAAATCGAGAGCAGGCTGCCATCGTTGCAGCCAATGTCGAGGACGCGCAGCCCGGCCACCGGACCACGATGTGCTTCCACCGCCGTCACGAGATCCGCCATCCCCCGCAGCACGTCGCCGGTGAGACGCGCGCGATAGTGATAGCTCGTGGGAAAGAGCTCGTGCTTGGGGATTTGGTACAGCTGATGCGCCGTCTGACAGCCCGCACAATGCACGATGGTGATCGGATACTTGCGGCAATGGCGCGCATCGCCCACCGCGATCAGATCATCACACATCGCGTGCCGGCCCAGCTCCACGCCCGGGGCGAGCGACGTCCCACCGCACACTTCGCAGTGCGTGATGGTGTGCAGGCGCGCATCGGCCGCATGGTCCTCGGCGTTGGCCGGGACATCAATCAACAGGGAGGTCATGATTCGAGGGGTTGGTACTGCATGGCCGAATAGCCTTCGATCTGCTGGAACGTCATCGCCTGCATGTCAGCGCCGTCGCCGCGCGCCTGTTCCCAGGTCACAATCTGCTGCAGCGCCGCATCGAGTGACCAACGCGGCTGCCAGCCCAAGCGATGCCGGGCTTTGTGGCTGTCGAGGCAAAGCATGGACGTTTCATGCGCGGCCGCCGGATCTGGCTGGGCGATCCATCGTGCCGCGCGTCCCCAATGGGTGGCGAGGCGATCCGCGATCCAGTGGACCGGATAGGTCGCCTCTTCGTGCGGGCCGAAGTTCCACCCTTCGCCCCATGCCGGACCATCTTGCATCAGCCGTTCGGCGAGTTGCAGGTAGCCGTGCAGCGGCTCCAGCACATGCTGCCACGGGCGCACCGCGTCAGGCCGTCGAATGATGGCCGTTTCGCCTGCGGCAAAGGCGGTCAGCAGATCGGGTACGAGTCGGTGCGCGGCCCAGTCGCCGCCCCCAATCACATTCCCGGCGCGCGCGGTGGCGATGGCCACGCCGTGCGTCGCATAGCGGGCCGGTGAGAAAAACGCCTCACGATACGCCGCCGTGATCAATTCGGCGCACGCTTTGCTGTTGCTATAGGGATCATGCCCGCCAAGGCGATCGTCTTCCTGATAGCCCCGCGGGGATTCCTGATTGGCGTAACACTTATCGGTCGTCACGTTCACGATCGCGCGCACGCTGGGGCAGTGCCGAGCGGCCTCGAGCAGATGCACCGTGCCCATCGCGTTCGTGGCGTACGTGCCCACGGGGTCCTCATACGACGCCAGCACCAGCGGCTGCGCCGCGAGGTGGAAGACCACCTCGGGTTGCGCCGCCTGCATCGTGGCCGTGAGCGCCTCGCGGTCGCGGACATCGCCGAGGACCGACGTCATGCCGTCGGCGACGCGGGCGGCCGTGAAGAGCGCCGGTGACGTGGCGGGGGCCAGCGCATAGCCGGTCACCTCTGCGCCCAGCTGCTGCAGCCAGAGCGACAGCCAGCTGCCTTTAAAGCCGGTGTGTCCGGTGATCAGGACGCGACGGCGCGCCCAGAACGACGTGGTCACCGCCAGCTCTTCCAGGGGGCGCGACCGGAGGCCCAGAGCTCCTCGAGGAGCTGCCGGTCACGGATCGTGTCCATCGGCTGCCAGAACCCGTCGTGCGGAAAAGCGGCCAGCTCCCCACGTGCGGCGAGCTGCTCGAGCGGTTCGCGCTCCCAGACCGTCCGGTCATCGGTGATCTCGTCGAGCACGCTCGGCTCGCAGACAAAGAAGCCGCCGTTGATGCGGGCCCCATCGCCGCTGGGCTTTTCGCGGAAGCGCTTCACGAGGGTTCCTTCGCAATCGAGCACGCCGAAACGCCCCGGGGGCAACACGGCCGTAAGCGTGGCCTTGGCCCCACTCGCGCGATGGAAGGCGATCGATGCGGTGATGTCGATATCACCGACCCCATCGCCGTAGGTGAAGCAGAAGGGCGTATCGGGATCAAGATGCTCACGGACGCGGCGCAGACGCCCGCCGGTCATCGTGTGCTCCCCGGTGTCCACGAGCGTGATGCGCCACGGTTCCGCATGCCGCGCATGCACCTCCATGCTATTGGCCGCCATGTCGAACGTGACGTCCGAGCTGTGGAGGAAATAGTTGGAGAAATATTCTTTGATGAGGTACCCCTTATAGCCGCAGCAGATCACGAAGTCGTGCACGCCGTGGCTGGAGTAGTGCTTCATGATGTGCCACAGAATCGGCCGGCCGCCGATTTCCACCATCGGCTTCGGACGGAGCTGCGTTTCTTCGGCGAGGCGCGTGCCCAATCCACCGGCGAGAATCACCGCTTTGGGGCGACGCACCGGTGCATCGAGGACGGCGGTGCCAACCGCTGTCAGGTCGGTCGTTTCCGCCGGGCCCGCTTGTGTCATGTACATCATGCCAGGGGGCGCTCCGTGGCGCTCTGGAAGATTGGGAGCAGGGTGTCCAACAGGCGACGGGTGTGCGTGGGCCACGCGAGTGGCGCCAGCGCTTCGGCGGCTGCGGTGGCCCGTTGCTTTGCGGCGGCGCGGTCCTGATAGACGGACTCCAGCCGCTCAACGATTTCCTCAACCGAGGATTCGCCCCACCCCTCCGTCCCCCGGATCGTTGCCGGCGCACCGGTCACCGGCCCTTGGTGTGTGAGCGGCAGGCAGCCGCCATGGTGCACGATATCCAGATGGCCTGTATTCGCGGCGATAATCGTGGGGATCCCCATGGCGAGACATTCCAGCGCGGCGGTGCTTGGGGCCGATTCCGCACGCGCCGGAAAGAGCGCCACATCCGCTTCGCGAACGAAGTCGGCGAGCTGCGGATTGGGGAGGCTTGGCACCACGGCGATCGCCGAGGGGGGCAGCCCATTGCTCTCGGCCCAGGCGGCGATGCCGAGCTCTCCGCCATGCAGCGATGGGTGCGCGGACACATGGCGGGCCCCTTCAAAGCCCCGCATCAGTTCCGGCCAGCGGTTGTTCCAGTTGCAGATCAGTAACGCCTCCGGATGACGCGCATGGAAGATGCGCATCGCGGCGATGATCAGATCCTGCCCTTTGCTGAAGTCGAGCGCGCCGCACGACCAGATCACGAACCGGTTCGCCAGTCCGCCGGTGGCCGGCTGCGGCCGATAGATGTCGGTGGCCACGCCACTGCTGTGCACCACGACATGGGAGAGCCCATGGCTCCGGAGCAACTCCGCCTGCCACGTGGATCCCGCCACCAATACATCGGCTTTCCGACCACGGGCCAGTGCTGTGTCCGCGATGTCGGTGTCAATGAGCGTCGTCAAGCCAACGAGTCGATCGCACTGGCGCGGAATCACCGAGCGATCACTCACGAGGGTGGGGCCCAGCGGTTGGATCAAAGTGGCCGGAACAGAATGCGTGGTCGCCGCGCGCGCCAACCGCCCCTCGAACTCCACCATGTTGAAGTGCAGTTGCTTGACCAACTCCAACTGCTGCCGATTCGGGAGTTTGACCCCCGTGCCGGCCAGCATCCGCGGATAGGCGCGCAGGGCCGGATGCGACGCACCCGCCAGCAACAGGTGCAGTCCCAACTGCTCCAACGGGCTGTTGATCCCCGGTGGGATATCAACAAAGACGGTACTCATGCTTGGTGCCGTCGTCGGCGCGGTGGCGCGTGCCTCGGAACTCATGCGGCCTCCGCCAAGCGGGCATCACGCGCCGCGCGGGCGGCCGCGAGAATCGGGAACCACTTCAAGCCTTCTGTTTCCCACGTGTACTGGTGTGCCACCTCGGCGGCGCGCACGCGCCAGGCATCGAGGGGGCCCGCAAAAAACGTCGTGATCGCCCGCGCAAAGTCGTCATGCGTGGCGAGATGGAAATTCATCCCAATCCCCTGATCGCCGACAAAGCGGCGGACTTCCGGGCCGTGGGGGGCAAGAATGGGGAGTCCTACCGACATGAACTCAAAGAGTTTGTTGGGGGACATGAACCACGTGTTGATGTCGATGTGCGGATACGGAATGATTCCGGCATCGGCACCGACGGTCCATGGCAACAGCGCAGAGGCCGGCTGCTCCGGAACGAAGAGCACGCGAGTCCCAAGAATGCCGAGCGCCTGTGCCTTCTCCCGCAGCTGCTGACCCATCGAGTTGTCCTTCCCCATCATGGCCAGCACAATGCGGTCATCGGGGAGGCGCGCCATGCTTTCGACGAGCACATCCAGATTCCGGAAGGGCGAGAGGCCGCCCTGATAGAGCAGGACGCGCTGGTCGGGGCGCACGCCAAGAAAGCCGCGCAGTGGGCTGTCTTCGCGCGCAGGAATCGACCCGTGCCGATGGCTGGGGCAATTCAGGATCACCGGTGGGCGCGGGCAGCGATACTTCATGGCGATCAAGTCGGCGATGCTGTCATTCACAGTGACGACAGCATCGGCGTACCCGATCAGCGCGCGTTCGACCGCTTCCAGCTCCGCGCTCACTTCCGGGGTGAACTGCTGCAGCGGATAGAACTCGTGGGCGTCGTAAATGAGGGCCGCGCCCGTTTCCCGGGCCACCACAATGCCAGCGGCAAGCTGCGGCAGGTCATTCGCGATGATGACATCGGCGGGGAACGTGCGACCCACAGAAATCATCCGGCGATGAAAGCCAAACCGTCGGCCTAGTTGATCGATCGCTTCGAGGTCACCCGGTGGCGGCTCCAGCAGCGGCGCGTTCGGCGCCATCATCCGGAAGATGGGCACATCCGGGTAGCTCTCTTCGTCGCGCAGGTCCCCCGGCGGCGCCATGGTGATCACCAGGGTCGGATCGCCGGCCTCGGTAAACATCCGTGCACCATCAAGGATGCGACGGTCCACCCGGTCGTCGGTGCACAGGCAGACAATGCGAAAGCGATCGTGAAGAAACATGGCGGTGCCTGAAGAACGCCTTAGGCCACGCGGGCGGCGGGCGTCGCCGCGTCGGGCGCCGTCGGCTGCACGAAGCGGTCAAAATCGAAGGGCGTGAAGGCCGCCGGATCCGTCTCGGCCGACGCGTTCAACTGACAGCCGCTGCGCGCGCGCGCGCTGAAAATCAGTGGCGAGGCGAGGTTCACGGTGGCGCTGGTGCCCGCGGTGGTCGGGAGGCTCACGATGGCGAGCACCATGATGTCGCTGCTGTCGGTCACCGCGAGGGCGGTGACCACGGCATCGGGGAGATCGACCTGGAAGTCCGGGGCGATCAAAAAGGGATCGGCGAGCAGAAAGGTCTCGGCCCCGTCTTCAATCGACTGCATCCAGAACATCCCGTCGCGCATGGCCGGGAGCAGCATCACTTCCTGCCCGAGGGCGAACCAGTTCTCGGTGTTCAGGAACCGGATGGTGCGGTCCGGATTGATGGGCAGGGACCCCAGGAGGACGGACTCGATGGTGGTCTGGACATTCAGGGGCGACGCCGTCGGCGCCACCATCGGCGCATCAAACGGGGCCACCGCTGGCGCGGCCACAGGCGGGACCGTCGGGAAGGACGGGATCGGTGCGAACAGGTCGGACATGGCGGAACGCTCGCTATCGGTGCGATATGGCCGGCAGAACGCCGGAGAGATAAACCGGAACGGAGCGTTACACAGCAGGAAACGTGCCGAAGCGAATGCTTTGGTATACAACGACTTACAGATTTTCAAGCAACAGCGGTGACGGCAAGAATTGCCGTCACCGCTGAGAAAGCTGCCGATGTTCGGCGGCTCTTTGGGTGCTGCCGACCGTCAGTCGTCGACGCGCTTGAGGGCGTTGAGGTCGACGGGCGTGGTGAGGTGATAGTCCTCACGGCGGCTGACCACCTGCATGGCGGCCTGCTCGTGCAGGTTGAAGACGAGCGGCGCGCGCAGATTGGCGGTGGCCGGGATCTGTTCTCCTGCTGGCAGCGTCACGACGCAGAGCGCCAGCAGCTGTTCCGGGTGTGCCGGATCGAGCTTCAGCGTCTCATGTTCATCAACACTCAGATCGAGTTCGTAGGCCGCATGGATGGCAAACGGATCGATGAGGAAGAGCGCCAATTCGCGGACCGCCATCGACTGCAGCAGGTACAGGTTTTCGCGGGCGGTGCGCATGAGCGCAAAGCGGCGTTCCTGTTCCAGCCCCGGGAGGCCGTCGGGGAAGTGGAAAATGGCGGCCGGAGCCACGTGAACGGTGCCGAAGAGCAGCGAATCGACCGTCACGGTTTGGGGTTCCATTTTGCGGGCTGCAGCGTGCATGGTGGAGGTCTCGGTCACAGGTAGTTTACCAGGCTCATGCCTAGGATTCGGGCGGTAGCCGCCATGGCGGCCTGATACTGGGTCTGTCGACCCGCCATTGTGGTCACGGTCTTTTCAACATCGGTGTCCTGCAGGTCGCTGCGGAAGGTCTTGAGCGACAATTCCATCGAATCGAGCGCGTCGCCGGCTTCCCCGTAGGTGGAGCCACGCGAGCCCTGCTGTGCGATCAGCGACTGCACGGAGACGCCCGCGGTTTGCAGCGTCGCGGCGGAGGCTTTGATCGCCGTTTGATCATTGTTGCCAAGCGCTGTGGAGAGCGCCTTCAAGGCATTGAACACCCCGGTGTCGATGAACACCTCGGTGCCGCTGTGATTCGGGGTGACATAGCGCCCCGCGCTGATCTCCACCGGCACACCGCCCGAGGGGTTGACCGAATTGCCCAGCGCATCGGTCAGTGCCGAGAAGGGACCGCCCGGCGTGGTCGGCATCTGGAACGGTTTCTCGTTGCTCCGTGTGCCGCCAAAAATGTAATAGTCGCCGAAGCGCGTGTTGCTCAGATCAATCGCATGTTCGAGCAGGCTGTCCACTTCGCCCTTGATGATCAGGCGCGTTTGCGCCGAGGCGGTGGAGGAGGACTGCGCCGTCGCAAGCTCGGAGGCGCGCGCCAGCGTGTCGCTCAAGCCATTGAGGGTTTGTTCTTCGATGTCCGATCGCGAGGTCGCGACCGTGATATTTCGCCGATATTGCTCGATGCTGCGGAGCGTGCTCCCGATCTGAATGAGCTGGCCCCCCGACGTGGGATCGTCGGAGATATTATGGATCCGGACCCCGGTGGAGATATCCAGTCGGGACCGATCGAGTGCTTGCACGGCGTCTTGGAGACGTCCCGTGCTGGCCATCAGTTCGGTGAAGTTGGTGATCCGCATGTACATCCTTGGACAACAGGCGTAATCGTGGTCGGCAAACACCCACCACGGGCTGCGCACTCCCCTGACGCAAGGATCGGGCCACCCTGAACGGGCTTGTTTTGCGGGGTGACCCGGCAAGGTTTGCCGCGTGACGGTCCGTGTGCCATACTTATGGAATGGCCACCATCCTGCACGTCGACGACGAGATCAGCGTCGGCATGATTCTGGAGGACACCCTCAGTCAGGCGGGACATTCCCCCATTGGGGTCCGCAGCGTCCCTGAGGCGCTGCAGGTGCTGGAGCGTGGGGGGGTGGACCTGATCATCTCGGATTTCCGGATGCCGGGGATCACCGGGCTGGAGTTTATCCAGCTGCTGGCGCGCGAGGGGCATGATGTCCCGCTGATCATGTTGACCGGCTATGCCAGCATCGAGCATGCCGTCTCGTCGATCAAGGCGGGGGCGATCGACTACATCACGAAGCCGGTCCGGCCGCAGCAGCTGGAGCTGGCGGTCGATCAGGCGCTCGAGTTTGTCCGGCTGCGCCGGGAGAATGAGACGCTCCGCCGCGAGGTGATGCAGTTCCGGAATGAGCGGCAGATTCTGGGGGATTCCCAGGCAATCCGGCGGATTCTGCAGACGGTCTCCATGGCGGCGCCGACGCGGGCCACGGTGCTGCTGCAGGGGGAGTCGGGGACCGGGAAGGAGCTCTTCGCCCGGGCGATCCATGATCAGAGCGAGCGCCGGGAGCGGCCGTTCATCAAGCTGAATTGCGCGGCGCTGCCGGAAGGGCTGGTGGAATCGGCGCTCTTCGGGCACGAAAAAGGGGCCTTCACCGGGGCGATCAAGCGGGTCGAAGGGGCGTTTGAGCGGGCGAACCGCGGGACGCTCCTCCTCGATGAAATCTCCGAAATGCGGCTCGACCTGCAGGCCAAACTGCTGCGCGTCCTGCAGGAGCAGGAGTTTGAGCGGGTCGGCGGGACCTCTCCTATTAAGGTAGACGTCCGGATTGTGGCGACGACCAACCGGAATCTGGCGGGGGAGGCGGATGCCGGGACCTTCCGGCAGGACCTTTATTATCGGTTGTCGACCATCCCGGTGATGATTCCGCCGCTCCGCGACCGGCTGGAGGACATCCCGGTCCTGGCGTTGCGCTTTGCGATGCGGAACGCCGCCGAGATGGGGAAGAAGATTGAAGGGATCTCGCCGGAGGCGATGGAGGCGTTGCAGCAGTATCCCTGGCCTGGGAATATCCGGGAGCTGCAACATGTGATTGAGCGGGCGGTGATTTTGACGCCCGACCCGATGATCCAGCCGCACTGCCTGGAAGGGACCCGGTTCGGGCTCGCCCATTCGCTGGGGAGCATCGCGGTGCGTCCCCG
>JBAXMW010000078.1:0-9487 GCA_037134115.1 Gemmatimonadaceae bacterium | reverse complement strand
GTCATCCTGTACGCGACGGCAGAAAATCGCGCCGCGGCCAGCGCACTCGCACGCGCCGGGGTGCGCACGATCGCGCTCCGCGTCGATCGGATCGCCCAGTTCTTTACCCTGACGGAGCGCCTCGGACGCGCGCTTGGGGCCCCCGAGCCGGCCGCGGCACTCGTGGACTCCGTGCAGCGCACGCTCGATCGGGTGCGTGCCGTCACCGCCACCACCACCCCGCGCACCGTCGTCTGGCCCCTCTGGCAGCAGCCGGTCATGGTCGTCGGGCAGGGGAGCTATCTCGATGAACTCATTGGCATCGCCGGTGGGCGCAACGTCTTCCATGAGCTCACCGCGCCCTCACCCGTCGTGAGCGTCGAGGAAATCGCCCGCCGAAATCCCGAGTTCCTGATCACCTCTGCAACAAGCGCCACACGCCTCGCCGCCGCACCCGCCTGGCGCGCCGTCCCCGCCGTGCGCGAGCGCCGGTTCCTGCAGGATGATCCGTCGCTGACCGGCCGCCCATCGGTCGTGCTCGGATCGGCCGCCGTGGCACTCGCGCGCCTGATGCACCCGGAACTCGCACGCCAGCTGCCACCACTGCCGGCCGCGCGCACCGACAGCACCCGGACGCGTCCGTGACCACCACGCGGCGCCCCACCCGCGATGCAACCACCGCCACGCTCCCGTGGGTGATGCTCGGTGGGGTGATCGTGTTGGGCGCGGCCATGCTCCTCGCCATCGCCTTCGGCACCGTCTCCCTGCCGCTCCGCGACGTGTGGCTGGCGTTGCAGGGACAGGGTGACCCCACCACGATCTCGATCGTGCAGCAGCTCCGCGCCCCACGCGTCCTGCTCGCCGCGCTCGTCGGCGCTGGACTCGCGATGAGCGGCGGCGCACTCCAAGGCACCATGCGGAATGCCCTCGCCGAACCGTATCTCCTCGGCGTCTCCGGTGGCGCGGCCGTCGGCGCCGTGATCGCGATGGCCTTCGGGATCGCCGAACCTCTGCTGGTGACGGCCTGTGCCTTCGCTGGGGCGGCCGTGGCGACGCTCGTGGTCACACTGCTCGCCCGCGTCGTGGGCGGCGGCACCGACACGCGTCTCCTGCTTATGGCGGGCGTCGTGATTGGCGCCTTTGCCAACGCCGCGATTCTCGTGGCCCTCGCAGATGCCCCGCCGGAAAAACTCCGCGGCGCACTCTGGTGGATGATGGGCTCCGCCGCCGATGCCACCTGGGGGGCTGTGGGCCGCCTCGGCGCGGCCGTGCTGCTCCTCGGGGGCGTGTTGGTCGTCTGGGCCCGGGACCTCGATGTCCTCTCGCTGGGCGAAGAGTCGGCCGCAGCGCTCGGCGTGGATGTCTCCCGCACCGCGCTCCGCCTCTTCCTCGTCGCATCGTGGTTGGCGGCGGCCACCGTCGCGGCCGCCGGACTCGTTGGCTTTGTCGGGTTGGTGATTCCGAACCTCGCCCGCGCCATGGGGGCGCGCCGTCATCGCAGCATGCTGCTGGTGGGTGCGCTCTTCGGCGGCGCGCTGCTCGTCGCCGCGGATCTCACCGCGCGCGTGGCCCGCGCCCCCGCCGAATTGCCCTTGGGGGCCGTCACGGCACTCGTGGGCGTGCCCTTCTTCATCGCGCGCCTGCGGCGGTTGTCCACGTGAGCACCAACGGCACGCTCACCGTTCGTGATCTCGCGGTGCAGTACGCGGGACAATCGCGTCGCGCGCTCGATGGCGTCTCACTCGTTGCCGCGCCGGGCCAGCTCACGGCGATTGTCGGACCGAACGGCAGTGGCAAGAGCTCGCTTGTGCGCTCGCTGTTAGGGCTCGCGCCGGTCGTGCAGGGTACCATCACGCTCGGCGCGATGCCGATGGCGCAGTGGAATGCGCGCGAACGGGCACGCCACATTGCCGTCGTGCCGCAGCGCGAGGAGCCTGCGGTGCCGCTCCCCGTTGCCGAGTTCGTCGCGCTCGGACGCCATCCGCATCGGTCGGCCTTTGGCGCGCTTGGCGTCACGGATAAGCGGCTGATTGATGAGGCGATGCATCGCGCGGGGGTCAGCGAGGCCGCGGCGCGCCGCACCGATCAGCTCTCGGGCGGCGAGTGGCAACGGGTGCGCGTCGCCCGTGCCCTCGCACAGGACGCTCCCGTGCTGGTGCTCGATGAGCCGACTGCCTTTCTCGACGTGGCCCACGAAATGGCGGTCTTTGAGCTGCTCGATGCGCTCGCCCGTGAAGGACGCACGGTGCTGCTCGTGAGCCATCAGCTCAATCTCGTGGCGCGCTTCGCCGCGCATCTGGTGCTGCTGCATCAGGGGCATGTGGCCGCCGCCGGCACGGCCGCCGACGTCATGCGTGGGGAGTTGCTGGAGCGCGTCTACGAGTGGCCACTGGTGGTCACACGCGACGCGGCCGTTGGTGCACTGGCGTTGCTGCCGCTTCGACGGCAGAGCGGCGGCACGCCATGAGCCTGCCGCTTCTCGCGCTGGTGATCACGGTCGACTCGCTCCGCCTCTGCGTCACCGATGCCACCACCGGCGCGCCACTCCTCGGCGCGACCACACGCATCGACAGCGCGGCGGTGTCGACGCAATCATCGCCGATGACGACCGCGTGCGGCATGATCCACCGGCCCGCCGCCGCCCGGACGAGCGCCCCATCGCGACAGGCGCCCCCTCACGACCTTGTGGTGCAGCGCGTGGGGTATCGCCCCCAGCGCGTGGCGTGGCCCACGACCGCACGGGCAGAGCGCGAGACGCTCACCGTGGCGCTCATGCCCGTTGGCGCACGCGACACGCGCGCCGTCGGGCTCGCCCCAATCACGGTTCGTGGCGAGGCGCCGGCCATCGCGCGCATGACCGCCGAGCGGAGTGCGGCCGACGCGCGCCGGTTGGGTGCCACCACCACGCACGACCTCGTCGCGCAGTTGCCCTATACCAACCTGCGCTCCGCACGCGGCGAAACCAACCTGTCGCTTCGTGCCTCCCGGCGTGAACAGGTCGTGGTCACGCTCGATGGGCTGCCCCTCAATGATCCCGCGACCGGCGTCGCGGATCTGTCCGATCTCCCCCTCGCCGCCCTGGGCTCGGCGACGGTCACGCTGGGCGCGGATCCCCTTGGCGCCGGAAACGGCGCGTCGGGCGGTGTGCTGGCGCTCACCGCCGGGGCGCCCCGCGTGGTGAGCCTCGGCGTCGGCGCCTTTGGACAGCGGCAGGCGGAACTGGCGCTGCGCCAGTCGATGGGTGCATTGCTCGTGAACAGCGCCCTCATGCACCGCACCGCCACGAATGATTTTTCGGTGGCGTCCAGCGTGGAGCCCGCCGCCCCCACCACGCGTCGCGTGAATAACGATGAGACGATCACCGCTGCGACCGTTGGCCTCATGGCGAGCCGCTGGCAGCTGACGGGACTCCTGTCGCACACGACGCGTGGGATGGTGGGCCCGCTCAACGTGCATGCGTACGATGCCGATCGCTCGGTGGTGAACCGGGCGCTGCTGCGCGCGCAGGCGGTGCTCGATGGCATCACGGTGCAGGGAGGGCTGCGGACGATGGGCCTCAGCTACCGCGATCCCGCCCGTCCGGAGTGGAACAGTGCGGCCACCTCGCAGGCGGCGGATCTCGATGTGCGCGGTACCGCACCGTGGCATCGTGAGACGCCGACGCGTGGCGCCCTCGATCTCACCTGGCGCGCCGGAGTTGGTGCGGATGCGCTCCGTGGTTCCGGTGCCATCGCGCAAGACCGCGCCCGCGCCTTTGTGGCAACGAACGCCGCCTGGCACCGCCGCCAGACGCGCCTGGAGAGTGGCGTCCGTTTCGATGCCATCACGCAGGCCGGCGTGCGCCCTTCGCTCTCGTTCGCGCTCGATCAACAGTGGACGCCGGGCTTCAGTAGCTCCGCGCGAGTTACCCAGGCCTTCCGCGCCCCAACGCTGTACGACCTCTACGGAGCGTCCCCGCAGCGGCTCACGATCACCCCGCTGCGCGCCGAGCGCGTACGCGGGGATCTCGAACTGGCGTCCCAATGGCGTCGGCAGACCGCGCTCGGCCGCTGGCAGGTCGACGCCGCGCTCGTCGCCCGCGAGACGCACAACGCGATCGTCTGGTTTCCTGGAAATTTTGGCTGGAGCCCGGCCAACGTGGGCGCTGAACAGCTGCGCGGCGTCGAAGCCCGTGCCAGCCACGCACATCGCTGGAGCACCGTCAGCGCATGGGTCACGCGCTACGATGCGATGCTGCGCACCGATGCGCTCCGGATTCCCACCCCGTATGTCCCGCGCCTCGCCGCCGGCGGCGAATGGATCGCGCAACAGCGCACCGCCGTCATCCGGCTCGGCGCGCGCTACCTCGGCGATCGTCCGTACACGGCGGGCCCCCGTGACGCCGCGTATCGCCTCCCCGCCGTCACGCTCATCTCGGCGGCGCTCTCGCACGCGCTCCCCCTTGGCGCCCTGCGTCGCCATCTCGGCGTCTTTGATGACGCGCGTATCACGTGGGCGCTCGACAACGCCACCAATGTCGCATGGCAATCCGTCCGCGGATTTCCCGCCCCCGGTCGCAGCTGGTCCGTCCGTATCACCCTGCAGGACCCGTCGTCACCCTGACGACGGCCACGCGTTTTTCTTGTGAGGATGGCTCTGGTGTTTTCGCTTCTGCACTCCGCCCGTTGGCGCGCCGTGGGTTCCGTGGCCGCCGCGATGGTTCTGGCCGCCTGTGGCACCGATGTGGCCGTCGATCCGCCGGCATCGCCGCCCAAGGGAATCGTCGTGCTCGATGGCTACATCCAGCCTGGGCTCACGCTCTTGGCCGATACGGGCAAGGCGTCGTCGCGCGTGGCGCTCGGTGATCCCACCACCTTCGATGCCAGTGGATTCACCATGGCCAACGACACCGTGCTCGCCGTCTCGAGCCGCGGGGCCGGTGACCTGCTGTACATCGCCGATCTGCGCACCGGCACCACGCGCAAGATTCAAATGCCGGTCGGGAGCAATCCCGGCAATGCGCGACTCCTCAAGGGAACCGGCGGACAAAGTCTCATAGGTGTTGCCCTGCGCGATTCCGGCAGTGTGTCACTGGTCTCGGTCGCCGGAACCGCCACCGCCACCAGCACACGGATCACCAACGCCGGTATCTGTCCCACGGACGTCTTCCAATACGACAACGCCACGTGGGTCGTCGATGCCAACGCGAATTGCCGCACCACGTACACGCTCCGCGGTGACGTGCGGCTCATCCGCATTCCCAACACGGGCACGACACGCGACACGATCATCCTCACTGGTGCCCGTGGCTCGGGTGCCTCGGCGATTGTGCAGGGGGGCGTTGCCTACATTGCGGCCGGCGGTGATGCCAACTTCGCAAGCTTCCCGTATGCCGTGCTCACCTCGGGCTCGATCACGATGGTCGATCTCGCGGCCAAGCGAGTGGTGCGCCAGCGGATGATGCCCGCCGGCAGCTACGGTGCCGGCGCCCGGTGGGGTGCCAACAATTTTCTCTACGTCTCGCTCTACGAAGATCTCAGCAACTTCACCGATCGCATCATCCTGTTGAATCCGGCCGATCTCAGCATCATCACCACGGCCACGACGCCGTGGATGACGCTGACCGCAGCCAACGGCGACCCGATGACCTGCGGCAACGGGGTCGCTGATGCGCTCAGTCGGCTGCATTGCCTCGTGAGCGGCGCGGGCTCCGCCACCTCGCTGGTGGTCTTCAATGCCGCCGGGAAGGAGATCCGTCGTGTGGCGGCGGGGCAGGGCGGCGTCGATCTGGCCTTGCGGTAACCACCACCTCACGAGATCCTCCGGGTTCACCCGCAGGGCGCACGGCCATCCGGTCGGTCGCGCCCTCCGGGGCCCCCGCGCTGGTGCTGCATGCCGCTTGTTGCCACAGACGCCATCGTCCTGCACGTCGCGAACTATCTCGAGTCGTCGAGGCTGATCCGCCTTGCGACGCGGGAGGCGGGACTGGTGTCCGTGATCGCGCGGGGGGCGCGCACGTCAAAAAAGCGGTTCGGTAGCGCCGTCGATCTCTTCGCCGAGGGACAGGCGCAGATCGACCTGCGTCCAGGGCGCGACCTGCACACGCTCAATGGCTTTGACGTGACCCGGTCGCATCCGGCGCTCGCCGCGGATCTGTCCCGCTTCAGCGCGGCGGCGGCCCTCGCCGAATGCGCTCAGCGCATCCTGCACGACGAGCCCGCCCCCGGGGCCTTCCTGGAGCTGCAGGGGGCGCTCAACCGCCTCGCCCTGAGCCATGGCCCAGAAATCCCTTCCGTTGGGCTGGGCGCCCTCTGGCGGCTCCTGGCGGCCGCCGGCTTTGCCCCGGTGCTCGCTGAGTGTGTGGACTGCCACGCCCCGCTGGAACCGGCAGACGACCTCGCCTTCAGCAGCCAGGCCGGTGGGCTCCGTTGCCGGCTCTGTGCCGCGCGCGCCCCGGGCGGCCGTCGGCTCCCCGCCAGCGCCCAGATCGTTTTGGCGCAGTGGCTGGCCGATGAAACCCCGCCGCTGGAGCCCGCCGCAGCCCGCGCCCACCAGCGCCTCTTCCGCGAGTTCCTCGGGCACCATGTCACCGACGAGCGCCCGCTGCGGGCCTTCCTGCAATGGGAGTCCGGTCAGATTGACCGACCGGGGCCAGCTCTTCCTTGACGCACCCGGCGGGGCGCCCTAAGTTTTTGGGTGCAGGATCAGCTGTCCACGCAGGATCACTTTTCACCTTTAACGGAGACTTCGACTAACCACCTGAATCGTCAGTCGGAGAAGGAACATGAACCGTCTGTTGGGCGCACTGGGTCTGGTGCTCGCCCTCACAGCGTTCATGCCACGAGTCAGCTCGGCGCAGGACGGTCGGGATCGGAAGCCAGGGATGTCCCTTGGACAGAACTTCCCGAACCCGTTCAACCCGGAGACTCGCATCCCGTTTGGCGTGGGCGATGCGCCCACGTGTACCGATGCCGGTAAGCAGTACCGCGTCAGTCTGAAGGTGTACAACCTGCTGTCTCAGCTCGTTGCCACACCGGTGCTGCAGGGCGGATCGGGCGGGGTGGCCCCTGGCCAACCGCTGGACAACGTGACCATCACCTGCGGCGAGTATGTCGCCTACTGGGATGGGAAGGTGTTGAACACCGGGCGGGAGGCCGCCTCGGGCGTGTATTACTATCGACTCGAGGTCAATGGCGTGCCGCTGTTGCGAAAGATGATCGTGGTGAAGTAAGCAGGATCACGAGCACCACGGACCCGTAGAAGAAACACGAAGAAGGCGCACCGGGTGGACGGACCCGGGGCGCCTTCGTGTTTTTCTGGCGGTCAGGGTGCCAAAGCTGCAGCTCTGGCCGTTGATTCTGCGACAAACGCTGCTGTTCTGGCGTATTGCGTCTGGCACTCCCAATGCCACTTTCCCGGGTATGATCAATCCCGATCGTTTGACGATGAAGAGCGCTGAGGCGCTCAACGAGGCGGTGGCGCTGGCCCGCAAGGCCGGCAATCCGCTCACCTATGACGTGCACCTCCTCCTCGCCCTCCTGGGGCAGACGGAAGGGATCGTCGTGCCCATCTTGCAGCGCATTGGGGTGAATGTCACCACCGTGCGCACCGCAGCCGAGCAGGAGGCCGCGCGGTACGCGAAGCAGTCCGATGCGCAGCCCACGCTGTCGCGCGAGCTCACGCAGGTCGTTGATGCCGCCGAAACGGAAGCCAAGACGCTCGGCGATGAATACGTCTCGACCGAGCATCTGCTCGTCGCGCTCGCCGAGGCCAAGGGGACCGACAGCGCGCGACTGCTGAGTGCGGTCGGCGCCACGCGGCAGGCGCTGCTGGATGCGCTGCAGCGCGTGCGCGGCGCGCATAAAGTCACCGACCAGTCGCCAGAGCAACAGTATCAGGCGCTCGAGAAGTACACGCGCGATCTCACCGAAGCGGCCCGGAAGGGGAAGCTTGATCCGGTCATCGGCCGCGATGAAGAGATCCGCCGAGTCATTCAGGTACTCTCGCGCCGGACCAAGAACAATCCCGTGCTGATTGGCGAACCCGGCGTGGGGAAGACCGCCATCGCCGAAGGGCTCGCGCAGCGCATTATCAGCGGGGACGTCCCCGAAGGGCTCCGCGACAAGAAGCTGGTCTCGCTGGACCTTGGGGCGCTCATCGCCGGCGCGAAGTTCCGCGGGGAGTTCGAAGAGCGGCTCAAGTCGGTGCTCAAAGAGCTGACCGCCGCCGAAGGGCTCTACGTCGTCTTCATCGACGAGATGCACACCCTCGTGGGCGCGGGCAAGGCCGAAGGAAGCATGGATGCCGGCAACATGCTCAAGCCCATGCTGGCGCGCGGGGAACTGCGCGTCGTGGGGGCGACGACGCTCGATGAGTACCGGCTCCATGTGGAGAAGGACGCCGCCCTCGAGCGGCGCTTTCAGCCCGTGCTCGTGGGCGAACCCAGCGTGGAAAGCACCATCGCTATTCTGCGGGGCCTCAAGGAGCGCTACGAGTCGCATCATGGCGTACGCATCACCGACGGCGCCGTCGTAGCCGCGGCAACACTCTCCAACCGCTACATCGGCGACCGCTTCCTCCCCGATAAGGCCATCGATCTCATCGACGAAGCCGCCTCTCGGCTCCGCATTGAAATCGATTCCGTGCCACAGGAAATCGACGAGGTCGAGCGGCGCATTGTGCAGCAGGAAATCGAGCGGCAGGCGCTGCGCAAAGAAACCGATCCCGCATCGCTGGAACGGCGGACCGCGCTTGAGCGCGAGCTGGCCGAAGCGAAGGAGCAGGTGGCTGGGATGCGCGCCCAGTGGCAGCGGGAGAAGGACACGCTGGGCGCCGTGGGACGCATCAAGCAGCAAATCGAACAGGCCCGTTTTGAGGCGGAGCAGGTGACGCGCGCCGGCGATTTGAACAAGGCGGCCGAGATCACCTATGGGCGCATTCCGCAGTTGGAACGCGACATGAAGACGGCGGAGTCCAAGCTCGCGAGTCAGGGCGGTCGTCCGCAGTTCCTCAAGGAAGAAGTCGGTGCTGACGACGTGGCCGAAGTGGTCGCGCGGTGGACGGGCATTCCCGTCACGCGCATGCTCGAGTCGGAGCGTGAGCGGCTCACCAAGCTGGAAGAGGTCCTCGCCACGCGCGTGGTGGGGCAGCAGGACGCGGTGCGGGCGGTGTCAAACGCGGTGCGCCGGTCGCGTGCTGGGCTGCAGGACCCGAATCGTCCGATCGGATCCTTCATCTTCCTGGGGCCCACGGGGGTCGGGAAGACGGAGACGGCGAAGGCGCTCGCGGAGTTTTTGTTTGACGACGAGCATGCCATGGTGCGTATCGACATGTCCGAGTACATGGAGAAGCATGCCGTGGCGCGGCTGATCGGTGCGCCGCCGGGATACGTGGGCTACGAGGAAGGGGGACAGCTCACGGAGGCGGTGCGTCGGCGGCCGTACTCGGTGATCCTCTTTGATGAAATCGAGAAGGCGCATCCGGATGTCTTCAACATTCTGCTGCAGCTGTTGGATGACGGGCGCCTGAC
>JBAXMW010000077.1:0-9514 GCA_037134115.1 Gemmatimonadaceae bacterium | reverse complement strand
CGGTATCTCGCCATGGCGCGACTGGTGCGCGCGGCGCGCCACTTCGAAAACCCGGGGCGCAGCATCACCGACGTCGCGAACCATCTCGAGTATTCGTCGGCACAAAGCTTCTCGCGGCATGTCCAGCTGCTCCTGGACTGCACCCCGATGACCTTCCGGAAACAGTTCACCGGCGAACGAATGCTCGACGTCTTTCGAGAGACGCTCGTGCTCCCGTATCGGGACCTGTTGCGCACCTTCGAACCCTTTGCCGTCACCCCCCAATGGAGCGTGCTCCGGGACCGCCAGGTGGACACCGCGTGCCAGGAAGCCGACCTCGAGGAGACCGAGCTCCCGGAGGTCGCGCTCACCTGATCAGGGCGTTCCGCTCTCGGGCATCTCCGCCAGCAGCGCCGAGGCGGGGACGAGCGCCCGGACCTGCAGGCCGGCCGCTTCCAGCGCCTCCCGCCCCCCTTCTTCGCGGTCCACCAGCGCCAGCACCCCGAGCACCGTGGCGCCGGCCGCCCGGATCGCCTCCACCGCCTTGAGGGCCGATCCACCGGTGGTGATCACATCCTCCACGACCACGACCTGGTCGGTGGGGAGGAAAGGTCCTTCAATCAGCTTCCCCGTGCCATGGACCTTGGCCTCTTTCCGCACCGTGAAGGCCCGGACCATCGTCCCGGTCCCGGCTTCGTCGGCCAGCGCACTCGCATGGGCGATGGCGTAGGCGATCGGGTCGGCGCCAAGGGTGAGCCCTCCCACTGAATCCACCGGCCACCCGGTGGCCCGGAGGGCGGCGAGCCCGGCGCGGCCAATCAGCAGCTGGCCCTCGGGGCTCATCGTCGTCAGGCGGCAATCCACGTAGAGCGACGAGCGGCGGCCGGAGGCCAGGACAAAATCGCCCCGCTTGGCGGAGCGAGTGGCCAACAGCGTGGTGAGCCGGGCAAGCGTGGTGTCAGTCACAGAGGGTCGTGCAAAAGGAAAGGAGGCGCAGCGGAGCGCTGCGACCGTTAGCTGCGGCGGAAGAGCCCGCGCATCTTGCTCATCAACCCGCCCGATTCCTCCTCGGAGGGGGCGGCCGTGGCGGCACTGTTCGACTGCCCGCAATCGTCTGCGGCGGCGGTGAGGGCGGCGGAGAAGGCCATCACCGTGGGAAACCGGTCGCCGGGGTGGCGCTCGAGTCCCTGCATGATCACCGCATCCAGCGAGGCCGGAAAGTTCAGTGACGCCCGCGCCTTGCTGAGCGGCACCGGCGGCTGCGTGAGGAGCTGCGAGAACAGCTCGCGCGGAGACTTCCCGGTGTACGGGAGCACCCCTGACAGCAGGTAATACGCGATGGTTGCCAGCGAATACTGATCGGCTGCTGGACCGACGAGCTCGCCAGTCAACGCCTCCGGGGCGACGTACATGAGCGTCCCCACGAAAAAGCCCGCCCGCGTCAGCCGCTGGTCCGGTGTCGTCTCGGTATCGGCGGCAATCCCGAAGTCGAGCAGCTTCACGACCCGGGTCGCCGGATCATACATCACATTCTCGGGTTTGAGATCGCGATGGACGATATTGGCGTCGTGGGTCGCCTGCACCGCACCGCACAGCTGGGCCATGATGCCGGCCACTTCGCGACAGGGGAGCGGTCCCGACTTATCGGCGTGCTTGTCCAGGATTTCCCCGGCGGCCCACTCGATCGCGAGATAGTGACGCCCCTCCACCTGCCCGAAGTCGAGGGTGCGGATGATATTGGGGTGTTGTACCCGTGTCCCGAATTCCGCTTCGCGCAAAAACCGCGAGACGGCGGTCCTGTCCTGCTGCAGCTTTTCCCGCAGCACCTTCAGGGCAACGGTACCATGGTCCGGATGTTCCGCCCGGAAGACCAGCGACGTGCCGCCTTCGCCGACTTTTCCGCGAATGGTGTAGCCGGCAATGGTTGATCCGATCAACGTCTCGATAGGCACGGGGCGAACCTAACGCCAGCCACTGGCCGCATGCAAGACAGTGTCATGACTGCTTCGTTGCTTCGTCACTTCCGCGCATGGCGCACGGTTGCTGGAGTGTCCGCGCTCGCCGCGGCCCTCTCGGCCTGTGCCTCTCGCCCAGCCGTTGACGCACCGGGCGGTCCCCCCAATCCCAGCGGGCCGCGTGGCCGTCCTGGGGCAGCGGCGGCGACCGGGGTGGTCACCAGCAGCGATATGCAGCGCCTCTATCGCGGCATGGGGTTGATCGCCGGATCCGGGGCGATCCCCTTTGTCGCATCGGCCTCGTTCCTTGCCACCCCGTCACCCGACACCACACTGGTGCTGCTGGCGCTCTCACTGCCGCCGCGCGCGCTCTCCTTCGCGCGCGAAGGCGATCGCTACACCGCCGAGTACGTGGTGAAGGTGGAGGCCCGCCGCGGCGGGGTGATGGCCGCGCAGGTGGAAGCGAAGGAGTCGGTGCGCGTTCCCACCTTCCGGGAGACCTCGCGGACCGACGAAAGCATTATCTGGCAGCAAGTGCTCCGCCTCACCCCTGGCCGCTACGCAGTGGGCATTGGGCTGCGCGATGAGTCGGCGATGCGCACGGGCACCGAAGAGGTGTCCATCGAGGTGCCGCGTCTCGCGCCCGGGCAGCTCTCCACCCCCATGCCGGTCTACGAAGTCATTCCGCGGAGCACGACCGATTCGTTGCCGCGGCTCCTCGCGCGTCCACGCGCCACGGTGACCTTTGGCGCCGATTCGCAGCTCCCAGTCTATGTCGAAGCGGCGGGCGCAGCGGCTCCCGCCTCCGTGCTTGTCCGCGTCCTCGGCGACGGCGACACCGAAATGTGGCGCTCGACCGTCGAGCTGACGGAACGACAGGCGGTGCGCAGCGCCACCGTCGCGCTCCCGGTCACGCGCCTCGGCGTGGGGATCTCCAATCTCGAAATCTCTGCAGTCGGCGGCTCCGATACGGCGCGGACGCGGCTCTTTGTGAGCCTCGGCGAAGATCTCCCGATCGCGTCCTTTGAGGAGATGCTGAACTATCTCCGCTATTTCGTGCCTCCCGAACGGCTCAAGCCGCTCCGCGACGCCACGGTGGCTCAGCGTGCGGAACGGTGGAGCACCTTCCTGCGGGAAACCGATCCGCTCCCCGGCACGGCCGAGCATGAAGGGCTGCGTGATTATTTCCAGCGGATCCGCAT
The DNA here is from genome assembly GCA_037134115.1 of Gemmatimonadaceae bacterium. Classification (GTDB taxonomy): domain Bacteria; phylum Gemmatimonadota; class Gemmatimonadetes; order Gemmatimonadales; family Gemmatimonadaceae; genus Gemmatimonas. The sequence goes on along the minus strand of JBAXMW010000077.1, from coordinate 6,378 downwards.
GGCGAATCTACGCTTCCGTGAAGACGGTCCTGTCGGCTGGCAGACCGATCGCGGCACCACCTACGTCGCACTGGGTGATCCGGACAACATCTACGACTCCGCGCTGCAGGATCCGAGCGCGCGGGTGCGGCAGCAGATCTGGGAGTATCGCTCGCTCCGGTTGCAGCTGGTCTTCACCGATCAAACCGGTTTTGGGCGCTATCGGCTGAACACCGCGCAGCGCGGGGAAGTGGAAGCGGCGATCCGCCGCAAGCTCGCGCAGCAGCAGCGGTGAGTGATCGTCCTGCTGGCGCTCCCGTGACGCCAACCGTCACGCGCCCCACTGCGCCCCGTCTCTTTCTGATCGACGGGTATGCGCTGATCTATCGCGCCTTCTTCGCGCTCATGCAGCGGCCGCTCTACACGAGCCGCGGCGAAAACACGTCGGCCGCTTGGGGGATCGCCAACTTCCTCAAGCGACTGCTCAACACGCACAAGCCCGAGCTGCTCGGCTGGGTGCACGATTCCGGCGCCACCTTCCGCGACGAGCTGTATCCGGAATACAAGGCGACGCGCGAAAAGCTCACCGACGAATTGCAGGCCGATTTCGATCAGGGGCTGCTGCGCGTCACGCAGCTGCTCAAGGCATACGACATTCCCGTGATGTCGGTCCCAGGATTCGAGGCCGACGACGTGATCGGGACGCTCGCGCGCAAAGGCGCCGACGCCGGCTACAACGTGGTGATCGTCTCTGGCGATAAGGATTTCCAACAGCTCGTCCGCCCCGGGGTCTGGTTGCTCAATCCCGGACGTGGTGGCCCGGCGAGTGTGGAAGAGCAGTGGGTTGGAGTGGAAAATGGCAGTGACCGGTTGGGTGTCCCCCCAGATCGCGTCATCGATTATCTGGCGCTCGTGGGTGACTCCTCGGATAACGTCCCCGGTGTCCGCGGCATTGGCGAGAAGACGGCACAGGAGCTGATCGCGCAGTACGGCCCACTCGAGTCGATTCTCGAGCATGCGAGCGAGATCACCAAGAAGCGCCCGCGCGAAGCGTTGCTGGAGCTCGCCGATGTCGCGCGGCTCTCCAAGCAGCTCGTCACGATTCACTGCGACGTCCCGATCGATCTCGATCCGGCCGCACTGACGCTGAGCGCCCCCGATGTCCCGACGCTCAAGCAGCTCTTTCTGGAGCTGGAGTTCACCTCCATGCTGCGCGATCTCGGGGGCAGTGCCGCCGAGGGCGCTGCGGCCAGTTCAGCACCAGGTGCGGCAACGAGTGCCACAACCGGTGCGGCTGCTGGTGCGACGTCAGCGGCGGCCGAGTTGGGCGCCCCGTGGACCGGTGGGGCCCCGCGGGCTGAGCGCCCTGCGCCGCTCGCGGTCACGCAAAGTGCGAGTGGCGTGTCGGTGCTCGCCGACGCGACCTATCACACCATCGATACGCTCGAGGGCCTCGACGCTCTGTTACGTCGGGTGCGCGAAGTCCCGGCAATCGCCTTCGATACGGAAACGATCACCGATCCCGATGCGCCCGTGGCCGTCGATGCCATGCGCGCGCATCTCGTTGGGCTCTCCATTGCGGTCGCGCCGGGTGAGGCCTACTACCTCCCCTTCGCGCACACACGCGACGATGGCGGTGGCCTGCTGGGGCTTCTCTCTGGTGACGCCGGCCTCGCTGGCCAGCGCATCTCCGCAGGTGTCCCGGAGCCGGTGAACCTTCCGCCCTTCGCCAGCGCGGCGATGGCGCCGCTGCGCGCGATGCTTGAGGATGCGACCGTCCCCAAGATGGCGCAGAACGCGAAGTATGACGTCCTGGTGTTGCGCGGTGCCGGTGTGCGCGTCGCTGGGCTCGTCTTCGATACGATGCTCGCCAGCTACGTCCTCGATCCGGGGCGTCGCTCGCACGGTCTCGATCTGCTGGCGCTCGAGTTCCTCGGCCACTCCATGACGTCGTACGAGCAGCTGTGCGGCAAGGGGCGCTCGCAGCTCCCCTTCAGTGCCGTCCCCGTCGACGCCGCGCGCGATTATTCGTGCGAGGATGTCGATGTCACGCTGCGGCTGCATGCCTTGCTCGCCCCCATGTTGGCCGACCATGGGATGGCCGATCTCGTGCAGGCGATGGAAGTCCCGCTCGTCGATGTGCTCGCCGACATGGAGTGGGAAGGGATCGCGATCGATCTGGACTGGTTCGAGAAGCTCAAGACGCGCTTCAAGGCCGAGCGTGAGAAGGTGGAGCAGGCCATTTACGGCGAGGCGGGGGAGGAGTTCAACATCAACTCCAATCCGCAGCTCCGGCATATTCTCTTTGAGAAGCTGGGTTTGCCGATCAAAAAGAAAACCGCGACCGGGCCGAGCACCGATGCGAGTGTCTTGCAGGAGCTCGCCGATGAAGGGCATACGCTCCCGACGTTGCTCATGGAGTACCGTGAGCTCTTCAAGCTCGAGGGGACGTACATCGATGCGCTCCCGCGCATGGTGCATCCCCGGGATCATCGACTGCACACCTCGTACAATCAGACGGTCGCGGCGACGGGACGGCTCTCGTCGAGCGATCCGAACCTGCAGAACATCCCCGTGCGTCGGGAGCTTGGACGCGAAATCCGTCGGGGCTTTGTCGCGCGTGATGGCTGGCAGCTGTTGTCGGCCGACTATTCACAGATCGAACTGCGGCTCCTCGCGCATCTGTCTGATGACCCCGCCTTTGTGACCGCCTTCAAGGCGGGCGGCGACATTCATCGGCAAACGGCGGCGATCATTTTCGGTGTGCCGCTCAGCGACGTGACGAGCGAGATGCGTGCGCGCGCGAAGACCATCAACTTCGCCACGATTTACGGTCAGGGGGCGCATGCGCTCTCTCGGCAGCTGCGCATCACGCACGCGGAGGCGAAGGCGTTCATTGAGACCTACTTTGAGCGCTTCGCCGGCGTGAAGGGCTATCTCGACCGGTGCGTGGTCGATGCCAAGGAACGCGGCTACGCCGAAACGATCTTCAAGCGTCGCCGCTACATCCCGGAGCTCCGCGAACGGAATCACAACATGCGCGCCTTCGGGGAGCGCGTGGCGGCCAATGCCCCCATTCAGGGTTCGGCGGCCGATCTCATCAAGCTGGCGATGCTGCGCGTGCATGCGGCGCTGGCCGAGGAGACGCTGGCGTCACGCATGCTGCTGCAGGTGCACGACGAACTCGTCTTCGAGGTCGCACCAGACGAAGTGGAAGCGCTTCGCGCCCTCGTGAAGCGGGAGATGGAGGGCGCGGCGCCGCTCAAGGTGCCGTTGCTGGTGGAGATGGGGATGGGGCGCGACTGGGTGGCCGCCAAGTCCTAACGCCCCCGGTTGGTCAGGCGGCGTGGAGCTCCGCGTCCGCCGCCTGCGCCGCCCGTTCGCCTTCTTGCACATTGACCATCGCGAGCAGCGCGCCCCCCAGCACAAAGAAGCCGATCACCCACAAGATCGCGCCACGGCTGCTGCCACTCTGGTTCACCGCGACCGCAAAGACCAGCGGCCCGAGAATACCGCCAAACTTTTCGAACACCGAGTAGAAGCCAAAGAACTCACCGCTCTTGTGCTTCGGAATCATGTTCGCAAAGAGCGACCGACTGAGTGCCTGGGTGCCCCCCTGTACCAACCCGACCATGCAGGCGAGCCCGTAAAACTCCTTCGTGGTCGTGATCCGATAGCCGTAGATGCAAATGCCGGTGTAAATGAGGAGCCCCAGGAAAATCGAGGCTTTCGTCCCGAGTCGCGTCGCGAGGGCTCCAAAGGCAAAGGCGAAGGGGATCCCAATGAACTGCACCAGCAGAATCGCCGTGATCAAATCACTCTGCCCCACACCAATCTCGGCGCCAAAGGCCGTGGCCATCTTCTGGATGGTGCCAATGCCGTCGTTGTAGACCGTGAAGGCGAGCATCGCGAGTGCGGCCTGCTTGTAGTTCCGCAGTTCGCGGAGCGTTTCACCGAGGCGCGTGAAGGCGGTGATGAATGGATTCCCCGACGCCGTTTCGTCGGCTTCAAGCGTGCGCGGCGGTTCCGGGACGCGTCGCAGGATCGGAATCGAGAAGACGAGCCACCAGACGGCGACCGAGAGAAACGCGAGCCGAGAGGGGAGCGTCGCCTGTGCGCGGGTGAGCCCGTCCCCCGAGGGGAGGCCAAAGGCGCCGGGGTTCGCGATCCAGGCGAGATTCGCGGCTAGGAGAATGCCACCGCCGACGTAGCCGAGGGCGTAGCCGGCGGTGGAGATCCGATCCATTTCGTCGTTGCTCGCGATGTGCGGCAGCAACGATTCATAAAAGGTCATGCTGCCGGTGGCACCGGCGAGCGACACCACAAAGAGCACCGAGGCCAGGAGCAGCTGGCCATGCTGAATGAAGAACATCATGGCGGTCGCCGTGACGCCCAGCAGCATGAAGCCTACCAGAAAGCGTTTTTTCGCGGCCTTGTAATCGGCGATGGCCCCCAGAATTGGCGCGAGGATGGCGATCACCACGGCGGCAATGGTGTTGGCCACCCCCAGGGCCTGCGTCCCCTCAGCGGGCGACAGATCGCTCGCCGCCACCTTCATGTAGTAGATCGGGAAGACGGCCACCAGAATGGTCGTCTGAACCGATGAGATCGCCCAGTCGTACATCGCCCACGCCCGGAGCTCAGGCCGATGGAGGCCCAGCGCGTTCAGGATGCCACGGGGGCGCGGTGCAGCGTCGGGCATAGACTGTCTCGAATTGGGTGGGGAAGGTCGCCAGATTATTGTCTGTGTCGAACCTTTCGCTGTCCAGCATTCGGCGGTCACGGACCGTGTGGCGATCTGCCCGCGGTGCCGCCGCCTGTGCCGTCCTCGTCCTGCTGGCCTGTGACCGGTCGGCCGATCGCCCCGTTGATGCCACGGGCCGTCGCATCGCCGGGCGGTCCGGGGGCGCATCGGATGCGCTGGAGCGTAACACCGGGTGGAACGCGGAGGCAGGTGGGGTGCTCATCCTGCCGTCGCTCGATGGCGGAGCGATGGCGGCCACCATCATCCGTCCCGAGGCGACCGACGGGCAGGTGGGGGACACGCTGGGGCTCGCGGCGACCCTGGGGGACCAGCAGGTCGACCTCTTTGCCCGATCGGGGCTCGTGGGGAGCGCGCAGCTCGCACGCGATCTGCCGCCGCAGCTCCGGGCCGGCTGCACCGCGTGGCCGGTGGCGCGATTGAACGCCTCGGCGGTGACCCCATGGACCGTGGCCTTTCCCGCCGGCCATGTGGTCGCCATTCCCATGGATTCGCTCGCGGCCTGGCCATCGGCCGATTCGCTGCGCGTCGTCACCACGCTCTCGCAGTTGGCGGCGGCCTTGCCCGATGACACGCTGTCGAGCTTCCGCGGCCTCCGGTATGTGGTCCGGCAGGCGTGGCGCAGTCGCGGCGAGGCATCAGGCTTTCTGGTCGCGATCCTTGCACGGCGTCTGAATCAGGAGGACGCCCCCCGCGAAGAGCGGATCGTGCTCGTGGTGGAGCAGCCTGGGGAGGATCCCGCTCGCTGGACGGTGGGATGGCATGAACGGGCCTCCGGCCTAGAGGAATCGCTGGTGGTTGCCGAACCGGCGCTGGCCTATCGGGCCGGTCGCGGTCGGGAGGTGCAGCTGCTCTTCGGGCGCGACGATGGCCGGTCGCTGAGCGCCGCGCTGCTGATCCGCACCGATACCGGCTGGCAGGTGGCGTGGGAAAGCGCCCAGGCCGGCTGCGATTAAACATTCTCTGCGAGTTATATAGTGGTCCTGTCCGTGCTCGCCGCTCTGCTCATCACGCCCCCGGTGTGCGATGTCGCGGCGTGGCGCGCCGCGTTGGACGCCCACTGGCGGGAGTATCCCCGCGCGGAGGCGGCCGATCTGTACAAGCTCACGCATCATGGCATCATGGGGAGTGAACATGCGGTCCCGGATACCGCGACGGTGAATGCCTGGATGCGCCGGGAGGTGGCGGGATTGCCCGCGCATCCGGAGCCAGCGGGTCATCGGGCCGCGCTGGTGCAGTCGTTGCCGCCCACCGGACGCTTTGTCCGGGTGCATTTGCGTCCCTTCCTTGCGCGTGGTGGCCATCCGGAGCAACTGCTGCAGGCGTTCGTGGCCACCGCCAATGGTCCCAAGGGTGACACGGCGCAATTCGCCTGTGCGGAGTCGGCGATTCGCACGATGGTGCCCGCCCGTGACACCACCGCCATCCTGTCACTCTTTGCCGCGCGCCGCCGCGCAGGCTTTCCCGCCATCAATCATTCCGACGCCTACGAAGCGGCCTATGCCCCCGCGTACCGTGTTGTGGCCCGGGAGTGGTTGAACCGGCTGAACCTCACCCCGCCGCGATAGCGAAAACAGCGGCGGCGCAAGTCATGGAATTCTGACGGCGCGGGCCATACGTTCCGCGCCCATGACTGA
>JBAXMW010000076.1:0-9921 GCA_037134115.1 Gemmatimonadaceae bacterium | reverse complement strand
GCGAAGTTCGTGTTGGCCGCCGAGGTGGCCGTCACCGTGATGACCGCCGAACCGGCCGCCACCGCCGTCACGACACCCGTCGCCGAGACCGTCGCCACACCCGTCGCCGAGGAGGCGTAGGTGTAGGTCGCGGCCGACGCGCCCGAAGGCTGCGTGGCCGAGGCCGCGATCGCGCCCGTGCCCGCAATGGCCAGGTTCATCGAGGCCGGCGTCACCGTCAGCGAGGTCAGGCCGGACGGCAGCGCCGTCACCGTCACCGTCGCCGCGCCCGTGAGCGTCGTGGCCGTGAAGCCCGTGCCCGTGCCCGCCGCCGTGACCGTGATGGTCGCGACGCCCGGCGCCACCGCCGTCACCACACCCGCCGCGTCAACCGACGCGACGGTCGACGCCGACGAGGTGTAGCTGTACGTCACTGCAACCGCCGAGGCGGCCTTGTTCACCGTGGGAACGATGGTCTTCTATGGTGACGAAGCAAGCTCATCCATAGACTGCCTTCGTCGGCAAGAGTTGCCGGAATAACTCGGCGGTGTCGTCGAGAACGTGGTCGATGGGGCGCCGTAGTGCGGCCAGGCGGGAGCGTTCATCGGTTTGGGCCAGAAATCCGCGCCAAAGCACCAGCCTCAACTATTCAGCGCCGTTACCAAGCGAACTCGGCCATTTTCGCTGGCCTCATGCTGTCGCTTGTCGATTTGTGATATTTCCCTCTGCGCCGATGCTCGTGTCCGAGGGGGACCACGTCGTGCGCACGGCATCGTCGTGATCTCGGCGGCACTTTGCCAGCCGCTCGACGGGGCGTGGTGCGCACACGGTGAGAACGCGCCGACGAGGCGCTGAACGAACTCATCCATTGGCGCGCACTGGTGTGCCAACCACCCCACCGCTGCCCGCTACGGGCCCCAGTTACCCCGCGACACCACGGTGAGCCCAAACACCGCCCCCATCGCCGCCACCAGCGCCTGCTGCACGTCGGCGAACGTTGGCGCCGGACGACCCGCCCGGACGCACTCCCGGGCCACGGTCGTCATTTCGACCTGATCAATCCCACACGGGACCACATGCGCAAAGGTCGCCAGATCATTCGTCACATTGAGCGCCAGCCCATGCCAGGTCACCCAATCCTTCGCATGCACCCCAATGGAGGCCAGCTTCCGCCCCCCGCACCACACCCCCGTCAACCCGGCCACACGCTCGGCGCTCAGACCGAAGGTCGCCAGCGCGACGATCATGGCCTCCTCCAGCTGGCGCAAATACCAGTGCAGGTCCTGCCGGTGCTGTCGGAGACTGATGATGGGGTAGGCGACCAACTGCCCGGGCTCATGGATGGTGATATCCCCGCCACGCTCCACGTCGCGCACCTGAATCCCCTGGCCCTCCAGGGTGGCCGCCGGCACCAGCAGGTGCCCGGGCTTGGTGCTTCGCCCCAGCGTCACCACGGACGGATGCTGCACCACGATGAGCGTGTCCGGGATCTCGCCGGCAATCCGCCGGCTGGCGGTCTCCTTTTGCAACGCCCAGGCCTCGTCATACGCCACGAGGCCCAGGTCCATCACCTTCAGCACGCGCGGAGCGGTCACGCGCGTCGCTTACGCGTGGAGCATCTTGCCCATCGAGTCGAGCACGGCTTCGCCGATCGCCTCGCTGAGCGTCGGATGCGCATGCAACGCCAGATCAATTTCCTCCACCGTGAACTCGTTCTCACGCGCGACCACGAGTTCATGAATGATTTCGGTGGCATGCGCGCCCACGATATGCGCGCCGAGGATCTCACCGTACTTCTTCCCCTTGAGGATCTTCACGAAGCCGTCGGTCTCCCCCGACGTACGCGCGCGGCCATTGGCGGAGAAGGGGAACTTGCCCACGGTGTACTCCAGGTTTTGCGCCTTGCACGCCTGTTCCGTGAGTCCCACCGACGCGACCTCCGGATGGCAATACGTGCAGCTCGGGATATTGCCGTAGTTCACCGGATGCGCATGCTGTCCGCCCAGCATATCCGCGAGGACATGCCCTTCGCGTGAGCCCTTGTGCGCGAGCATCTGGTTGCCGGCCACATCGCCAATGGCGTAGTAGCCCGGGACATTCGTTTCAAAGCCGGCGTTGATCTTCACGAAGCCGCGATCGGTCTTCGTGATCCCCACCGCTTCGAGCCCAATCTGCTCCACGTTCGGCGCGCGACCGGCGGCGACTAACACCTTTTCCGCTTCGAGCGTCTGCGCCGTGCCACCCACCTCGACGGTCATGCTCGCGCCCGTCTTGGTCACCTTGACGTTGCTGATCTTCGCCCCGGTGAGGATCTCAATCTTCCGCTTCTTGAACGCCTTCGTCAGCTCCGCGCTGCAATCGGCATCTTCGATGGGGAGAATCGTGGGCGCCACTTCCACGATCGTGACCTTGGTGCCGAACGCATTGAAGACGTCTGCGAACTCGCACCCGACGGCGCCAGCGCCCACCACAATCATAGACGCGGGGGCCTTCTCCGTCACGAGGATCTCATCGCTCGACAGGACCGTCTGCTTGTCGAGGGCGAGGCCGGCCTGCGGCAGCCCCTTCACGCGCGAGCCCGTGGCGATGACGACCGCCTTCTTGGCCTCGTGCGTTTCCTTCTTGCCGTCGGTGGTGGTGACCGTGACCTTCTTCCCCTTCTCGAGCACACCCTCACCCTTGATCACGGTGACCTTGTGCTTCTTCATGAGGAAATCGACGCCCTTGGAATTCTGCGCGCTCACGCTGCGCGAGCGCTTCATCGCCGGGCCGAAATCCAGCGTCACGCCATCAATCGTGATGCCGTGCTCCTTCGCGTGGCCGAGCTTCGTGGCCAGACTCGCGGACTCCAGAAGCGCCTTTGCCGGAATGCATCCCCAGAGGACGCAGGTGCCGCCCATGGCTTCGCGTTCGATCACGGCCGATTGCAGGCCAAGCTGTGCGCAACGGATAGCGCACACGTAACCGGCGGGGCCACCGCCGAGGATGATGACGTCAAAAGCAGCCATGGTCAGCCTGGAGAAAGTCGAAACCGAAACACACCGGGAACGCCTGCGACGGGTGGCGCTGGGCCACCCGGTGAATCAGAAGAGCATCATCATGGGGGCTTCCAGCAGCTGCCGCAGCGTCTGCAGGAATTTCGCACCAACGGCGCCATCAATCACGCGGTGATCGCAGCTTAGCGTGACGCGCATGCGCTGCCGCGGCACGAAGGCGCCATTCTCCCAAACGGGCTTGGTTTCCGTCGCGCCCACGGCGAGGATCGCCGCCTCGGGCGGGTTGATGATCGCCGTGAACTGATCGATCCCAAACATCCCGAGATTGGAGACGGAGAATGTGCCGCCGCTGAACTCGTCGGGGGAGAGCTTCCGCTCGCGCGCCCGCTTGGCGAAGTCGCGGGCTTCCTTGCCGATCTGACCGAGCCCCTTGGTCTGCGCGTCGCGAATCACAGGCACGATGAGCCCGTCATCGGTGGCAACAGCCATGCCGATATGCGCCGTGTGGAACTGGCGGATGCTGTCGCCCATCCAGTGCGCGTTGACTTCGGGGTGCCGCACGAGGGCGAAGGCCACGGCTTTGATGATGATGTCGTTGACCGACACCTTGAAGCCGTCGCCCTGCGAGGCCATCTGCTCCCGCAGCTGCCCCACGCGCGTCATGTCGATTTCGGCGGTAAGGTAAAAGGTCGGGATGGGGCCAATCGACTCGCCCAGCCGCCGCGCAATGGTCTTGCGCATCTGCGAGAGGGGGATGGTCACCACGGTCGACGCGCTAGCGGCCGGCGCCGCGCCAATCGATGGCGCGGCCGCAGACGCTGCCGCAGGCACGGGGGCGGCCGGGGCCGCCGAGGCGGATGCCGTCACGCCTTCGAGGTCGCGCAAAATCACGCGGCCGCCCGGGCCGGAGCCTGCGATCGATTCGATGGCGACGCCACGCTCAGCGGCCAACCGGCGCGCGAGCGGCGACGACCGAACCGGTCCACTGTGCGCGGGGGCGGCGACCGGCGTAGCGGCTGGTGCCGCCGCCGGGGCGGCCACCGGAGTGGCGGCCACTGTCGGAGCCGCAGGTGCCGCTGGAGCCGCAGGTGCAGCCGACACAGGCGCCGCCGCTGGCGCGCCACCAGTCAGGGCGCTGATATCCTCATCGGCCGCGCCGACCACCCCAATGACCTGACCGACGGGGCAGGTGGTCCCTTCTTCAATCAGTCGGGCGCGCAGGATGCCGTCGCCGCGGGCGACGAGCTCCATGATCGCCTTGTCTGTTTCGACTTCGGCGAGCGTGTCGCCGTTCTTGACGGCATCCCCGACGTTCTTGAGCCACTTCACCAGGCGCCCTTCCTCCATCGTGGGGGAGAGCGCCTCCATCATTACTTTGGTTGCCATGGTTGTGACTCAGTCGATGTAAAGAACCTGCTTGACCGCCGCGATCACCTTCGGCACATCAGGCTTCGCGGCCTTTTCCAGCGTCTTCGCATACGGCATCGGGGCGTCGGCCTGATGCACGCGCAGAATCGGCGCATCGAGATGGTCGAAGCAGTGGCGCTGCACGTAATCCACCACCTGCGCGCCCACGCCGCACACTTCCCACCCTTCTTCCACGACCACGGCGCGATTGGTCTTCCGCACCGAAGCGGCAATCGCCTCAACGTCCATGGGACGGATGGTGCGCAGATCGACGACGTCGCAGCGAATCCCGTCCTTCGCCAGCTGATCAGCGGCCTGCAGCGCCACCAGCACCATCTTGCCATGCGTGATGAGGGTGCAATGATCCCCTTCGCGCTTGAGATCGGCCTTGCCCAGCGGAATCACGTAATCGTCGTCGGGGACTTCGCCCTTGGTGTTATACAGCATTTCCCCTTCGAGCACGCACACCGGATTGTCATCGCGGATCGCGGCCTTGAGGAGCCCCTTGGCGTCGTATGGCGTGCCCGGGGCGATGACCTTGAGCCCGGGGATGTGCGCGAGCCACGATTCCCACGCCTGCGAATGCTGCGCCGCAAGCTGCAGCGCCGAGCCGTTCGGTCCGCGGAAGACGATCGGCATGGGGAACTGCCCGCCCGACATGTACAGCATCTTCGCGGCCGCATTCACCACCTGATCGATGGCCAGCAGCGCGAAGTTCCACGTCATGAATTCAATGATGGGGCGGAGCCCGGTCATCGCCGCGCCAACCCCGACGCCCGCGAAGCCCAGCTCCGTGATGGGCGTGTCCACCACGCGCATCTCGCCGAACTCCTGCAGCAACCCCTTCGACACTTTGTAGGCGCCCTGATAGACGGCGACTTCCTCGCCCATGAGGAAGACGCGATCGTCGCGCTGCATCTCTTCGCGGAGCGCCATGTTGAGCGCATCGCGGTACGTGATGACGGCCATGTGCGGGGCGCCCTTAGCTGGTGGTATCGACGAGGATGTCTTCCAGAAGCGCCTCAACGGGCAGCTCCGGGCTCTGCTCTGCGAAATCAATGCTGTCCTGCACGATCGCCTTGATCTCGTCATCCATGCGCGCCACTTCCGCCGCCGTGATTTCTCCGGCGTCTTCCATGCGCTGGCGATGGAGCACGATGGGATCGCGCTTCAGATACTGCTCGAGCTCTTCCTTGGTACGGTAGGTGCCGCTCACCGCATCGGACATGGAGTGCCCCATGAAGCGATAGGTGCGCACTTCGAGCAGCGTCGGCATGCTTTCCTTCCGCGCCCGCTCGATGGCCGCGGCCGCCGCCGCGCGCACGGCATGGACATCCTGCCCGTCAACCACATCGCGCGGCATGTCGTACGACGCGCCGCGCTTGTAGATGTCGTGGATCGCCGACGCGCGTTCCACCGCCGTGCCCATGCCGTACCGGTTGTTCTCAATGATGAACAGGCACGGGAGCTTCCACAGCGCCGCCATGTTGAGCGCTTCATGGAACGCGCCGTTGTTCACGGCCGCTTCGCCCATGAAGCAGACGATCACCTGATCGCCGCCCCGGTACTTGATCGAGAAGCCCACGCCGGCGGCGATCGGGATATGCCCGCCGACAATGCCATGGCCGCCGAGGAAGCCCAGACTCTTGTCGAACATGTGCATGGAGCCACCCTTGCCCCGGGCGCAGCCGTCCTGCCGGCCGAAGAGCTCCGACATCACCGCGCGGGGCGTCATGCCGCGCGCGAGCGCCTGGCCATGATCCCGATAAGTGGTGATGATGTAGTCGTCGGGGCGCAGTTGCGCGATGATGCCGGCGGAGACCGCTTCCTGCCCGATATACAAATGGCAGAAGCCGCCGATGCGCCCAATGGCATACATCTCGGCGCACCGCTCTTCGAAGCGACGCTGCAGCAGCATCGAGTACAGGAGCTCACGATTGGTCGCGGCGCTCACGATTGCCGTGCCGCCCTTCGCGGGGGCGGTGGCTGCGGCCACCGGGCTTGCCGGCTCAGTTTTCTTGCGGGTCTTGGTGGGACTCATACGGAGAAACCGGGTAGAGGTCCGGGAGAAACGTCGAGGCGAGGAGCGGTGCGCGGCGTCATGCGGTCAGCTGACGCCAGCGGCCTGCACCTGCTCCCAGGCGTGGTAGCTGGAGCGGACGAGGGGACCGCTCTCGACATGCTTGAAGCCGAGGGCCATGCCGGTGTCGTAGAACCAGCGGAACTCGTCGGGGGTGACATACCGATCGAGGGCGATGTGGCCATCGGACGGGCGCAGGTACTGGCCGAGCGTGAGGATGTCGACATCCACGGCGCGGAGGTCCTTCATGACCTCAACGACTTCCTCGTTCGTCTCGCCAAGGCCCAGGATGATGCCGGTCTTGGTGGGGACCGTGGGGGCGATTCGCTTGGCGATGCGGAAGATTTCGAGGAGCCGTTCATACCGACCGCCCGGGCGCGCCTTCTTATAGAGACGCGGAACGGTTTCGGTGTTGTGGTTATAGATGTCGGGGCGCGCCTCGAGGACCGTCCGAATGGAGTTCTCATTCCCTTGAAAGTCGGGGACGAGCACTTCGATGGAGCAGTCGGGGAGGTGCTGCCGGATCTGCCGGATGGTTTCGGCGAAGATGTAGGCGCCGAAGTCCGGGAGGTCATCGCGATCGACCGACGTGATGACGGCGTGGCGCAGGCCGAGCTCCGCGATGGCTTGGGCCACGCGGGACGGCTCTTCGATATCGTAGGCGGGGGGGCGCCCGTGGGAGACGGCGCAGTAGGCGCAATTGCGCGTGCAGACGTCGCCCAGAATCATGAAGGTCGCGGTGCCGTGCTCCCAGCATTCCCCAATGTTGGGGCAGTGGGCTTCCTGGCAGACCGTGTGCAGGTTGAGTTCCTGCATGAGCTGCCGGAGACGCAGGTAGCGCTCACCACCGGGCGCCTTGACCTTGAGCCACGACGGCTTCCGTTCCGGCAGCGGCTCGCGCCGGTGTCGTCCCATGATCTGATAGAGCTGCTCGGCCATGATCGAATGGAAAGGGGAGTGTCGTGCCCCGGATTTCCGGGTCAGGGGAAGCTAGTCCACGGTTCCACGTCGTGCCACAAGGGGGTAACCACCTAGATCGCTTTAACAGGTTACCGCGCTCGTGCGACGCCGAACGACCGGGCGGACGGCGCGGCTGGTCGGCGTGGGAGTGAGGGGGCGCGGACGACGTGAAACCTTCCGGCGGTGGAGGGCGTACGGCCTCTCGACTCTCACCATGACCGAGGTACCCTGATGCTGCGCACCCTCATCTCCATTGGCGCCATTGCCCTGCTGGGGCTCTTTGCCCTCAAGCTGGTTTTCGGGATCCTGGGTCCCGTGGTCAGCCTCGCCTTCTTCCTGCTGGGGGCGACGATCAAAGCGGCCCTCGTGGGGGCCGTGATTTACGGGGTCGTTCGGGTGCTCAGCCCGGATACGGCACGTCGGCTGACGGACGCCTTTAAGAAGTAGCGCTCCGTCGACTGGGGGGCTCCGCGGTTACTCGGAGCCCCCAGCGTCGCCCGCGGCGGCATTCCCACCGCCCGCATCACCACTGGCCTCATTGCCGGACTCGCCGCCTTCGGCGCCGTCCCCTCCAGCGCCACCACGCCGCCGACCGCGCGACCGGCGCGCACCGCCCCGACGTCCACGCCGGCCCCGCCGCCGCGACGCGCCCCCGGCCTCGCCACCCTCGACCTCTCCGCTGTCGCCGCTGTCGCCACCTTCGGCATCACTCCCGCCGTCGTTGCCGTCTCGGTCGTCACCGCCGTCGTCGATGCCATGATCATCGCGGTCATCGCGGACGCTCCGATCAGCGCCGTTGCTGGGCTGATGGTCGCCGCGCTCGCCCTCAGGGCTGTCGGAGTCGTCGGCACCGGCGCTTGCCTCCCGATTCTTTCCGCCCTTCCGGCGCCGAGACCGGCGATTGCGACGACGCTTCCGCTCGGTGCCCGCGGGCGTGCCCTCCGACTCGTTGTCCGCATCGTCCGCGGCGTCGGCCGAGCGGTCGTCGGCATCAAGCGCGTCCGTAAGGTCTGACTGCGGAGCGGTCGATCGCGCCGGTGTCGCGCTGGCGGCGACCGTCGTGCCCGCGAAGGGATCGGCCAGCAGCAGTTCGTGGTCGATTGCATCAGCTGCGGTCGTGTCGCGAGCCGGACGCGGCGTCCGATCCCGCTTCGGCCCGCGTTCGCCACGCGGCGCCCGCTCGCCTCGCGGGGCCCGTTCGCCACGCGGCTCCCGCTCACTACGCGGCTCCCGCTCACTACGCGGCTCCCGCTCACTACGCGGCTCACGTTCACCACGCGGCAGACGCTCGCCACGCGCGTCGCGGTTGGCCCGCGGTTCACGATCCGCGCGGGGCTCGCGCGGCTCCCGCGGCTCGCGTGATTCGCGCTTTTCTCGAGACGGGCGCGGCTCACGCGTCTCCAGCCGATCGCGCGTCTCGACACGCTCACGGGACTCTGGGCGCTCGCGCGATTCGACACGCTCGCGCGATTCCATACGCTCGCGGGGCTCCCGTTCTTCCCGGGCTTCCCGCGGGTCTCGCTTCTCGTTGGTCCCCCGCCGCGCCCAGGCCCAGCGCAACGCCGCGAGAGCATCGCGCACGAGAATCCGGCGCGTCTCCCGGGTGCGGACGCCATACGTCGGCTCCATGGGGACCGACTCGACACGGCGGGCGTGCGGCAAGAGGCGCAGCAGCAGGTCGGCGTTGGCGGTCCAGCTGTCGCCGGCGCAGACGGGGGCGTCGCCGGTCGTGCGGAGCAGGTCGCGGAGCGCGGAGATGCGGACCAGTCGCATCGATCCGGTGAGATCCGTGAGTCCTTGCACCCGCACAAAGGGACGGAACGCCCAGCGGACGGCTTTATGCAACCGGCTGACGGCGCGGGGGGCATCTGCCAGCTGCGTGCGCTCCCCGACGACCAGATCGGCGCCGCCTTCAAACCGGCGGGCAAATTCCGGGACGATCCCCGGCTGGTCCGTGAAGTCGCCCTGCAACAGCAGCATCGCATCCCGACGCGGGTACCGGGTCTGCGCCGAGATGTGGCGGACCAGGGCGTTGACGGCACCGGCATACCCCACCGCGGTACGGCCACGCAGGACGGTGACGGGCATGGCGTGCACATACTGCTCCGCCACGGCGGCGGTCTCGTCGGTGCTGGCGTCGTCATACACCACCACCTCGTACTCACGCGGAAACTCGGCGAGCACCGTACGGAGCCGCCAGAGAAGGACGCCGATGGTGGCGACCTCGTTATGCGCGGGGATGGCGAGGTAGAGCACGAGAGTGGGCGGAGGGAGCACATGAACGGGGCAGCAGTCCCCGTCACCAATCTGTCGAAATTAACAGGGGTCAGGCGTTCGTGGTTGCCCCCGACGGGTCCACTCGCGACTATTGCGCGCATGGCGGCGAGGAATGACGCGAAATGGACCCAAAGAGGGCACGGGACCCCCCGTTCGGTGGCCCCGGTCGCTGCTCGGGCCGCTGCTCGGGCCGCTGCTCGGGCCGCTGCTCGGGCCGCTGCT
>JBAXMW010000075.1:0-10048 GCA_037134115.1 Gemmatimonadaceae bacterium | reverse complement strand
GGCGGGGAGCGGGGCGGGGAGCGGGGCGGCTGAGGAGGGGCAGCCACGCCTGACGCGGCGAATTTGCCACGGGGGACCGGGGTCGGCCAGCACGGGCGGCCAGCACAGGCGGCCCGTGACCTGCGGGGTCGGCCTCCCGCCGGCGCCGCTGCGGGTCCACTTTTCCTACCGTTGGTCACTTGTTCACCCCGTCCGACCCCGCCCATGCATCCGTCCCGCCATTTCCTGACTGGCCTGCTGGCCACGGCCACTGTGTGCGCGCCACTCGTGCTCCCGCGCGCGGTGTCCGCTCAAGGGCCCGCTGCCGCGCCAACGGTCACGCTGCCGCTGAAGACCGCGCGGACCAGCACCTTCACGGTCTCGAAGGGTACCTGGCTTTCGCTCGACGTCTCGCCCGACGGTCAGACGATCGTCTTCGATCTGCTCGGTGACCTCTATACGCTGCCGATCACCGGGGGGGCTGCCAAGCGCCTCACGAGTGGGATGGCCTACGACATGCAGCCCCGTTTCTCACCCGACGGCAAGAAGCTGGTGTTTGTCTCCGATCGCTCGGGGGGCGATAACGTCTGGATCATGTCGCTGGATCAGAAGGACACGACGCAAGTGACGAAGGGGAACAACAATCTCTACGTCTCGCCGGAGTGGACGCCGGATGGCCAGTATGTGATTGCGTCGAAGTCCGGTGGCCTGGGGGGGACCGCGAAGCTGTGGCAGTACCATGTCGATGGCGGTAACGGTCTGGCGATCAGCGCGAGCCCGGCGCTGCCGCCGACACTCAAGACCGTCGGTGCGGCCTTCGGGAAAGATCCGCGCTTCCTCTGGTTTGCAGCCCGCACGGGCGACTGGCAGTACAACAGCATTGGCGCGCAGTATCAGCTGCACGTGCTGGATCGCGAGAATGGGAAAGTCTCGCAGATGACGACGCGGTTTGGCTCCGGCGTGCGTCCGGCGCTCTCGCCGGATGGCAAGTTTCTCGTCTATGCCACGCGCTTCGAGACGAAGACGGGGCTTCGGATCCGCGACCTGACGACGCAGCAGGAAGAGTGGCTGGCCTTCCCCGTGCAGCGCGATGACATGGAGTCCCGCGCGCCGATGGACGGGTATCCGGGCTACTCCTTCACGCCGGATTCCAAGGCCATCGTGGTGTCGTATGGCGGTGAAATCTGGCGCGTACCGGTGGATCGCTCCGCAGCGACCAAGATTCCGTTCACCGCCGAGGTGAAGCTCGAAATGGGCCCCGAGGTGAAGTTCGCATACAAGGTGGACACCGCCGGCACGTTTCAGGCACGGCAGGTGCGTGATTTGGCCCCGTCGCCAGATGGGAAGCAGGTGGCCTTCTCCGCCCTCGGACGCATTTATGTGATGCCGCTGCCGAGTGGTGCAGCCAAGCGGATCACCACGGGGACGATTGGCGAGTTCAATCCCACCTGGTCGCCCGATGGCAAGTCGATTGCGTTTGTGACGTGGCAGGATGCCGTTGGCGGCACGATTGCACGGGCCTCGCAGGATGCGAAGGGGGCATGGAGCACCAAGACCCTCGCGACGGGCGCGCTCTATACCGATCTGGTCTGGTCGCCCACCAATCGCTTGGTCGCGCTGCGCGCCGCGTCGCGCGAGATGCAGGAGGCGGGGGCGGCGTTCTTTGGTCCCGCGGCGTCGGAGTTCGTTTGGCTGTCGGCGAATGGTGGCCCGGTGACGAGCATCATGCCCTCGGGTGGGATGGGCACGCCACACTTCACGCAGGACAGCTCGCGGATCTTCGCCTACGGACGGGCGGGGCTGCAGTCCTTCCGCTGGGACGGGACGGATCTCAAGACGCATCTCCGTGTGGTCGGCCCGCTGCCGCCGGGCGCGGGTGAGACCGACGGTGGGGTGCCCATTGGCCTCGATGCCGCGCTCGTGGCGAGCGGGGCGGGGCAGTACATCGGCGGACGCGGTGCCCGCCCGATCGGTGCCGACATTGGCGTGAGCGGGTTCGGTGGCACGCATCTCGATCCGATGGAGCCGACGCCGCCGCAGCCGCCGCCAGCGGGGCTCGTGCTGATGGCTCCCAAGGGCGATCAGGCGCTCGCCATGGTCGGGATGGACATGTACAGCATCACGGTGGCGCAGGTGGGTGGGAACGCGCCGACGGTGAATGTGGCGATGCCGGCCGCCGCGCCGGTACCGGTCAAGAAGCTCAACACGATTGGTGGGGAATTCCCAACGTGGACCGCAGATGGCCGCTCGGCGCTGTGGGCGCTGGGCAATGCCATGTGGCGCTACGATCTCGACCGCGCCAAAGTGGTGGACGATTCGCTGAAGGCCGACGCCCGTGCCAAGGCGTTGCGTCGCGCCGATACCACGAAGGCGGTCAAGGACAGCATCGCTCGCGCCGACTCGATCGCCAAGGCCGACACGACGAAGAAGACGGTGGGCTACCAACCGGCCGAGGTGCGGATTGCCGTGGAGGCGACGCGCGATCTTCCCAAGGGGATGGTGGTGTTCCGCGGTGGACGCGCGATCACGATGAAGGGGAAGGAAATCATCGAGAACGCCGATGTGCTGGTGCAGAACAGCCGCATCGTGGCCATTGGGGCCCGCGGCACGGTGACGATTCCCGCCGGCACGCAGGTGATCGACATCGCCGGGAAGACGATCATGCCGGGCTTCGTGGATACCCACTATCACCCGCAGTGGCTCACCCCGCAGATCCATAACACGCAGACGTGGCAGTTCCTGACCACGCTGGCGTATGGCACCACCACGACGCGCGATCCGCAGACGAGCACGACGGACTTCCTGTCGTATTCCGATCACGTGGAGATGGGGGATATGATCGGTCCGCGCATTTACACCACGGGCCCGGGCGTCTTCTCCGCGGAACCGGTGCGGGATCTTCAGCATGCGCGCGAGATTCTGTCGCGCTATGCGAAGTACTACGACACCAAGACGCTCAAGATGTACATGAGCGGCAATCGCCAGCAGCGCCAGTGGATCATCATGGCGGCGAAGGAGCTGGGGATCATGCCGACGACGGAAGGCGGGCTTGATCAGAAGCTCAATATGACGCACGGCGTGGACGGCTACCCCGGCATCGAGCACACCCTGCCGATCACGCCGAAGTTTGAGGACGTCTTCCAGTGGTACAAGGCCACCGGCGTCACGAACTCGCCCACGCTCATCGTGGAGTACGGCGGTCCCTTCGGTGAAGGGTGGTTCTACCAGACGGAAAATCTGCTCGATGAGGCCAAGCTCCGGCGCTTCACGCATCCGGTGGACTTCGATACGAAGGTGCGTCGCCGTGGCGCTGGAAACGCTCCTGGACCGGCCGGCTTTGCGTTGAAGGAGGAGTACGCGATGTGGCAGCACGCCGCCGACGTGAAGAACACGGTGGAAGCGGGTGGTCGCATTGGCGTGGGGAGCCATGGCCAGCTGCAGGGGCTCGGCATGCACTGGGAAATGTGGCTGCTGCAGTCCGGTGGCCTCGCCCCACACGAAGTGCTGCGCTCGGCCACCATCGTCGGGGCGGAAGCGATTGGCCTCGGCGCTGAGGTTGGCTCGCTCGAGGCCGGCAAGTTCGCCGATCTGATCGTGCTCGATAAGAACCCGCTGGAGAACATTCGCAACACCAACTCGGTGAGCTTGGTGATGGTGAATGGCCGCCTGTATGACGCGAACACCCTCGACGAAGTGTATCCGCGGAAGCGGGCGTTGCCGCCGCAGCCGTGGGCGTACACGACGCCGAAGGCGTCGGCTGGCATTGGTACACCGTAAGCATCGGTGCCGGTGACCACCATGGACCGCCGTACCCAACTCCTCCTCTCAGGTGCGGCGGTCGTCGTGATTGTGGCCGGCCTCCGCGCCGCGGCCGGTGTGCTCGACCCGATTCTGATGGCCGCGGTCATCGTCGCCTGTGCGGCCCCGCTGCGGCATCGGCTGCAGGCACGCGGCGTGCCGGGGTGGCTGGCGATGACCGTCACGGCGCTCGCCGTGGTGGGGGGCACGTTGGGCTTCGGCGGGGTCGTTGGCTATGCCGCGAAGGCGCTGGTTGAGGCGGTGCCACAGTATCAGGACCGGCTGGCCCAGCTCTTGGCCAGCGGTACGAGCTGGCTGGATCAGCGCGGGATCGATGCCAGCAGTTCGCGGTTGGCCGAAATGATCAGCCCCGCCAAGATCATTAGTCTGTCGGCTGGATTACTGAGCAGCGTGGGCAGTGCGCTCAGCCTGACGCTCTTGATTGTGATGCTGGCGATTTTTCTGCTGATCGAATCCGACAGCATGCTCGGTCGCACCGGAAAGGACGGTGGTGCCGGGTCGCTGTCCGCCGGGACGCAGCGGTTGCTGCTCGCTATCGCGACGGATGTGCAGGGCTATCTGTGGATCACGTTGGTGAGTGGGGTGATCTATGCCGTTGGCGTCTGGCTGGTGCTGATGCTGTTTGGCGTGGACCTCCCGGTGCTCTGGGGGATGGTGGCGCTGGTCCTCAGCTTCGTGCCCGGCGTGGGGTTCATTCTGTCGCTCATTCCGCCGTTTGCGCTGGGCCTCTTGGAATTCGGCCCGGTGCGTGCCCTGATGGTGGCTGCGATTTTAGTGGTCTTCAACAATGTGGTCGACAATGTCGTGAAGCCGCGGCTCATGAAGAACCTGTTTGCCATGGGCCCGTTCGTGATGTTCGCCGCGATTCTGTTCTGGTCCTATGTGCTGGGCCCAATCGGTGCGCTGTTGGCGGTACCGCTGACGGTGGCCGTGCAGCGGGTGGCAGCCGAAGCCTGAGGTGCGTTAGCTGCGATTGAGATTGTAGCGCATGATGGCGCCATGTCGCCCGTGCCGATCGCGCTCCAGAGTGTAGACGTCACCCTCCGGCCCCGGTGCGTCCTGCTGTAGCGCCGTGAGCGCGGCGCGCTCAGCGGGCGTGAAGGCCGGGAGCGTCAGCGCGGCGAGGGTCGCCGGCAGATGTCCGGCATGTCGCGCGCCCACGATCACGGCGGCCACGTCGGGTTCATCGAGCACCGCGCGCAGCGCGATCGTGCCAATGGTCGTATCGCGCGCGGCCGCCATCTGCTGCAGAAGATCCAACAGCGCTTGAAAGCGATCCCAGCCACCGAATTCGTCGATCATCAACCGGTACTTTACGAGGGACCGGTTTTCCAACGGCTCAGACGGCGCGGCGACGCCATGCCATCGCTCATGAAAGAACCCGCCTGCCAACGCGCCGTAGGCGAGCAGCGAGACCCCATGGGCCCGGCAGAGCGTCGCCATGTCACGGAGGGCGCGTCGGTCGAGCAGCGAGACCTGCACCTGATGGGTGACGATGGGCACACCAGCGTCGAGGAGTGCGCTGAGGTGCGGGGTATCCATGTTCGTCACGCCCACTTCCCGCAGGAGCCCCTCACTCCGAAGTGTCGCGAGCTGCTGCATCGCCTCGATCATGCCGGGGATCGCGTAATCCCACCAGTGGAACTGCACGAGGTCGATGGCGTCGACGCCGAGTCGGGACCGCGAGCGTTCCACCAGCTGCGTGATGTCTGTGGGCTGCAGCGAGGCGAGGCGATCCAGATCGGGCACACACTTGGTGTGCACGCGGATGGCTGGGGCGTTGGGCCCCTGTTCGCGTCGCCAGCGATGCAGGAACTGGCCAATCAGCGCCTCGACGCCCGTGTAGATGTCGGCGCAATCGAAGGCCGTAATGCCGGCGGTGGCAAAGGCCTGCATATCAGCAATCGCGGTGGCCTCGTCGATGGCGCCATGGCCACCGGCGAGCTGCCACCCGCCCTTAATGAGGCGCGGGATGTCGTAGCCCGGCGCGATCGTTGTGCTCCTCCGCGCGATCATACGCCGTGCGTTGACGGCGCCGTGTCCGATGTCGCAGGGAGGGGAACGAGCGTCACCTCGCTGTGGCGGAACGCGGTGATGCCCGTGCGGGTAATCCGGAAGCGCCCACCACAATGGGGATCGGGGCAGGCGATCTCCATGTCGGTGGTCATCCAGTCATTCGGATGCGTGGGGCGCTGTTTGGCCGGCAGCAGCGGGAGCAGCGCGGCCAGCGGGTACAGCGGAAAGGTCTGGCCCGGTGGGAAGGCCAGATTTTCCCCCTGCAGCGTGAACCAGCTCCCCGCCGGATGGTTGCACACCATCGGGCGGTCGGTGGCGATGACGTCGACCCGGAGATCGAAGAGAGTAAAGGCGTCGGCAGGGGGCCGGGAGGTGTCAGCCATGACGCGAACGATAGCGCGGGACGACCGGCTCCGGCTACCGGATCCGGCTACCGGCTCCGGCTACCGGCTCCGGCTCCGGCTACCGATAGGCCCGTTCCCGCGTCCCAGACGCCACACCAGCACCCCAATCAGGAGTGTCCCCAATCCGGCGAGGGATTCCACGGGGCGCTCGCGCAACAGTGTCCCGAGCGTCCAGCAACTCAGCGCCGCATAAATCATGGGGGTCACCGGATACCCCCAGGCGCGGTACGGCCGGTGTGTGGTGGGGTGCGTGCGACGCAGCCGCACCACGCCCAACACGGTGATCAGCGACATCAGGTTCAAGGTGAAGCCCGCGTAGAGCATCACCTGCTCAAACGAGTTGGTGAGCAGGAGCGCAGTAATCAACGCGAGTTGTGCCAGAATCGCGTTGCGTGGCACGCCATTGGCCGCGCGGCGTCCCAACACGGTCCAGCGGGGGAGATCCATCGCCACCGCCTGCGTCACGCGGGATCCGCCCAGCACCATGGCGCTGATCGTTCCCATCAGCACGAGCGCGATGATGCCGCTCATAACCCGCCCACCGGTCGCGCCGAAAATCGCCGTGGCCGAGAGTGCACCGACTTCAACGGTCCCTGCGAGCGCCGCCAATGGCACTGTGCGCAAAAACGCCCAGTTCAGCAGCAGATAAAGCCCGGTGACGAGCAGGGTCGCGGACACCAGCGCCCGTGGCAGCGTTCTGTGGGGATCGCGGAGCTCACCGCCGATGTAGCCGGCCGCGTTCCAGCCCGTGAACGCATACGAGACGTAGACCAACGACACCGCAAAGGGCGCCGACGCGATTTCCTGCCACGCGGCGCCGGTCACTCCGCTCGACGGCGGTGGCACGGGCGCCATCGAGAGCCCCGCTATGATGAACGCGCCGATCAGCAGGAGCTGCGTGCCGGTGATCAGCAGCTGAAATCGCTTCGCGGTGTGCAAATCGGCCAGGTGCACGAGGCCAACGATGGCCAGCACGAGAAGCGACGCGACCAGTGGCGGGACGGCGACGAGAGTGGTGAGGTAGCGACCGAAGGCGATCCCAGCCAGCGCAATCGGCGCGGCAAAGCCCACCGTCATGGACGTCCATCCCCCGAGAAAGCCTGCGAGGGGATGCCAGGCCCGCCCCAGGTAGACGTACTCGCCACCACTGTGGGGGAACATGGTCCCCAACTCCGCATAGGCGAGCGCCCCGCAGAGGGCCACGAGTCCGCCGACGGCCCAGAGCGCCAACAGGGCGATACCGGTGTGCAGGACCTGCGCCTGAAATCCCAGCGCCGTAAAGACGCCGGTGCCGATCATATTGGCCACCATGACCGCGCTGGCGGCCAGCACCCCAAAGTGGCGTGGCGCCTCGGCGTGCGAATGGGTCACTGGGGCGTGGGGCATGGCCGCCAATCGAACCTGTCTTGGCGGGACCGTCAAGCGATGGGGGGCGTTATTACCTTTCGCTCGACCCTGACCCCCATCCATGCGTCTTCAAGACCTTCCACGCGCCATCCTGCCGGTCGCACTGTTGTCGAGCGCGATCGGCCTCGCCGCCTGTGCCTCTGCCGGCTCGGGGGCGGTGGAGCAGAGCGCCCCGGTGCGCATGTTGCCGCCGGATGCGGCCCCTGCCGAACCGGTCGACAATATGCCGGCGGGCTTCCGGACCGCATTCGCAGGGGCCGATGCCCGGGCGCGCCGCTTGGTGTTCGCGCAGGAGTGTGCAGCCATGGTCACCCGCTTGCGGGCCAGTGGCACCTTTGGTGCCGCCGCAGCGGCTCCCAAGGCGGTCCACTGTGCGCGGACCACCGATGGAGTGCCCGTGGGCGGGGTGTATGACATCGACAGCGCGTTCGCGCGGCCGCGTCGCCTGACGCTGATCCGTCTCGATGGTGCGCGTCCGCGCTTTACCGAGCCCGTGGATACCGCAGCCATTGCCGGGGAGGCCCGGATGGTGCGCGATATTACCCGTGAGGTCGGGCCCGGATGGCGCGCGATCAAGCGGGCCTTTGTCGTCGTGCCGATCGTCTCAGACAGTGGCGTAGCGGAAGGGTGGGTGCTGACGCAGCCCCCACGTCCCCGAACCACAGTGCTGGGCGGTGATGTCGCGTTTGTGCGCAACGCAGAGGGGCGGTTGGTGCGCATCGTCGATCATCTGGGGACGTATGCGCTCGCGCCGATTCCGGCGGCGGGTCCAGTGCGGCTCGTCAGCGCGGAAGCCGAGGTGCCGGCCGTCGCAGACCTCGTGGCGGCGCGTGGTCTCGCCGATATTGGTCGGGAGGTCAGTGTCCGTACGGCGCTGGCCACCAGTCAGCTGGTGCCTCGGATGGATCCGGCGTCCGGGGCCCGCTTCAGTTGGGAGCACAGCCGCACGCCCCGCTGATCCACCCCTCGTCCTTCGCTTCGTCCGCCATATGCTTCGTCGTGATTTTCTGGCAACCAGTGCATTGGGTACCGCAGGGCTGCTGGGCGAACGGCTGATGCCGTTGGCCGGCGGTGCTGATGCTGACCCCTCGTCTCTTCCCGCTTCTACGTCCGAGGCTCGCGTGACGCGCAAGATTTTGATTGCTGGTGGCAACTTCAACACCACGTTCATTCGGTACATGGCGACGCTGACCGGCAAGGCGCGTCCGCGGATTTGCTATCTGCCCACGGCGTCAGCGGACAGCCCGGAGGGGATCATTGCCTTCTATCAGCACTGTGCGCCACTCGCGGTGGAGCCCCATGTGCAGATCAGCTTCGTCGAAAGCCTGTCGCAGAAGCAGGGGTGGGACGAGGTGCTGCTGTCGATGGACGCGATCGTCTGCTCCGGTGGAAACACCCTCAATCAGCAGGCGATCTGGAAGGCACAGGGGATTGATGTGGTGCTGCGTGAGGCGTGGAATCGCGGGATCGTGTTGGGCGGCGCAAGCGCCGGGTCGCTCTGCTGGTTTGAAGAGGGAACGACCGATTCGCGGCCGAAGGCGTTGTCGATCGTGAAGTGTCTGGGCTTCCTCCCCGGCAGTCATTCGCCGCACTACGATGCGGAGGCGGGACGTCGGCCGTTGTATCAGCGGCTTATCAAGTCCGGTGAGATGAAGCCGGGGTACGCCTGCGACAATGACGCCGGGATCTATTTCGAAGACACGAAAGTCGCGCGGGTGGTGTCGGCGCGCGAGAACGCGAAGGTGTATCGCGTCGAGCTCGTGAATGGGGCGATCGTGGAAACGGCGCTCCCAGCCGAACGCATCGCGTAAGGACGCGTGGCGCGCTCCCCGCAGCGGGAGCGCGCCACAGCAGGGGGTTACTTGATCGCCCCGGCGGCACCGGCGCGGCGCGGATCAGCACCGGCGGTCACGACTTTGCCGTCGACGCGGACCGCAGCCCCATAGCCTTCACGCACTTCGCCACGCAGCGAGACGAAGCTCAGCGAGTAGCCCAGCGTCCGCAGCCGCGCGGTGACCTCTGGGGCAAAGCCGTCTTCCAGTTGCAGCGCATAGCCGGTTGGTGCGGTGGCTTGCCCACCGTTGCCGCCACGTCCGGCCGCAAGGGGTGCGCCGCCGCCACTTGGTAAGAAACGCGGTAGCTCCAGCGCCTGCTGGGGCCCGAGATTGCCATCGAGCAGGCCAAGCAGCGATTCATACACCGCGCTGGTGATCCACGCATTGCCTGCGGCGCTCACCGCGGCGAAGGGCTTGCCGTTCCGATACGCAATCGTGGGCGCCAAGGTGCTGCCATGTCGCGCAAAGGGGAGACGTGATCCGTATTGCGTGGGATCGGTCCCGTAGCTCGTGAGCTTGTCATTGCTCAGAAACCCCAGCCCAGGCGTGACGTAGAAGTTGCCGCCCCAGGTACCGAGGGTTTGGGTC
>JBAXMW010000074.1:0-10151 GCA_037134115.1 Gemmatimonadaceae bacterium | reverse complement strand
AAGGCCGGGGCCGACCGGTGGCTCGAGATCATGGAGCTCGCGCATCTCGAAGGGATGAAGACGTCGGTGACGATGATGTACGGCATCGGGGAGACGCTCGCCGAACGGCTGGAGCACCTGCAACGCGTGCGCGATCTGCAGGCGCGGACCGGTGGGTTCACGGCGTTCATCACGTGGCCGTTGCAGCCGGAGAACACGCCGGCGATGTCGCACATGCCCAAGACGGACGCTACGGAGTACCTCCGCACGGTCGCCATCTCGCGCATCGTCCTGGACAACGTGCCCAACCTGCAGTCGAGCTGGGTCACCATGGGCATGAAGGTCGGTCAACTGGCGCTGACCTTCGGCTGTAACGACTTTGGTTCGCTTATGATCGAGGAGAACGTCGTGTCGGCCGCGAACACCACACATCGGACGACCACCGACGAACTCGATCGGCTCATCCGCGAGGCGGGTTTCAAGCCGGCCCGCCGTCGGCAGGACTACTCCATTCTGCACGAAATCCCGAACCCGGCCGCCGCGTGAGCGCCACGATGCGGACGGGCATTGGCTACGACTCGCATCGGTTTGCCCCCGGTGGACCGATGGTGTTGGGCGGCATCCAACTCCCTGCAGCGATGCACTGCGACGGGCACTCCGACGGGGATGCCATCTGTCATGCCGTCACCGATGCGTTGCTCGGCGCCGCAGCCTTGGGGGACATCGGGGAGCTCTTTCCAGATACCGATCCCGCCAACAAGAACAAGGATTCCGTCGTGATGCTGGCCGCCGCAATAGACCGGCTGCATGCTGCCGGGTGGAAGACCAGCAACGTCGACATCACGGTCATCGCCCAACAGCCCAAGATCGGGCCGCACCGCGTCGCCATGCGCGAGCGACTGGCGGCGGTGCTTGGCGTGTCGATCGACGACGTCTTTGTGAAGGGCAAGACGAATGAACGGATGGGATGGATTGGTCGCGAAGAGGGATTGGCGGTCATGGCGGTCGCCACGATCGTGCGCGTGACCCCCTGATCCCCGGCGCACGCGCATGACCGGCTGGCTGGAGTGGTTGTCCACGCTGCCATCGGTGTGGCTGTACACAGCGCTGGTCATCGCGGCGTTTGCGGAAAACCTCTTTCCGCCACTCCCCGCGGACACCGTCGTTGCGCTTGGCGCCTTCGTGGCGGCGCGCCACGGAACGTCCGCCGTCGCCCCGTGGGCAGCCACCATGATTGGGAACATCAGTGGCGCCCTCTGCATGTACGCCCTCGGCCGGCGGATCGGCACCGCGTGGCTCTCCGAGCGATTTCCCCGCATCTTCCCGCCCGCTGCGGTTGGCCGACTCTCCGCACGCTTTCAGGAACGCGGGCTCGTGGCCATTGCCATCAGTCGGTTCCTTCCAGCGGTGCGGGCTATTGTGGCCCCCGTGGCCGGTGCGATGCGACTCGGTGCCGGGCGGGTGAGCCTCGCCATGGCCGTCGCCTCCGGCGTCTGGTATGGCATCGTGTGCGTGGTGGCGTATCGTGCTGGTGCGAACGCCGAGGCCATGCTGGCGATGATCGCTCGGCAGCAGCGCGTGGTCGGGATCGCGGCCCTCTGCGTGCTCGTGATTGGGCTGGGCATCTGGCGGCTCCGCAAAGCACGCCCGGTATGAGCAGCGGCCCGGACAGCGCCGACGCCCTCGCAGGGCCATTTCACCTGCGCACGTTCGAGGACACGCTCACGCTCGAAGAGGGCGCCTCGCCGCGCACGATCGATGCGTACCGCCGAGACGTGCTCCGCTGTGCTGCCTTCATGCGAGCGAATGGGATTGTCGATATTCACGGCATCACCCCTGGTGTCCTGCGCGAATTTGTCTACACGCTGAAGGATCTGGGGCTGGAAGCCAGCTCCATTCGACGGAACATCTCCGCACTGCGCACCTGGTTTCGCGTGCTGCTGGCGGAGGGGGTCGTCCACCACGACCCGACGGAGCGGCTCGACGCTCCACGGCGCGGGCGTACCCTCCCAGATGTCCTCACCGTGGACGAAGTGAGCCAGTTAATTGCCGCGCCGGGACTCGACGAGCGACTCGCCTTTCGGGACCGCGCCATGCTGGAACTCGCTTACGGCGCAGGCCTCCGCGTGTCCGAGTGGATTGGACTCGCTGTCCGGGACGTCTTGCTCGACGAAGGACTGGTCCGGGTGCTCGGGAAGGGGAGTAAGGAGCGGCTCGTACCGATCGGCCGGACCGCCATTGGCGCCGTCGCGGTGTATCTCCGTGAACTGCGTCCCATCCTCGAGCATGGCGAAGGGAAGGGCGTGTTGTTTCTGAATGCCAACGGCCGTCCCATGACCCGCATGGGGGCCTGGAAGATCTTGCGGAAATACGTCCTGATGGCCGGCATTGAGAAGCATGTCTCCCCCCACACCCTGCGGCACTCCTTCGCGACGCACTTGCTGGAGGGTGGCGCCGACCTGCGTTCCGTTCAGGAAATGCTGGGGCACGCCGATATCGCCACCACCCAGATCTACACCCACGTGGATCGCGAGTATCTTCGAAGCGTGCACCGGCAGTTCCATCCGCGTTCCTGAGCCTCGCCCCGCGATCTGGCCGCCCCATGATTCTGGTCATCGACAACTACGATTCCTTCACCTACAACCTCGTCCAATACCTCGGCGAGTTGGGGGAGACCGTCGTCGTGCATCGGAATGACGCGTTGACGGTGGACGATGCGATCGCGCTCGCTCCGGAAGCCATCGTTGTCTCCCCGGGCCCCTGCACGCCAACGGATGCCGGCATCTCGGTGGAGTTAATTCAGCGGGCCGGGGCGTCCATTCCACTGCTGGGGGTCTGCCTGGGGCATCAGGCCATTGGACAGGCTTTCGGTGGCGACGTGGTCCGGGCCACGCGGGTGATGCACGGCAAAGCCTCGCGCATCCGGCATGACGGGACCCGCCTCTTTGACGGGGTGCCCTCGCCGGTCTCCGTCATGCGCTATCACTCGCTCGTGATCGAGCCGTCCACTGTGCCGGAGGTGCTCGAAGTGACGGCCACCGCCGACGACGCCCCCACCGAGATCCATGCGGTGCAGCATCGGCAGTATCCGGTGTGGGGGGTGCAGTTCCACCCCGAGTCGATCCTCACCGAGCATGGCAAGACGATGCTTGCGAACTTCCTGCGTATGGCCCGCGCCTGGTCGGGCCGCGTCTAGCCGTTGGTGTGATCGGCTTTCTGTGGGACCACCAACGAGAGCAGGACACTCGCGCCGAGGACGGCGATCACCACCACCAACGAAAGGCCCGTCCCGATGGGGATCGTCTCGGCCACGAGCATCTTCGCCCCCACGAAGGTGAGCACGACCGAGAGACCGTACTTGAGCAGGTGAAAGCGGCCCATCACGTTCGTCAGCACGAAGTACAGGGACCGCAGCCCCAAAATGGCAAAGACGTTTGAGGTAAAGACAATGAACGGCTGCCGGGTGACGCCGAATACGGCGGGAATGGAATCGACCGCGAAGACCACATCGGTGGT
This sequence comes from Gemmatimonadaceae bacterium, assembly GCA_037134115.1. GTDB lineage: Bacteria > Gemmatimonadota > Gemmatimonadetes > Gemmatimonadales > Gemmatimonadaceae > Gemmatimonas. The sequence continues at coordinate 6,656 of JBAXMW010000074.1, read as the reverse complement.
CTCCACCAGCGCCAATACGACAAACAGGGGCGTGGCCACCCAGCAGAGCGGGGCCCCGGCCGTGACGGCCTCGCGCACGAAGAACTGCTCCCCATGGAACTGGGTGGTGATCGGCAGCAGGCGCCGGAGCAGGCGAATGACCGGATTCGCCTCGGGCTCCACCTCCGTGTCCCCCCCCACGGCCATCTTGATCCCGGTGAACACCAGGAACGCCCCAAAGAGATAGATGATCCAGTGGAACTGGGCGAGCATCGCCGCCCCGAGGGCAATCATGGCCCCTCGGAGAATCAGCGCGCCCAGGATACCCCAAAAGAGGACCCGGTGCTGTAGCGCCTCTGGGATCTTGAAGTAGCCAAAAATCAGGATGAAGACGAACAGGTTGTCGACCGACAGCGCCTGCTCCACCAGATACCCGGCGTAGAACTCCAGCATCGCCCCGGTCCCCATGGACCGGCCGATCCAGCCGCCGAACGCCGCGGCGAGCGCCACCCAGACCGCGCTCCATCCGAGCGCCTCCCGGACGCTCGGCGCATGGGCCCGCCGATTGAAGACGCCCAGATCAAGCGATAACAGCCCGAGGATCAGGGCCAAAAAGCCCGCCCACCACCACAGATTCGGCATCCCGGTAGGATAAGGGATCAGATAGGCAGCGCGAAGGCGACAGAGCGTTTGCCTTCGCGTGGCTGAGTTCCTATCTTAACTGGCGTGAATTTTGCATATAGCTCACCCGCCTTGGTCCCCCAGTGACCGTTCTGGCCGTCATCCCGGCCCGGCTGGGCGCGACCCGACTCCCCCGGAAACCGCTCCGCCTTTTGGGCGGCGTACCGGTGGTGCTTCGTGTCTACGAGCGGGTTTTGGCGCTGGGCGTGGCCGACCACTGCGTGGTCGCCACCGACGCCGATGAGGTCGCGGAGGCCTGTCGCGCCGCTGGTGCCCCCGTCGTGATGACGGCGTCCGATCACCCGTCGGGGACCGATCGCGTCGCGGAGGTCGCCCGGCGACCGGAGTTCCAGGGCCATCGCGTGGTCCTCAATGTACAAGGCGACGAACCGTTCGTTGCGGCAGACGCCTTGCTCGGCGCGATTCGCATCGTCCAGTCAGGCCTCGCGCCGATTGGCACCGCCGCCGCCGCCGCCGATCGCTCGGTGCTCGACAGCCCGGATGTGGTCAAAGTGGTGTGCACAGACGACCGTCAGGCGCTCTACTTCTCACGCGCGCCGATTCCGTTTCTTCGGGATGCGGGCGACATGGCCCTGCAGACCCCACTCGTCCAACAGCACATCGGCGTCTACGCCTACACCCCAGAGGCCTTGCAGCAATGGGTCTCGTGGCCGGCGCATCCGTTGGAGCTGGTCGAACGCTTGGAACAACTGCGACCGCTCGCACACGGTCTCCGCATTGGCGTCGCGACGGCGGACGCGTTGGAACGTGGTATTGATACCGAAGACGATCTCACCCGCGCGAACCAGCGTTGGGATGCCTTGCAGACAACAGCATCGGCCGTACCCACTCCTGATGTGGCCCGATGATGTACATGACCCTGAGCCTGAGAATCCGCTGATGTCCTCCACCCCACTTCCCGCCGGCCAGACCACGGCGCCCAAGTACATCTTCGTCACGGGTGGCGTTGTCTCCTCGCTCGGCAAGGGGATCGCCGCTGCGTCACTCGGCCGCCTGTTGGTGGAACGTGGCTTCCGGGTGACGATGATGAAGCTGGATCCGTATCTCAACGTGGATCCGGGGACGATGTCGCCATTCCAGCACGGCGAGGTCTTCGTCACGGATGACGGCGCCGAGACGGATTTGGACCTCGGGCACTACGAGCGCTTTCTGGACCGCCCGCTGTCACAGGCGAACAACATCACGACCGGGCGGATCTACTCAAACGTGATCACCAAGGAACGGCGGGGCGAGTATCTCGGCTCGACCGTCCAGGTGATCCCGCACATCACGGATGAGATCAAGGGCGCCATCAAGCGGGTCGCTCCCGGCAATGATGTCGTGCTGGTGGAAATTGGCGGCACGGTGGGTGACATCGAATCGCTGCCATTCCTTGAAGCCATTCGGCAGTTCCGCCGCGAAGTGGGCAAGGAAAATGCGATGTTTGTGCACCTCACCCTCGTGCCGTACATCGCAGCGGCTGGGGAAGTGAAGACCAAGCCCACGCAGCATTCCGTGCGCGAATTGATGGAGATCGGCATCCAGCCGGACTTCCTGATTTGCCGCGCCGAACAGCCGCTGCCGGACGATGTGAAGCGCAAGATCGCGCTCTTCTGCAATGTGGATTTCGGGGCGGTCATCGAGAGCACGGACGTGCCCACGATTTACGAAATCCCGCTGGCCTTCGAGGCGCAGGGCTTCGCCGAGCGCGTCATGGAACGGCTCCGCCTCACCGCGCCGGCTCCGGATCTCTCTGCCTGGCGGACGATGGTGACGCGCATCACCAAGCCGAAGAGCCGCGTGAAGATCTGCGTGGTCGGCAAGTACACCGACTATATCGACAGCTACAAGAGCGTGCAGGAAGCGCTGATTCATGGCGGCATTGCGAATGATGTCGGCGTGGATCTGTCGTGGACCTCCAGCGATGGGTTCACCTCGCTGGAACGCGCGAAGGAATTGCTCAGTGGCTTCGATGGCCTGCTCGTGCCCGGTGGCTTTGGCGTGCGTGGCGTCGAAGGGATGGTGGAGGCGATCCGCGCGGCCCGTGAGATGCAGCTGCCGTTCTTTGGCATCTGCCTCGGCATGCAGGTCGCGATGATCGAATTCGCCCGCCACGTTCTGGGCCTGTCGGACAGCCACTCCAGTGAATTTGCCCCGGAGTGCCATGACCCAGTGATCTCGCTGCTCGACTCGCAGCGTGAGGTCACGGATAAGGGCGGGACGATGCGTCTGGGTGCGTATCCGTGCCGACTGCGTCCGGGCTCGCTCGCCGAGAAGACCTACGGCCAGCCCGAAGTCCACGAGCGGCATCGCCATCGGTACGAAGTCTCCAACCGGTATCGCGACAGCTTTGTGGAACATGGCATGCAGCTCAGTGGACTGTCGCCCGATGGCTCGCTGGTAGAGATGATTGAACTGCCTGCGCATCCATGGTTCATCGGCTGCCAGTTCCATCCGGAACTGCAGTCCCGGCCGCTGCGCCCGCATCCGCTGTTCGCCGGGTTTGTGGCGGCCGCCGCGCGGCATCGGGCCGCGGCGCAGTAACGTGACCGACATGTCCGCCACACGCCACAACGCGTCCTCGTTGTTCCCTGCGGATCGTCTGTTCCTCATTGCCGGCCCGTGCCAGCTCGAGGATGAGACGCTCAACCTGCGTGTGGGCGAGGCCCTCGCGCGTCTCGCCGAACGGGTGCCTGGCGGCATCATCTTCAAGGCAAGCTTTGACAAGGCCAACCGCTCGAACGTGGATGGCGTCCGCGGCCCCGGGTTGGATGAGGGACTGCGGGCGCTGGAGCGAGTACGGGCGGCCACGGGGCTTCCCATCCTCACCGATGTCCACGAGGCGTCGCAGTGCGCGGTCGCGGCAGAGGTCGTCGATGTCCTGCAGATCCCGGCCTTCCTATGCCGACAGACGGACTTGTTGCTCGCCGCCGGCGCCACCGGCAGAGCGGTGAATGTGAAGAAGGGGCAGTGGATGCATCCCGAAGGCATGCGTGGCGCCGTTCGCAAGGTGGTCGCCGGTGCCGAGGGTGCGTCGCGTGAGCCCGGGGCACTGGCGGTGACCGAACGCGGCACCTTCTTCGGGTACGGCGACCTCGTGGTCGACATGCGGGCCTTCGTGCGCATGCACGAGGCGAGTGGCGTCCCAACCATCTTCGACGGCACCCACAGTGTGCAGCGCCCAGGCATGGGTGCGGAAGGCACGAGTGGCGGTGCGCGCGAATTCATTCCGCCACTCGTCTTGGCGGCTGTCGCGGCTGGGGCCCACGGGCTGTTCCTCGAGACCCATCCGACACCCGATCGGGCGCCAAGTGACGGCGCGAACATGTTGCCACTCGCTGACCTGCCGGCGCTGATCGGGAAGACGGTGGACATCTGGTCGCGCGTGCACGAACGCCAGACGCCATGACCGTCTCCGCCCTCCCGCCGCTGCAGGTGGACCCGCTGCGCCTCGATCCCGACGTTGCCCGCCGCATTCGTGTCGTGGGACTCGACGTGGATGGCGTGCTCACCGATGGTGGCATTTACCTCGGTGCGACGTCTCCAGGGACTGACGCGCCCGCGACGCCCTTCGAGTTCAAGCGCTTTGACATCCAGGATGGTCTGGGGATCACCATGCTGCTGCAGGCGGGGATCAAAGTCCTGATCATCACGGGACGCGTGTCCGACAGTGTGGCCATGCGTGCGAAGGAACTGGGGGTCACATCGTTGGTGCAGGACCCGCAGGCGCGAAAGCTGCCCGCGTTGCGTCGAGCCCTCGCCGAGTGGGGATGCACGCTCAGTGACTGCGCCTTCCTGGGCGATGATCTGCCGGATCTTGGGGTGCTGCGCGAGGTGGGCCTTCCCGTCGCGGTGGGGAATGCCGCCGCTGAGGTTCGTCGGACGGCCACCCTGCAGCTTACCGCCTGCGGTGGGGCAGGGGCCGTGCGTGAGTTCGCCGAAGTGCTGTTGCAGGCACGCGGGGAATGGACCGATTGCGTGGAGGCCTACGTGGCGGCACGGACACGGGAGGACGGACTGTGACCGATCAACACGAAATCCTGGCTCGCGGGCGCTCCGTCCTTGAGCAAGAAGGCAACGCCTTGCTGGCCGCCCGCGACGGCTTGGGTGACGACTTTGTACAGGCGGTCACCCTGCTGTCGACCTGTCGCGGCCGCGTCATCATCGCCGGCGTGGGCAAGTCCGGGCTCGTGGGGCGCAAGATGGCGGCCACCTTCACGTCTACCGGGACGCCGGCCACCTTCCTCCACCCCGTGGAGGGATTGCACGGCGACCTTGGCATCGTTGGTGCCGATGACGTAGCCATTGTCATCTCCAAGAGCGGAGAAAGCGAAGAGCTCCTGGCGTTCATTGAAGCACTCGCTCGTATGGGCGTGCCCATGATCGCGATGACGTCGGTCGCGACCTCCCGGCTGGCGCGGGCCGCATCGGTGACGCTCAACCTCGGCGTCCGGGAAGAAGCGTGCCCCCATGATCTGGCGCCCACCACAAGCACCACAGTGACGTTGGCCCTCGGCGATGCGCTGGCGGTCGCGGTGCTGCTGGAGAAGGGGTTCCGCAAAGAAGACTTTGCACGACTGCACCCCGGTGGCGCCCTTGGCCGGCGCCTCATCACCCGGGTGCGCGATGTGATGGAATCCGATCGCCTTCCGACCGTGCCGCATGGCGCGACCATGCGGGATGCGATTGTCCTGCTCGCGGAACGGCGCGGCCTCGCCGTGGTGGTGGAGCCGGACCGGGAACAAATCCAGGTCGCAGGGGTCGTCACTGCTGGCGACCTCACCCGTTTACTCGAGCGCGAACAGGACGCCCTGTCGGTGCCCGTGACGCGCGTCATGTCCACGACACCGCGCCTCGCGTACGATCACGAATTGGGGAGCGCCGTCGTGCACCGCATGGAAACCTTTGGCATCATGGCCATGCCGGTACTCAATGACGCCAGTGTGCTGGTGGGCGTCATTCACCTGCATGACCTGCTGCGGGCTGGGGCCGCGTGATTCGTCAGCCTGCTCGTCTGTGGCGGAGCGGCGTCGTGGTCCTCCTTGGCGCCACGATGCTGGCCGCCCGGTGCCCGGCAAAGAAGAAGGCCGTGACGCCTGGCGCCAAGAAGCTGGTCGCGATTCCGGATTCCGCTGATCAGGTCGGTTTCGGCATGCGCACGGTAATGACGGATCAGGGCGTCTCGAAGGGGCTGCTGCTCAGCGACTCCGCGTTCATCTATGACGACGGCACGCGGATGGAACTGCGCCGCGTCCACATGACCTTCTTCACCACGCAGGGGCTGAAGGACGGGGTGCTCACGGCAAAGACGGGTGTCTACAACTCCCGGCTGTCCCGGCTCGAGGTGCGTGGGGATGTCATCGTGACCCGCGACGATGGGAAGCGTCTGACCTCACAGCAGCTTGTCTACGATCAGGCCCGTAACCAAATCTTCACGGACAGTGCCTTTGTCCTCGATCAGCCGCCGCGTCAGCAAGTGACCGGTGTGGGTTTTGAATCAGATCCGCGGCTAACGGATTGGCGATGCCTGCGGGCGTGTAAGGGCGTGGCACCGGTCAAGGTGCCGAAGAAGTGACCCACGTGCGCGCTATGCTGACACAGCGATTGGCGCTCACCGCGATGGCCCTCATCGTGGCCGCCTGCGTTGGCGGACGGCGCCCGCGCGGTGGCGTCGTAGCGCCATCGCCATCGGACAGTGTGGCTCGGCGCGATTCCATCGCGGCGCACGGGGACTCGGTGGACAAAGCACCGACCATCTCCGTGACCCCAACGGCTCGCACCGACAGTGCGACGGCCAAGAAGGCGGGCGCGGACAGTGCGGCCAGCAGCGCGGCCACCGGCAAGAAGAAATCGGCCAAGAAGACGCCGGCCACGCGCGAGTGCATCTTGGACTTTGCGGACTCGCCACCGGAAACCCGCATGCGGTACCAGCGCCTGCCGGACAGTACGGGGCTCACCTTCATTGGCGGCGGCTTCGTCGGACACTGCCAAGGGGA
>JBAXMW010000073.1:0-10173 GCA_037134115.1 Gemmatimonadaceae bacterium | reverse complement strand
AGGGTGACCAGCGGCCACTGCTCCCGACGGTTTTCCCGGAGCGCTTGCTCCATCAGGGGCCGGAGCGCCTCAAAGAAATGCGCGTCGAGAGTTGGGGCGCCGGCGGCCGCGTCGGAGTCGTGCGCGACCACCGACTGCCATCTGCCCCCCGGTCCGTATGGGACCCAATAGAGGTCCTGTTCAATCGCCAGCGGTGTGCCGGTGGAGAGCGCGCGGGGTAAGCGGTCCGTCCATTGCCCCCGCTCAGGATAGCTATTGTGAGCGTCGAGCAGGACGCGGGTGCCCGGTGTCAGCGGGGACCGAGGCGACGTGGTGTCCGCGCGAGGGCGCACGACAGGGCCGCAGGCGGTGGCCAGCAGGGCGGTGGCCAGCAGGGCGGTGGCCAGCAGGGCGGTGAGGGCGAGGGCGGGGGCGAGCAGGGCGGAGGCGCGTTTTGAAGTCACGGGGGCGCTGACGGGGCGTGGAGCGGCACGGGAGGGGGCATGCACCACCATGGGACGGTGTGGGTTCGCGGACCCCGGAACCCGACCGTAATTTCCCACCGTCCTTCACCCTTCACGAGCCCCCTATGCCTCGTTTCGGAATTCGGCCGGTGGCCGGTGCTGTGCGGCACCACTGGATGGCGGCGATCATCGCCGCACCGGTGCTGTTCACGAGCGTCGCCCTTCCGGCGCAGTCGGTGCCCTCGATCGCGCCATTTCTCTCGCCGGCCTCGCCGCTCACGCTGATTGCAGCGCGGAAAGCCGATCGCATCGCTTGGATGACCTACGATCGGGGTCTTCGCAATGTCTACACGGCCGCCGCGCCGGATTTCAAAGCCGTTCGCCTCACCAACTTCCTGACGGATGACGGGGAAGATCTCACGGACGTGCAGATCTCCGATGATGGCAACATGATCGTCTTTGTGCGCGGCTCGGCGCCGAATCGGTTCGGGTGGGTTGCGGATCCGTCGCATCGGGCCAGTGGTGCGGAGCGCGCCATTTGGGCCGTGCGCGCCACAGGCGGACCGGCATGGCGTGTCGCGGAGGGCGCGAGCCCGGAACTGTCACCCGATGGGAAGTACGTCCTGTATGTGAAGGACGCGCAGATCTATCGGGCCAAGGTCGCGCGTGGGGGCCCGGTCACGGCGATGGATACGGGGGGGACGCCATATATCCGGATCTGGGGACGCAACGGATCGCCCAGCTGGTCGCCGGATGGCAAGAAGATCGCGTTCGTGAGTGAGCGGGAGAATCACGCCTTCGTCACCGTGCTTGATGTGGCGACGCGGGCGATCACGTATATCGCGCCGAGTGTCGATTGTGACGCGAATCCGGCGTGGTCGCCGGATGGCAAGCAGCTCGCCTTCTCCCGTCGTCCCGGTGTCCCCTTTGGGTTGCAGGCGCAGACGGGGCAGGGCGGCATTGGGAATCCGGCGGGCCCCGCGTCGAGCCCCAACGCGCCGCGTCCGGTGGGAAATCCGAGTGGTGGATGTGGCGGTGGCTTCGGCGGTGGTCGCGGTGGTGACGCGGCCTTCAGTCTGCCGGCCGGTCGTCAGAGTGCGCCGGCGCAGAACATGCGCCAGTCGCCGGGCTTTTACAGTGCCGCGTTCCCGGGTGGACACACGCTCAAGCTGATGGTGGCGAATCCGTCCACCGGGGACGCGCGCGAAGTGTGGCACAACGCGCCGAAGGACAGTGTGTTCACCTCGGCGAATGGCATGGTGTGGGCCGGTTCCTCGCTCGTCTTCCAGGTGACGGTGCCGAAGGATGAGTGGGAGCGCTACTACGCGGTGCCGGTGGCCGGTGGTGACCCGGTGCGTTTGACGACCACCGATGGGTTGATCGAGAATGCGACCTCCGTGGCCTTCTCGCCGGATCGGGGCAACACGCTCTACTACTGCACGAACGCGACCGACATCGAGCGTCGTCATATTTGGGCGGTGTCGACGTCGGGGGGCACGCCGCGCAAGATCTCCATGGGCGATGGCATTGAGACCTATCCGCAGCCCTTGGCGAGTGGCAAGCAGGTCGCCGTGATCTACTTCGGCGCGAAGACGCCAGCGTCGATCGCGTTGGTGCCGACGGCGGGTGGTGAGCCAAAATTGATTTTCCCGGTCCTTGGGAAGGATTTCCCCACGGACAAGCATGTGGTGCCGCAGATCGTGAAGACCAAGGCGGCCGACGGACTGGAGATCAGCAACCAGCTCTTTGTGCCCCAGGACATGAAGCCGGGGGAAAAGCGCCCGGCGCTCGTCTTCGTGCATGGTGGTCCGGTGCGCCAGATGCTTCCGGGCTATCACTATATGCAGTTCTACCACTGGGCGTACGCGGCGAATCAGTGGCTCGCGAGCCAAGGGTACGTAGTGTTGTCGATCAACTACCGCAGCGGCGTGGGGTACGGGCGCAGCTTCCGCAATGCGCCGGGGACGCAGGCGCGCGGGAATTCGGAGTATCAGGACGTATTGGCGGGGGCCAAGTTCCTGCAATCGCATCCGAATGTGGATGCGTCGCGCATCGGGATGTGGGGGCTGTCGTACGGCGGTCTGCTGACGTCGGAAGCGCTGGCGCGCAATTCGGACATCTTCATTGCGGGCGCGGACTTCGCTGGCGTCCATCTGTACGGTCCGATCATCGACTCGACCAATGTGGCGTTCAAGTCGTCAGCGGTCGGCGCGATTGACGGGTGGAAGTCGCCGGTGTTCCTCGTCCATGGCGATGATGACCGGAACGTGGATTTCGCGCAAACGGTTGGGTTGGTGCAGCTGCTCCGGGCACGAGGGATCTACCACGAGCTGCAGGTGATCCCTGACGATCTCCACGAGTCGATGATCCACCGCAACTGGATCGAGACCTTCGATCACATGGGGGCGTTCTTCAAGCGCTTCATCTGGGAGAAGCAAGCGGCGCCGCCGCTGAAGTGAGGACTGAGCGGGCGCGGTCATGCCGCGCCCCCTCGGCGGCGTCAGGGGGCTGCCGGGACTGGGAGCTCCTGCAGACACTGCGCGAGTAACGCCGTATCCAACTGATGGGCCCCCGGGAATCGCAATACACGCGCCTCGGGGGCCCATGTGCGTACTGCCTGCCACGCGGCATCGCGGGCCTCGGCACTGATCAACGGATCTGCATCGCCGGCGACCAGCGATACGGTTGCGTGCTGCGTCGCGTCGCGCAGCGCATCCGCCTCGAGCTCTGGCGCGGGGGCACCCGCCCAGAAGACGCAGGCGTGCGGCCGCACCGTGCCCGTGGCGAGCCAGCGCATCGCGGTCGCCACCCCCTGCGAAAAGGCGAGGACACCGATGGTCGGGGGTGGTCCCTCACGATCGACCGCATCGAGCACGGTGCGTTGGAGGACGCTGAGCCACGCCAAGGCATCGGCGATGTCATCGGTGCGGGCTTCCCGGGTCATCCAGGTGGCCCCGACACGCTGCAGATGCGTCCCATCAGCGCGCGGCATGTCGAGGTAAAAGCGCGAGAGCCCTTCTGGGGCGATGACACAGGTATCGGGTGGCACAACCTCCGCGAAGGGGCGGAGGAAGCGCTCGGCCAGCTGGCCGTAGCCGTGGAGCGCGAACCAGAGGCGCCGCGCACTGGCTGGCGCTACCCCGCACCAGGCATAGCGCCCGGTGCGGGTGGTTTGCGCGGTCCCGGCGTGAATTCGCGGCCCGCCCGCCGTCTCGGCGGGGGTCATACGCGGCGCGGACCGTGCGCGATCACAGGGGCGACTTGAACGCGTCGCCCGTCGGCGCGCCGAAGGTCACCGCGGTGATTGTGATAACGATATCGCCCTGACCGTTGCGCTGAATGATCGTCGTCGGGAGTTTCTTGCCATCGAATTCTTTGTACGCTTTGTAGACGGCGGTCTGTTCACCTGCCGGCGTTTTCGTGACGGTGCCGATTCGCAGCCCCGTCGCGACGTCGAAGAATTCCGTCGCGTGATCCCCGGTCTTGAAGGTGACGTCGAGTTTGTAGGCCTCGACGCCGTCGAAAGTCTCACGACCGACAACCGTGGACGAGGCGTATCGGGCCGGATTGAGGAAATGCGCGCCGTCCGGACTCGGTTCGGCCATCGACTTCACCTGATCGGCCGGCATAGGCGTTGGGCCATTGCCCTGATCCATCCAGCCTTTCTCGCCATCGAACCCCTGATCAATGCGCACCATGCCCAGATCCAGAATCAACCGGTTCTTGTTGGGGAGCGCGTAGCGGCGTTCGTAGCTGCCAGAGATCCCGGCAAAGGTGACGTTGGCCGTCCCCGTTTCGGTGCGTCCGGTGACCGGGCGCCACGCGTCCACCCCGCCAACGGCGGCGGCAAACTTGTCATAGACCTGCTGCACCGTGGGGAGCTGCGCATCCGCGCGCGTGGCACTGCCAAACAGGAGAACAGCGCTGGCGAACCGGAGAATCTGTCGCATGGGCATTGATGCTCGGAGGTTGAGGTTCGTGTCGATGGGGTGACACGTCACCGTGTGCCGGTCACGCGGCACCTGTCGGCGGCACGCCGTCGTGGGATTGCGTCTCCATACGATTGAACCCCCTCGCGGGTTTCTCGGTCCTGACAGGGTGTGGGGGCTGGATCTTGGTCCTCTGGTGGCCTCCCGGTGACGGACCGCACATTAGCCGCATCTCGGTCAGACCCTGCGGTCTGCACCGCCCCGTGCCCCCGCTGCGCTGACCGATCAGGAGGATGCATGCCGTCTCGTCGCTCCCGCCGTGAATTTATGGGATTCACCGTGGCCGGCATGGCCGGCGCCCTGACGCCCTCGTGGCTGCGTGGATCCCCTGCGGTGACGCCGCTCGGACATCGCCTCGCGGCGCCGGCGATCACCCCGGACCTCGTGGTAGTGAATGCCACCGTCCACACCATGGATGCCGCGATCCCTCGGGCCCAGGCCTTTGCCGTATCCGCGGGACACTTCACGGCGGTCGGCAACTCGGCGGAGATCACAGCGCTGGCCGGACCACGCACGCAGCTGATCGATGCGAAGGGGATGACCGTGGTCCCTGGCTTCATCGATACGCACAATCATGCGGGTGGCACCACGCTCTTGTATGAAGTGCTGGTCGGGAATCCGTTTGACGTGGAGTTCGTCACGATTCAGAGCGTCATCGAGAAACTCAAGGCGCGCGCCCGCGAGACACCAGCGGGGATGTGGGTCGAGGGCTATTTCCACGATGACACCAAGCTGAAGGACAAGCGCTCACTGACGCGCGCGGATCTGGATCAGGTCTCCACCGAGCATCCCGTGGTCGTGCGGCATCGTGGGGGGCACACGGCGTTCTACAACACGCTCGCCTTTACGCTGGCCAAGGTGACGCGGGAGACGCCGGCGCCGGCGGGCGGCACGTTTGACAAAGATGCTGCGGGCGAATTGAGTGGTCGGGTCACTGATCGGGCGATGGGCGTGCTGAATGCGGCCGGGCGTCGTCGGGAGCTCTCGGTGGCAGAGCGCGATCGTCGCGAGCGGGATGGTGTGGCACACATCTCCAAGCAGTTCGCGCGCTACGGGCTGACCACGGTGCATCACGAGGGGGGCGATCTCGCGGCCATGCAGGATGTGCGGGCGCGTGGGGAGTTGCGTCATCGCATCAGCTATGAGCCGCAAGGACGCGTGATGGAATCGATGATCTCGAGTGGCATTCGCACTGGGTTCGGCGATGATTGGATCCGCTTTGGGGCCACCTCTGAGCATACGGTGGATGGCTCGTTCTCGGAACGCACGATGGCGTTGAGCACGCCGTATCCCGGGACCAGCTACACCGGGAATGTCACGGAGACTCAGGCGGAGTTGGATGCCTGGGTGGAGCGGGTGCATCGGGCTGGTATCCAAGTGAACTGCCACGCGAATGGTGATGTCGCGATCGATATGTACCTCACCGCCTTCGAGCGCGCGCAGAAGGCATTCCCTCGCGCGGATGTCCGTCCCAAGATCACGCACGGCACGCTGATCACGGACGCGCTGGTACAGCGCATGAAGGCGGTGGATGCGATTCCCGCCATGTTCACCACCTACGCCTATTACAACACCGACAAGTTCCCGTTCTATGGCGAACCGCTGATGCGTCGGTCAATGGCGTTCCGCACGTTGCTGGATGCCGGTGTCAAAGCGGCGGCCGGTTCAGACTTCAGCCCGGGTCCCTTTGCGCCCCTCATGGGGATTCAGGGAATGGTGACGCGGACGGGCTGGGATGGCACCACGTGGGGCGCGAATCAGCGCATCACGGTCAGCGAAGCCATCCGCGTGAATACCTTGCATGGCGCCTATGCGGCGCATGAGGAAGGGAGCAAGGGGTCCATCACTGCGGGGAAGCTGGCGGACTTCGTGATGCTGTCCGATGATCCGCATACCGTGACGCCTGAGCGGATCAAGGATCTCACCATTGTGCGCACGGTGGTGGGCGGTCAGACCATGTATCAGGGGTAGTCGACCGCCCGCTCACCCGCCTGAACGGACTACTTGAAGCGGATGGCGACGGCCACCGTTCCGTAGGGCTGCGATACGGCCACGGCGACGGGCGCTCGTCCGACGGGAGCGCCGGTCGCCACCGTGCCGCTGCGCCCCAAGATGATGACGCCGTCTGCGCCCATCCCCCGGGCTTTCTGCAGGATCTGTGACATGCTGTACTGATCATTCGTGTCTCGCACCTCGATTCGCGCGATTTCCGTATAGGCGCGATCCGGTTTTTGTGACTGGAAGACTTCAACCCGGGCGTCGGCACCGCGCGCAGGAAATGGGGCGCCATACATGGTGACGATCGGGCGAGCCATGCAGCTGGTCAGCACAACGAGCGCCATCACACGGGTGAGCTGCGCGGCGCGCGCCGGGAGGGAAGGTGGACGAAGCATGATGGGTCTCCAGTTCAGGATGCGTGGCGCTCCCGCTCGCCGAGCACGACGGCCGCGGTCATATCGCCGGTGATGTTCGCGGTGGTACGGAACATGTCAGGAATGGTATCGACGCCAAGCAAAATGCCGGCCCCTTCAACGGGCAGGCCCGCTGCCATCAGCACGGGCACCATGGCGATAATGGCGCCTCCGGGAATGCCGGGCACGGAGAAGGAGGCGATGACCGCCGTCATGGCCACGGTGGCGAGTTGCATCGCAGACAGATCGATCCCGTACAGATGCGCAATGAACACAATCGGGACCGTCTGTCCCACCCCGGCGCCAATCCGGAAAGTGGAGGTCATGAGTGGTACTAAAAAGCCGGCAATCTGCGGCGGCAGATTGAGGGTGTCCCGTGTGGCGGTGATCATGGCCGGCATGGCCGCGAGCGAACTCCGGCTACTGAACGCCATCGCCTGCGGGGGCAGCGCCGCCCGGGCAAAGGCCTTGAGTGAGATCTTGCCGAAGAGTGCCGCCACGGGATAGAGCAGCAGGATCAGGACCACCGACAACAGCACCACGACGACGATATACGTGGCGAGCGCACCGGCGGCACTGAGCCCCATCTTGGCCGCCAACGGCACGGCGAGGCCGAAGACCCCGATCGGTGCCAGTGTCAGCACCCACCGGACCAAGCCAATGGAGGTGTCCTGAATCCCTTCAAACACCCGGATGACCGTCGCCTTTCGCTCCGCATCGATCCGCGAGAGGGCGACACCAAACGCGATCGAAAAGATGATGAGCGGCAGCATCGCCCCATCGGCCGCGGCCTTGATGGGATTGCTCGGGACCAGATCGACCAGCCACTGCGCCATCGATGGCAGCTTTTTCGCGCTCTCCGCTGCCGCACCGCCTGCAGCGCTTGCGCTGGCACGCAACGCCTCGGCGGCGGCCGGATCAATCGTCAGCAGCGAAAAGGCCGGACCTGAGGCCACCACACCCAACGTGCACGCAATGCCGAGGGAGAGCAGCATGAATAGCAGCGCGCGGCCACCGAGGCGGCCAATGGTGCGGGCGTCCGGTGCCGAGGTGATGCCGACGATCAGGCTCGAGACCACCAGCGGAATGATCGTCATGCGGATCGCATTGACGAACACGGTGCCGAGCGGCTCGATCCACGACACCGAGGCCAAGAGCCAGGCGTTCTGGCTGGTGGCGATCCCGATGCCGAGCCCGAGGCCGGCCACCAGGGCAATGAGGACCTTCGTGGTGAGCGACATGCCCCAAGCTATGGAGCCGTCCGGAGCGCCGCCACAGGGGGGTGGGCTGCGCAGTGCGCCCACCCCCCTGTGCTTAGGGGCGCGGTCGGTCCGCCCATGCTACCGCGCGCTGACGCGAGGTCCCGAGTCCTTCCACCGAGAGCTCGACGACATCACCGGGGACGAGAAAGCGTGGGGGTGTACAGCCAAGCCCCACGCCAGCCGGTGTACCGGTGGAAATGATGTCACCAGGGAGCAACGTCATGAAGTGCGAGATGTAGCTGACCAGATGGGCCACACCGAAGATGAGCTGGGACGTGGTGCTCTGTTGCATCCGCGTGCCATTCAGGTCCAGCCAGAGGGGCAGCGCTTCCGGGGTGGGAATTTCCTCGCGCGTGGCGAGCCAGGGCCCCAGCGGTGCAAAGCTGTCCCAACTCTTCCCCTTGATCCACTGACCACCGCGCTCCATCTGGTAGGCGCGCTCGGAGTAGTCATTGTGGAGGGCGTAGCCGGCCACGTAGGAGAGCGCGTCAGCTTCTGGCACGAGCGTGGCGCGACGCCCCATGATGATGGCCAGCTCCACTTCCCAGTCGCACTTCTCGGAGCCGGGCGGGATAAGCAGGTCATCGTACGGCCCGACGAGTGCCGTGGTGGACTTCGCGAACAGAATGGGTTCGGTCGGAATGGCGGCACCGGTTTCTGCCGCATGGTCCCGATAGTTGAGCCCCACACAGATGATCTTCGAGGGGCGCGCAATACACGCGCCCCATCGTTCGTGATCACGCACCACCGGAAGCGCGTCGCCGTGCGTGGAGACCCACGCCGCGAGGCGGTCCAATCCGTTGGTCTCGAAAAATTGCTCGGTCCAGTCCTCGCCAAAGGCCGACGCATCACGCCGCTGTCCAACATCGTCCATAATGCCGGGCCGCTCGGCGCCGGCCGGGCCAAATCGAATGAGTCGCATGGGCTCTGAGAACGGGAAGGGTCAGGGATGCAGCGTGAGCTTCTGCACACGCCAATTCAGGATCTCGGCGACCCAGAGTTCGTTTTCGGAGGGGCAGACGATCTGGTGGATCCAACCGAATTGCTTGGGCTGCTTCCCCGCCTCGCCGAGCACGCCCAGCACCTTGCCGTCGAGCGTCAGCTTGTAGATGCGCCCCGGGACCGCGTCGGAGACGTAGAGGTGTTGCGTGGCCCCTGGGGTGATGCAGATCGCCCACGGGGCGCCGGAGACCGCTAAGGGATTGCCGCCGCTCCCGGGGGCGGCGCCGCTCATGATATTCGGCTCCTTGGTGTACGGCACGTCGATGGTGATGATGCGGACCGGGTTGCCGTTGGGATCGAAGACCTGAATGCGGCGGTTCGTGCGATCGCCAATGTAGATGTTGCCTTTGGCATCGCTCGCAATGGTGTGCAGGATGTTGAACTGCCCCGGGGCGCTCCCGCGAGAGCCCCACGTCTTCAGCCAGCGACCGTCCTTGTCGATTTTGACGACGCGGGAATTGCCGTAGCCATCGGCCACGAAGATGTTGCCGTCGAGATCCCACGCCACATCGGCTGGGCGATTGAAGGTGCCCCACCCGGCGCGCGGCTCCTGACCCGCTGGGAGCGCGGCTGGAGTTTCCACCGCCTCCTCGCGGCGACCGAGCACCATCGTGACCCGGCCGGCAGGGTTGAACTTGACGATCATGTTCGTCCCTTCGTCGGTCGCCCAAATGTTGTCGTCCTTGTCGACGCGGACGGTATGGGCGAAGGCGAATCCGTAGAGATTCTTGCCGATTTCGCGCACATACTTGCCCGTCTGGTCAAACTCGAAGAGCTGCGAGGCCGTGGCGCCGTGGACCGTGGAGCGCTCGCCGGTGCGTGTGAAGACAAAGACATGGCGCTTGGAGTTCATGGCCAGGCCCACCACTTCCCCGAAGTGCAGGTCGGTCGGCATGGTGAACGGGTTCACCTTCGTCTCGAAGCGAATTTCCGGGACGGCGGCCGCACCGGCCGCACTTTGGGCCTGCAGGGCCGGGGCCACGGCAACGGAGAGGGCAAGAGATAGCGCGGCAGGGCGCGCGGCAAGGAGCGCGAACACCCGGGGGGGCAGGCGGAACCGAGACAT
>JBAXMW010000072.1:0-10345 GCA_037134115.1 Gemmatimonadaceae bacterium | reverse complement strand
GCCATTACCGCCTGCACCACCTCGTCGCGGATGGTGGCGTGTTGCGCCTTGAGATCAAGAAGAGGGACGGCCATGGCTCAGAGAGTGGAAGAGAATTGAAACGACCCGGACGCGACGCACCGCACCATCATGCGGGGGTCGATCCCAGGACTGGCTGCACCTGGTCACCGCGGCGCTGATAGCGCGCGCCCGTGCCGGTGCACTCCAAGACTTCAAGCGCCGGATCGTCCGGCGACGGGCCAACAACCTGCAAGCGATGTCCCGCCTCGGACATCCAGCCAATCCGACGCGCCGGGACGCCCGCCATCAGGGCGAAATCCGGGACATCGCGATTGACCACGGCCCCAGCGCCAATGAAGGCGTAGCGGCCGATCGTCACCCCACAGACGATCGTGGCGTTCGCCCCAATGCTGGCTCCACGGCGCACGAGTGTCCGACGGTACTCGTGCTTGCGGGAGACGGCGCTGCGGGGATTGAACACGTTGGTGAAGACCATGGACGGGCCGCAGAAGACATCATCCTCGAGCTCCACGCCCTCGTACACCGACACGTTGTTTTGGATCTTGACGTTGTCGCCAATCCGGACGCTGTTCATCACCACCACATTCTGGCCGATCGAGCAACGAGCGCCAACCACGGCCCCCCCAAGCACATGGCAGAAGTGCCACACGCGGCTGCTGGCCCCAATCACGGCGCCATCATCGACATACGCGGATTCATGGACCTGTGCGCCGGGGGCCAACTGGACCCCCGCCCCGACATGCCCCTGCCCCGGTGCCTCAATCATGGCGCCCATCGTCACGCCACGCCGGACGTCGACGCGGCCAACTGGGCATGCCATTCCTGCAACGAGCAGACGCCCATCTCCCGCGACTGCCGGGCCGCAATGGCCTCGCACGCGGCCGTGGCTGCCGACAACGTCGTGGTGTACGGAATGCGATTGGCGATCGCCGCCTGCCGCAGTCGTTCGTCATCCGAATGCGCGCTCTGCCCCATGGGCGTATTCACCAAGAGCTGGACCTCGCCATTCAGGATCAGATCCACGCCATGAGGGTGCCCCTGCTGCAGCTTGTTGACCGCCTCAACGGCGATACCCGCCGCCGCGAGGAAGGCGGCCGTGCCCTGCGTGGCATACAACCGGAAGCCCATCTGCGCAAAGCGCTGCGCCAGGGGCAACATCGACGGCTTGTCCGAGTCATTCACCGTCAGGAACACCGCGCCGCCGCTCGGCAATCCATTGTCCGCCGCCAGCTGCGACTTGAGGAACGCCGATCCGAAATCGACATCGATCCCCATGACCTCCCCGGTCGAGCGCATTTCCGGTCCCAGGACGGGATCGAACTCCCGGAATTTGTTGAACGGGAAGACCGCTTCCTTCACGCTGACAAACGGCGGAATGATTTCCTGCGTGAACCCAATTTGCTCCAGCGTTTCCCCGAGCATCAGGCGGGCCGCCACCGACGGCAGTGACACCCCAATCGCCTTGGAGACGAACGGCGCCGTGCGCGAGGCACGTGGATTGACTTCAATCACGTACACCACGCCGTCCTTGTAGGCGTACTGCACGTTGATGAGCCCCACCACGCCCAACGCCTTCGCGAAGGCCACCGTGTGCGCCTTCATTTGCGCGACGGCAGCCGGCGGAATGAGGTACGGCGGCAACACGCACGCCGAATCCCCAGAATGGATCCCGGCGCTCTCGATGTGCTCCATGACGGCGCCAATCACCACGTTGGTGCCGTCGCTCAGCGCATCCACATCGGCTTCAAACGCGTCTTCCAGGAACCGATCCACGAGCACAGGGCGCTCTTCACTGACGCGGACCGCCCGATCGAAGTACTCGCGCAGCGACGCTTCATCGTGCACGATCTCCATCGCGCGTCCCCCCAGCACGTACGACGGACGCACGAGCACGGGGAACCCAATGCGCGCCGCAATCGCCACCGCCTCCTCCACACTGGTCGCCGTGCCGTTCGCCGGCTGCGCAATGTCGAGGGAGCGCGCGAGCGCTTCAAAGCGCCGACGATCTTCCGCAATGTCGATCGCATCGGGTGACGTCCCGAGAATCCGCACCCCGGCGGCCTCAAGGGCCCGCGTCAACTTGAGCGGCGTCTGGCCACCCAGCTGCACAATCACACCAACGGGCTGCTCGCGCTCCACGATCTCGAGCACGTCTTCGAACGTCAGCGGCTCGAAGTACAGCTTGTCCGAAATATCGAAATCGGTCGAGACCGTCTCCGGATTCGAATTCACCATGATGGTTTCGTACCCCTGCTCGCGCAGCGCCAACACGGCACGCACGCAGCAATAGTCGAACTCCACCCCCTGGCCAATCCGGTTCGGCCCCGAGCCCAGGATCACCACCTTCTGGCGTCCCGTCGTTTCCGCTTCGGTCTCCTCATCGTAACAGCCATAGAGATACGGCGTGCTGGAGGGAAACTCACCGGCACAGGTATCGATCATCTTGTAGACCGGCCGCACCGCCAGCGCCCAGCGCTGCGTGCGCACCGCCTGCTCCGTCTCCCCGCGCAGCGTCGCGAGCTGGCGATCGGAGAAGCCCAGTCGCTTCATGCGGCGCATCACCGACGCATCGACCGTTGGCACCGCGGCATACGCCGCCTCGGCGTCCAACAGTTCCTGCAACTGTGCCAGGAACCACGGATCGATACCGGTCAGCGTGTGCACTTCCTCGAGGCTGAGCCCCGCCTGCATGGCGCGCTTGAGCTGGAAGATCCGCTCCGGCGTCGGCCGCCGAATCGCCGTGCGCAGCGCATCGAGGGAGTCATCGGTGAGTCGGTCATCGATCAACCGATCGCCGATCGCCCAGCCAGGGCGTCCCGTCTCCAGCGCGCGCAGCGCCTTCTGGAACGCCTCCTTGAAGGTGCGGCCGATCGCCATCGACTCACCGACGGACTTCATCTGCGTCGTCAGCCCGGGATCGGTGGTGACGAACTTCTCAAAGGCAAACCGCGGGCACTTCACGATCACGTAATCCAGCACCGGCTCAAAGCTGGCGGGCGTGGTCTTGGTGATATCGTTCGGCACTTCATCAAGCCGGTAGCCCACGGCAAGCTTGGCCCCGATGCGGGCAATCGGGAAACCCGTGGCCTTCGACGCCAGCGCCGACGAACGCGACACACGGGGATTCATCTCAATGACGATGAGCTCCCCGTTGGCCGGATTCACGGCAAACTGAATGTTGCACCCACCGGCATCGACACCGATTTCGCGGATGATCGCGATCGCCGCATCGCGCATCACCTGATACTCGCGATCGGTGAGCGTCATCGCCGGGGCCACGGTGATCGAGTCACCCGTGTGCACGCCCATCGGATCCAGATTCTCGATGGAGCAGACGATCACCACGTTGTCCGTGTGATCGCGCATCACTTCGAGTTCGTACTCCTTCCACCCCAGCAGCGACCGCTCGATCAACACCGAGTGCACCGGCGAGAGGTCCAAGCCGCGGCGCACAATGGTCTCGAACTCTTCGGGCGAGTACGCGATGCCACCCCCCGTCCCGCCGAGGGTGAACGACGGCCGGATGATCGCCGGATAGCCCGTCTCCCCCACCGCCGTCATCGCCTCTTCGAACGAGGTGACCGTCCGGCCCGTGGGACAGGCGAGGCCGATCTTCGCCATCGCCTCTGCAAACAGCTTGCGGTCTTCCGCAACGCGGATCGCGCGTGCATTCGCGCCGATCAACTCGCAGCCGTACTTCTCCAGCACACCGCGCTCATGCAATGCGAGCGCCACATTGAGCGCCGTCTGGCCGCCCATGGTCGGCAGGACCGCATCGGGACGTTCCCGCGCGATCACCTTCTCCACGAACTCAGGGGTGACCGGCTCGATGTACGTCCGATCCGCGAACTCTGGATCGGTCATGATCGTCGCCGGATTGGAGTTCACGAGGACGACCTCGTAACCTTCCTCACGCAACGCCTTGATGGCCTGCGTCCCGGAATAGTCGAACTCGGCGGCCTGCCCGATCACGATCGGCCCGGAGCCGATCACGAGAATGCGGTGCAGGTCAGTACGTCGCGGCATGGATCAGATCGTCGATGATATCGTCAAAGGCGCGGCGAGCGCGCCACCCAGTAGTCTGTTGCAACTTGTGTGCATCCCCAACCAACGCCGGCACATCCACCGGCCGGACCAACGCGGGATCCTGATGCACCGGCGCGGGGACGCCCGTCCGTTCCAGGACATGCGCCACCACCTCGGCCACCGATCGCCCGACCCCACTTGCGACGTTGTACGCCTCACCGGGCGTCCCCGCGCGTAACAGGGAAATATACGCAGCCACGACGTCACTTACATGGAGGAAGTCGCGAATCGGCGTGGTATTCCCCACCGTGAGCGGCGTCCCCGCCGGTGCGCTTCGCAGCGCCAACGCGCGCGACACCAGCGCCGGCAGGAGAAACCGGGACTCCTGTCCGCCACCGCTGTGATTGAAGGACCGGGCCGCGATCACCCGCAGCCCCGACGCCCGTCCGCATTGGAAGGCCAAGAGCTCCTGCGCCGCCTTCGTGGCGGCGTACACCGTCCGCGGCAGCTGCGGGGCGGATTCCGTGATCGGTGTCTCCCCGGTCTCCTGGCGCCCGTACTGCTCCGCGCTCCCGATGATCAGCACGACGGGATCGGCGCCCCCGCCACTTCGCAGCCGGTCGAGCTCGTGGAGGAGCCGCGCCGTGGCCGTCACGTTGATGTCCCAGGCGGCGGCTGGATCGGCGGCGGCCGTCGGCAAATGCGACATCCCCGCCAGATGAATGACCCAATCCGGCCGAGTCCCCGCCACCACGTCGGCGACATAGCGCGGGTCCCGAAGGTCCCCAATCCGCCAGGTCACGGGTGGCACCGCGCCCGGAGTGGGACGGGCCGCCCACGTTGGCGTGTCGAGCGCCAACCCGGTCACCGCCACCCCCTCCGCCTGTAACGCCGGCAACAACCACCGCCCGACGAATCCGGCAGCGCCCGTGACCAGCGCGCGGATGGGCGTCGGGGTGTCCACGATCCCGCCAGCGATCCCGCTCGCGATCCCGCCTGCCGTCACCGCGCCTGTGCCGCGTAACGCGCGAGATCCGCCTCCACCATCATTTCCACGAGGCGCGGCAGCGAAACCTGCGGCTGCCATCCGAGGAGATCCTTCGCCCGCGAGGGATCAGCCACGAGCAAATCCACCTCGGCCGGGCGGAAGAAGCGCTCGTCTTGCACCACGAAGTCCTGATAGTCGAGGCCAACCACCTTGAAGGCCGCATCGCAGAACTCGCGCACGGAGTAGGTCTCGCCGGTGCCAATCACGAAGTCATCGGGCGCGTCCTGCTGCAGCATGCGCCACATGGCGTCGACGTAATCCCCGGCAAAGCCCCAGTCGCGACGGGCATCGAGATTCCCGAGCCGCAGGTCACGCTGGAGGCCCATTTTGATGCGGGCGACGCCATCGGTAATCTTGCGCGTCACGAATTCGAGGCCACGGCGCGGCGATTCATGATTGAACAGAATCCCCGAGACCGCAAACAGGTTGAAGCTTTCCCGGTAGTTCACGGTGATCCAGTGGCCATACACCTTCGCGACGCCGTACGGAGAGCGCGGGTAGAATGGCGTGGACTCCCGCTGGGGCGTTTCCACCACCTTGCCGAACTGCTCGCTCGAGCTGGCCTGATAAAAGCGCGCCTCAGGCGCCGCTTTCCGCATGGCTTCAAGCATCCGCGTCACGCCGAGCGCCGTGAACTCCCCGGTAAGCACGGGCTGCTGCCACGAGGTCTGCACGAAGCTTTGCGCGGCGAGATTGTAAATCTCCGCAGGCTTGGTGGCTTGGACGACATCGGTCAGCGACGTCTGATCGAGCAGATCCGCGGAGACCAGTTCGATTTTGTCGACCAGATGCGCAATGCGCTCATAGGGCGTCGTGGAGGACCGCCGCACGACACCAACGACGTGATATCCTTTGGCGAGCAGATGCTCGGCCAGATACGAGCCATCCTGTCCGGTGATCCCGGTAATGAGCGCAGTTTTCATGGGACGACAGTTGGGTAAGGAAGGAACCAGTCACTCACGGATGTGCAAAGCGGGGAGCCCGAGAACCACGAGCCCCCCGCTGATTGCCGGCGACGATCGGTTCAGGCTGCAGCGACCTGACCGCGCGGCGCGCGCTTGATCTTCCCGGCCGCGATGCACCGGGTGCACGCCTTCACCTTGATGATCTTGCCGTCCTGCAGGGTCCGAACGACCTGCAGGTTCGGCCGCCAGGTGCGGCGCGTCTTGTTGTTCGCGTGCGAGACGCTGTTGCCAAAGGCGACGCCCTTGTCGCAGCAGTAGCAGCGATTGCGATTGATGGCCATGACGGTTCGTCCTGTCAGCTGAGGATCAGTTCGATCCGCGCCATCTCAGCACCGTCACCCTTGCGGTGACCGGTCTTGAGAATGCGCGTGTAGCCGCCCGGGCGCGACACGAACTGCGGACCGATTTCCTGGAACAGCTTGTCGGCCGCTTCGCGCTTCTGGACGTGCTTGCCAGCGAGCCGACGCGCGTGGAGCGTGCCGGTCCGGGCCTTGGTGATGAGCTTTTCAACGAAGGGCCGGAGCTCCTTCGCCTTGGCCTCAGTGGTTTCGATCGCCCCCTGCTCAATGAGCGAGGTGGCGAGGTTGCGGAGCAGCGCGAGGCGCTGCTCGCTGGTCCGCCGGAGCTGGCGGTTAGCCTTGCGGTGGCGCATGGGGTCAGTCCTCGTCTTCGTCGTCGGGCAGGTTGTCGGCCGCGCGGCTGGGCGCTGTGCCCATATCGAGAATCCGGACGCCATCGGCCGTCTCCTCGTAGCGCATGCCGAAGGCCAACCCATGGTCTTCGAGCAGCTTGGCGATCTCCTGCAGCGACTTCTTACCGAAGTTCTTGACCTGCAGAATCTGCGCCTCAGTCTGGCGCACCAGATCACCAAGCGTACGGATGTTGGAATTCTTGAGCGAGTTCACCGAGCGCACCGACAGCTCGAGGTCATCGATCGCCGTGCGGAACAGCTCGGACAACCGCATCGCGTCCGCGTTCGCGCCGTCTCCGGCCGCACCCGGCTGCGCCGAGGCAGAGGAGCCGAAGCCCACAAAATACTGGAAGTGGGTCTGGGCCAGCGCGGCCGCGTAGCTCACCGCTTCCTCGGGCGACATCGTGCCGTTGGTTTCGACGGTCAGCGTGAGGCGATCGTAGTCGGTCCGCTGTCCCACGCGGGTTTCGGCGACGGTGAAATTCACACGACGCACCGGGTTGTAGATCGCATCGATGCGGACGACGTCCACCGGGAGCCCCTTATCCATCGGGAGGTTCTCGCTGTCGACATAGCCACGCCCCTTGTTCACGTACAGCTCCACGTTGAACTCGCGGTCGCTGGAAATCGTGAACAGGTGATGCGCCGGATCAATGACCCGCACGCCCCCGACGGCATTGATGTCACCCGCCGTCACGGCGCCCGGACCCGCCTTGTGAATGCGCAGGACGGTCGCTTCGACCTCCTCGGGGAGGGCCAGCGTCAGCGTCTTCAGGTTGCCGATGATCTGGTGCACATCTTCAACCACGCCGGCGATGGTCTGGTGCTCGTGCACCACCCCTTCAATCCGGAACGCCCACACCGCCGAGCCGCGGAGCGACGACAACAGCAGGCGCCGCATCGCATTGCCCAGCGTGTGCCCGAACCCGCGTTCCAGCGGCTGCAGCCGGAACTCGGCGATGTTCGGGGTGTCCTCGCGCTTCGTTGCTTCTACCAGCTGCGGCCGAACCAGCCCGCTCAGATCGATCGTTGCCATAGAGAGTCTGTGTGTTGAATGGTCACGGCGCACCATCGCGATGCACCGACGTTCTGCCCCGCCCCGAACGCGCGGCAGACCCGTACGGGAGTTCGGGTCCCGACCAGCCAGGTGGTCCTCCGGCGGCACAGGGCGGCGGCGTTCGACGAACGCGCCACCCAGCCACCACCGGGGCCCGCCTTACTTCGAGTACAGTTCGACGACCAGCTGTTCCTGCGCCGCGAGCGGGATCGCCGTACGCGCCGGCTTCTCCAGCACCCGACCGCTGAACGACTCCTTGTCGACCGCGATCCACGACGGCGCCGCACCGCGCGCCGCCTGCTCCATCGCGGCCATGACCAGGGCGAGCTCGCGCGACGACTGCTTCACGCGCACTTCCTCACCCGGACGGACCTGATACGACGGAATGTCGAGCAGCCGCCCCTTCACCTCGATGTGCCGGTGCCGGATGAGCTGACGCGCGGCCTTCCGGCTCGGCGCGAAGCCCATGCGATACACGACATTGTCGAGACGCGTTTCGAGGGCCGCCAGCAGGTTGTGACCGGCGATACCGGTCTGCGAGGCGACGCGCTCGAACGTGTTGCGGAACTGCTTTTCACTGATGCCGTAGATGCGCTTGATCTTCTGCTTCTCGCGCAGCTGCTTGGCGTACTCAGACACCTTCTTGCGGCGCGCCGTCGCCTGGCCATGCTGGCCGGGGGCGTACGGACGACGTTCGACCGGGCACTTCTCGGTGAAGCACTTGGTGCCCTTGAGGAACAGCTTGGTGCCTTCGCGGCGGCACTGGCGGCAGCTAGGACCGGTATAACGGGCCATGGTCAGACCCTCCGGCGCTTGGGGGGACGGCAGCCGTTGTGCGGAATCGGCGTGACGTCACGAATGGACTTCACGGTGAGACCGGCAGCGGCGAGGGCCTGAATGGCCGACTCGCGGCCACTGCCAGGACCCTGAACCCGGACATGCACGCGGCGCACGCCGAGCGTGAGCGCTTCGCGCGCGCACTGCTCGGACGCCACCGTGGCGGCGAACGGCGTGGACTTCTTCGATCCCTTGAAGCCCGCCTTGCCGGCGGAGCCCCACGACACGGCGTTGCCGTGCGCGTCGGTGATCGTGATCGTCGTGTTGTTGAACGTGGCGCTGACGTGGGCGATCCCTTCCGCCTCGACGACGCGCTTGGATTTCTTCGCGGTAGCCATGGCTTACTTGGTCACCTTCTTCTTGCCCGCGATAGCGCGGCGCGGCCCCTTCTTGGTGCGCGCGTTCGTGTGCGTACGCTGCCCGCGCACGGGGAGGCCACGACGATGGCGGGTGCCACGGTACGAGCCGATATCCATCAGGCGCTTGATGTTCATCGCGACTTCGGTGCGCAGCGCGCCCTCAACCCGATGATTACGCTCAATTTCCTGACGGAGCTTGTTGACGTCCGAATCGGACAGATCGCGCACGCGCAGCGCGGCGTTCACGCCGGTCGCTTCGAGAATGCGCTGTGCGGTCTTGCGGCCGATGCCGAAGATGTAGGTAAGGCCGATCTCAACCTTCTTCTCACGCGGGAGATCGACGCCTGCAATACGAGCCATAGTCTGTGCGCTCCCCTTAGCCCTGACGCTGCTTATGCTTCGGGTTGCGCTTGCAGATGATGCGAGTCACGCCCTGTCGCTTCACGACCTTGCAGTGCTCACAAATCGGCTTCACGCTGCTACGAACTTTCACGGGTCACCTCGGCGAATCAACGCCGATGGAGTCTCCCGCACCTGCTCGCGCAGGCCGGCTGGACTCCCCATGTGTTCATTGCGCGTGAAGCATCGAACGAGTTCGATTCCGCGCACGCGCAAAGCGAAGGTGGCCGGCGGATCGGCCGAGAAATGCCGGAAACACCCGGCAGCCCATAAACTTAGACCGCCTGCGGTCCGGGTACAACCCCCCAGCGTCGCGCCCGGGACGCCCGGCGGGGGGTCCCCATCGGGGGCCACCGGGGGCCACCCCGAGCCCGTTAGGCCAGCTCCGCCCAGACCGCGGCCATCGCCGCCGCCGGATCCGCCGCCCCGGTCACCGCCCGCCCCAGGATCAGCCACCGGGCCCCCGCCTCCGCCGCCGCGCGCGGGGTCATCACCCGGCGCTGGTCATGCGCGGCCCCGCCTGCCATCCGGATCCCCGGGATCAGCAGCCCGACCCGATCGCCAAAGGCCCCGCGCACCGCAGCCGCCTCGTGGCCGGAGCAGACGATCCCCGCCCCACCCCCCGCCGCCAGCAGCCCCGTCAGGCGCAACACCTCGGCCTCCACCGTCACAGGCGGGCGCCCCCAGGCGATCCCGACCGCAGCCCCGTCCAGACTCGTCAGGATGGTCACCCCCAGGATCCCGCAAGTCGGCAAGACCTCTGCAGCCCCATCCACCGCCGCCCGGACCATGTCCGAGCCCCCGGACGCGTGCACCGTGAGCAGGCTGGCCCCATGCCGCGCCACGCTCCGCGCCGCCCCCTGCACCGTGTTGGGGATGTCGTGCAACTTCAGGTCGACAAATACCTCCTTGCCGATCCCCCGCAACCATTCCACGATCGAC
>JBAXMW010000071.1:0-10726 GCA_037134115.1 Gemmatimonadaceae bacterium | reverse complement strand
GGCCGACCGCGTGCCGGAACGGGCGGACGCATTTGACTGCCAATGGCGCGTTGGCATGCAATACTCCTGAGACGAGGGCCGTGGCGTAGCAGACAGCCGATCATGCATCCCGCACGTCAATCCATCGTCAACTCCGTTGCCTCCCTACCGCACCTGCACCCGGATGGCGACCGCCGGCAGCAGGGACTGTCCTTCAAAGGCGCGCGGCACGCCAGGATCGCAGAGATAGCGGCGTGCCGGAATCCGGCCGCTCCCCCACGCCGGCGCGAGCTTCCCGTCCGGCAGGGTGGCGAGATCATTCCCGTCGCCCCACACTGGCGCACCACACCGCCAATTGGTCCCGGAGGTGATCCACTTGGCATCCGCCTCGGCGCCAAACGTCCACACCAGCCAGTAGTTGCCCGGGCGTGATGGGCCGACCAGCTGCACTGGATGCTGCAGCCAGGCATTGCGCGCGGGCGTAATAAGCGAGGCCACCGGGATCGTGTCCGCGCGGAGGTCCCCCCAGGTGCGGAACTGCGCGAGCATGATGGTGAGCTGCCCGAGTGGACTGGTATACCGCACCCGCAGCCACCCGCGCACACTGTCACCGGGCGCGATCGTCACGACCGGGCGCGTCCGATCGAGTGCTTGCCCGGCGAGTACGCCGGCTTCCAGCCACAGGCTATCGCTGTGCGAGGAGGCACGGAGCTCCACCTCGGTGGGCGCGAGCCCCGCCAGCCGAAAGCGCACGCGCAGGGGACCGCTTACGACTCCTGGTGGCGGCGCCCAGACGCGGAGCGAGTCCAACGTCACCGTGCCATCACGGACGCGGGTGGCGGTAACGCCCGTGACGGAGTCTGCTCCACTCAGCAGCTCTGCGGAAAGCGACTGACCATCCAGTTGCATGGAAAGGGCGCCCCGGCGGTTGTGCACTTCGAAGACGGGTGGGACCGCCTGGTTCGTGAACTCGGAGTAGTATGGCGCGTTCACCAACACGAGGCGGGCCGGCTGCACCAGCCACCATGGCACGGCCGCCGCACAGGCCGCGAGCGTCAGCCCCACCGCCGCCAGGAGCCGCCACCGCGAGGGGGACGGAGCCGGCACGGCACGCGCGAGCGCCGCATGCAGTGCCGGGAGCGCGTTCGGGCCCAGCAGCGATGACGCCAAGGCGGCGCCGCGCGGTGCCTCGGGGACCCGATCGACCCACTGCCGCACGGCGTCGAGCATGATCTCGGTGGCGTTCGCTTCCAGAAACAGGCGCACGGCGCGACGCAGCTCCACGACCGACGTGGCGCGGCGGGCGTTGCTCTGCGCCAACTCCAACGTGATGGCGCGGCGCATCGCCGGATCGGCCAGATGGAGCATCATGTCGGTCACCACATCATGACCGATGCCCCAGGTCGCGTCACCCAACGGCACAGCAAATCCGGCCTCGTCCATGGCATGCAGCGCGCGGTCCACCTCGGCCGGTGAGCTCCCGAGGGCATGCAGGTCCGGCAGCGGGACCGGGCCGTCCGCGAGGGCGAGGCAGGTGAGCAGCCGCATCCCAGTCCCGGACTGCGCGGCGAGTCGCATGGCGAGAAGATCGTGGGACCGCACCAACGCGAGCGCGGCATCCATCGCCGGGACGTGCCATCGCCCATCGGTGACCACGACCAGCCCCTGATCCACCAACACGTCGAGCGCTTGCAGGGCGAAGAGCGGCACACCGCCGGAAGCCTGATGGATCTGCTGCACTAACTGGTCTTCTGCCGCCTCCGGCCCGGCGCGGCGCATGAGCGTCCGGAGTTGCTCCTCGGTAAACGGGCGGAGCTCCACCCGATGCCAGCCATCAAACGCCAGCGTCGCACGTGGACGCGCCGCGGCCAGCATCAAGACACGTCCCCGTCCCAGCCGCGCCGCCGCGCGCTCCAGCACGGCCACCGACGCCGCATCGGCCCAATGCACATCGTCGAGCACGAGTACCAGCGCGCGCTCATCGGCGAGCGTGGTCATGAGGTCCGCCATCGCCAACATGAGCTGCCGATCGTGGTCGGCCTGCTCCACCTGCCACGTGGCCCCAGGGAATTGCTTGATCAGCGCCGGCACGAGAGAGACCAAGGCCGTCGCCGAGCTTTGCATGATGCCGAGTGATCCCGGCAGCGCGGTGAGCGCCTGCACCACATCGCCCAGCAGTGCATACGCATCGTCGCGTTCGAGCCGACGCGCCCGCACGGTGATCACGGTGGCCCGTTCGGCGCGCGGGCGTCGCACGAACTCTTCGATTAACCGGGATTTGCCAACACCGGCGGCCCCCGACACGAGCGCTCGCGCTGCCTGGCCCTCGCGGACCCGCTCCCAGAGACTGAGCAGCTGTCCCACCTCCGCGTCCCGGCCCACGAACCGACCGCGCCACGGGGAGGCCGGTTCACTCACCGGCGTGGGAGCCGCCTCGAGCACCGTCGCATAGCGCGCCAGCAGGGCGCGCGTGGCATCGGGGGCATCCATGGCATCGGCGTCGAGACGGGCGCGGAGTGCGCCGAGTGCCTCCTGCAGCGCTGACGTCTGCTGCGACCGGTCCAAGACGGCGAGGAGCGGTTTCCACGCAGTCTCGTCGTCGGGCGCGTCATCGCGAAGCTGCAGGGCGAGCGGCAGCGCCCCAGCGACATCGCCCTGCTCCAGCAGGCGACGGATCTGCCGGTGCGCGGCCTGCGCGAATCGTTGCGAGAGCTGCCGTCGCTCCAGGCTGATCCATTGCTCGGCATCAGCCGCGTCTGGGACCGTGACGTCAGCCAAGAAGGGCCCCGTGTACGCGGTCAGGGCGGCCACATCATCGCCGTCGGCGAGCCGCGCCACAAAGCGGGCGCGGTCGGAGTCGGGCTCCTGCCGCAGCACCACGCGTGCCCCCACGTTGTCGATCGCCTCGCTGCCCAGATGCTGCCGCAAGGAATGGAGCGCCTGCCGGAGCGACGCTTTCGCGCGTTCGTCGGCAATCTGCGGCCAGAGCAACGCGACCAGACTGTCGCGGGATACCCCCTCCGGATGCCCGAGCAGTCGCGCGAGCAGTACCAACGGTTTTCCCGGACCGAGGAGGCGTCGCCCGTCGGTCGGGTCAAAAAGCCCCGGAGGGCCCAGGAGGCGAAGTGAAGGCAGCAGTGGGGGCGTCATAGAGACCGCTCATAATCACGCGCCGTCGTCAATCGTTCGTTAGTGGCCCGTTCGCGGGGGGATCCGCTATTCTCCTCCGTGTGTCCGCCTATCACACGTGGCATCTCGCGCCAGTCGTTGTGGCCTCTCAGCAGCTTCGCGTGGCGTCCAAGCCGGGCGCCCTCGCGCACGGCAGTCAGGACATCCCGTCCCAGATGCTGGCGGAGTGGGTCGCGACCGAAACCGGTCCGCGTGCCTTGCATCTTGGGGGTGGCACGGGGCTCGTCTCGGCGGTCGCCGCGGTTGTGGGCGGTGCGCGTCACCTCTGGTGCGCCGATCGCTCCGTGGTCGGCGCGGAGGCCGCGCGTCGCACGGTGGCGGCCAATGGCCTCATCCTCGGCGAGACGGCCCACGTCGCGCATGCGCATGGCAGTGCGGCCTTCGCGGAGCCACCGGTGGTGGACACGGCCACGATTCGAATCCCCACCGATAAGCTCGCCATGCACCAGCTGCTGTGGGATGCGTGGCAGCGGCTCGCGGTGGGGGGACGCTGCGCCGTGGCTGGGGCGAATGATGAAGGGGCCAAGTCAGCGGCCCGCGCGCTGGAGGCACTCGCGGGATCGGTCCGGGTCGTCAGTCAGTATGGCGGCTGCCGTCTGGTGGTCGCGACGAAGACGCCGGCGAGCGATGTCGTCCCGCCCGCGTTCCAGTCGCCCTTCCTCGATCCGGCGGTGATGCACGCGCTCCCGGTCGTGACGGGGCACACCACGGTATCGCTCTTCACGCGGCCTGGGGTCTTCTCCTGGGAACACCTCGATGAAGCCACGCGCATCCTGCTGGACACGATGGTCGTGCATCCGGGGGAATCGGTGCTCGATGTGGGATGCGGGGCCGGTGCGCTGGGGCTCACCGCCGTGGCCGCGTATGGTGCGCGTCGCGCGCTCCTGCTCGACGCCGATGCGGACGCCGTGCGTTGCACCGCGCGGGCGATCGCCGAGGGGGGGCTGCAGGCGGCCGAGGTCCGCGCGAGTGATATTGCCGAGGCCGCTGGAGACGAGCGCTTTGATGTGGTGCTCACCAACCCTCCGTTTCATGTGGGGAAAGCCACGGCGCTGGATCTGCCCCGGCAGTTCATGGCCGACGCATGGGCCACTCTGGTGCCGGGGGGGCGACTCTATCTCGTCGCGAACCGGACGCTGCCGTATGAGCGGGTGCTGGCGGAGTGGTTCGGCACGGTGCGGACCGTGCATGACGGCCGTCGGTTCAAGGTGCTGAGCGCGATCCGGTAAGCGCGTCCCGTTCGTCGCGGGTGAGCAGGCGCCACTGCCCCGGCGCCACATCCCCCAGCGTCAGTGGGCCAAAGGCCTCGCGGTGTAAAGCCGTCACGTGGAGTCCCACCGCCGCACACATTCGTCGCACTTGGTGATAGCGTCCCTCGTGGAGCGTCATCCGCAGGACCGTGGGCGTGACCCGTTCCGTCGGCGCGGGGGCGCAGGGTGTGGTCTCGCCCTGCAGCAACAGCGTGCCGCTCGCGAAATGAGCGATGGCCTCATCAGGGACCGGCTCGTTCACCGTCACGACGTAGCGTTTGGCGACGTGGTGCCGAGGGGAGGTGAGGCGATGATTGAGCGCGCCGTCATCGGTTAGGAGCAGGAGCCCCGACGTCTCCCGATCGAGCCGACCCACGGTGGCCAGGACCGGCGTGCGGTGGAGGACGCGATCGGGGAGGAGGGCGTAGACCAACGGCGCCTGCGCGGACGCATCACGCGTGGAGCAGACCATCCCCGCGGGCTTATGCAGCAGCAGGACGCTCCCCGGTGGCGGATCGAGTGGCGCGTCGTCCACGCGGATATCCTCATGCGCGACCCGTTGCGGGCAGTCGTCCGCCTCCTGTAATCGCGTGCCATCGGCGCGGCAGACGCGCCCCTCTGCCAGCAGGCGGGTGGTCTCCCGGCGCGTGCCGTAGCCTAAGCGCATGAGATATTGTGAGAGCCCCATACGGCGAACTCTAATCCCGAAATCCTCGGGGCACACCGGTTGCTAACCGCTGAGCGAAATGGCACTTTCACTCCTCGGCCCGTGCGACGATGTGCGGGCGGTGGCGTGGTGATGGCGCGGCGCGGAATGGCAGGTCCAATGAAGGTCTCGTTGTCTGATGCGTCCCGGCTCACAGCCTTGCGGGACGCGATTCGGTATCGGCCGTACCCGCACGCCTCCTTCGATGCCGTGACCCGCGTGGTGACGCGCGTGTTGCAGGTGCCCATCGCGCTGGTGTCGCTGGTCGACGACCGGCAGCAGCACTTCGTCGGCGCGACCGGCCTCGGGGCGGAGCTGGCCACCTGTCGCAGTACGCCGCTGGGTGAGTCGCTCTGTCAGCATGTCGTCACCTCGGGGGCGACGCTGCGGATTGACGACATCCGTGTACACCCGACGTATGCCAGTCATCCCGCTATTGCGAGTTTAGGCGTGGTGGCGTATCTCGGCGTCCCGTTGACCACGTCGTCGCGGTTGACCCTCGGGACGTTGTGTGCCATCGATGCGCAGGCGCGGGGGTGGACCGATGCCGAGGTCGCGCTGCTCGCCGACTTGGCGCAGAGTGTGACGGCGGAGCTCGAGCTGCGCGGATCGCTGGCGGAGCACGAGACCGCCGCGCAATCCCGCGACGATGGGTTCGAGGTGGAGGGGCTGCCCACCCGGGCGCAGGCCGAAGCCGCGCTGGCGCATCGTGACGCGCAGCGTCAGCATGTGCAGAAAATGGAAGCGATTGGCAATCTCGCGGGTGGTGTGGCCCACGACTTCAACAATCTGTTGACGGTGATCCGGACCAACAGTGATCTGTTGATGGAGCGGGTGCCGACGACCCTGAGGGTGTCGCCGTTACTGCAGGAGATCCAAACTGCGGCCCAGCAAGCGACGGTGTTGACCCGCCACCTCCTGACCTTTGGACAAAAGCAGGTGGTGCGTCCGGAGGCCGTCGCCGTGGCGCCCGCATTGGCGGGGCTTGTGCCGGTCCTCCAGCGCCTGATGCCACCGACGGTCACACTCGCCATGCGGAAGGAACTTCGCGGCGCCTCTGTGATGGTCGATCCGGGGGATCTTGAGCAGCTCGTGATGAACCTCGTGCTCAATGCCCGCGATGCGATGACGACCGGTGGGGTGATTCACCTCACGGCCACACGCGAACGGCTCTACCAGTCACGGCGCATGGCGTCGGGGACGGTGGAGCCTGGGGCCTACGTCCGCCTCACGGTCGCCGACACCGGCGTCGGCATCCCGCTGGACGTGCTCCCTCGCATCTTCGAGCCATTCTTCTCCACCAAGCGTGGGGATGGTCTTGGGACCGGCCTCGGTTTATCCACCGTGTTTGGGATCGTGCAGCAGTCGCATGGTGGGGTGCAGGTGGAGAGTGCGCCGGATGCGGGCGCGACATTTACGGTCTATCTGCCGGAGGCGCCCTCGCCCCACACGATGACGGTCGTCGCCGACGGCGACGCACCCGAGGCCAAGCGGTACTGCATCTTGGTGGTGGATGACGAGGCTGGTGTTCGTACCGTGGTCCAGCGGGTCCTTGAAGCCCGCGGGTATCGGCTCGTGCTCGCGACCAATGGTGCGGAAGGGCTTCGTCGCATGGAGGAGATGCCGGACGGGGTGGATCTGTTGCTGACGGACATCATGATGCCGGTCATGAACGGCCTCGAGTTGGCCGACGTCATGCGATCGCGCCGCCCCGGTTTGCCGGTATTGCTCATGTCGGGTTACGCCGACGCGGAATCGGTCCAGCGACAACTGCTGGATCCGCTGGTCGCCTTTCTCCCCAAGCCGTTCACGGCGGCAGGGCTCACCGACGCCATCCGCGCGCTGCTCGAGCCCCGCACCACCAGCTGATTGGCTTGTTCCCGCCGGAGCGCGCCATAGCTTCCGGGGAACGGTGTATTCATCCTGGACTTGGAGCGAGCATGTCGACGGTGGAACTCGAGATTAGCGGGATGTCCTGCGGCCATTGTGTCAAAGCCGTCCAGCAGGCTTTGACGACGGTAGCGGGCGCGACCACGGAGGCCGTGGCGGTGGGGTCGGCCCGAGTCACCTTCGACCCGGCCGTCGTGGCCGCGGCACAGTTGCAGGACGTCATCGAAGACGCCGGCTACGCCGTGGTCGCGGTCCACCACCGGCACTAAGCATGACGGCCCGCAGCGTGCGCATTCCCGTCACGGGGATGACCTGTGCGGCCTGTTCGTCGCGTGTGCAACGGGTCCTGAAAAAGCAGCCCGGGGTGACTGATGCGGTCGTGAATCTCATGATGCACGATGCGACCATCACCTTCGACCCGACCACCGTCACCCCCGACGCGCTCGTCGCGGCCATTGTCGACACCGGCTACGGGGCCGCGCTCGCCCCACCGGGGGCCAATCCGATTGCGGAGCAGGAAGCCCGCGAAGCCGAGGCCGTCGCGGAGTTCCAGGGCTTTCGTCGCAAAGCTATCGTCAGCGGGGTGTTGGGTGCGCTGCTGATGGTGGCGATGCCGCTGATGATTCCCACGTGGGTGCAGGGGCTGTTGTCGCTCGCGGTCATGGCGTGGGCCGGTCGCCACTTCTACGTGCGCGCGTGGGCCGCGCTCCGGCATCGCGCCAGTGACATGAATACGCTGATTGCCGTCGGGACGGGTTCGGCCTTTCTGTATTCAGTGGTCGCGACGGTGGCGCCCGACGTCTTCACCAGTCGCGGGCTCGATGCCGACGTGTACTACGAGGCGGTGATCGTCATCATTGCCTTCGTGCTTACCGGCAATGCCTTTGAGGCCCGGGCGAAAACCCGAACGGCCTCGGCGCTCCGGGCGCTCGTGCATTTACAGCCGAAGCTCGCGCGCGTGGTGCGCGATGACCGCGAATTCGATCTTCCGGTGGAGCAGGTGGTCTCCGGCGACGTGATCAGTGTCCGGCCCGGTGAGCGCGTGCCCGTGGATGGTCGGGTCGTGGCTGGCGAGAGCGCGGTCGATGAGAGCATGGTCACGGGGGAATCGTTGCCTGTGGCGAAGCAGCCCGGTGACCTGGTGGTTGGTGGGACGCTCAATCGCACCGGCGCCTTCCGTTTGGAAGCGACGACGCTTGGCGCCGACAGTGTGTTGGCGCAGATCGTAGAGCTCATGCGCGACGCGCAGGGATCGCGCGCGCCACTGCAGCAGCTGGCCGATCAGGTGTCGGCGGTTTTTGTTCCCGTGGTGATGGTGCTGGCGCTCCTCACCTTTGGGATCTGGGTGATCGCGGCCGATCAGGCGGCAGTGGCCCGCGGTTTCGCGGCCGCCGTCTCCGTGCTGATCATCGCCTGTCCCTGCGCGATGGGGCTCGCGGTCCCAACCGCCGTCATGGTGGCGACCGGGCGGGGGGCGGAGGCGGGGATCCTCATCAAGGGCGGCGAGACGTTACAGCGCGCCGGTGAGGTCCAGACGGTGGTCCTGGATAAGACCGGGACGGTCACCGAGGGGCAGCCGGTCGTGACGGCGATCACGATGGCCGAGGGGGCAAGGGCATGGGACGAGGCGACGATGCTGGGGCTGGTTGCCTCGCTCGAATCGGTGAGTGAGCATCCACTGGCTGAATCGATTGTGCAGGCGGCGCGCACGCGCGGACTTACCATCTCGACGCCGGAGCAGTTCGCGTCGTTGACGGGGCGCGGGGCGACCGGGGTGGTGCGCGGGCACCGCGTGGTGGTTGGCAACGCCCGGTGCCTCGACGAGGCGGGGCTTTCGGTGGTGCCCTTGGCGGACGCGGCGGAGCGGGCGGCGGTGCAGGCGCACACGCCGATGTTCGTGGCCATCGATGGGGCGCCCGTGGCGCTCATCGCGGTGGCCGATCCGGTGAAGGCGTCCGCGCGCGATGCGGTGGCGCGTCTCACGGCGCTCGGGATTGAGGTGGTGATGCTCACGGGCGACACTCGGCGCACCGCGGACGCGGTGGCCGAGGCGGTGGGGATCCGTCGGGTCGTCGCGGAGGTGGTGCCGGCCGGCAAGGTGGCCGAGATCGCGCGGCTTCAGCAGGAGCGCGGCGGGCGCGTGGTCGCCATGGTCGGCGATGGCATCAACGATGCCCCGGCGCTGGCGCAGGCTGACGTTGGGATGGCGATCGGCACCGGCACGGACGTGGCGGTGCAGGCGGCCGACATGGTGCTGATGCGGGGGGATCTCCGGCGCGTGAGCGATGCCATCCGGCTTTCGCAGGCGACAACGGCCACGATGCGACAGAACCTGTTCTGGGCGTTCCTGTACAACGTGGTGATGCTGCCGATCGCCGCCGGGGCGCTCTATCCGGCCTTTGGCCTGCGGCTTAATCCGATGTTGGCCAGTGCGGCGATGGCCTGCAGTTCGGTGAGCGTGGTGGCGAATTCTCTTCGGTTGCGCCGCCTCCGGTTGAGCTGATCGCCCTGCGGATGTCCCCTGCAACAACGCCGCGCGCCGGAGGGGATCGCTCCGGCGCGCGGCGTGTTCGGTTCGGTCGGTTTAGCGCGGGGCGCTCGTCACCCAGGCCGTGTACCAGAGGTCGCGCAACATCGTGGCGCCGGCGGCGAGCCGGGCCGACGCGAACGCCTTCTGTTCCGGTGTGGTGGTTTCCGGCCGGAAGGTCGACGCCTTGTCGAGTTCGTACAGGCGGTCAAGCTGCCCAAAGCTGGTGCGCAAATAGCTCTGCACCGCCTCCCGGAGCGACGGGAAGACGGTTGGCGGTGCGCTCATGGCGCCCAGCAGGTCCGGCAGCTTGATGTGGGCCTGGACATAGGCGGATTCAAAGCGCGAGTGGAACCGGTTGTCGGTGGTGTACGCCTTCGGGTTGTCGCCGACCCAACCGTTGTGGTGCTTGGTGGTGTGATGCGGATTGGAGCCGTCGGCCACGTAATGTCCCAGCACGCCGGCGTCGTCGATGATGCGCGCTTCAATCCACCCGCGCACCGTGGCATCCGGCGCGATGCGCCAGAGCCGGAAATCCTCGCGGAGCCGCTGCGTCTGCTCAAGGATCGCAAACGGAAGCAGGCCCACCGTCCCGGCCGACGCGCCGCCGGCGCGCAGCGAATCGGCAAAGCCAAAGCGCGTCGGTGCCGCCAGCGCCCCAGCGAGGACGTTCGGCGCCACGAGGTCCATGTCGATGTAATGCTCCGGGGAGCTGCCGCCTTCCAGCGCCGGGTCCATGGCCCGCTCGGCCCGATCCTTCCACCGGTCCGGCTCGGGATTCAGGTACGAGAGCTGTTCGCTCGCGTTCCGAAAGAAGGCGGGCATGTCGTTGGGCAGCCGCTGAGCCGCGGCCAAACCCACCAGACGATGACCGGCATCGCCCCAGGCGGGGAGGTTGCCGGGGAGGGCCAGCGTGATGACGGCCGCGACGGCCGGGAGAAGACGGCGGAGTGGTGTGCGCATCCTGAAAAGATATCCCCGCCCCGGAGCCGGCGGAGGCGGCCTTTCTCGGCGGCCGGTATCGTTTTCCCGCGGCGAGGGCGTAGAATTCAGTATGCCACCGGAATTTCCACTGT
Source organism: Gemmatimonadaceae bacterium (assembly GCA_037134115.1). Taxonomy (GTDB): domain Bacteria; phylum Gemmatimonadota; class Gemmatimonadetes; order Gemmatimonadales; family Gemmatimonadaceae; genus Gemmatimonas. The sequence continues at coordinate 109 of JBAXMW010000071.1, read as the reverse complement.
CACCGCTCGGATCGCCCAGTTGGCAGTCGCACGTGGTGTCGTGGTTGGTGCGCGCCAGAATGCGCCCGCACGTGCATCGGCCGATTGACGCGGCGTGGATCCGGCGGCA
>JBAXMW010000070.1:0-10961 GCA_037134115.1 Gemmatimonadaceae bacterium | reverse complement strand
GCGCAAGTCATGGAATTCTGACGGCGCGGGCCATACGTTCCGCGCCCATGACTGATCTGATCACTGCCGCCTCGATGGCCCCCGCGCTGCTCCAGCGCGTGGCCACGGAACTCGCCATTGCACCGCAGCAGGTGCAGCGCACCCTCGCCCTCTTTGCCGAGGGCGCCACGCTCCCCTTCATTGCCCGGTATCGCAAGGAAATCACCGGCGGACTCGACGAGGTGCAGCTGCGCGATGTGCGCGACCGTGCCGAGTATCTGCAGGAGATGGAGGATCGTCGCGCAGCGATCCTGAAGAGCATCGACGAGCAGGGAAAACTCGACGACGCCCTCAAGAGCTCGATTCTCGCTGCTGACACCAAGCAGGCGCTTGAGGATCTCTATCTCCCCTTCAAGCCCAAGCGTCGCACCCGCGCGATGATCGCCCGCGAACGCGGACTCGGGCCGCTGGCCGAGGCACTTTGGTCGGGCACCGTGGATGACGCCGCGGCGCTCACGATGGCGGCCACGTTTGTGCTCCCCGAGGTTGAGGGCGCGACGAGCGAAGTCCCGTCGGCCGAGGCCGCGCTGCAGGGGGCGCGCGATATCCTGGCAGAGCAGGTGGCAGAAGATGCCGTGCTCCGCGGCTGGGTGCGCGAAGTCACGCGCGCGAAGGGGGTCGTGAAGAGCCAGGTGATGACCGGCAAGGCCTCCGACGAATCGAAGTTCAAAGACTATTTCGATTTCGCCGAATCGCTGGGCACCATTCCGAGTCATCGCATGCTGGCGATCCGCCGCGGCGAGACCGAGGGCGATTTGTTGTGGCGCGTCGAAGCGCCGGTGGAGGAGATCACCGGGAAGATGGCCCAGGAAGTGATGGGGGCCCGTCGCGCGACGCAGCAGCTCACGCTCGTCGCCACCGATGCCTACAAGCGGCTGCTCGCGCCCGCGATTGAAGTGGAGTTGCGGCTCGAGCTCAAGACGCGCGCCGATGATGAAGCGATCACGATTTTCGGACGGAATCTCGAGCAGCTGTTGCTCGCGGCCCCGGCCGGTGAGAAGCGCGTCATTGGCTTCGACCCCGGCTTCCGCACCGGCGTGAAGGTGGCGGTGGTGAGCGCCACCGGCGCGCTGGTCCACACCGACACGTTGTATCTCCATCAGGAAGATCGCTTCGCCGGTGCCGTACGTGCGCTGGTCGGGCGCTTCACGCCGGAGCTCATTGCCATTGGTAACGGGACGGCGAGCCGCGAGACGGAAACGCTGATCAAGGCGGCGCTCCGCGAACTCGATGCGCCGCGGCCGCAGGTGGTCGTCGTGAATGAAGCGGGCGCCTCGGTCTATTCCGCGTCCGATCTCGCGCGCAGTGAATTCCCGGAGCTCGACGTTTCACTCCGCGGCGCGGTCTCCATCGCGCGGCGGTTGCAGGATCCCCTCGCCGAGCTGGTGAAGATCGATCCGAAGTCGATTGGGGTGGGGCAGTATCAGCATGATGTCAATCAGACGCGCCTCAAGCAGCGCCTCGATGACATCGTCGAGAGCTGCGTGAATCGGGTCGGCGTGGAAGTGAACACCGCCTCGGCGGCGTTGCTCGGCTATGTGGCCGGCATTGGTCCCGGGCTCGCGCAGGCGATCGTGACGTTGCGTGACAGCAAGGGTGGCATCGCGTCGCGTGCCGATCTGCGCGCCGTGCCGCGCCTCGGTGCGAAGGCCTTTGAGCAGGCCGCCGGATTCTTGCGGGTGCGTGGTGGCGCGCATCCGCTCGATGCGAGCGCGGTGCATCCGGAGCGCTATGCGCTCGTGGAGCGGATGGCGGCCGATCTTGGCGTCGCGGTGCAGGCGCTGATTGGCGATGAGGCGCTCGTGGAGCGGATTCCGCTCGCGCAGTATGTCAGCGACGAGGTGGGGATGCCGACGTTGCGCGACATCGTGGCGGAACTCAAGAAGCCGGGGCGTGATCCGCGCGCGGCGTTCGAGCCGCCCGCCTTCCGCGACGATATCCAGAAGCCCAGCGATCTGTTGCCGGGGATGGTGTTGGAAGGTGTCGTCACGAACATCGTGGCCTTCGGCTGCTTCGTGGATATTGGCGTGCACCAGGATGGGCTGGTGCATGTCAGCCAGCTCGCCGATCGCTATGTGCGCGATGCCAACGAGGTGGTGAAGGTCGGCCAGAAGGTGAAGGTCACCGTGCAGAGCGTGGATCTGGCCCGCGGTCGCATTGCCCTCAGCATGCGGAGCGATGGCGGAACCGGGATCCCGGGGACGCGTGGCGCCAGCGCGAGCGCGAGTGCGTCGCGTGGCGATCAGTCGGAGGCGCGTGGCCCACGGTCACAGGGCGGGTCGACGGGCAGCGGCAAGCCGAGCAGCGGATCGCAACACAGCGCCCGCCCGAAGCCAGGCTTCGTTCCTACGAAGGGCGCAGTCGCTCCCAACGGGATGCGCTTTAAGTAATCAGGGGGTGCGGCAACGACGGACAGGCAGCATATCCGTCGTTGCCGCATGGCCCGTGCGAAACGCGCGTACGGACCGCGCGTACGGACCGCGCTTACTTGGTGGCCTTGCCGTGGTTGCCGTTCACTTCAAGGACGCGCAGCAGATTGCCACCCCAGATCTTCCGGATCTGTTCTTCGGTGTAGCCGCGCTTGACGAGTTCGATCGTCACATTGAGCGCCTCACCGGCATTGCGGAAGCCGTCCACCCCGCCGCCGCCATCGAAGTCGCTGGAGATCCCCACGTGGTCGATCCCCATCTTCTTCACCGCGTAGTCAATGTGGTCCGCGAAATCGGCGACCGTCGCGGGGCTCGCGCCCGGCAACTGTTGCCCCTTCGCATCGCACTTCACATAGCTGTTGAAGGCGACCATCTGCGCCACGCCACCATTCTTCGCGAGCGCCACGAGCTGTTCGTCATCGAGGTTGCGGCTGTGATTGCAGAGCGCCCGCACCCCTGAATGTGACGCAATGATCGGCAGCGTGGTCAGCTGCAGCGTCTGCATCATCGAGGCCTTCGACGGATGCGAGATATCAATCATCATCCCCAGCCGATTCATCTCCGCAATCACCTGCCGTCCCAGTGGACTCAGGCCATTGTGCAGCCAGACGCCATCGCGTTCGCCGGTGTTGGAATCGGAGAGCTGGCTGTGGCCGTTGTGCGCGAGCGACATGTACCGTCCGCCCAGGTCATAAAACTTCTTGACGTTGGCGAGGTCGGTGCCAATCGGGTAGCCGTTTTCAATGCCAATGAAGATGGCGCGCTTGCCGCTCTTCTGAATCCGACGGGCATCGGCTGCGCTCAGCGCAAGCTCCGCGCGATCGGGGGCGAGCTGCTCGGTGAGGCGATGAATCGCCTCAAACTTCGCCATCGCGGAGGCATGGGCCTTCGCATACCCCGTCGAATCGAGCGCCGGCGTCTGCCCGACATACACGATCAGGAAGGCGCCGGACATGCCGCCTTCTTCCATCTTCGCCAGATCCACCTGCGTGCGCGGCAACTTCTGCGCGTAGTTCGGCGCGGTCGCGGTGAAGTTGGAGGGATTGATGTCGACGTGCGTATCGACGGTGAAGACGGCCGCGTGAATGGCTTTCGCTTTCGCCACGAGCGCGGCATCGGCCGGTGCCGCCTGCCCGTGAGCCGTCGAGACCAATCCGGCCGTGGCCAGGAGTGCAACGCCGAAGGCGGTCGTACGAAGGGATGGACGTGTGGTCATCAGCAGAGCGGTTTCCGTGAAGGATGTGAAGGACGTGCGGTGGGGATCACCCCGGCGATCACCCCGGGGATCGCTGCGGTCGGCTGGTGCCGGCAGAGCCGGAGGAGGCCATGACCACGAGCGTCAGCAGATACGGTACGGCCAGAAACAGCTGATACGGAATCCCGGACCAGCCCATCGCCTGAAACAAGGTTTGCAGCGCACTCGCGCCACCAAAGAGCAGCGCGGCGGCGGCGACCCCCAACGGATTCCACCGCCCCAACACCACAATCGCAATCGCAATGAAGCCGCGCCCCGCCGACATCCGTTCGGCGAAGGTCCCGGCCTGCGCCAACACGAGAATCGCCCCCGCCAATCCGGCCATCCCGCCGGCAAAGAGGACCGCCAGCAGTTGAGTGCGCCGCGGACGGATCCCCGCCGCGATCGCCGCCTCGGGGGCTTCCCCCATCGCCCGGAGCGCGAGCCCCGCATGGGTCCGGGTCAGCCACCAGGCCAACCCCGGTGCCAGCAGATAGAGCGCATAGGTCGACAGCGGCTGCGCAAAGAACGCATGCCCGATCACCGGGATCGCCGACAACCCCGGAATCGCGACCGCGCCAATGGTGGGAATCGACAGCGCCACGCCACCGGTGCCGTACACCGACTCATACAGGGTGCCCGTGAGCCCCAGCGCGAGCAGGGTGATCGCCGTCCCCGTGATGATCTGGTCGGCCCGCAGCCACACCGTGAACACCGCGAAGATCGCCGCAATCACCACCCCCGCGGCGATCCCGGCCGCGAACCCCGCCCCGGTCCCCGCCGCCCCGGCCACGATCGTCGCACCCAGCGCCCCCGCAATGATCGAGCCCTCAAGCCCAATGTTGGTGACCCCGGCGCGTTCACTGACACACTCCCCGAGCGCCGCACAGCAAAGCGGCGCCGCGTAGCGCATCGTCGATTCCAGAAAGCCGGCGACCAGCTCCATCAGACCCCCGCCTCCGCTGCGCCGCGCGACCGCCACCGGTCAGCCGCCACCACCAACAAAATCAGCGACGCCTCCACCACCGACACCACCACACTCGGCACCATCGCATCCCGCTGCATCGCACTCGCCCCGGCCTCGAGGGCGCCAAAGAGGAGCGCCGTCCCCAGCACCCCCACCGGACTGAGACGCGCCAGCAGCGCGACGGCGATCGCGGTGTAGCCATACCCCGGCGAGAAATTCTCGTAGAGCGCGAAGGTCACGCCGGTCAGCTCCACCCCGCCGGCCACGCCGGCCAGCGCCCCGCTCAACAGAAAGGCCATGAGCGTCGTGCGGGCCACGGCAATCTGTCCGGCACTCGCCGCGGCGAAGGGATTGCCCCCCACCGCCCGCAACCGGAAGCCACTGGCCCGGTCGCGCAGCCACCACCAGAGCGCCAACGCCAGCCCCACCGCCAGGAGCACCCCCGCATGAATCCGCGTCCCCGGGAGCAGCACCGGCAGCTGCAACCCCTGCGGCAACGACGCCGACTGCGGATTGATGCGCGCCGGTTCCTGCAGCGGACCCCGCACCAGCCACCCGGTGATCGACAGCGCGATGAAGTTGAGCATGATCGTGCTGATCACCTCGAGCACCCCAAAGCGGCGGCGGAGCACCGCCGCGATCCCGGCCCATGCCGCACCGGCCAGAGCCGACGCGATCAGGATCAGCAGCAACGCGACCACCCGCGAGCCTCCCGCCAGGTCACTTCCTGTCGACCCGCCCATCAGCGTCGCGATCACGCCCCCCATCGCCGTCGCCGCGCAGGCCCCCATGAGGAGCTGCCCTTCGGCGCCAATGTTGAGGAGCCCCGCCCGAAAGGCGAGCGCCACCGCCAACCCAGACAGCGCGAGCGGAATCGCCCGCACCACCGTCGTCGACAGCGCATACCCCGACCCCACCGAGCCACGCACCAACGCCGCCAGCGCCGGAGCCGGGGGATGCCCGGTCACCAGCAGCAGCAACGACAGCACCCCCACGGCAGCCGCCAGAAAGAGGAGCGCACTCGTCAACCAGTTCGTGGCCGAACGCATCATGTCGCCCCCAGCATCGCACGCCCGACCGCCTCGCGGTCATTCCCGCTGGCGACCAGCCGCCCGTCAAAGAGCACCACGACCCGGTCCGCCAACTGCAGCACTTCATCGAGATCGCTCGAATACAGCACCACCGCCGCCCCGGCATCCCGCGCCTCGCGCAGCGCGGCATGCACCGCCGCCGTGGCCTGAAAGTCGAGCCCACGCGACGGGTTCTCCACGATCACCGCCGCCGGCCGATCGGCCAGCTCCCGTCCGAGGACCAGCTTCTGCTGATTCCCCCCCGACAGCGACCGCGCCGGCGCCCCGGGTCCGGACGCCCGCACATCACGAGCCGAGAGGATCGCTGCCGTCGCCGCGCGCAGCATCCGCCACGGCATCCGTCCTCGGCGCGCGCCCGCGCCGCGCAACGCGACATTCTCGTCGAGCGGCGCATCGAGGAGCAGCGCATCGCGATGTCGGTCTTCCGGCACAAAGCCCACCTGCTCGGGGCGCGTCACCCGCCCCGTCGTGGGGGCAAGCCGCCCCGCGAGCAGTCGCAGCAGCTCATGCTGCCCAGACCCCTCCACCGCCGCGATCCCAACCAGCTCCCCCCGCGCGACCGACAGCGACACCTCCCGCAGCCGCACCGCGCCGCGCGCATCGCGCACGGACACCTGATGCAGGGCGAGCACCGCGGGCTCATGCACCGTCGGCTCGTTCACCGACGTGTCGCGCACCGACGTGGCGCCGCCCGACTCGGCGCCGACCAACTCCGCGCCAACGGTTTCCGCGACGACATCGGCCCCCGCGTTCCCCACCATCGCGATCCGGAGCTGGTCCTGCGTGGTCGCTGCTGCGGCACCGGTGTACACCACGCGTCCGCGTCGCAACACGGTGACGTCGTCGGCTATCGCGAGCGCATCGCGCAGCTTATGCGTGATCAGGACCACGGCATGCCCCGCATCGGCAAAGCGACGCATCCACTGCAGCAGCTCGGCCGCTTCCTGCGGGGCCAACACCGCGGTGGGCTCGTCGAGGATCAACACCGAGACCTCACGCGCGAGCGCCTTCACAATCTCGCACCGCTGCTGCGCGCCAATGGGCAACGTCTGCACCACCGCCTGCGGATCGAGCGTCAGCCCTGCCGTCGCCCCAACCGCACGCACCTTCGCCGCCGCAGCGAGGGGATCAAAGCGACCATGTCCACCGAGCGCGACATTTTCCGCGACGGTCATTCCGGGGACGAGCGTGAAATGCTGATGCACCATGCCAATGCCGAGCGAGAGCGCGGTGGCCGGTGACGTCATGCGCTGCGCTGTTCCGCGCACAGCGATCGTTCCCGTCTGCGGCGTGAGCATCCCGAAGGCCACGCGCATAAGGGTGCTCTTCCCGGCCCCGTTCTCGCCGAGGAGGGCATGTACCGTGCCGGCGCGGACCGTCAGGCTGACATCGTCCAGCGCGACGACGGATCCGAAGCGATGCGTGATCCCCGTCAGCGCGAGTGTTGTCGCGTCTGTGAACGCCTGCGCCTGGTCGACGGTCACGACCCCGTGGGGAGGTGCAGGAAGCTCCACGGCACGCCGAAGCGCTCCTCGACCCATGCGCCCAGCGCCTGCACACCCAGCGTCTCCGTCGCGTAGTGCCCGGCATAGATCACGAGCAGATCCTGCTCCTGCGCCTCGACGGTGGTGTGATGCGGCCCTTCGCCCACGATCAGCGTATCGAGGCCACGCTCCCGCGCTTCGCGCAGCGTCTCTGTCGACGCGCCGCCGCCGGTACAGAGCCCCCACTTCCGGACGATGCGCTCATGCACGGAGATGGACGTGCGCACGGTGCCGCCGTAGCGGGCGGCGTAGGCTTGCGTGCGTTCGATGAGCGTATGCGCGGCCACGGTGCTCTCGCCGGACACTCCCACATCGAAGGTCTTGTGGCGCGCAAAGCCGCCTGACGGCGTGAGCCCCAGCGCGTGGGCGAGGCGCACATTGTTGCCGAGGGTGGCATGCGCATCGAGCGGGAGATGCGAGCTGTAGACCGCGATGTTGTTGTTGAGGAGCGCGCGGTGCTTGTGATACGCGGTCCCCACCAACGGCTGCACCCCGCCCCAGAAGAGCCCATGGTGCACAATCAGCAGATCGGCTTTCAGCACGGCCGCTTCGGTGACGGCGGCCATTGATGCATCGACCGCCACCGCCACGTGCGTGACCCGTCCATCATTCCCCACCTGCAGCCCGTTCACGGCCCCCGGATAATCCGGGATCTCCGCGGTGCGCAGTTCCGTATCCAGCGCCGAGACAACGTCGGCGAGTGGCACCACGGCGGTGGGGAGGTCAGAGACGTGCATGGTCAGCGCGGGGCCGGGGTATCGAGGGCATGAAAGGTGCCCGCGCGCATCTTCGCGGCGGCAGAGTCGGAGGCCGCCAGTGCCGTGGCGGGGATCTTCGCGGCGAGGGCCGGATTGATCACCAACCGGATCACATCGTCCTTCACGCCAAAGGCGAAGACGTGGCCGGTGAAATTCCCCTGCTGCACCGCGCGGCCCACGACCAGAAAGGCCTTGGGGAGATCGATGACGACGCTGGCGAGGACGACATCAGGGGCGACGCTATTCTGATCGGCGTTGGCGCCGAAGACCAACACCTTCTTCTCGCGCGCAGCCTGGAAGATCCCCAGCCCGGCGGCGTCGGCATTCTGGAAGATGACATCAGCGCCTCGGCCGATCTGCGCCAGCGCCTGTTCCTTTCCGGCGCTCACATCATCCCAGTTGCCGACGTACGACGTCAGCACCTGGACCTTCGGGTTCACCGACTTCGCACCGGCCTCGAAGGCGAGGAATCCGGACTTCACCGTGGGGATCTCGGTCCCGCCAATCACCCCGACCGTATTGGTGCGCGTGGTGGCGCCGGCGATGATCCCGGCCTGATACGCCCCTTCATCGAAGGCGAAGGTGACGCCGGTGACATTGGCGCCGGAGATCGGGCGCGTCGTCACCATATAGATGGACTTCGGGAATTCGGGGGCGACCTTGAGCGCCGCGTCGCCGAACTCGAAGCCATGGCCGATCACCAAGTCATACCCCTGCGCGCCGTACTGCCGGAAATTCTCTTCGAACTCGGCGGGGGTCTTGGTCTGGATATGGGAGATCTGGGCCCCCAGGGAGTCGCGGAGGGCGAGGAGTCCGTTGTAGGCGCCGCCATTCCAGGCCTGATCGGAGACCGGCCCCGGGGTGAGGAGGGCGACCTTGAGGGTCTTGGCCCCCGGCGCGGCCCCGTCGGCCGGCTTGGCGTCCTTCCCGCCGCAGGCGGCGAGGAGTCCAACCATCGCGATCGACGCGTGACGACGGAATTGGCGAAAAATGCTGCTGTTCTGGCTCATATATGTCGCGGTGATGATTCATTAATCGATGCGAACGCCAAGGGTCTCCAGGACGCGCTCGAGGTCATCGTTGGAGAAAAACTGGATCGCGACCTCACCTTTGTCTTTGCCGTTGAGCCGGATCGAGACGCCGGTCTGGAGCTTCTTCCGAAGCAGTTCTTCGAGGCGTCGGATTTCTGCGGTCGCACCACCGGCGGCCGGCGTGCCCGCGGGCTTGGTCGCCGCCGCCCCCGGCTTCCGCCCGGAGGTGGGGGCTGAGGTCCGCGCGGCCTGGACGCGGCGCTCTGTGTCCCGGACCGACAGCCCCTGGGCGACGATCTCGCGGGCGAGGTCGGTGATGGCGCGTTCCGAGCCGAGCGGCAGGAGGGTGCGGGCGTGGCCGGCGCTGATCTGTTTGTCCTGGAGCAGGCGGCGGACGGCGGCTGGGAGCTGCCGGAGCCGGAGGGCGTTGGCGACGGTGGAGCGGTCCTTCCCGACAATGTCGGCGACCTCCTGCTGGGAGAGCGCGAACTCGTCCATCAGGCGGTGATAGCCGTCGGCCTCTTCCATCGGGTCGAGATCAGCCCGCTGGAGGTTCTCGACCATCGCCAGCGTGAGGAGCGTCTTGTCATCCGTTTCGCGGACGATCGCCGGGATCTCGGTCCAGCCGAGTCGGGTCGAGGCGCGGAAGCGGCGTTCGCCGGCGATCAGTTCGTAGCCGTTGCCGTTGGGGGCGGGGCGGACGGTGATCGGCTGCAGCAGTCCCGAGACGCGGAGGGAGGCTTCCAGGTCGGCGAGCTCCTCGGGGCGGAACTCCTGGCGGGGCTGATACGGATTGGCGCGGATCTGCGCCAACGGAATCATCCGCAGTGCGCTTTGCGGGGTTTGTTCGGTATCGACAGAGGCGGCACCACTGGTCGGGGCCGATGGGGTGGCTCCCGACGGGGTCGCTGCTGATGGCGGGGTTGCGGTGCGGGCGAGGAGAGCCTCAAGGCCACGACCCAGCCGGCGCGGTGATTCTGGCGGATTCATTCGGCGGCGGGCGGAGTGGGAGCCTGTTCCGAGGCGAGGGCGGCGCGGACGGCGCGATCGCGCTCCAGCAGTTCGCGGGCGACGGCCATGTAGGCTTGGGCCCCGACCGAGACGATGTCATACACCACGATCGGCTTCCCGAAGCTTGGGGCTTCGGCGAGGCGGATATTGCGCGGAATCACCGTCTGGAAGACGAGCGGCCCGAAGTGCGCGCGCGCATCGGTCGCGACCTGGCGGGAGAGATTCAGTCGCGCGTCGTACATCGTGAGGAGGACGCTATCGACGTGGAGCGCCGGGTTGAGCGATTCCTGCACCCGCTGCACCGTGGCCAAGAGCTGCGAGAGCCCCTCGAGGGCGAAGTACTCGCACTGGAGCGGGATCAGGAGCGCATCGGCCGCGACGAGCATGTTCAGGGTGATGAGCGTCAGCGACGGCGGGCAATCGATCAGGATATAGTCGTAGCGATCGCGGACCGTCTCGAGGACGGTGCGCATCCGCATGACGCGGTCCTGGTCATCCACCAGCTCCACTTCCGCCCCGGCGAGGTCCGGGGTGGCGGGGAGGACATCGAGGTGCCGGAACTGGACTTCCCGGATGATCCCCTCGTCGATCGGGGCATCACCGAGGAGGACCTCGTAGGTGGTGGCGGCGAACTGCTCGCGCGAGAGGCCGCATCCGCTGGAGGCGTTCCCCTGCGGGTCCGCATCAATGAGGAGGACGCGCGCTTCAGCGACCGCGAGCGAGGCGGCGAGATTGACGGCGGTGGTCGTTTTACCGACGCCGCCCTTTTGATTGGCAATAGCGAGAATGCGGCCCATGGATCGGAAAGAGTGAGGTTCCGAAGTATACCGGGTCCGGGGCGCTCGGACAGGGGGGAA
>JBAXMW010000069.1:0-11463 GCA_037134115.1 Gemmatimonadaceae bacterium | reverse complement strand
TGCCCTGCGTCCCATGTACGCTGTTGCGCTCATTCACTACCGCCGCCCATTCGAGGAGATCGCCCCGCATGTGGACGATCACCGCGCCTATCTCCGGAGCCTGAAGGCGGCCGGGATCCTGCTGGCCTCGGGGCCCTTCCAGCCGCGCCATGGCGGGATGCTGCTGCTTCGCCTCCCCGATGGTGGGGATCCGGTCGCCACGATGGACTCCATCCGCGATGCGGACCCGTTCACGCAGCGCGGCATGGCGCAGTATGAAATGCTCGAGTGGGCCCCGGTGATTGGCACCGAGGGGCTCGACGCCCTGTAGTTCGCCGGGCGCTTAGCGCCCGGTCGCCGTGCCGTTCACCGCAGGTGATGCGGCCGCACACCGCCCCGTGAGCGCGAGGACATCGGCCACGGGGCGTTCCACGGGATCGGACGGCTTGTTGAGCACGCGGACGGCCCCGGTCGCGGGATCGCGCACCGCGAGCGCCGACGAGCCACCGCCGTCGAGATTCATGGCCTCGCGCGCGCCCAGATCGCGCAGCAGCTGCGCCGTTTCGCGCGTCGTCATCCCAATGCTGTAGCGCGGCTGCCGCCCATCAATCACCGCCAGCAGCAATCGGCGTCCCTTGGCCCCCACACCAATGGCCGACCGCGGATTCCGGTCGCGAAACGAGACGGCACCATCTTTGTCGAGCGTCGCCGAATAGGCGCTGTCGGCGACCAGCAGCGGGAACCCCCCGACGGCCTGCGTGGGCAGGAAGGGGGCGAGCGACGGTTCAACCCGCACCGTGTCGCCGACCAGCAGCGACGCCCGATCGCTTTGGATCAGCATGAGCGTATCGCCACGGGCGAGGCCACTGTGATACGACGGCAGCGTGGCAATCCGGTAGCGCTTCGCCGTGGCGGTCCCGCCACTCACCGGGATGAGCTGCAGCGCCCCCGGACGGGCGATGGTGTCGAGGGTCTGTCCCCAGGCGGCATCGACAAGTCCCACGAGGCGCGCCGAGGGACGGTTCCAGGAGCCAATCGGGACCCGCACCCCACGCGGGTTCACGATCGCCCCCGCCGCACTGAAGCGGCCAATGTACGGCCGCCCCGCACTGTCCATGGCAAAGACCGGCCGCTCCACGGGCCCGCTGATCAGGCGCCCGTCAGCCACCAGCAGATTGACCGGGACGCCGTCCGGGGTGAAGGAGAAGAAATCGGCGTTGATCGTGGCGATCCCCCGGTCAGCGGCCGGGAGATTGGCCAGGAATCGCGAGGTCGTGGTGCGTCCCACCGCCGTGGGGGCGCCCTTGAGCGCCTGCGGCGTGATGCACGCCGCGAGATCGACATCGAGCACCTCGATGCGCATCAGCCCCGGCGCACCGATCCGCACCAGATGGTGCCACCGCACCCCCGGCGCGATGATCTGCGTCTGGATGGTATCCGCAATCGTGGCCGGCACCGTCCACGGCCAGTCGGTACCTGACGCGCGGGCGCGACTGGTGGCCGTGGCGCAGCCGCCGAGGGCGGCGAGCAGCAGGAGGGCGCCGCCGCGTGATGAGGCGACCGATCGGTTCAGGCGAAGACGGTTCAGGCGAAGACGGGGCATGGGCGGGACTATACCCGCCAAACGGAGCGGGGGAAGAGGGCGATTGGGTCCAACGGGGGTCGGGGCGGAGTACATTGACCGGGTGTCCACCGAGCCCACTGCGCCCCCGGCGACCGCAACCCCGGCGACCGCACCCCCGGCGACGACGCCTCCAGCTATGGCGCCCTCGCCCTCGCGGCTGCAGCTGCTCTTCCGGCGCCTCCAGCGCGCCGCCGACGCCGGCTGGGCGGGGAGTGTCGTTTTTGCCTGGGGGCTGCTGCAGGGGTGCGTCTTCCCGGGGCTCGCCGATGTCTTCTTCCTGCCGCTTGCGCTCGCCCGCCCGCGTCGAGCCTATGGGTTGGCCCTGATTGCCACCGCCGGGACGCTGCTGGGGAGCGTCTTCCTCTTCGGCGTGGGCGCCTTTGCCCGGAGCTGGCTCGAAGGACCGCTCGCCGCCTGGATGGGGCTCACCCCCGCCGAACTGGCCAACTACCAACAGATGCTGGGGCGTTATGGAGCGCTCGCAATCTTTGCGAGTACCCTCAGCCCCCTCTCCACGAAGCTCACGAGCATCGCCTCGGGGATGATCGGCGTCCCCTTTCCGGCGTTCACCGCCGCCCTTTTAGCCGGCCGGCTGACGCGGACGCTGGCCCTGGCCTGGCTCGTCCGCCACGGCGGTGCGACGACCCTCGCCCGCTGGATCGAGCCCGGCCCCTCCACCCCACGCTGACCGCGTTCGTCCCGGGGTGGCGTGGCGTTGCGGCGGGGGCGATACTCGGAGTCGCTCGCCGACGCGCGGCCTCACCATAGGCCTCGGTATCGACCGCGACCTCGGCCTCTCCCACCGCTTCGCCACGACGCTCATGCACATAACCTGGATCGACTGGCTCATCGCCGCCGCGTCCATTTTGGTCTGCTTCGTTCCGGCGCTCTTTCTCGCCAAACGATCGTCGTCGAGCACGCAGGAGTTCTTTGGCTCCGGCCGCTCGGTACCGTGGTGGCTCGCGGGGTTGTCGATGGTGGCGACGACCTTCTCCTCCGATACGCCGAACTGGGTCACCGAACAGGTCCGCCGCTACGGCGTGGCCGGCAACTGGCAATGGTGGGCCTTCGTGCTCACCGGACTCGCCACGGTCTTTTTCTTTGCGCGCCTCTGGCGCCGGTCGGGGGTGCTCACCGACCTCGAGTTCTACGAACTCCGCTACTCCGGGCGCTCCGCCTCCATGGTGCGCGGCTTTCGCGCGATTTACCTGGGGCTCTTTTTCAATTGCTTCATCATGGGGATGGTGACGCTGGCGGCGTGCAAGATCGCCAACATCCTCTTCGGCCTCACTGCGTGGCAAACGATCGCCATCTGTGGCGTGCTCAATGTCGTCTTTGCAGCACACTCCGGGCTCTGGGGCGTGCTCGTCATCGACATGATTCAGTTCTTCATCAAGATGACCGCGGTCTTTGCCGCCGCCTGGTTCTCCCTCGTGGAAGTCGGCCGCCGTCTCGGTGGCGAGGCGAGTGGCTGGACCGGCCTCAAGCTCCTCGTCGGGAAGCTGTCGGCGCTGCAGGTGAATCAGGGGACCGGGGCGAATGCGCAGCCGGTGATGTCGGTCAAGGATGGCGCCGGTCAGCCGCTGCTGGATATGCTGCCGAACTTCAGCATGTCGGAGCTCGCGCTCATGATTTTCATCATGCCGATTGCCATCAGCTGGTGGGCCAATTGGTATCCCGGGGCGGAACCGGGCGGCGGCTCGTACATCGCGCAGCGGATGCTCGCCTCCAAGTCGGAAAAGGACTCGCTGGGCGGCACGCTCTTCTTCAACATCGCGCACTACGTCCTGCGCCCGTGGCCGTGGATCATCACGGCGCTCTGCTCGATCATTGTCTATCCAGACCTCGCGTCGATTCAGGCCGCCTTCCCCGGCGCCGATGCCACGCTCATTGGCCATGACTCGGCGTTCCCCGCGATGCTCAAGTTCCTGCCGGTGGGCTTCGTGGGACTCATGATTGGCGGGCTGCTGGCGGCGAATTCGTCCACGATCCTCACGCATCTCAATTGGGGCTCGTCGTATCTGGTGCACGACTTCTACCGTCGGTTCGTGAAGACCGATGCGTCGGAGGCGCACTATGTGAATGTGGGCCGCGTCTCCACCGTCGTCCTGTATATCGTGGCCGCGTTGCTCAGTCTGGGGATGAGCTCCGCACAGCAAGCGTTCCAGGTGCTCCTCTCGATTGGTGCGGGCACCGGGCTGCTGTACATCGCGCGCTGGTTCTGGTGGCGCGTCTCAGCGTGGTGTGAAATCGTCGCGATGGTGATGTCGTTGATCACCTCGCTCGTGGTGCCGAAGCTCATGCCCGGCGCCGATTTTGCGACCACCACCATTGTGCAGGTGGGGATCACCACGCTGGCGTGGCTGATCACGGCCTTTGTGGGGCCGACCACCGATCGCGCCACGCTGCTCGCCTTTGTGCAGAAGGTGAAGCCGGCCGGTCCGGGGTGGACGACGTGGCGTGCCGACGCAGGCATTTCCGACGCCGAGATCGCGCAGGAGAATCGCGTGGGTGCCGCCTTTGTGGGGTGGATTTCGGGGTGCCTCGTGATCTGGTCGTCACTCTTTGCGATCGGCAATTTCCTGTATGCTCCCGGCGATCCATCGCGGTGGTCCACGGCGTGGATCCTCACGGGTGTACTCGCGGTGAGCGGCTATGCGCTGCTGTCGGTGACGCGCACGCTGTGGGCCGATAGCACCGCGTCGCAGGCGCGAGCGGATGCCGCGGCCGCGCGACTGCGCTAGTCGTCGTTCCGTACCGGTGTGCGTCGTATGGGTGTTCACTCGCTGCGAAGGCGGCGAGGTCGGTTTCTCTCTTTGTCGGTGATCATTATGTCCCTCCCGCGTTCGTCCATGCGGTGGTCGCGCGTCCCACAGGGCGCGCTGCTCCTCGTTTCTCTGCTCGGCGTCGGTTGTGCGCCAGCGTCGTCCAGCTCCACCAGCGCCACGGCGCGTCCGGCGTCAACGGCCATCGTGCGTGGTGCCGATGCGGCCAACGGCATGGTCGTCTCGGCGAGTGCCATTGCCAGTGAAGCCGGGGCCCGCGTCCTCGCCGCCGGTGGCAATGCGGTAGACGCCGCCGTCGCGACGGGCTTTGCGCTGGCCGTCACCTATCCGACGGCCGGCAACATTGGCGGCGGTGGCTTCATGGTCATTCGCTTCCCCGACGGGCGCGCGACCACGGTGGACTTCCGCGAGAAGGCGCCGGCGGCGGCCACACCGGAGATGTTCACCGAAGCGAACGGGGCCTATTCGGCCACCAAGCATCATCGGACCCATCTGTCGGTGGGCGTCCCCGGGACGGTGGCGGGCTTTGCGCTGGTGCATCAGAAGTACGGCCAGGCCAAGTGGTCCACGATCGTCGATCCCGCCGTGGCCCTCGCGCGCGATGGCTTTGATGTCCCCACCGGACTGGCGTCGTCGTTGTCGAGCGCGGTGCAGCGGCTCAAGCAGTATCCCGCCACCGTGGCCGCCTACTCGAAGAATGGGACGCCCTATGCGGCCGGCGAGCACATGACGCTCCCCGATCTCGCGAAGACGCTCGGACGGATTCGCGATCAGGGGCGCGACGGCTTTTACGCCGGGGAAACGTCGAAGTTGATTGTGGCCGAAATGCAGCGTGGCGGTGGCGTGATCTCGGCGAAGGATCTGGCCGACTATCAGGCGGTGGAGCGCGCCCCGGTGAAGGGCACGTTCAAAGGCTATGAGGTGATCTCCATGCCGCCGCCGAGTTCCGGTGGTGTGGCGATGCTGGAAATGCTGAACATCCTGGAGGGGTACGACCTCAAGGCGGCCGGCCACAACTCGCCGAAGTATTTGCATCTCCTCACCGAGAGCATGCGTCGCGCGTTTCTCGATCGGGCGAAGTTCCTCGGGGATCCGGACTTTGTGGAGGTGCCCGTGAGCCGACTCACGGACAAGGCGTACGCGAAGACGCTGCGCGACGGCATTGCGATGGATAAGGCGTCGCCGTCGATGCCGGCGCAGGTCGCCGACGGGCATGAGAGCCTTGAGACCACGCACTATTCGGTGGTCGATCGCAACGGTATGGCCGTATCGGTCACGTACACGCTGGAGGCGGGCTACGGACTGGGCGCGGTGGTGAGTGGCGCGGGCTTCCTGCTCAACAACGAGATGGGCGACTTCAACGGGAAGCCTGGCCTCACCGACAGCACGGGGCTGATCGGCACGGCGCCCAACCTGGCCCGTCCCGGCAAGCGCATGGTCTCCAGCATGACGCCATCGATCATCACCAAGGATGGCAAGCTGGTCGCCGTGATTGGGAGCCCGGGCGGACGCACGATCATCAACACCGTGCTGCAGGTCGCGCTCAACGTGATGGCCTTCGGCATGCCCATTCAAGAGGCGGTGAATGCGCCACGCATGCATCATCAGTGGCTCCCCAATACCGTCACCATTGAACGCAATGGCGTGCCGGAGAGCACGGTGCAGGCGCTGACGGCGATGGGGCACAAGGTGGTCGTTGGAGCGCAGCAGGGGACCGCCCACTCCATCATGATCGACACGCGCACGGGCCATCGGATGGGCGCGCCGGATCCGCGTGATCGGGATGCGGGAGCCGTTGGACACTGATCGGAGCGCCGCTCGGAACGCCGCGATGACCTCCACAAACGGCGCGTCTGAGTCGGGCGCGCCGTTCGCCTTTCGGACGGACGCGTCACCGGAAGGGGCGCAGGCCGGTGCCGCTCGACGCGGCTGGTTCACCACGCCGCATGGCGTCGTGGAGACACCGGCCTTCATGCCGGTGGGGACCCATGCGGCGATTCGCGGCCTCACCATGCGCGATGTGGGCGCCATGGGGGCCCGCATGGTGCTCAGCAATGCGTACCATCTGTATTTGCGCCCCGGTGATGGCATGGTGCGGGCCCTTGGTGGGCTGCACGCCTTCGCACGCTGGGATGGCCCGATGCTCACCGACTCCGGTGGCTTTCAGGTCTTTTCGCTGTCGCGCTATCGCACGGTGAGCGAAGCGGGGGTCACGTTTCGCAGCACCTTCGACGGATCGACGCACGACTACACCCCCGAGCGCGTCATGCAGATTGAGCGCAATCTGGGGGCCGACGTCATCATGCAGCTCGATGAGTTGGTGGCGGGGGGGAGTGATGCCGCTACGACACAAGCGGCGATGTCACGGAGTCTCCGCTGGCTCGAACGGTGTCGTACGGAGTTTGAGCGGCTCACCCGCGACGGACGCGCACCGCTGAGCGCGGTGCCGTTGCCGCATGGAACGCCGCCACTCCCCGATGCCGGTGATGACGAACGGGAGGCGCCGCGCCAGGCGCTCTTCCCCATTGTGCAGGGCGGGATTTATCCAGAGCTCCGTCGTGCCTCCGTGCGCGGCATTCTCGACAGCGGCGACTGGGTGGGGATTGCCGTGGGCGGGCTCTCAGTGGGGGAGGCCAAGCACGACCTCTACGACACGCTCGCCGTGTGCGAGCCGGAGTTGCCGCGCGATCGGCCGCGTTACCTCATGGGCGTGGGCTTCCCGGATGATCTCGTGGAAGCGGTGCGCCGCGGCATCGATCTCTTTGACTGCGTGGCGCCAACCCGCATGGGACGCCATGGCACCGCCTTCACGCGCGATGGCACCCTGCAGGTGCTCAAGGGGACGCACCGGCTCGATCGGTCACCGCTCGATGACAGCTGCCCGTGCGCGGCGTGCACCGACTACGATCGCGCGTATCTGCGGCATCTCTTTGCCGCCGATGAACCGCTCGGGCCGCGGTTGCTGGCGCTCCACAACGTGACCTTCCTGCTCGAACTGATGCGCCACGCGCGTGAGACGCTGGCCGAGGGGCGCTTTGCGTCGTGGAGCGACGACTGGCTGCGGCGTTACCGCGGCGGCAGTGCGGCGCGCACGGCGGGGGCGGCTGGTGCCGGTTCCGGCGAAGACGCGGGTGCGGGTGCGGGTGCGGGTGCCGATGAGGGAGCCGGCGCCGACTGATCGGCGGGGAGCTCCGGGACGCCGGCGGCGCGCAGATAGGCCGCCGGAAGCGGATCCTGCGTTTTGAGCAGGCGGCGGGCGCTCATGGCGACCCCCGCATCCGGATGCCGCGCGTACTTGTAGAGCAGCACGGCGACATCACCGTTCTTGTAAAATGACGCGAGCTCCAGCGCGCAGACGAGGGTGGCCTGATCGCCGGCGATTTCCGTGATGCGCTCGAAGTTCACGAAGGCACGCGCATAGGCGAGCTTCCCGGCCGCCGTCCGGATGGAGTCTGGGAGCGGGGTCTCGAGCGCCGTCGCCCCCTGTCCAGCCTTGAACTGGGGATTCCGGACCGCCATGCACCCGTCCATCGCCTGCTCGGTCAACGTGCCAAGGGTCTTGCCGCACGCCGCCACGAGACAGGCAGCTGAGAGCGCAAGCACGCGGAAAACGATACGGGAGCGGGCGGAGGCGACAGACATATTCAGGCCGAAGGCGGGGAGTCCACTGCGTCAATTGACGTACGCGCCGAGACCGCCAAACGTCAAGCAACGGCACTGCTATCTTTCGCCCTATGTCAGCCCCGTACCGCAACGCGACCGGCGTGGAGATCGATGGGCAAGGCGTCCTGCGCTGGACGCTCCAGCGCATCCGTCAGCGCCTCCCCCGGCCGCCCCAGGCGTCGCTCACCCCGGTGCCACCGGATCTGGCACTGCTCCATGCCGACCACCGGGATCCCACGGTCACCTGGATTGGACACGCCTCGCTGCTGGTGCAGATCGCCGGCGTCAACATCCTCGTCGACCCGGTCTTCAGCCGCCGTGTGTCACCGGTCGCCTTTGCCGGCCCCAAGCGGCATCAGCCCCCCGGGCTCACCCCGGACCAGCTGCCGCACATTCACGTGGTGCTGATCTCGCACAATCACTTCGATCACCTCGACCGGCCATCGGTGCGCCGACTGCAGCAGCAGCCGGGCGGTCCCCCGATGTTCGTGGTGCCCGAGGGGCTCGATGCGTGGTTTGCGCGCAACGTGCCGGGCGTGATCACCCAAGGCGCCGCACGCACCGTCCATGGCATCCCGTGGCATGGGCAGTGGACACGCCCCACCCCCGACGGCGATCTGGCCTTCCACTTTCTCCCGGTGCAGCACTGGAGCAGCCGCTCGGCGCTTCGTCGGAACGACACACCGTGGGGGAGCTGGGCGATGGTGCACCCGAGCTTCCGGTTCTGGTTCTCCGGTGACCTCGGCTACTCCCACGAGCCGCGCGAAATTGGCGCACGCTTTGGCGGCTTCGATTGCGCCGCGATCGGCATCGGCGCCTATGCCCCGCGCTGGTTCATGGCGCGGCAGCATATCGATCCAACCGAAGCGGTCCAGGTGATGCTGGATGTGGGGGCCGCCGAAGCGATCGGCATCCACTGGGGGACCTTCCCGCTCTCGGATGAATCGCTCGACGAACCACCGCGGGCACTCGCGGCGGCGGTGGCGGAGCGCGGACTCCCCGCCGAGCGGTTCACGGTGCTGCGGCACGGGGAGACAAAGAGATTCGAACGCCGGAACGACCGGTCAGGTGCGGTTCCGAAAGACTCGACGGAGGGACCGGAGTGAGTCCTAGGTGGCTGGCACTCGGCGGAGTGTACACAGGAAGCAGTCACCAACGAGTGGTAAGTCTTAAGACTTAGGACTCGTCTGTTACTGCCTCCTCATCACTCCGTCGAGTCTCGCCGTTCAAAACCGACTAAGCCCCGAGCGGGTTTCATCGCCCCCGGATTCCGCGCCAGGTACACCAGCAGCGGCGGCGATCCCAGGATCAGCGTCGCGGGCCACCACCAGATGGAACGCCCGCTGGCGCGCAGATCACGCGCCAGCCAGATCAGCACGAGGACGGTGAAGATCCCCATGTCGTTCCACGCCATGAACAACATGGGATCGGAGCGCAACGCGGCCCACGCATGCGTGAGCCCCGCCGACGCGCTGCCATGCGCCGCGATCCAACGCGACCAGGCCACCTGCTCGTAGACAAAGAAGCCCGTCGCCGCGGCGTACAGAAAAAGCTTCCGCATGATCAGTCCGCGCGGTGCGCCGTCGTCGTCACGACTCAGTCGCGACGGCCGCCGCCCAGCAGGCGCAGGATCGCCATGAACAGATTCAGCAGATCGAGATAGATCTGCACCGCCGCGAGGACATAATCCTCAGGGCCGTACTGGTTCCGGATCCGCCAGGTGTCGTACACGAGCATGCCGCTGAAGACGAGCACCGTCGCGCCAGCGATCCAGAGCGACGCCGTCGCGTTCTGGAAGAACATGTTGAGCAGCGATGTCGCGATCAGCACCCAGAGCCCGACCACAAAGAAGCTCCCCCACGCCGAGAAGTCGCGGCGCGAGATGAACGCATAGGCCGTGAGCACCCCGAAAGAGCTGAGCGTCAGCAGCGCCGCCTGTCCGGTCACCCCGGGCTGGCGCTGCTCCATCACGGCAATCAGGGGCGAGATGCTGACGCCCATGATCAGCGTGAAGACGATCGTCAGGCCGATATTGAGCGGGAACTGCCGACGGAACGCCTGCGCACCCATGAGCGGCGCGAAGGAGGCGAAAAAGGTCAGGAACGGATGCCGCGCGACCATCACCATGAGCGACGGCTGCGATAACGCCCAGAGGCAGCCGAGGATCGTGGTGACGACGCCAGCGAGCACCAGCAGATACGTGCGACGAACCAGCGTGGCGCGTTCCGCCCCGGTCCGCACCGGTGCGTTCAGCACGCCGTATGAGATACCCATGTGCTCCTCCATCATTGTCGGGTTCTGTTGATACCCGTAAGATAGCGGGAGTTTCGCGACACCGGAGTCCCGGCCTCCCGTTCGGGGCGGTGTCGCCCCTTTTCCCCTATCTCTCCGCCCCGCCATGCCCACCCCTGCCTTCTGGCGCAAATGGCACCGTTGGATCGGCGCCCCTGCCGCCCTGTTCATGGCCTATGCCTCGCTCACCGGTGTGATCCTCGCCGCCACTGAGTTCTTTGGGGAGGACGAAGCGGCCCGCGAGGCCGCCCGCACCGTCGTGAGCAGCGTGCACACCGACACCCCTGTCGCGCAGTGGGCGCCGGCGCTCAACCTGGCGATGACGGCGGCGGCGCAGCACTCCCCCGGCGCCCCGGTCGACAAGGTGACCATTGAGCTCAAGGGGCAGGCGCCCACGATCACCGTCTACACCGGCAAGCCGACCGGTGGCGAACATCAGCGGCTCCTCTTCGACGCGAACACCGGCAAGTTCCTGCACGTCGACGACTACTCCGACAAGTCGATCCTCAACCGCATTCACAGCGGGGAGGTCTTTGGCGACGGCGGACTGGTCGGCGCCATGTTCTGGGGGCTCGCCCTGCTCGCCCTCACCATCTCCGGCTTCGTGCTCTACTGGCGCCTTGCGCAGGTGGACCGCCCCGATCGCGTGGGGCTCAAGCGGTGGTTCTTCTGATGCCCCGGACGCTGTTCCGGACGCTGTTCCGGACGCTGTTCCGGACGCTGTTCCCGACGCTGCTGCTCGCCGGCGCGCTCCTCGCGCCGCGGCCTGCTCAGGCGCAGGTGCTCAAGGAGATTGGGAAGACCTCCGCCGGCACGCCGGTCTATCTCGAGACGAAGTCCGTCTCCCGCGCCAACGGCATCGTCACGGCCACCCTGCGCGTCGCCCTCGCGCCGCCAATCAAGGCGCCGACCGGTGACTACGTCGCCCTGAAATCGGTCGCCATGTTCGACTGCGCGAAGCAGACCAGTGCCACGAAGGAGCGGTGGTTCTACACCGACGCGGCCTTCAAAAAGGTCACCCGCCATGATGTGCCGGGAAAACCCGGCTTCGGCCCCGCCCTCAAGGGGTCGCTGGCGGATGTCGGACTGGCAGCGCTCTGTAAAGCCGGCGGTTAACGC
>JBAXMW010000068.1:0-11583 GCA_037134115.1 Gemmatimonadaceae bacterium | reverse complement strand
CTCCGGCGCCGGGCACGGGGCGCGGCCCCACGCAGTGCCATGACATCACGGCGTACCCGGCCGTGGGGCTCGCGGGCGGTGCGTGCGGTGGCTACGGCCTCCTGCTCGACATCAAGGATGTTGCGAACCCGAAGCGCATCGGGGCCGTGGCGGACTCCAACATGTCCTTCTGGCACTCGGCCACCTTCAGCAATGATGGCAGCAAGGTGCTCTTCAGCGATGAGTGGGGCGGCGGGACGGCCCCGCGGTGCCGCAGCACGGACAAGATGGAATGGGGCGCGGATGCCATCTTCACCCTTACGGGCAGTACGCTCACCTTTAAGAGCTACTACAAGATGCCGGCCCCGCAGACGGCGCAGGAAAATTGCGTGGCGCACAACGGCTCGCTGATCCCGATTCCGGGGCGCGAAATCATGATCCAGTCCTTCTATCAGGGCGGCATCACCGTCTTCGAATGGACGGACCCGTCGCATCCGCGCGAAATCGCCTACTTCGACCGCGGTCCGATTGACAGCACGAAGCTGGCGAATGGCGGCGTCTGGTCGGCCTACTGGTATAACGGCTACATCTACGGCTCGGAAATCTCCCGCGGCCTCGATGTGTGGGCGCTGACTCCGAGCGCCTTCCTGTCACAGAACGAGATCGACGCGGCGAAGACCGTGAAATTCGAGTACTTCAATGCGCAGGAGCAGCCGAAGCTGGTATGGCCGGCGAGCTTCAGCCTGGCGAAGGCGTATGTCGATCAGCTGGCCCGCGGAAACGGTCTGGCGGCGGCGCGCACGACGGCCATCATGAAGGAGCTCGACCGGGCGCAGAAGCTGTCTGGCGACGCCCAGAAGAGCGCCTTGTCGACGCTGGCCGGTCAGGTGGCCGGTGACGCAGCCGGTGCCGCGGATGCCCCGCGGGTTCGGATGCTCGCCGACGCGGTCCGCGCGCTGGCGAAGTAACGGCGATTCTGCCAAACTCTCCGAACGCCCCGTGAGCCTGCTGGTTCACGGGGCGTTCGTTCACCTCCCTCCTGTGCTGCCCCGGAGCTCTGGCATGATCCCCTCTGCTGCCTCCCCCCTTGTTGCGGCCGCTCGTCGGCTCTCCGTCGTCGGCGCGGGCCTCGGCCTGCTGGCCGCTGTCCCCCTGTCGGCACAGTCCGCGGCGGTCGACCCCACGGCTGCGTTGCTGTCGGAGATCATCAAGGTCAACACGAGCAATCCCCCCGGCACCACGCAGGGGATCGCCGATCTGCTGGGCCCCAAGCTCAAGGCGGCGGGCTTCAGCATTGAGGTGTTCCCCACGCCGGAACCCGGGAAGGTGCACTTCATTGCGCGCCTCAAGGGGGATGGCAGTAAAAAGCCGGTCCTGCTCGCCGCGCATGCCGATGTCGTGGGTGTCGAGCGCGAGAAGTGGACCGTCGATCCCTTCGCGGGGCTCATCAAGGATGGCCACGTCTACGGCCGTGGCGCGGTGGACTTCAAGGGCGGCATGGCGGTCTTTGTGGCCGCGCTGCTTCGCATTGCAGAACAGAAAGTGCCGTTAGCCCGGGACATCATCTTCATGGCGGAAGCCGATGAAGAAGGGATGCCGCTCAACACCAACTGGCTCGCCAAGGATCACTGGGCATCGATGGATGCCGAGTTCGCCCTCAATGAGGGCGGCTGGATCATGAAGAATGATGACGGTAAGGTGCGGTATGTCAGTATCTCGACCGCCGACAAGTCCTCGGTGGCGATCACGCTGACGTCCAAGGGGACGTCGACGCACTCGTCGATGCCGCTGCCGGACAATCCCCTCGCCTCGTTGGGGCAGGCGATCGCCAAGATCTCGGCGTTCGAAGCGCCGGTACAGCTGCCGGCCGAGAACAAGCAGTTTTTTCTGACGCTCGCGAAGACCACGACCGGGGCCGAAAGCAAGGCGCTCCGCGATCTGGTGCAGGGGACGCCGGCGCAGGTGAAGGCGGCGGACAAGATCGTCTCGAAGGATCCGCTCCTGCATGCCATCATGCGGAACACCTTTGCCCCCGTCATCATGCAGGGTGGCTTTCGCTCCAATGTGATCCCCGGGTCGGCGTCGGCCACGGTGAACATGCGCTTGATTCCCGGCACGAAGCCGCAGGCGATGATCGACCTGCTGACGCGGGTGGTGAACGATCCGCGCGTGACGATCAAGCTGGCGTCCCCGTCGGCCGCCGATGCGATCCCGATCTCGTCGACGGAGACCGAGCTGTACAAGGCGCTGGCCGCCGAATCGAAGGTGCAGTGGCCAACCGCCGAAGTGACGCCATACATCTTTCAAGCCGGAACAGATGCTGCGGCCTGGCGCTCGCGTGGCGTGCCGGTGTACGGCATCTATCCGTATCCCATCAGCGCCGACGAACTGAGCCGCATGCATGGCAACGACGAGCGGGTCAGCATTGCCTCGTTGCAGCAGGGCACAGACATGATCTATCGCACGATTGTTCGGGTGGCTGGCAAGGGTGGCAAGTAACCCGGAGGAGCAGGCCACGTGGCAGGCGGTGACCCGCCGCCTGCTGCCGTTGCTCTTTGGCTGCTACATCGTGGCCTACCTCGATCGCGTGAACGTGGGCTTTGCCAAGTTGCAGATGGCCTCCGCGCTCGAATTCTCTGATGCCGTCTATGGCTTCGGTGCCGGGATTTTCTTCCTCGGCTATTTCCTCTTCGAAGTGCCCAGTAATCTGTTGCTGGAGCGGATCGGGGCCCGGGTGTGGATCGCGCGCATCATGATCACCTGGGGGATCGTGTCGGCGGCCTTTGCGTGGCTCGAGCAATTGCCGTGGGGACCGCTCCCCGGTCTGTTTGGACTGCCGCGCACCGAATTCAGCTTCTATGCCTTGCGTCTGCTGCTCGGCGTGGCGGAGGCCGGTTTCTTTCCCGGCATCATCCTCTACCTGACCTATTGGTTTCCCCGCGCGCGTCGCGCGCGCACCGTGGCGCTTTTCATGACCGCCATCGCGGCCGCCAATGTGATTGGCGCGCCGCTCTCCGGGCTCATCATGCAATCGCTCGACGGCGCCGGCGGCTGGGCCGGCTGGCGCTGGCTTTTCGTGCTGGAAGCGATTCCCTCGGTGATCGCCGGCGTGATGGTATGGCGATGGTTGCCCACGGGGCCCGCTGAGGCGCAGTGGCTCACGCCGGCGCAGCGCGCCATCGTGGACACCACATTGGCCAATGATGCGCTCGGCGCGGAGCCGACCGCGGCGCACGGACATTCTGCCAGCGCTGCCTTCCGGAACGGCAAAGTCTGGGCGCTCGCGTTGGTCTATCTGGCCGGGACGATGTCGCTGTACGGCGTGAACTTCTGGATGCCCACGCTCATTCAAGAGCTTGGGATCGCGAAGACCGATTACCTGCGCGTGGGGCTGTTGACGATGATCCCCTGGGGGATCGCCGGCGTGGTGATGTTGCGCGTCGGGGCCCATTCCGATCGCACCGGTGAGCGCCGCTGGCATGTGGCCATCGCCCTGCTCGCCATGGCGCTCGGCCTGCTGTTGCTGGCGGTGGCAGGGCATGCCGTGGTGCCAGCGCTCGTGGCGATGACGCTCGTGACCTGCGGGATGCTCTCGTTCTACGCGACGTTCTGGGCTATTCCCACCGCCTTCCTGCGGCAGTCGGCCGCTGCCGCCGGCATCGCCTGGATTAATTCCATCGGCAACCTCGGCGGACAGTTTGGTCCGGACCTGATCGGTCGCATTCGCACCGCCACCCAGTCGAATGCGGGGGCCTTCCTGGCGCTTGCGGCGCTGGCGATCCTCGGAGCGGGTGTGGTGTTGCTCAGCACACGCCCGACGGCCAAGTCGTGAATACACCGCCGCGCCGGCCGGCGCGCTCCTCCCGGCAGCAGTATCAGGAGTTCGTCGAGGCCTTTCGTACCAAACAACTCGACAGCGAAGGGCAGGCGGGCGGTCCCCCAGGCGCGGCGAAGAGCGCCGCGCGGCGCGCGCATTTGCGCGAGTACCTGCGCTGGCTCCGGCCCCATCGGACCATGGCGGTTGCCGTCTTCCTGCTGGCCCTCATCGGTGCCGGCCTGCAGATGGTCGAGCCGCTCTTTCTGCGCTACATCATCGATCGCGTCCTGCTGGTCCCCACGTACACGACCGCGGAGAAGGCGCTACGGCTGCATCTGGCGGGGGCCACGTTCCTGACGGTGATCATCGTGTCGAATGTGTTGGGGGTGATCAAGGATTACCGCCAACGCATGCTGAATACGCATGTCATGCTGTCGTTGCGCCGCGCGCTCTTCCGGCGCTTTTTGCATCTGCCGCTGCCGCGTCTCTGGGACATGAAGACGGGGGGCATCCTATCGCGGCTCACCGGCGACGTCGACACGACGACGGGGCTCTTGCAGATGGCGATCATGTCGCCGTCGCTCTCCGTGATTCGCCTCTTGGTGGCCATCGGGATTTTGCTCTCGCTCAATTGGCGTCTCGCGCTGATGGCGATCGCGCTGATCCCCGGCGCCGTGTATATCAGCTTCGCCTCCGCCAAGCGTATTCGTCCCATCTATCGGTCGGTGCGGAAGGATGCCGAACGGATTGACGGCCGGGTGGGGGAGACGTTTTCAGGGATCCGCGTCGTACGGGCGTTCGGTCGGGAACGGACCGAGCTCTTGGCCTACATGCGCGGCCGCCACGGTGTGCTGCGGAAGGAGCTTTTCGCGAGCCGCCGTGAGCTGTTCCTCTGGTCGGCCTGGGGGCTCATGGTCGGCATGGTCAATGTGGTCATCGTCTGGTTTGGCGGCGCACTCAACCTCGCCGGGACCGCGTCGATTGGCGACATCATGGCCTTCCAGTGGTACACCTTCCTGCTGCTCAATCCGGTGTGGAGCATCGTGAACTCCTTTTCCGAGCTGCAGCGGTCGCTGGCGGCGATGGAGCGGGTGTTCGATGTGCTGGCGATGCCCGAGGATAAGCCGGATCGCGTGGGGGCGGTGAAGGCCCCGACGACGGTGGAGGAGATCCGCGTGGAGCAGATCGGCTTCGCCTACCGTGAGGGGGTCCCGGTGCTGCACGACGTCAGTGTGACGGTTCCCGGTGGTTCGGTGGTCGCGCTGGTGGGGCGGAGCGGTGCCGGGAAAACCACCCTCACCGATCTGATCGCGCGTTTTCATGATCCAACCAGTGGGCGCATCCTGCTGAACGGGACGGATATCCGTGACTTCACCCTGCGGAGCTATCGACAACTCCTCGGGCTGGTCCAGCAGGACGTCTTTCTCTTCGATGGATCGGTGCGCGAGAACATTGCTTACGCACGCCCCGACGCGACCGAGGCCGCCATCCTCGATGCCGCTCGGCGTGCCAACGCGCACGAGTTTATCGAGCGGCTCCCCGAAGGCTATGACACGTACGTGGGCGAGCGTGGGGTGAAGTTGTCGGGGGGACAGCAGCAGCGGCTGGCCATTGCCCGGGCGATTCTGGCGGCGCCCCAGATGCTCATCCTGGACGAAGCGACCAGCAATCTGGATACAGAGAGTGAGCAGCTGATTCAGGCGGCGCTCGAGGAGCTGTTGGTGGGGCGCACCACCTTTGTGATCGCCCACCGGCTGTCCACGATCCGGAATGCCAATCTCATCCTCCTCTTTGAGAACGGGGCCATCATCGAACGCGGCACCCATGAGAGCCTGATGGCGGCCGGCGGCGCCTACGCCGAGATGGTCCAACGGCAGATGCAGGCCGCCGAGATCGAGGGAGCATCGCTTACGTAACGCGGGCCCCCGCACACCGGGCAGAAGTGGCGTCCCCTGGGGGATTGCCCCCATCTTTCTCTGCTGCTGGTGCAGTTATCCCATCCCATAAGCCCCTGAGACCCATGTCACGGACGCCTGCTGCGCTGCTGGCCCTTACTGCCCTTGTCATTGCTCCGCGCCTCGCCTCGGCGCAGGACACCGAAAAGTCCCGCACCGTGGCCGGTGGCGGCATCTCGGTCGCTGGCTGGTCCGGCGTGGTTGATCCGAAGGAAGCGGCGGCCGGCCTCAAGCTGGAAGACGCCAAGTTCGCCTCGGCCGGAAAGGACATTGCCGTGACCACCGGTCCGGCCACGACCTACTGGAACAGCAAGACGACGCTCAAGGGCAACTACACCGTCACGGCGACGTTCAAGGAAGCGAAGTACATGAACCTGAACTCGCATCCGCATCCCTACGGCATCGTCATCGCGGGCAATGACATGGGTACCGCCAACGGCAGCTACCTGTATTGTGCCGCGTACGGCAACGGCAACTTCATCGTCCGTGGTTTTGGACCGACGCCGTTCCAGATGAATGGTCCGCGTGGTGGCATGGACCCGGCGGTGAACAAGGCCGCGGGGAAGGGTGAGCCGGTGGAGCAGACGATCGCGATGTCCGTCGATGGCGACAAGGTCGAGTGCAGCATCAACGGCAAGGTCGTCGCCAGCTATGCCAAGGCGGACCTGGTCACGGCCGGCAAGCTCAAGTCGACCGATGGCATGTACGGGGTGCGCTTCGCGCACAACACCGAAGGCATGGTCACCGGCCTGACTGTCACCACCAAGAAGTAAGCCAATCACACCGGGCCGACGAATGACGTTCGCGCCGGTGCGCGTACTCTCCGCCAGCGAGGTCCATGCGGCATTGGACTGGACCTCGCTGGCCGCTGCGTTGGACGCCGCCTTTGCGGCCGGCGCGCAGGTGCCGGTGCGCCATGCACATGCACTCGCTGCCAGTGACACGCTGCTGCTGATGCCGGCGTGGAATGCTGACGTCATTGGCACCAAAATTGTCACCGTCATTCCGGGCGCTGTCGCGCGTGGCGCGTCGACGGTGAATGCCACCTATCTGTTGATGGATCGCGCCACGGGGGTACCACGGGCCGTCATCGACGGCGATGCGCTCACGGTGCGACGGACCGCGGCCGTCTCGGCGCTCGCCGCCCGGTATGCGGCACCAGACTCGGCGCGCACGCTGCTCATGGTGGGGACCGGGCATCTCGCCCCCTGGATGGTGCGTGCACATGTGGCGCTGCGTCCTGCCATCGACCGCGTCCTGGTCTGGGGGCGCCACGGTGATCGCGCGGCAGCATTGGTCGCGACGCTCTGCGCCGAGGGGATTCCAGCAGCGGTAGCCGGTTCGCTTGAGGCGGCGGTGCGCGAGGCCGACATCGTGTCGTGCGCAACGACAGCGCAGGAACCCCTGGTGCAGGGCGCGTGGCTCCGTCCCGGCATGCATCTCGATTGTGTTGGCGGGTTCACGCCCACGATGCGTGAAGTGGATGACGATGCCGTGGTCGCGAGCCGCGTGCTCGTGGACAGCTACAGTGGGGTGCTGGCCGAAGCCGGTGACGTGGTGCAGCCCTTGGCCCGCGGACGGATCACCCGCGAGCATGTGGTCGCGGAGTTGGGAGAGCTGTCGCGTGGCGAACGGGCCGGGCGCACCGACCCGTCGCAGATCACGCTCTTCAAGTCCGTTGGCACGGCGCTCGCCGATCTGGCCGCCGCGCAGTGCCTCATGACCGCTTAACCGACCCGAAACGGCTTCGGCGCCTGCAGGCGTAACACGCTGCAGACCGAATCCGTGGGCTGCGGCGGCAGGGTGACCACCACACCGGCGTCGACGGCACGGACGGGGAGCAGATTCCGGGTCCGCTGACCATAGAGTGTGGCCTGCGTTGGCACCGTGCGGAGCCCGGGGAGCAGCAGTTCATGGGACGCGGGCCACTGGGGGAGAAACACGTTGAGCGCTTCGCCGTCGCCCACCGCTTTCCGAGTCGCACGGAACGGCGCGCCCTCAAAGGGCGACGCGATGGTGCCGTGAATGGCCTCCCCATGCACCGCCATCCACGAGGCGAGCCCTTGGAGCCGATCGATACTTTCGGTGGGGAGGGCCCCGGAGGCCATCGGGCCGACATTCAGCAGCAGGTTGCCGCCTTTCGAGGCCGTGTCGCTCACCATCCCCACCAGCGTGGCCACGGACTTGAAGTCGCGGTCCGCGCGATTGTAGCCCCAGTTCTGGTTCATCGTCATGCAGGCTTCCCAGTCCACGCCGGGGAGGCCGCGATCGGGGATGTTCTGTTCGGGGGTCCCGAAGTCGCCAATGCCACCGACCTTGGCGTCGAGCATGCCGGCGCGATTGGGCGCCACGCGATTGTTCACGATGACATTCGCCTGCAGATGCCGGCACTTAACGGCGAGTGCCGCGCCGAGGTCACGGGTCCAGGTCGATTCCCATTCGCCGTCAAACCACATCACGCCGATGTCGCCATAGTGCGTGAGCAGTTCTTCGACCTGCGCGTGGAGAAACTGCACATAGCGGTCGAATGACGCTCCTGCGGCGGGGCGGTTGGCGGCTTCCCAGTCACGGCGTGGGAGATAGTCCGGATGATGCCAATCCATGATGGAGTGGTACCAGCAGGGCACGACGCCATGGCGACGGCAGGCGTCACTCACTTCGCGCATGATGTCGCGGGTGACCCCCGTGCGCGCCACGTTGAAGTCCCCATGCGCCGACGGCCAGAGCGCGAAGCCATCATGATGCTTCGTGGTGATGACGAGGTAGCGCATCCCCGCCGCCTTGGCCATGCGCGCGAGACCATCCGCGTCGAAGTCGCGCGGATTCCACCGCTCGAGCAACCGGTTGTACGTGTCGAGGGGGATCTTCGCGTTGTTGCGAATCCACTCACCGTAATTCGTTTTCCCCTCCCATTCCCCGGCGAGAATGGCATAGAGCCCCCAGTGGACGAACATGCCGAAGCGGGCCTCGCGCCACCACGCCATCCGGTCGGCGGCAGGGAGGATGAGCCCCTCGGTCGACGACGGCATGACCGGATCCATGCCCCCGGTCCAGAGATGGGCGTGCCGAATGATGGGTGCGCCCAGCGCCACGTGGGCGCTGGTCCGCATGAAATCACGACGGTCCATGGGAACGGGGGCCGAGAGGGGAGGTCAGGGGCGATGATGCGCGCGGTTACTGGCCGGGTGGGCGGCGTGCGGGGGCCGGGAGCGTGCCTTTGTTGGCGATGGCCTTTCGGATCGCCTCGACCGTTGTGGTGGCTCGATACTCCACAATCTGACGTGCCAGTTCGAGCGACTTCGACTTATCGGCGAGCGAGACGCCATTGATGGAGGCCAAGCCGGCCTTCACCCGTTCGTCGTAGCGAATCTGCCGAGGATCGTCATACAGAATGTTGAGGGAGATCACGGGATCATCGTGCAGTCCCTCGGCCTTCGTGTCGGCGACCCCTTTGTCTTTCATGTAGGCGGCGACGCCGGCGTAATCGTAGTACTCCTGCACGTGCGCCACGATCGGGCTGCCCTGCCAGAGCTGCGTCAGCGAGTCGGCGACAAAGCGCTGGCCCCCCTGATTGCCGCCGCTATCGCCGATCAGAATGATCGTTTGGAAGCCATGGACCTTGAGGCTGTGCACCACATCGGTGAGGACCGCGCGGAAGGTCGTTTCGCGCATACTCAGCGTGCCGCGGGTGGTCATGTGACTGGTGGCCGGATCAAGGCCGCCCTCCGGTACCAGCTTGATGATCGGGGCGCAGAGCGCATTGCCGAGCTTCCGCGCAATCGCCTCACAGTTCGCGTGCAGGACAAAATTGTGTTTGCCCAGCGCGATCCACGGACCGTTGGGTTCGATGCCACCGGTCGGAATGATGACGGTGGTCTTTCCGGCTTTCATGGCGTCCCGTACATCCATCCACGTCATCTCTTCGAGCCACACCGTGTTGGGTGCCGGGAGGGGATTCGCCGCCTCGGGGCAGTTATAGGCGTTGGCGGCGCAGGATCCGCCGCCCATGCTTGGTGGTCCCTCGCCGCGCCCGCCACGTCCACCCGCCGTCTGCGCCGCGAGGGGCTGCCACAGCGCGGACAGCGCACCGGAGAGCAGCAGGGCCGTGCACAGCTGGAGCGCGCGCGCGCCGACCGTGTGGGCGGCCCGTGGGGTTGCGCGCTGCTCATCAGGTGCCAGTCGGCGGGGGTGCCGGTCATCTGGGGCGATATGTCGCATGGAGGATCTCCGCGGGAGGTGAGAAGAGCGGGCACATCAAGGCGAGCCCCGACGCGTACCCATGGGGCCAGACAGCCCGATGGAAAAGTCTGCAGCACGGACGGAAAAGCTGCCAGAAGGATTCGCTTCGGCATTTGCGCTTTTCCACTCCCGGGGCGCACATTCAAGGGTCGACCTCTCACTCATCCTGCTCATGCCTACCTCACGTCTTGTTCGGGTGACGGCCTCGGTGGCCGTGCTCTGCACCTCTGGTTCCGCCGGCATGCTGGTCGCGCAGGGCGCACCGGCCCCTGCGGCGAAAGCTGCGACCGCCGCGCCGTCGAGTGCGACGCCCATGGCCCTCTCCACGGCGGAGATCCGCAAGGTGGCGGAGGCGCATGTCGCCGTCTCGTTGGTCCACGATTCAGCCGGCTCCCGCATGGCGCAGGCGCGTAACAAGACGCTGCAGGCCCAGCAGATGCTCAAGGATCAGCTGGTGAAGCAGGTGACCGAGGCGCTGGCCGCCAAGGGCTTCACCGACAGCCTCTTCGAGGTGCGCCGCTTCCTGATCAGCACCGACAACGCGATGCGTGCGCAGTTTGATCGGGACGTGGCGCAGATCACCGGTCAGCCGCTGCCCATTCAGGCGGCTGCGGTGCCGGCGGGTGGCGGTGGTGGGCGTGGTGGTGCAGGTGGCGCCGCTGGCGCTGCCGGTGCGGCTCCGCAAGCGCTGCCGACGTTCACGGTGCCGGAGGCACCGGGGAGCGTCCATGTGGCGCATGTGGCGGTGAAGTTCTTCACCACGCCGGATAGCATGGGGCTCTTGCAGGCCGCGATCCTCGAGTCACGGACGGCGCTGCAGCATGCCACGCTGGCCAGCCGGAACCCCACCAATCTCCAGGCGCTGCAGTTGCACGCCGGCCATATCATCCACGCGCTGGATCCGAGCATCGTCACGACCGGGCCGGGGAAGGGCTTTGGCGCGAAGAAGGCCGCGACCGGCATTGCCACGCACATCGAGTTGGCGGCAAAGACGGACGGGGCCTCGGCGGCGCTGAAGATGCACAGCACGCATATCGCGACAGCGGCCCGGACCACGGCGGCGCGTGCCGACGCGATTGTGGCGCTGGCGAAGGAGGTGCAGGGGGCCACCACGGCCGATGCGGCCGCCAAGCTGATGGGGCAGATCGTGTCGCTCTGTGATCAGCTCCTCACCGGCTTCGACAAGAACGCGGACGGTCGCGCCACCTGGAACGGCGATGAGGGCGGGCTGCAGCAAGTGCAAGAACATCTCACCCTGATGCTGGCGGCGGACAAGAAGTAAGCCGCCTGGAGGTGCAGGGGGGATGCACAAAGGGGGGCGCCGGATACCGGCGCCCCCCTTTGTGCATCTGGTCACCTGCTCGCCGGCTTAGCAGCTCAGGCAGCGGTGGTTGTTCTTCGCACCCAGCTTCTCCAACAGCGCGATCGTTTCCGGGATCGGGCTCACACGCTGCACCGGGCCGTTCGCCATGTCGACGGTCGTGCGGCCGTTGCGGGCCACCGCCTTCACATCCGCCCCCTTGCTCACGAGATAGAGGATCATCTCATTGTCGCCGCGGGCAGCGGCATGGTGGAGCGGGGTGTAGCCATTGT
>JBAXMW010000067.1:0-11954 GCA_037134115.1 Gemmatimonadaceae bacterium | reverse complement strand
ACATGGTGGGCGGCGCGGTCCCCGTCGGCCGCCATCTGATCGATCCGGCTCCGGCGGACGGAGACCAGCGCGAACTCGGCGGCGACAAAGAAGGCGTTCAGCAGCACCAGCAGCAGGACCACCAGCAGCCGGGCCCCTACGCCTGATAGCATCTCCCCGGGCGACGCCGGGGGTCCGGCCAATTCCACAGTCATGCTGAAAAGAAACGAGGTGCGGCGTCGTTCGTCAGGGTAGGGAGAATGCGATTCCCGCCCACGTCCGTGGACCGACGTTCCGAACCTCTTGGTAATGACGAAGACTCCGCCGCTATCCGAATCTGCCCTGCTGGACCCGATCCGCACTGTCCGCTGGGTCTGGTTAAGCCGTCTGGTCGTCTCCTGCGCCATTCTCGTGGCCGCCGTGGTGGTCTGGAACCGGGCTGAACCTCGGGACACCCTGGTCGCGACGCTGGCGTTCACGGTGGCGATGATCGCCACGGTGGCCTCGGTGCTGCATCAGGCGATTGAGAAGCGGCCGACCGGCACGCGCTTCTACGCCCTGCAGTGCGCGATCGATCTTGGGCTCGTGACGGCCATCGTCGATATCACGGGCGGCTGGGGATCGCAGTTCGCGGCGCTGTATGTGTTGACGATCGCCAGTGCCGCCCTGTTGCTGCGTGTTCGGGGGACGCTGCTGGTGGCGGTCGGCGCCTGCCTGCTCTATGCGGCGGATGGGCTCTGGCTCCGTCCGGGCGGCGTCATGGTGGGGATGCTGGTGCAGACTGGCGTCTTCCTCACGGTCGCTATCGGGGCGGGGGTGGTGGCGCAGCGGCTGCGGCAGCAGGGGGTGGGGCAGGAAGCCTTGGCGGCGCGGCTGGCAAAGGTCCAATTGGAGGCCGCCGACATTCTGCGGTCGATTCGTGCCGGGATCGTGACGGTCGATGCGTCGGGACGGCTGCTCTACGCCAATCCGGCGGCCAGCGAATTGCTGGGCATCGATCTCGGCCGACTTCTTGGCACCCCCGTCCTCGGTCCCCTGCGCATTGCGTCGCGCCAGCTGGCGGAGGTGCTGGAGCAATCGGTCCGCGATGGCCTGCGTGCCACGCGGGTGGAAGGCGTCATCACGCGGGGCGAAGATTTTATCGACATTGGCGTGACCACGACGGTCGCGGCCTTGCCGGATGACCAGGCCGGGCACAGCGCGACCGCGATCTTCCAGGATATTTCCGACAGCAAGCGGCTGCAGGCGCTGCACGTCCGGACCGAGCGGCTCGAGGCGGTCGCGGATCTGAGCGCCTCGCTGGCGCATGAAATTCGCAATCCACTCGCCTCGATTCGCAGCGCCACGGAGCAGTTGGCCCGTCGCCGCGAACAGTCGGCCGTGCCCGCCGATGATGATGAGCAGATCCTGCATGGTTTGGTGTTGCGCGAAGCCGATCGGTTGAGCCGTCTGCTCGGCGACTCCCTCGATCTCGCCCGCGCCCGCGTGACCAACATCTCGCCGTTGGACCTTGGCGCCCTCGTGGGGAACGCCGCACGCGTCGTGGCCGCGCATCCCGACTGTCACGCGGATGCCGTCGTGTCGGTGGAAGTGGCGCCGGACATGCCGCTCATCGCTGGCGATCAGGATCTGCTCTATCGGGCCGTCTTCAATTTGGCGTTGAACGCGGTGCAGGCGCTCAGCGGGCCTGGGCATGTGCGCATCCAGCTGCAGCGGGAATCCAGTGCGGAGACGGCCACCACGCGGCCATTTGGCGATCTGGAGGTCCCGTGGGTTGCGCTGCGTGTGATCGATGATGGACCAGGGATCCCGATCGCTCTACGGAGTCGGCTGTTTGAACCCTTTGTCTCCGGGCGCTCCGGGGGGACGGGGTTAGGGTTGCCGGTGGTGCATCGCGCCGTCGAAGCGCACGGCGGCGTGGTCCTCGTGGACGCGTTGCCGCAGGGGACCTGTTTCACGGTCCTGCTGCCGGTGGAGTCGCCGGCGGTGGCGGTGGACCGCACTCGGCGCGGCCGGGCGTTCCCCCAGGTGGCCATCGCTGACGCGGCGGATCTCGGCGTGGCGGATCTCGACGTAACGATCGCCGCCGCATGACCGGTTCGCCGGTCCTGTCGCATGGACCGACGACGGTCCTTCTGGTCGACGACGAGTCCGGGATTCTGGACTCGCTCCGGATTCTGCTGCGCACCGAGGGGTTTCTCCCAGTCACGGCGAAGAACGGTCGCCAGGGGATCGAACTGCTCGCCAGTGTGCGCCCCGATGTCGTGCTCACGGATGTGCGCATGCCCGATGTCGGCGGCCTCCAACTGCTCAGCGCCGCCCGCCAGATGGATCCGGAGCTGCCAGTCATTCTGATGACCGCGCAAGCCACGCTGCAATCGGCGATGCAGGCGGTCAATGACGGGGCCTTCTACTATCTGCAGAAGCCGTTTCGCAACGACGAACTCATCGCGCTCCTCCATCGGGCGGCGGAGCACCGCCGCTTGCGCCGCGAGAATGCGGTGCTGAAGCAGGAAATCCGCCGGCAAGAACGCCGTGCCACGCCACGCCCCGTTGGTGGACATGCGCGGTGGCTGGAGGTGCTGGCGCTCGCCGAGCGGGTCGCGCCAACGGATGCCACGGTGCTGATCACGGGGGAGTCCGGGACCGGCAAGGAAGTGATCGCGCGCTATGTGCATGCACATTCCGGTCGGGCGGCGCATCCGTTTCTCTCCATCAACTGCGGTGCGCTGCCGGAATCGCTATTGGAGAGTGAGCTCTTCGGCCACATGAAGGGTGCCTTCACCGGCGCTGTGAAGGACAAGACCGGCCTCTTCGCGGCCGCCCAGCACGGCTCGTTCTTTCTGGACGAGATCGGTGACACGATGCTCTCCACGCAGGTGAAGTTGCTGCGGGCGTTACAGCAGCGGGAAGTCATTCCCGTCGGGGCCACGGAGGCGATCACGGTGGATACGCGGGTCATTGCCGCCACCAATCGCGATTTGGAAGAGGAGATCAAACGCGGCCGCTTTCGGGCGGACCTCTTTTATCGCCTCAATGTGATCGCGATTCATCTGCCCCCGCTCCGTGATCGGGTGGAGGACATTCCCGTGTTGGCCGAGGCCTTCCTCGCACGGAGTGCCGCGGCGCGTGGGGAAGCGGCCAAGCTGCTGCGTGAGGACACGCTGGCGCTGCTCTGTCAGTACGGGTGGCCGGGAAATGTCCGGGAGCTGGAACATGCCTTGGAGCGGGCCGTCATTCTGTCCCCAGATGATGACATCGCACCGGAGGCACTGCCGACCCGCGTCACGGCCCGCCACGCCGAGCCGTTGATCACCAGTGACCCGCCAGCCACACCGACGCTCGAGGCCATCGAGCGGGCGTACATCCACTGGGTGCTCCACAATGAAGGCGGCAACAAGTCGCGGGCCGCCGAGATGCTGGGGATCGATCCGTCCACGCTGTATCGGAAGCTCGCGCGCTACGGCGAACCCTGACCCGCAGGGCCTCGGCGGGCGCTTGGCACGGCGGCCAAGGCCCGAAGGACGCGCCGCGCGAAAAGCATGCGACCGGCGTGAAATCGATGGCCCACGATCACCCCTGACGGCGACAGGTTGTTCTGCGGGAGGGCTGGCGCCTCAACGCGATGCACCTCGCCGCACGACCGCCACGTATCACACTGTCGGCACGGATGTCACACGCGTCCGTCACAGCAATGGCATGGCTGTCACGAACGAGCGGCGCGGACTCTCGCAGCCTGCGGGATCTGTTGCGAAACGAG
Organism: Gemmatimonadaceae bacterium; assembly: GCA_037134115.1. Classification (GTDB taxonomy): domain Bacteria; phylum Gemmatimonadota; class Gemmatimonadetes; order Gemmatimonadales; family Gemmatimonadaceae; genus Gemmatimonas. The sequence goes on along the minus strand of JBAXMW010000067.1, from coordinate 8,215 downwards.
AGCCTCAGGCGTCCCCTCTTCGAACAGCATGGGAATGGCAAACGCTTGTCACACCGACGGTTGGCTCTGCGTCGCCAGCGTGGCCCACTCCATGCAAGACATACCCGCATTCCCACGCAGTTGTACGCCCCCCCGCACGACCTAACTTCCCGGAGATCGCATCATGTCCCGTTCGCGCAAAGGCTTCACGCTCGTCGAGCTGCTGATCGTTGTTGTCATCATTGGTATCCTCGCCGCTGTCGCGATCCCGAAGTTTGCGGACACCCGCGAGAAGGCCTACCTCTCGGCCATGCGCTCGGATCTGAAGCGGTCGATCGCGGTTGCGGAGTCGTTCTTCGCGGACAACGGCACCTATGCGGCGTTCCCGCTGGATTCGGCGTCGCCGGGCGTCACGCTGACCCGGTTGAGCGGCGATGCGCGCGGCTGGTCGGCCCAGGCCACGAGCGTGAACACCACGAAGACCTGCACGGTGTATGTGGGTACGGCGGCGACCGCGGTGAGCAAGCCGGAAGGCGTCCCGACCTGTCAGTAAACGCCGCACGCTGCACGGTCACGGACCCGCACGGGGCCGTGCTGTAACGGGCTGGACCTTCGGGTCCGGCCCGTTGTCGCATTGGGGCGGTTTCCACTGGATCACCCAACCGAGCCGGCGCCAGTTGCATCGAACGGCGCGACGGCGCATCCTCTGCCATGCCCCCTTCCGCCGCACTTCGCATCCACAGCCGCCTGACGATCGCCGTCGCCACGGTCAGCCTGTTGGCGCTGGCCCCGGTCATCGCCATCATGTGGCTGACCGAGTATCTCCCGGATGCCGCCCGTTGGCCCCTGGTGCTGCTGGTGTTGATGCTGGTCGCCGTGGGATGGATCATTGCCGTGCGACGCACGGTGCGTGAACTCGTGGCGCGCCCGCTGGCCGATATCGTGCTGGCGACGGAAGCGGTGGCCTCCGGGGAGGTGGCCCGCCGGATTGACGAGGGGCCGACCTATGAGTTCGCCAAGCTGGCGGCCGGCATCAACCAAATGACGGACCAGCTGCTGGCCTCGCACCAGCAACGGCTGCGGGTGGAGAAACTCGCGACCATGGGTCGGCTCGCCGCCGGGGTCTCCCACGAGATCGGCAATCCGGCCGCCGCCATTGCGAACTATGCCCATGTGCTCCGCATGCGCACGACGCATGTCCCGGGCACACAGGAGCCGATCGATGCCCTGGAGCGCGAGATCGCGCGAATCGATCGCATCACCCGTGGTCTCCTCGACTACGCCCGGCCGCGCCGGATGACGCCGCGCCCCGTGGTGGTGGACACGATGATTGGGGATGTCCTCCGGTTGCTGAGTGATCAGGGGGTGCTCAAGCGCGTCCGGGTCCGCACCGAATTGTATGCCCCCAATGCGCTCGTTTTCGCCGAGCAACATGACCTCGAGCAGGTGTTCGTGAATCTCCTGCTCAACGCGGTGGATGCGATGCCTCCCGACGGGTTGGTCGTGCTCCGTACCCAGATCAACACCGCCGACGGTTTCGGGGAGACCTCCGAGAAACGGCGCACGGATTCCGATCGGGAGCGGTTCCCCAATCGCCCCAGCCGACGCGCGCTCGCATGGCTCGGTCGACGCGATGCCCCCGAGCGGTTCCTGCAAATCGTTGTCGCCGATGCCGGCGGCGGTGTGGCCGCCGGCGACGAAGAGCGCATCTTCGAACCCTTTTTCAGTACGAAGCAACCGGGCAAGGGCACGGGGCTCGGGCTCGCGATCGTCGCCAGCACGATCGACACGCTCGGTGGCACCATTTGGGTGCAGCGCGCCCGAGAGGGCGGCGCCGCGTTTGTGATCCTGTTACCGCTCCACGCCACCGGCTTCACCCCCATCGAAGCCGCACCGCCGGCGTAGCGACCACGCCGCAGCACCACCCCCGCGTCGTCGGCGCGGGATTTTGTGCGAGAGTGCAATGATTCGGTGATGCACGGCTGTCGTCCGGCGGTATGGTGTGGCCATGCGCACGCATCACTCCGGTCGTCCTGCCCCCGCCATCTGCCGCGAGCATGCTCGCGCGCGCGCCGCGGACCAGCGTGCCGGGTCGGCCCTCCTCGAGTGCCTCGTCGCCCTCGTCCTGCTGGCGTGCCTGGGCCTGCTCCTCGTGTCCTCGGCGCGCATGGTCGCCTGGAGCGGACAGCTCGACAGGCTGACGATGCAGGCGAGCGCCCGGGTCATGGCGGTCTCCGATAGCGGGTCGCTCCCCCACTGTGCGCCAGCGGCATCGGACGAAGAAGCAACGGTTGCGTCGGACGCTGTATCCACGCGCGTGACGATGACCCGCGACGACGAACCACTGGATCAGGCGGTGGTCGCCCACGGGGCCGCCACCCTCGCCATGACGCGCATCCCCGTGGGCACGCTTGCGCCCCCGCCCGATGCGGCCCGCGTGCGTCTGCCATGGCAAGCGGCGTGGTGGTGCCCGCTATGAGGCGGCACACCCCGTGTGGCCATCGACGAGGCGTCGCCTTGGTCGAGTTGCTGGTGGCCTTCCCGCTGATCGCCCTGCTGAGCACGGTCGCCGTCGTGGTCCTGCTCACGACGGTGCGCGCCGCGCGCGAACACGATGGACAGGTGGGCGCCACCCGCGAACTGCACGCCGCCGCCCTGACGCTCCGCACGGAACTCCAACGACTCCGTCCGGACGAGGTCATCACCTGGCGTGATACGCTGCTCGAATTCGAGACGCTCGTCGGACTCGCCATGATCTGCGCTGTGGATGGGACCCGCTCGTCGGTGACCGTGGTGGCCTCCGATCCACCGGGGAACGCCAGGACGGTCGACAATCCCGTGGCGGCAACCTGGCACGAACTGCCGCAGCCCGGGGATCTCCTCACCCGCTGGGTGATGCCACAGACCGACGCCGGCCCATCGGAACGCCCCGTCGCCGCCATCAGCCGCATCCAGTCGGTGGCGACAGGCAACGGCTGCGCGACCTCACCGCTGCTCAACGGCATGCCTGCCGTTCGGCTGGAGCTCGCGCCCGCCGCGGACGCACCACGCGTCGCGGCCGTCGGTGCGCCCGTGCGACTCACGCGCCGGATCCGCTACAGTCTCTACCGCGCCACGGACGGCCTCTGGTACCTCGGACGACGCGCCTTCAGTCCCTCGGGGTGGGACATCGTCCAACCGGTCGCCGGTCCCCTCGCCTCCCCATCCGAGGGCGGGATGCGCGTGACCGTTCTGGACTGGCGCAACGGCGTCATCGCGCCGCCTCGTTGGGCCAACGGTGGGCGCGGTGACTCGGTCGCCCCCGCCGCCATGCAAATCACGCTGCGGGCCCCTCGCCGTACTGCCACCACCGCCGCCATCAGCGGCGTCACGGACGCAGCGCGCATTGCCGTGGCCTTCCGAAGCCACCCCATACCGGCGCCGCGATGATCGCCGAGGCCATTGGAAAGGCTTTGGCCGATGGTCCTGCTCGCGCCGCCGGCCGCCGGCCACGGGCCGGGATCATCCTGCCAATGGTCCTCGTCGTCATGACCGCGGTCGCCGGCGTCACGTTGTCGCTCCTTGCCGTCACCGCGCGGCAGCTCCGCGTCACGCGTCTGCGCTGGGACATGCAGCAGGCAGTCACCCTCGCCGATGCTGCGGTCGTACGCGGGCTGGCCGATTGGACCCCGGACCGTGTCGCCGCCACACCCATCGGGGTCCTCCGCGACACCGTGCAGCTGTGGCCAGAGGGGTGGATCACCCATCAGCGCATCATGCGGACGGGGCCACTCATGGCGGTGGTCGACGCCTCCGCTGAACGCCGTCGGGGCACTGCGGCCACCACTGCGGGCGATCCCCGAGATCCGTGGACGGTGCGCCGACGCGTCGCCCGGGTGGTCTGGTTACAGCCGCCCGCCTTGCCATTACCCGCCGCCGTCACGGTGCTCGGCGGCCTCACACTGGCGGGCGCTGCCATCGACGGGCGTGATCAACCGGCCAGTAACCCGGAACCGGCTGATGACTGTGGCGCCCACCGCGATACCGCGAGTCGAGCGGCCGTCGCGGCTCGCGCCATCACCGGCAACGGTGAGCGCGTGCAGGGCGAGCGGCAGGCGCTGAGTCCCGCGCAGCTTGGGCAGGCATGGACCACGCTCCAGGTTGCGCAGCCGCTGCTGCTGACCCGCCTGCGCGCACACCGCGCACTTTCCGGCGGCCGACTTCCCGAGGCCCCCCACTGGCAGGGACAGCAGCTCGGAGCGCCGGGCCTGGTCTCCACGCTGACAGGAGACGCGGACATCCGAGGCCTCCTGCTCATCGACGGTGACCTCGTCATCACCGGCACGCTGCATCTTGACGGGCTGCTGGTCGTCCGTGGTCGGCTGGACGCCTCGGAAGGGCGTCTCCTGCTCCATGGGCAGCTGCTCGTCGCCGATCCCGCCGGCCATGACGCGCTCCTCGGTCCCGGGACCGCCGTCCGCTACAACCCCTGCCTGGTGGGACGGGCGTTGGCGGCCATCGCCCAGCCGCGCCCGGAGCCCTTTTTCAGCTGGAACACCCCGTGAGCGGTCGGCTCGCCTCCGCCCCGCCGCTGTTACGGGGGCGGCACCGCGGCAATGTGCCGCCAGAGACAAGGTATTACGGGAAACGGCGTTACCTCGCGGTACCCCGGTCGTTTGATGATTGAACGGTTCGTGCCAGCCGGATAACCCTGTCCGGCTGGTTTTCGGGCACCCGATGGGGTCGCATCGGTGCCGTCTCGTACGTCGCAGGGTGGCATGGCGTTCCTCGGTCGCAGGAAGCTGACGGTCGGCGTGGATGTGGGGTCTGGTCTCGTGAAAGCGGTCGTTATCGACCACACGGGCGGGGCCCCGATTGTCACGCGCGTGATTCTCGCGCCGATCGCGGACACGGCGATCGTCGATGGCGAGATCCTGGACTACGCCATGGTCGCTGACGCGATCCGGCAAGCGCTGAGCACGACGGACGTACGCAAGGCGCACATCGTGGGCGCCGTGGGGGGACGCGATGTCATCGTCAAGAAAATCACCCTCGAGCGGGTGAAGTCCTCGCAGGTGCGTGAGTTGGTGCGGTGGGAAGCGGAGCAGCATGTCCCCTTTGACATGGACTCCGTCGATCTGGATTTCCAGATTCTCGATCCCGAGGCCGTGAGCCCGGAGATGCAGGTGCTGCTGGTCGCGGCCAAGCGGGAGCTGGTGCTCGCGAAGCAGCAGCTGCTGGCGGACGCCGGGGCCACGCCGCATGTCATCGACGTCGACGCCTTCGCCCTGCACAATGCTTTCGCCGTCAACCATCCCGATGCGATGATCGGGACGGTCGCGCTGCTGAACATTGGGAACGAAGTCACCAACCTGAACATCCTCGAGGATGGGGTCCCCATCCTCACACGCGATCTCAACGTGGGCACTCGGCCGCTTCGCGAGGAGCTGCAGCGTGACTACGGCCTGGCCGTTGCGGAGTCGGACGCGCTGCTGCGTGGCACCGAGCGCTCCCCGATGCTCGATGGCATTGTCGCCACGCGGGCCGATGAGCTCGCAATCGGCATCGAACGGGCCAGCACGTTCCTGAGCACCTCCTCGCGGCAATTCACCCCCATGCGTACCGTGTACGTCTGCGGCGGTGGTGCGAGTGTCCCTGGGTTGCGCGCATTGCTCGCGGAGCGCTTGCGCCTCACTGTCGTGGCGGCCAATCCCTTGGCCCGCGTGGCCATGCAGGCCGGTGCGCTGCAGGGGGTGTCCGCAGCGGAGATTGGTCCGCTGCTGATGCTGCCCGTGGGCTTGGCACTGCGGGCGGCGGCATGATCGGGGCTGCCGCATGATGATTCAGGTGAACCTGTTGCCGGGGCTCGTCAAGCCCGTCGACGCAGAGCCCGGGACCGACTGGCGCGCGATCGCGTCCCGGTTGCGGGTCAGTATCCGGTATCCGTGGTTTGTCGGGACCGCCGTCGTATCGGTGGTGGCAATTGCCGCAGTGGTCCTCCTCCATCTGCAGCAACAGCAGCGTCGGGACGTGTTGGTGCTGCGTCGGGCGAATGCTGAGCGGGAAGCGAACCGCTATGCGCGGGTGTTGGGGACGCGACGCCGGCTCCATGATGAGCGCGATGCCATTGGTCGTCAGCTAGAGATCATCCGGTCGATCGACGACAACCGGTATGCGTGGGCACATGTACTCGACGAGGTCAGTCGTGCACTTCCCGCATACACGTGGCTGACCTCCATGGAGCAGACCAGCGGCGTCCCGGCGACACCGGCCACCGCGCCGACGCCCGCCGCGACGCCCGCGCGTGGCACGAAGAACGCGTCGCGTGCTGCGGTCCCTGCGGATACCGTGCCCACCTCGACGGCGCTCACGTTCCGGATCATTGGACAGACGGTCGACATTCAAGCGCTGACGCTCTTCATGCGGCAGTTGGAGGGGTCGGCGTTCATCCAGCAGGTGACGCTTGCCAAATCAGAAGAGGTCGCCGTGGATGGGACGACGGTCACGCAATTCCAGCTGACGGCCAGCTACGAGGCCCCTGGCGCGGCGCGGCTGCAGACCACGCGCCTTGTGGTGCCCCTGCGATGAGGGCGGCGTAATTATGGCGCTCTTGCCACGGTCGCAACGCGATCAGCTCACCTTCCTTGCCGGCTTTGTGGTCGTTGCCATGGCGGCGGCCTATCTCCTCTTTCCCTACAGCCATGGGGAAGACGCCCTGGTGGAAGAGGCCGAACAAATTGCGACGCTCGAAAGCACCAACGCCGCGTCGGCGCACGAATTGGCGACGCTGGCGCTGCCGGAGCTCCGAGCCCGTGCGGCTGCCGATCGGGCGACGCTCGAGGTGATGCGCCGCCTGGTGCCGAAGAGCAACGAAGTGCCGGCGTTACTGGAAGAAGTCAGCACGGCGGCCCGTCGTGCGGGACTGGACCTTGGTGGTGTGACGCCGGAGCCGGTGATCGCTGGCGACCAGTACGATACGTATCGCTATACCGTGACCATCACCGGCAGCTACCACGAGGTCGGTGCCTTCCTGGCGAATGTCGGGTCGCTGGCACGGATCGTGGCGCCCGTCCACTTCGCGCTCAACGTCGCGTCAACGACGCGCACGGGATCGTCCAAGGACAGTGAGCGGACGGCGCTGACCTCCACGATCCTGCTGCAGACCTATGTCGAACGCCCTGAGACTCCTGCGTCGCCTGGGGGTGCCCCATGATCGCGCGCCGTCAGCTGCCGTTCGCGGGTGGATGGTGGCGGTGGCTGCTGTGGGGTATCGCCACGCTTGGTGTGCCGGTGACTATCGCTCATGCGCAGCCCCAGACGCCGCGTGAATTGGTACTCCAACGCGAAACGTTTAGCTACAACAGCGGTGGGCGACGCGATCCCTATCGATCGCTGATGACTTCGCGAGAGGTGCGTCCGCTGGTGAGTGATCTGCGCGTGACCGTCATCGTGTTCGATCCGACCGGCGAGCAGTCGGTCGCCATCCTGCGGGATGCGTTTTCGAAGCGGCAGTATCGCGTACGGGTGGGGCAACAGGTAGGACGGTTACGGGTGAGTGCCATCAAGCCGAAAGCCGTACAGGTCACGATTGAGGAATTCGGCTTCAATCGCACGGAAACACTGCCCCTGAGCAGTGACTCGACGAAAGTGAGGACGCCATGAAGGGATGGATCAGTACGGTTGCAGTCGCGTGGCTGCTGCTGCCGTCAGACACACTGTCGGCAGCGCCGGCCACCGTCGGCGTCTCGCTGCCACAGGCGGTCGCATCGGTCCCGCGTCGCGGCACCGTCTCGCGCGTGCAGATCGCCCCAGCGAAGTCTGGTGCCGCGGCGCTCATCGTGACGGTGTCCCCGGGGGTGCGCTTCCGGACCAAGGCGCTCGCAGCGCAATCACGCGTGGTGGTCGATCTCGTCGGCGCGCAACTGGGCATTGCGAATCCGCAGTATGATGGGCTCGTGCGTGGCCCGATTCGGAACGTGCAGGTGGCGCAGCCTCACCCAGATACCGTGCGCCTTACCCTCGAACTCGATGGGCCACGCTATTTCGGCACGTCGGAGACAGACACCCAGCTGATTCTGGTGCTGGAGGGGACGCGTGTGGAATTCCCGCGCTGGTCCCGCAGTGCCACGGCCCCTGGGAGCGAGACCACCGGTGTGCCCCCCGTGCCTGCTTCAGCGCCAGCTCCGGCGCCTGCTTCAGCGCCAGCTTCAGCGCCAGCTTCAGCGCCAGCTTCAGCGCCAGCTTCAGCGCCAGCTTC
>JBAXMW010000066.1:0-12106 GCA_037134115.1 Gemmatimonadaceae bacterium | reverse complement strand
CATTGACCAGCAGAATCCCCCGCCGCGAGGAGCCCAGCGGGGTGATCATTTCGCGGTACGCGATGTTCGGCAGCAGGCTCAGGAGGTCCTTTTCCCGGCGCCAGATCAGCCGCATCAGCGACGGCACCGGCGCCCGCGGCTTCGGGGCCGGCGGACGGTACAGCGTGAGATCACCCATCAGGCGGCCACCTGCCCCGCTCGGCTCTTCCGGAAGGTCAGCCGGATCTTCGTTTGATGCCAGATGATGAGCGCCAGCCCCACCACCAACGGAATCGCCCAGAACTTCGGGTTAAGCGCCCCGGAAGGGCTCAGCCGGACAAAGCCAAAGGCCATGAAGGCGGTGTACACCGAGATCCCCGAGCCCACGATCGCTTTGACATGCTCGAGCTGATACGAAATCCGGGACGGCGCCGACTGGTAAATGAACCAGAGGTTCGTCAGGCCGGAGGCCACCCCGACCACGGCGATCCCCATCATGAGCAGCTCGCCAATGAGCCACCCCCGCCACGCGCAGTTGAGCGCGGTCAGGATCACCAGCACGTTCAGCCCCACGTTCGCCCAGTGGCGATGCGCGCCATGGTCCTTTTTATGCCGGATGGTGGCGACCCCATGCCAGACGAGGCTGACCGTGAGAATCGCGAGATAGAGCATCATCCAGCCGAAGATCCCCTGAATCCACTCCGGTCGCTGGGGGAGCGTGGGATGGGTCGCCACGGGGTCCAGGATCGTGCACGTCCCCATGCCGAGCGCCATGCTGGCGGTCACCAGCATCAGATACGAGAAGATCCGCCCATAGCTGCGATGGTTGGCACTCCCTTTCCGGCCGACCACGGGGATCCAGAAGAGCACGAGGCCCACGGCCCCACACGCGATGTGCACCATGAGGAACAGCTTGAACGGCCACATACCAGCATCCTCGGGAACGGCGTCAATCGCCGGCCCGACCGGCCGGCTGATGGCCATCCCATAGCCTACGATCCGCACCACAGCTCCGCCAGCATTTGGGCGGCCCACTGAAGCTTTTCGGGGCGCTGCCGAGACTGAGAGCGGAAGGAGGCGGTGGCACAGCACGGAGGCTGGCCCCCGAATTCGCTTGACCCTGACCCTCGGGTAGAGTTAACTACGAGGGGGCGGTGTCACGACGATGCCCCCCGTTTACCCGATTGGAACGACATGTCCCACGACAAGCACCTGCGCTGCTCGTTTTGCGGAAAGTCCAAGGATGCGGTGCGGAAATTCATTTCCGGCCCCTCGGTCTATATCTGCAATGAGTGCATCGCGCTGTGTAACGAGATTCTCGCGGAGGACGAAGAACGGGAGGTGGCTGATGCCATCACCCAGGTTCCGTCGCCGCGGGAGATCAAGGGCATCCTCGACCAGTATGTGATCGGGCAGGACCAGGCCAAGAAGGCGCTGTCGGTCGCGGTCTACAATCACTACAAGCGCATCAACGCCGCCGGCTCCGCCCGCGAAGATGATGTGGAGCTCGACAAGAGCAACATCCTCCTGATGGGCCCGACGGGCGTGGGGAAGACGTTGCTGGCGCAGACGCTGGCGCGCATCCTGGACGTCCCGTTCACGATCGCTGACGCCACCACGCTGACCGAAGCGGGCTACGTGGGGGAAGACGTCGAGAACATTCTGGTGCGGCTGCTGCAGGCTGGCGACTTTAATGTCGCCGAGTGCGAGCGCGGCATCGTGTACATCGACGAAATCGACAAGATCGCCCGCAAGTCGGAGAACCCGTCCATCACGCGTGACGTCTCCGGTGAGGGGGTGCAGCAGGCGCTGCTCAAGATCCTGGAAGGCACGGTGGCCAGTGTGCCGCCGCAGGGCGGGCGCAAGCATCCGCAGCAGGAGTACATCCAGATCAACACGAAGGACATCCTGTTCATTTGCGGCGGGGCGTTCGACGGGCTGGAGAAAATCATCGAAGCGCGTATCGGCCGTCGGCAGATTGGCTTCGGCGACAAGGTGCCCACCGACGACAAGGTGGTCCCGATCGCCAAGGCCACGCCGAAGACGCCGTTCGCGGAAGTGGAGCCGGACGATCTGCTCCGGTTCGGGATCATCCCCGAACTCGTGGGCCGTCTCCCGGTGTGCGTGCCGCTCGAAGGGCTCGACGAAGATGCGCTCGTGCAGATCCTCAAGGAGCCGAAGAACGCGCTGACCAAGCAGTACCAGCGCATGTTCGATCTCGAAGAGGTCAAGATCACCTTTGAGGAATCGGCGCTTCGCGCGGTCGCCGCCAAGGCGCTCAAGCGGGGCACAGGGGCTCGTGGCCTCCGCTCGATTCTCGAGGAGACGCTGCTCGACACGATGTTCGAACTGCCCACGCGCGATGACGTCGTGGAAGTCCGCGTGACCGAGGCCGCCGTGCAGCACGGTGTCGCCCCGCTCCTCGAAATCGCTCCCAAGCGCCAGAAGAAGGAAGCCTGAGCCCGCGCGCCCGCCCCGAGCCCGGTACGGCCTCACGCCTGCCGGTTCTCCCGCTGCGTGACGTGGTCCTGTTCCCCCACGTCGCCATGCCGCTGCTCATTGGGCGCGCGGGATCGCTGGCGGCTGTCGCGGAATCGGCGGAGGGGAACCGCGAGGTGCTCCTCCTCACGCAACGGAGCGCGGAGACCGCCACCCCGACGGCGGCGTCGCTCTATCGGGTGGGCGTAATCGGTCGCCTCCAGCAGGTCACGCGGCTCACCGGGGGCACCACCAAGGTGCTCATCGACGGGCTGACCCGGGTGAAGGTCCAGCGGGTCCTCACCCGTCGGGGCAGCCCGCTGTTGGAAGCCCGCATTGCCCCGTTCCCGTTGGCGGACGAACCCGCCGAGGTGGGCCAGGATGCGACCCGCGCGCGCGTCCGGCATGCCCTCACGCTCTTCGAAGAATACGCGGGCATGCAGCGACGGCTTCCAGCGGAAATCGTCGCGATGCTGCAGACCGTCGACAGCGATGAGCGGGTGCTCTACGGCATCGCGGCGCATCTCCAAATCCCGGTGGATCAGCGTCAGCGCTTGCTGGAGGCCGAGACGCGCAGCGCGCTCGCCGAGGCGCTGGTCGAACGCTTGGGCAGTGAGCTGGAGCTCTTGCAACTCGAGCGCAAGATCGAAGAACAGGTGCGGGGCACACTGTTCCAGAATCAGCGCGAGTTCTACCTCCAGGAACAGCTCAAGGTCATCCACAAGGAACTCGGCCAAGAGGACGGCGACGACACCGAGGAGCTCACCCGGCAGGTCGCCGCTCGTGAACTCCCGGAACCAGTGGCGGCGCGCGCCCATCGGGAGATCCGAAAGCTGCGCCGGAGCTCGGCGATGTCTCCGGACGCCGCCGTTACCCGCGGTTGGCTGGATTGGGCGCTCGGCCTCCCGTGGACGACGCGGACCGACGACACCATCGATCTGACCCACGCCCGCCAGGTGCTCGATACCGATCATCACAGCCTCGAAGAGGTGAAGGATCGGATTCTCGACTACATCGCCGTGCTGGGGCGTGTGGGCGCCGTGCGCGGGCCGATTCTGTGCCTCGTGGGGCCGCCGGGGGTGGGTAAGACCTCACTGGGCCGCTCCATTGCGCAGGCCCTCGGCCGCAAGTTCGTGCGCATGGCACTGGGTGGCGTGCGCGACGAAGCGGAGATCCGTGGGCACCGGCGCACGTACATCGGCGCGATGCCGGGCCGCATCATTCAGGCGATGCGACGCGCCGGCACCGTGAACCCCGTGATCCTGCTCGACGAGATCGACAAACTCGGCAGCGACTGGCGTGGTGATCCCGCCGCCGCGTTGCTGGAAGTGCTCGATCCGGAACAGCATCACGCCTTCAACGATCATTATCTCGAAGTGGACTACGACCTGTCACAGGTCCTCTTCCTGACGACCGCGAACTCCCTGCAGGGGATCCCCGAAGCGCTCCGGGATCGCATGGAGATCATCCGTCTGCCCGGCTATCTGGAGCCGGAGAAGTTGACGATTGGTCTGCGCTTTCTGCTCCCTCGGCAATTGGCGGCCCATGGGCTTCGCCCCGAGCAAGTGATGATTGCGCCCGACGTGCTGCAGGCCACAATCCGCGGCTGGACGCGCGAGGCCGGCGTTCGTGATCTGGATCGGCGGCTCGCGCGCCTGGCGCGCAAAGTCGCGCGTGCAGAAGACAGCGGATCGCCCGTCGGAGTGGTGCAGGACGGCGTCACGCAGGTGCGGGAGGCCGACCTCCCCACGCTCCTGGGCCCTGCCCCCTACGATGCCGATGACACGGCGCTGGCGGATCAGGTGGGCGTCGCCGCTGGCCTCGCGTATACCAGCGTGGGCGGCGAGATGCTGGAGGTCGAGGTCAGCGTGGTCCCGGGGCGCGGACGACTGCAGCTCACGGGATCGCTGGGCGATGTGATCAAGGAGTCGGCGGCGGCCGCGCTCAGCTATGTGCGGGCCCGTGCGTCGGCGCTGGGGCTGGCCGAGGATTTCGCGCGGACGCGGGACATCCATGTGCACTTGCCTTCGGGCGCCACGCCAAAGGATGGTCCGTCCGCAGGGATCGCGTTGGCCACCGCGCTGGTGAGCGCGCTCACCGGTATTCCCGTGCGCGGAGATGTCGCCATGACGGGCGAGGTCACGCTGCGTGGTCGCGTCCTCCCCGTGGGAGGCGTGCGCGATAAAGCCGTCGCGGCGCATCGGCACCGGAAGACGCAGGTCATTCTGCCGCATGCCAACGCGAAGGACCTCGCGGAACTCCCGGAGTCCGTGCGGGAGTCGATGACATGGCATCCGGTGCGGACGATGGACGAAGTGCTGACCCTCGCGTTGGTCACCTCCCCGATGGTGCATCCGGTGTCACCGCTGCCCCTCGCCCACCTCTCGGTGCGCCCGACATGAGCGACAATCCGCTCGTTATCCGTTCACTCGAATACCTCGGCCCGATGGCCACCCAGGGCGGATGGCGCCCCGAGGTCACGCTGCCGGAGATCGCCTTCGTCGGGCGCTCGAATGTCGGGAAGTCCTCGCTGCTGAATCGGTTGATGCAGCGCAAAGCCTTTGCGCGCGTCAGCAACACCCCCGGCCGCACGCGGGAGATTCATTTTTTCAATGTGAATCACACGTTCGTGCTGGCCGACCTGCCGGGCTATGGATATGCCCGGATCTCCAAGGCGCGCAAAGCCGAATGGCGTCCGCTGATTGAGGGCTATCTCGCGGAGAGTCCGATGATCAGCGGGGTCGTGCAACTCCTCGATATTCGCCATGAGCCGAGTGGCGATGATGATGTGATGCTCGACTTTCTCGCGGACCTCGGCGTGCCAACGATTGTCGCGGCCACCAAGGTGGACAAGCTGCGGGCAGCTGAGATCCCCGCGCGGCTCGAGGCGCTCGCGAAGGCGATTGGCGTGGAGGCGGATCAGATCGTGCCGTTCAGTGCCCCAACGGGGCGCGGCCGCGACGAACTGGCCTCGGCGCTGGTGTCGCTGTTGGCGGCGCCAAATTGGCGGACCGTGGCCAAGGACGACGAGGCGCCATGAAGCGCTCGGGGCTTCGGCGCTGGTGCGGCGGTCCGATGCGCACGGTGTGGCTGAGTGCCCTGTTGTCGGCCTGTGCGCCGCTGGCACCGGGCACACTGGCCGCCCAACCGCCCCGGGGCGCCGACACCACAGACGTCGCGCTGGTCCCCGCCGGCTTTGGGTCGCTGCGCCAGGACGATCTGTCGATCAAGGTGGCGCCGGCGTCAGGATTACAGGTGCGCGCCACGCCACTGGACGAGCGATTCATCCGGTTGCTCTCCCCGGATTCGTATCGGGCATTGCGTGAGCTCCTCGCCAGCAAACAGGGGGCGATTCGCGCGGTCCAGGACCGGTTACGGCTGCCGTCGTATGCCCTCTGGTACGTGAGCTTCTTTGCGCTCGAACAAGGGGAAACGCGCTTCTCCCCGCAGGAGCTGATTCTGACCAACACGGGGCGTGACTTCCGGCCGCTCGATGTCATTCCGTTGAGCGCCGGCTTCGGTCAGTACCGGCTGCGTCAGCGTGAAGTGCAATCCGCGCTGTTCATCTTCGATGGGGCCATGGATCTGAATCAGCCCATGTCCGCCGTCATGGAAGGGACGCCGAGTGCGACGGATTGGAACCGGGTGCTGCAGCTGGTGGAACGGGAACGAACGCTCGTGCGGAGCCGGTCAGCGGCGCGCCCGAAGCCGTAGTCCGCAACGCGGCGGTGGTACGGCCTGCAGGGTGCATGGCTTTACAGAATACGCAGGACATCCTCCACCGGTCCCGCATCGCCGGTGCGCAATAAATGCAGGGCGTGACGCACCGCGTCATGCTCGCGGGGCCAGGCGAGACAGCGTAATGCCGCCGCCGGTGTCCGCCAGACGGCGGCATCGTGTTCGGGGCCCAGGGTGATCGCGGCGTTCCCGTCTACCACGACGGCGAAGACGATCGCCAGATGCACCGTGTCCAGGCGATGCATGTAGAACGGATTGGTCGCCACGCTGTAGAGCCGTTGGGCCGTCAGCCCCGTTTCCTCCAGCACTTCGCGGAGGGCGGCCTCCGGTGGCCGTTCACCGGCTTCAATCCGGCCATGCACCAGCTCCCAGGCGCCGGTGCAACGCGTGCCCTCGGCCCGGCGCAGGGTGAGGACGCGCCACGGGCTGGCCGAGGGTCGGCGGCCGGAGGTTGGTGCGGGGGCCAGCACCACCACATCCACAATGCCCACGTCGATTGCCGTGGTGCGGTCAAGCGGGGAGGTCATGCCGCAATGCTAATGGGAATGCCGCGGGATCGCTTGCCCCGACGGGCGGCGGCGGGCGAACTTCCCGGGGTGCGTGCTGCACACGCTTGGGGGTGACGGTCGAGAGTCCCGACCGTTCCCCGCCGGTACTCCTGCTCCCTTCGCCCGCTTGCCGTGTCCACATTCGCCGAGTTCCGGACGCATGCCGCCGCCTGTCACGCTGAGGGCGGACTGGTGCCTGTGTGGCGCGACTGTCTGCTCGACCAGTGCACTCCGGTGGCGGCCTTCGCCAAGTTGCGTCGCGGCCCGTTTGGTTTTCTGCTGGAATCGGCACCGGCGGGTGGTGAAGCGTGGGCGCGGTACACGTATCTGGGGACCGCGCCGCGTGGCGCTTGGCGGTTACGCGATGGGATCGTGGAGGATTGGACCGAGGCGGCCGGGTGGCATGGCGCCCGCACGCCGGCCGATCCGATCGCCGACCTGCGCGACATTGTGCGGGCCATGCGGCCTGTTGAGGTGCCAGGAATCGGTCCGTTCTGGAGTGGGGCCGTTGGCTTCTTTGCCTACGATGTGGTGCGCCACATTGAGGATTTGCCCAACGCGCCGGCTCGTGGCATCGATGCCCCGGACGCCTGCTTTGTCTTCACCGATGCGCTCGTCGTGATTGACAACTGGCGTGGACAGGCGCGCGTGATCGTGTCGGTGCCAGTCCCCGCTCACGCCTCGGCCTCGCAGTTGGAGGCCTGCTACGCGTCGGCGACCGCCACGCTCGATGACACCATCGCGCGGCTGCACGGTCCCGATGTCTTGGCCCCATTGGAGCTCGATGCTCAGGCGGCACCAGCGGTCCCCGTGTCCCGCTATACGCGCGAGGCCTTCCTGCGCGATGTGGCGCGCATCAAGGAATACATTCTCGCTGGCGATGTCTTTCAGGCGTTGCTCGCGCGACGCATGGAATTGGTGCAGGACTTCGAGGCCACGACGCTCTACCGCGCGCTCCGGGCACTGAATCCGTCGCCGTACATGTACCACCTGATCCTCGACGGCCTCGAGTTGGTGGGCAGCTCCCCTGAGCTGTTGGTGCGGGTGGCCGATGGCCGCCTGACCGTGCGCCCCATCGCCGGTACGCGGCCGCGCGGTCGCACAACGGAAGAAGATCAGGCGCTCGCGGCGGAGCTGTTGGCCGACGAGAAGGAACGGGCGGAGCATGTGATGCTGGTGGATCTCGGGCGGAACGATGTTGGACGGCTGGCATCGTATGGCACCGTGCAGGTCACCGATCTGATGACGGTGGAGAAGTATTCCCACGTCTTTCACATCGTCAGTCAGGTGGAAGGTGAGCTGGTGGACGGATCGAGTGCGCTCGATGCCTTCCGCGCGGTCTTCCCCGCTGGGACCATGACGGGCGCGCCCAAGGTGCGCGCCATGGAGATCATCGACGAACTCGAACCGGAGCGTCGCGGTCCCTACGCGGGGGCGATCGGCATCATTGGGGCGGGCGATCAGCGCATGGATCTCGCCATTACCATCCGGACCTGTGTGCTCGCGAACGGGACGGCCTCGGTCCAAGCCGGGGCTGGCATTGTTCATGACTCCGTGCCCGAGCTCGAATGGGCGGAGACGGAGAACAAGGCCCGGGCGTTGTTGACGGCGATCGGCCGCGTGCGCGCTGCCTCCGCGCCGCGCGCGTAATGGCTGACGGCCTGGCGACCCGCACGATCCACGGCGTGGAGGTGGTGGCGCGTCCAAACCTTGTGGATGCGCTGGCGACGGTCGTCGAGAGCCACGGCACCGTGTACGAGTGGGCGGCGACGCAGCCGCAGCCGCAGGCGCTCAAAGGACGCGCTCCCGTGTATGTGGCCACGCTGCCCGGAACGTCCGACACGGTCGCGGTGCGACATGCCTGGCATGGTGGCCTGTTGGCCCCGCTCACCGGCGACCGCTTTCGGCATCCCACGCGTGCGCCGCATGAACTGGCGATGTCCGCGCGCCTCCGTGCGGCGGGGATTCCGACTACGGACGTGCTGGGCTTTGCGCGCTATCCGGCGTGGGGTGGGTTCCGGCGCGTGGACGTGATCTCGCGATTCATTCCAGAGGCGGCCGATCTGGGGATGGTCGTGGCCGGGCTGATGCCAGGCATTGCCTGTGAGGCGGCGCTGGAGGCCACGATCGTGCTGTTGCGGCAGCTGGCACAGGCTGGCGTGCAGCATCCAGATCTCAACGTCAAGAATATTTTGCTGGTCCGCGAACCCGCGGGCCACCTCGCGGCCGCAGTGATCGATGTGGACGTGATTCGGTGGCGCCCCGCGACGGAGTCCGTCATCGTGATGCGCGCGAATGTGGATCGACTGACCCGGTCCATGCGCAAATGGCGCGCGCGCTTTGGCTGTGACCTCCCGGATGCGCGCATCGCGCAGTTTGCCTCGGCACTCCTGTCTGATTCCCGTCCGTCCCCTCTCGCATGAGCCTGCCCGTCATCCCGCCTGGTCGCCTGCAGCACATTGGCATTGTCATGATGAGTGCCGTGGGCGATGCGGTGCATGTGATGCCGCTGATTCATGCCCTCAAGGCGCAGAACCCGGCGTGCACCATCACGTGGGTCCTGCAGCCGGGCCCGGCCACGCTCGTTCGCGGGCATCCGTTGGTGGATGACATCATTCTGTTTGATCGCTCCAAGGGATGGCGCGCGTTTCGTGATGTCCGACGAGCGCTCGCGGACCGACCGTTTGATGTGGTGCTCGGACTGCAAGTGTATTTCAAGGCCGGGCTGGTGACGGCCTTCACGCGCAGTCCGGTGAAGCTCGGTTTCGATAAAGCGCGCGCGCGCGATCTCAACTGGCTCTTCACCACGCACACCATTCCGCCGCATGCTGGGCAGCATGTGCAGGATCAGTATTTCGAGTTTCTCGATGCGCTGAATGTCCCACATGGCGCGCCGCAGTGGACGCTTGGACCGTGGAATGCGGAGGAGCGGGCGTGGCAGCGACAGTTTCTCGCGGGCTTCGACCGGCCGATCGCTCCCATTGTCGTGGCCACCAGCAAGCCCGAGAAGGACTGGATACCGGAACGCTGGGCTGCGGTCTGCCGCCTGCTCTGGGAGGAGTACGGCTTGCAGCCCGTCCTCGTGGGGGGACGGTCCCCGCGCGAGGTTGCGGCCGAAGCCGTCATCCTGCGCGAGGCCCCGATGGCGCACTCCGCCTTGGGGAGTGGGCTCCGCCGACTGGCCGGCATCCTGGATGCCGCCGCCGTGGCCCTCTCCCCGGATACGGGCCCGCTGCATCTCGCCGTGGCGCTCCGCACCCCGGTCATTGGAATGATGGGCTACACAAACCCCAAGCGGGTCGGTCCCTACGACTACGCCCGGGACCTGCTCATCGATGCCTATGGGGATCCGGGTGAGGACTACCCCCTCGATATGACGTATCGGCTCGACCGGATGCCGCGCATCACCGTCGAGGATGTCCACGCGAAGCTGGCGCTCTGGCAGCAGCGGTACGCCGCCGAGCGGTTGGCCGACCTCGCGGCGCGCGGTCTTGGGGTTACGCGGGGGCGGTAATCGCCCCGTAGGCGTACGCGAGCCCTCGGGCCCGGAGCAGCGCGACGAGGCGGGCGAGGGGTAAGCCCATCACGGCGAAATAGTCGCCGTCAATCCGGGCAATGTTCGTCGCACCAAAGCCCTGAATGCCGTAGGCGCCCGCCTTATCCATCGGCTCACCGGTGGCGATGTAGGCGGTGATCTGCGCAGCGGTCAGCGGCAGAAAAGTGACGGCGACGGACTCCACCGCCGAGGTGACCTCGCCGTGCCACGCGACCGCGACCGCGGTGTAGACCGTGTGTGTCTGCCCTGCCAGGCGTCCCAGCATCCGGTGCGCATCGTCGGTTGATTTGGGCTTCCCCATGATCTCGCCCTCCAGCACAACGATGGTGTCGGAGCCGATCACCACCGCATCGGCGTCTTCCGCCGCGAGTGCAAGCGCTTTCGTCCGGGCCAGTCGCTCACAGTGCGGGACGGGCTCCTCGCCCTGCCAGACCGATTCATCGACATCGGCGGGCCGGACCTCGTGGGGGATTCCGACCAGGGTGAGCAGCTCCCGCCGTCGGGGCGACTGCGAGGCGAGGATCACACGGACCGGGTGGCCGGCGTCGGCCACGGGATGCAGATGGGTTTGGGGCATGCGCTAATTTACCAATGGGTGTGCGCCATGAGCCACGGCGCCCCTCCCCTTTTGCCCAACGATCGATGTCCGACACGCCGCATTTCGAGACGATTGCCATTCGCACGCAGGCACCGATCACGCCCGAGCGTGAGCATTCGGTGCCGCTGTTCCTGACGTCGAGCTTCCGCTTTGATGACGCGGAACACGCGCGGGCCCTCTTTGCGGAGGAAGTCACGGGCAACGTGTACAGCCGCTACGCGAATCCGAACACCGATGAATTCGTGGAGAAGCTGTGCCGTCTCGAAGGGGGCGCCGACGGATTGGCCACGGCCTCTGGGATGGCGGCGGTGTTCACAGCCCTCGCGGCGCAGGTCTCGGCTGGTGATCACATCGTGGCGTCACGCGCCGTCTTTGGGTCCACGCACCAGATCTTGACGCGACTGCTGCCCAAGTGGGGGGTGACCTGCACGTACGTGGACGCCACGGACACGGCCGGATGGGAGCGCGCGATCGGCCCGTCGACTCGGCTGCTCTTTGTCGAAACGCCGTCCAACCCTGGGCTCGAGCTGATCGATCTCGCGTGGCTGGGCGCGTTGGCAAAAGCACACAACGTGGCGTTGCTGGTGGACAACTGCTTTGCCACCCCGTATCTGCAGCGTCCGCTCGCGCTCGGGGCCACGGCGGTGATTCACTCGGCGACCAAATACATGGATGGTCAGGGGCGTGTGCTTGGCGGCGCGATTGTCGGCGATGCGGACTTCATGGGTGCCTGTCGGTTCTTTGCCCGGCACACGGGTCCGGCAATGAGTGCCTTCAACGCGTGGATTCTGTCCAAGTCGCTGGAG
The DNA here is from genome assembly GCA_037134115.1 of Gemmatimonadaceae bacterium. GTDB lineage: Bacteria > Gemmatimonadota > Gemmatimonadetes > Gemmatimonadales > Gemmatimonadaceae > Gemmatimonas. Next base: position 403 of record JBAXMW010000066.1, on the reverse strand, counting down.
ACGCTCGCGGTGCGCATGGATCGGCATTGCCAGAGTGCGCTCACGGTGGCGGAGCACTTCGAGGGGCATCGTGGCGTGGCCGCCGTGCGCTATCCGTTTCTGCCGTCGCATCCGCAGTACGCATTGGCGCGTCAACAGATGTCGCAGGGGGGCGGTATTGTCGCGCTGGAAGTGCAAGGCGGGCTGGAGACCGGTCGTCGCTTTCTGGACGCCGTGCGCCTGTGCTCGCACTCCCCGAATCTGGGCGATACGCGCACGATCGTCACACACCCGGCATCAACGACACACAGCAAGCTCACGCCGGCGGAACGTGAGGCGGTGGGGATTTCCGACGGCCTCATTCGCGTCAGCGTCGGCCTCGAGCATGTGCAGGATGTGATTGCCGATCTGGAGCAGGCGCTCA
>JBAXMW010000065.1:0-12337 GCA_037134115.1 Gemmatimonadaceae bacterium | reverse complement strand
CCGTCAGTTCCGCCTGAAAATCCTCCGGGATGCTGTGCAGCCACCGGCGGGCGATCACGTCGTTGCGGCGAGCGGCAGCGGCCAGATCGCGGACGCGATCAACGCGCTGCATCCCCGGGACCGCCTTGAGCGCCTTCTGCAGCGCCGTCACCATCGAATCCACGTTCAGTCCGACCGCGCGCACCTTCGCTCGGTCGACGAAGACGATCCCCGCCATGATGTCGACCGCGGTGCTGTCGACCCCCTTGGCGACCAGCGCCTTTTTGAGCGCGGTGATGGGGGGCATCGGGTTCACGCGGCCGCGTTCCGGATCGGTGCCCGGGAAGTGCAGCTCCGGGTAGGGCGAGACGCCATGATCGGCACTGAGGGCAAAGACGATCCGCGTGGAATCACGGAGCACATAGAGCGAATCCATGAGGCGGCCGATCGCGCGGTCCACACGCAGCACTTGATCGTGGAGCTCGCGCGAATCCGGACCATAGCGATGCCCAACGGCATCGGTCGTGGACAGCGAGACGGCGAGGACGTCCATGGACGGCCCGGCGCCCAGCTTCATCGCTTTCACCCCAGCCAGTGCGAAGGCGACCGTGATGTCATCCATCCACGGATACTCCGTGAAGCTGTTCGTCCCGGCACGCGGATCGGCCGTCAGCAGATGCGGGAAGACGAAATCCTTGCCGCTGTTTTCCACCGGGACCGAATCGGGTTCGGCATACGCCGAGGGATCGAGGAGCAGCGTCCAGGGCGTGCCGAGGTACGGCTTCGTCACATCCTGCGCATTGAACTGCTGCACCCAGGTGGGGACCGTGTCGCCGTAGTAGCGGCTGGTGGTGAAGCGGCCGTCGAGCCCATACCAGAAGACCGACTGCTTGGCGCGCCCGAGTGGAAGAATGGCGCCGCGATCCTTGCGGGAGACGGAAAGCGCTCGGCTGTTCGGATCCTGCGCGCGGACCCAATCGAAGAACGCCGTGCCACGGAAGCGGAACGGCGACGCGCCGGTGCCACGGCCGTACAGGAGCGGGGCCTGCGCATCGAGGACCCCCAGTTCATTCAGGACGACGCCGTTGTGTGCCGGATAGCGTCCCGACCAGAGCGTCGCGTGTCCCGGGGCGGTTTCGGTGGTGGCATGGTCATGCTGCGCATTCCGGAAGAAGGCGCCCTGCCGCATGAGACGGCCAAGGCCACCGGTCAGCTGCGACGCATACCGATCGAAATAATCGGGGCGGAGCTGATCCACGGTGATCTGCACGACGAGCGTGGGGCGCGGGGCCGGCGGCGAGACCGGGCGCGTGGTGGACTGCGCCGGGAGCAGCAGGGGCATCGACGCCAAGAGGGCGGATGCTGAGCGGAGGCAGGCACGCAGAAGCATGCGGCCAATCTAACGCGAAACCGACGCGGCGGCCCCCGTCCGGCCTCGAACACATCGCCGGATCGATGCGTCAGGACAGGGCATTCCACCAAGCGTCGCCGTACTGCGGGGTGATCCGACGTCACGCGACATGCGCGCACGCCACATGCAACACACCGCCCCGTTCACGGAGGCACGTGAAGGTGCGGAAATATGGCTCGCGCGGCACGCAAAGGGCTAGCCCTGCCTCCCGCGAGGTTGGTGCCGGGGAGATTGGGTTTGGTTCAGCGCCGAGAGACTCGGGAGAGTGATGAGGGAGCAGTAATCGACAGTTGATACCGTCGGAAAGACTCGGGAGAGTGATGAGGGAGCAGTAACAGACGAGTGGTAAGTGGTAAGCCTTAGCACTTCGCACTCGTCTGTGACTGCTTCCTCATCACTTTCTCGGCAGTTGCCGCCGCCGAGGCACTCGGCCTCCTATCCCCGGATCGCCGCTTCCAGCACCGCGAGTCCCGCCGCCAACTCGTCGCGCGTGATCACCAGCGGCGGCAGGAAGCGCAGCGTGTGCTCGCCCGCGCTCACCAGCAACAAGCCATGATCGAAGGCGCGCGCAATGATCGCCGCCGCCGGCTCGTGCGTATCCATCCCCCACATGAGCCCCGTCCCACGCACCTGCCGCACCATGCCGGTGCGCTCGCCGATCGCGCGGAGCTGCTCACCAAACCAGGCGCCCGTCTCGCGCACATGCTGCAGCAGCGCCGGATCGCTGAGCCGCTGTACGACATGATGCGCGACGTGCGCGAGCAGCGGCCCACCGCCAAAGGTCGTGCCATGATCCCCGGGCTGCATCGCGGCAGCGACCTGCCCGTTCACGAGAATCGCGCCCATCGGCAACCCGTTCGCCAGCGGCTTCGCCATCGTCAAGATGTCGGGCTCCAACCCCAGCTGCTCGTAGGCAAAGAACGAACCCGTCCGCCCCAGCCCGCACTGAATCTCATCGAGAATCAGGAGCACATTCCGCTCGCGCGTGAGCTCGCGGAGCCCGCGCAGGAACTCGGGGTCAACGACCCGCACGCCCCCTTCGCCCTGAATCGGCTCGACGATCACCGCCGCCGCCGTCTCCGGATCGAGCACCGCCTTCAGCTCATTGAGATCGCGCTCCACAATCCGCACGCCGCCCATGAGCGGGCGGAAGGGCAACCGGTACGACGGCCGATCGGTCGCCGCCAACGTCCCCGGCAGCCGCCCATGAAAGGCTCCACGGAGCGCAATGATCTCATGCTTCGACGCGTGCCCCGTCGTCCCCGCCCACCGCCGCGCGAACTTGAACGCCCCTTCATTCGCCTCGGCCCCCGAATTCGCGAAGAAGACGCTCGACGCAAACGAGTGCTCCACGAACCAGGCGGCCAACGCTTCACCCGGCGCCGTGCGATAGAGATTCGACGTGTGAATGAGCCCCGTCGCCAGCGACTCTTCGATCGCCTGCGTCACCCCGGCGTCCTTATGCCCAAGCGACGTCACCGCGATCCCGGCCACGAAATCGAGATAGCGGGTCCCGGCCTCGTCGTACAAATACACCCCCTCACCGCGCACAAAGAGCGGTTTCTGCCGCTTGTACGTGCCAAGGATGGCGGACGTGGCGGCAGCAGCAGCGGGAGCAGTCGGGGCAGTCATGGGCAACAGTCTCGATAAATCAGGAAGTCCAGCAGGAAACGATCAGTACAACGAATTGCGTCGCGCTTACCGCAGCGCCGTGCCCGCCTCGGGCACCGTCAGCGCGGCCAAATCACCAATGCGCACACGTCCCACACCACCGGCGAGCGCCAGCGCCCCCGCTTCGAGCTTGGCCGCCATGCCACCCGCCGCCACGCCGCTCGACACCAGCGCCGCGGCAGCATCGCGCGACAGCTCCGGAATCCGCGCCTTCGCATCGTCCAGCACCCCGGGGACATCGGCCAACAAAAAGAGCTCACGCGCGTCGAGCGCGGCCGCGATCGCCGCCGCCGCATCATCACCGTTCACGTTGAGCGCCCCACCGACCGTCTGATCCTCATGGGTCGCCACCGGAGAAATCACCGGCAGGTACCCCTGCGTGAGCAGCGCATCAATGACCCGCCGCTCCACCTGCGTCGGCGTCCCCGCCTGCCCGAAGGTGGCCACATCAATCGGCACCGCCCGCAGCAGCGCGGCATCCTCACCGGAAATCCCCACCGCCGGCGCCCCGGCCGCGGTAAGCGCCGACACCAACTGCTTGTTCGCCAAGCCGGAGAGCACCATCCGCACCAGCTCCAACACGCCGGGCGTGGTCACGCGACGCCCACCCACAAAGACCGGCTCCTCACCACGCAGCCGCTGCAGGGCGCTGATCTGATCGCCACCACCATGCACAAGCACCAACCGGCCACCAGTCGATTGCCAGAGCGTGGCCAGCGCCGCCGGGAGCAGCGGATCGCTTTGCGTCCGCCCCCCCAGCTTCACCACCACCGTGTCCGTCACTGGTGATACCACCGGCAACACCGCCGCATGCGCGCTCACAGGGGCAGTCCGGCGGTTTCCGGGAAGCCGAACATGAGGTTGGCGTTCTGCATCGCCTGCCCCGCCGCCCCCTTCACGAGATTGTCGATCGCGCTGAACACCAGCAGCGTCGGCGTCCGCACCCCACTCGGCACCCGCGCCGACAGCCGCACCACATTGCGATGCTGCACATCGGCCAGCGCCGGCAGGTCCGGGGTGATCTCGACGAACGGCTCATCGGCATACATCGCGCGGAATGGCGCGAGCGCATCCCCGTCGGCGAGCGGCGCGGCGAGCGGCACCGTGATCGTGGACAGAATCCCCCGATCCACCGGCAACAGATGCGGCGTGAAGAGCAGATCGCAGTCGGCGCCAAGCCGCGCCATCGTGTCGCGCATCTCAAACAGGTGCCGGTGACTGTTCCCCACCCCGTAGGCGCGGAAGTTCTCCGTCACTTCGGCAAACAGATACTCGAGCTTCGGCGACGCCCCCGCGCCACTCACCCCACTCGCGGCGGCAATCGACACCAGCCCGCCGGGCGCAATGAGCCCCGCCCGCGCCAACGGGGCGAGCGCCACCAGAATGCTCGTGGCATAGCAGCCCGGGTTGGCCACCACCCGCGCCCCACGCACCGGCTCCCGGAACAGCTCCGGCAATCCATACGGGGCATCGGCCGGGACCCCGTCAGGCAAGCCGTGGCTCACCCCGCCATGCCCGGGGCGGAGGTCACTCGACAGGTCGACCACCCGCGCCCCCGCCGCCAGCGCCTTCGCCACCCACTCCGCCGACGCGCCATGCGGCAGCGCGGCAAAGATCAGGTCGGCCGAGCCGAGATCCACCGATTCGGCGGCCACGAGGGGGATATCATGCATCCGGCCGCCGGCCCGCACCCGCAGCGTCGTCCCGCGCTGGGCGTTGGCCGTGGCGAACGCCAGCGTGCAGTGCGGATGCCCCGCCACCAGCGCGCACAGCTCGCGCCCGGAATAGCCGCTGGCGCCAAGGACCCCGACCCGGATAGAATGCAGATTATGCATCACTTATGCATAATTTTGCATCTTCACGCTGTCAATCCAGTGCCCCGGAGCGGGTGTGCCCAACAAGTCCGAGCGACACCACGCGATTCGTGAAATTGTGACGGCGAAGGCCGTCGCCAGCCAGGAGGAGCTCCGCAAACAGCTGCTCCGCCGTGGCTGGGATGTGACGCAGTCGACACTCTCCCGTGACCTGCGGGAGCTCCGGCTCGCCCGGATCCCCGATGACAGTGGTCACGTGCGCTACGCCTTCCCCGATGCCGGGGGCGCCGACGACAGTCTCCGTCAGCTGGAAGCAATGCTCCCGCAGCTGCTCACGAGCGTCGAAGGGGTCCAGGTGCTCGTGGTGGCCCGCACGATGAAGTCCGGCGCGCAGCCGGTGGCGGAAGCGCTCGATCAACTCGAGTGGCCCGATATCGCCGGCACCTTGGCGGGAGACGACACGGTGCTCATTATCTGTCGCTCCGTCGCCGGTCGGGAACGCGTCGTCCGGCGGCTGCAGTCGTATCTCCGCGATTAACGCCACACGCCTCCGCATGCCTAACTATGCGGGCGCGCTGCATACTTTTTCACGCGGACCGGCACGCGCCGGTGTCCGCCTTGCCTGTGAGACCGTGGCATGACCACGCCTGAGTCCAACACCCACAAACTGTGGGGCGGCCGCTTCGCCGGCGGCCCGTCGCCGCTCCTCGACGCCATCAACCGCTCGATCAGCACCGATTTCCGCCTCTGGCCGCATGACATCCGGCTCTCCAAGGCCTGGGCGCTCGCCCTCGGCCACGCCGGCGTGGTCAGCACCGAGGAAAGCGATGCCCTGCAGGAGGGGCTCGACCGGGTCGCCCAGCGGATCGCCGGCGGCGCGCAGCCGATCGGCACCGACGAGGACATCCACACGATGATCGACCGCCTGCTGCATGAGGAGGCCGGCACCGTGGCCTCCAAGCTGCACACCGGCCGGTCGCGCAATGATCAGGTGGCCACCGCCTCCCGGCTTTGGACCATGGACGCCTGCCGCCGCCTCGATGCCGCGATCCGTGAGCTGCAGCAGGCGCTCCTCACGCAGGCGGAGACGCTCACCGACGCGATCCTCCCCGCCTATACCCATCTGCAGCGCGCGCAGCCGGTGAGCGGCACGCACTGGCTCCTGTCGCACTTCTGGCCCCTCGACCGCGATCGCACTCGATTGGCACAAGCTGAGCGCGGCACTGCCACGCTGCCGCTGGGCTCCGGGGCGATTGCCGGCAGTGCCTTCCCCGTGTCGCGGGTCCTCATCAAGGAGACGCTCGGCTTCCACGCGATCTCCCCGAACAGCATCGACGCCACCGGCGACCGTGATTTCGTCGCCGAAACGCTCTTCGCCTGCACGATGACCGCGGTGCACTGCTCGCGGATCGCCGAGGACCTGATCATCTACGGCTCGAGCGAGTTTGGCTTCGTGAAGTTCGGCGATGGCTTCTCGACCGGCTCGAGCATGATGCCGCAGAAGCGGAATCCCGACGTCTTCGAGCTGGCCCGTGGCTCCGGCGCGCGCCTCATTGGTGATCTCGTTTCGCTGCTGGGGACCATCAAGGGGCTCCCGAGCGGCTACAGCAAGGATCTGCAGGACGACAAGCGCGCGCTCTTCCAGGCGGTGGATCTGCTGCTGCTGGTGTTGCCGGCGATGGCCGGCGCGATTTCGGAGCTGCGCTTCGAGCGGGGGCGCATGCGTGCCGCCGTCTCGAGCGCGATGATGGCCACCGATCTCGCCGATTATCTGGTGAAGAAGGGCGCCACCTTCCGCGAAGCGCATGGCGCGGTGGGATCGCTGGTGCGGCAGGCAGAAGAGGCCGGGATCGAGCTCGACGCGTTGCCGGCCGATCGCTTCAGCGCGGCGCATCCGCTCTTTGGCGACGATGCCCGGGACGCGTTGGGCGCCGAGGCGTCGCTGGCCGCTCGCAACATTCCCGGTGGCACTGGTCCGGAAGCAGTGGCGGAGCAGCTCCTCGCGGCGCGGAGCAGTCTGGCGCCACCGACCCCGACGATGGGGAACGCACTCGATCGGTGGTAAACCGATCGATGATCCGATCGACGGTCCTCGGCGACTAGGCGCCGAGGATCGCGCGTGCGGCCTGCTGTCCGCCGCGCGCCGCCCCTTCGAGTGAACTGGAGTGTAGCTGTTCGCCGGCGCGCCAAAGCCCCGGAAGCCCACAGGAGGCCCCGGGGCGCTGCGCCATCGAGCCAGGCGGCTGCACGAACTGCGAGAAGGGGATCCGCCAGGTCGCGACATGCTGCAGGTCGCTCCCCGTCGCGGCCCCCTGCACGCCACCGGCGGCCGCCATCTCTTGTAGCTCGCGGCGCGCCGCCATCTCCAGCGTGGCGTCATCCTGTTCGGCGGCGCTCCCCACGACCGTGGCGGCAATCAACTGCGTGCCGGCGGGGGCATATGCGGGCGCCACGTCGGTGAGCGTGACGGCATGACTCACCACGGCGCCTGCATTGGCATTCAGCCACAGCGCGCGCCCCGGAATCGGGGAGCGCCCCGTGGTGGTGAAGTACAGCGTGGTGCAGCCAAGCCCCTTGGGTGCGGCGGGGAGCGTCACGCCAGCCGTCGCCGCCAACGCCACGGTGGCCGCTGCATCGGTAGCCAGCACGACGTCGGTGGCCTCCACGACGGAGCCATCGGAGAGTGTCACGCCGGTAACGCGTCCGTCGGTGACGCGGAGCTGGTGCACCCCGACTCCTGTGCGGACCGTCCCCGCTGGCAGCTGCGCCGCCAACTGTGCCGTGATCGCCCCCATACCGGCCGTCGGGACCGCCGTCCGCCCCTCCGCCAGCATGCGGAAGGTGAAGAGCAGCACCGACGCGCTGGTGGTCAGCGAGCGATCGAGGAGAATGCCGCCATAGAACGGCGCGAAAAAGCCGTCGATCGTCGCGCGCGAAAAGCCCCGCGCTTCGAGAAAGGCGCGCGTGGACTGCCCATCGTAGGGGGCGGAAAAACAGGCCTCGATCGACAGCCCACGGGCGAAGTGGCGGAGCGCGGCGAGCCGCAGCGTATCGGCCAGCGGGATCAGCCCGGCCCGCAGCGTCGGCCAGAAGAGCGAGGGATCCGCGAGCGCGTCCCCGATCAGGGCAGCGCGCCCCTCCCGCACGATATGCGCCGCTGGCCGAAACGGCCGAAGCGCCAGCGATGCGTGGTCGAGATACCGATTGAGGGTGGGATAGGCGGTGAATAGGACCTGAAAGCCATGGTCGAGCGTCAGCCCATCCTGATGCGTGCTGCGGACCCGGCCACCCACCGCCGCCTCACGTTCGACCACGAGCACCGCGCGACCGGCCCGGTGCAACTCGATGGCGCAGACGAGCCCCGCGACCCCGCCCCCAACAACCACCACGGTACTCACTCGGCGATACGCTGGATCCCAGTGAGGAAATACTCCGTGTCACCGAAGCAGGAGGTCGGGACCCCCAGATGCTGCTCGTAGTGCACCGACACGCGCTTCCCGGCCAGCCCTTCAATCACCTTGGCGAGCGAATCGCTCCGCACCGTGAAGGAGAAGCTGTCCGAGCGGAAGCCTTTCGCGATGTCCGTGTAGAGCGTCCCTTCCCACGTTTTGCAGACGTAGCCCTTCCGGGAGATTTTCTGGACATACCCGGCGCGTTCCCCGCTGGAGTAGCTCCAATTCAGGGTGATGGCCACCCAGAGTGCGAAGCCGCCGCCACCGAGCCCCAGCAGCCCCAGCAGCGTGAGCTTGCCCCAGTGCCGCTTGGCGAGCGAGGGCTTGGCCGGGGCCGAGAGGCTGCCGCCGCCACCGACCGTGGCACCCGCGCGATCCGAAACTTTCGAATGGGTATCAGTCATGCGAAAAATCTGGGCGACGCCCCGGATTGGCGCTACCTTTTCCGCATACCCCAGCCACAGGGCCTCCCGTGTCGTTTACTGCTCGTCGTTCCACCGTGACTGCGCACGTCCGTGGTGTCCCCGTTGGGTCGGGACATCCGGTTGTCGTGCAGTCCATGACCAATACGGACACCGCCGACGCGGCCGCCACGGCCGACCAGGTCGCGGCGCTTTACGAAGCCGGATCGCAGAAGGTGCGCATCACGGTCAACAACGACGAGGCGGCCCAGGCCGTCCCGGAAATCCGGCAGCGTCTGGTGGACCGCGGGCTCGATGTCCCGATCATCGGGGACTTCCACTACAACGGGCACCTGCTGCTCACGAAGTACCCCGAGTGCGCCGCGACGCTCGACAAGTATCGCATCAACCCGGGGAACGTCGGCACGAAGCATCGCGACACCAACTTCACCACGATCGTGCAGGCCGCGATCGACCATGGAAAGCCGGTGCGCATTGGCGTGAACTGGGGGTCCCTCGACCAGAACCTCCTCACCGACATGATGGACGCCAACGCCGCGAGCGCCACGCCACGCGATGCGAAGGACGTCTACATGGACGCCATGCTGGAATCGGCGCTCCGCTCAGCGGCCCTCGCCGAGGAAGTCGGGCTGGGGCACGACAAGATCATCGTGAGCGCCAAGATCTCCGTCGTGGCGGATCTCGTGGAGTGCTACCGGCGCCTCGCCGCGCGCTGCGACTATCCGCTGCACCTCGGGCTCACCGAAGCCGGGATGGGGAACAAGGGCGTCATTGCCTCCACCGCCGCGCTGTCGATTCTCCTCAGCGAAGGGATTGGCGACACGATTCGGGTGTCACTCACCCCGAAGCCCAACGGCGACCGGCGTGAAGAAGTCTTTGTGGCGCAGCAGATTCTGCAGTCGCTTGGTCTGCGCTCGTTCGCCCCGCAGGTCACCGCCTGCCCCGGCTGCGGCCGCACCACGAGCACCTTCTTCCAGCATATGGCCGAGGATATTCAGGGCTATCTGCGGGAACAGATGCCAGTCTGGCGCGCGACTCGTCCCGGCGTCGTCGACATGAAGGTCGCGGTGATGGGATGCGTGGTGAATGGTCCGGGCGAATCGAAGCACGCCAACATCGGCATCTCCCTGCCGGGAACCTTCGAGGAGCCGAAGGCGCCGGTGTATGTCGACGGCGCGCTGCGCACCACGCTCAAGGGCGATCGGATTGTCGAGGAGTTCCTGGTGATCCTCGAGGACTACGTCAACCGGACTTACAGCGCCGCGAGCTGATTCGTCGCGGCGGTCAGTTCGTCCACGATCGGCGCCGTGAAGCCCACCTCGTGCATGCGTGACGCCACCCGCTGATACCAGCGGACCATGGCGTCGCGCCCCACGGGGTAGCGCGCCCACACCGATTCCGGAAACGTGGTGCGGCGCAAATCCGACAGGATCGCATTGACCTGATGCACCGCATCGGCGGCGCCCACCCAGAGCGCATCGGGTGACGCGTCGGCCATCCGCGCCAGCAGATCATCCTTCCGATCCTCGGCGGCCATCTCGATGCCGTCGTCATCGGCGCGCCGTTCCGTCACGGCGCGCAGCATGGCGAGCATGGTGTGTCCGAACTTTTCACCGATGCGCTCAGCAAGCATGACATCGGTCCAGCCATCGCGGAGGCAATCTTCCACCACATCATGGAGAATCCCCGCGACAACGGCGTCCTCATTGCACGCATATCGCGTGAGAATGATCGCGACATTGGCTGGCTGCGTCAGATACGGCGACCGCGTGCCCTTGCGGACCTGTTGGTCGTGATGCTTCGCCGCGAATGCCAGCGCGTGATTGATGCGATCAGAATAACCGGTCATGCCCAGAGTTGGCCTCGAGGGGAAGCAGCGGGACTCGGAACTTACGTCGTTCGGGTGAACCAAGCCACCAGCGCTTCCAACCCGGCCTGATCGTCGGGGCCGAAGGCGTTGGGCTCCGGCGAATCAATATCGAGTACCGCCATCAGCGCGCCGTCGCGATTGAACACCGGTACGACAATCTCGCTCTGCGAACGCGCATCGCAGGCGATGTGTCCCGGGAAGGCATGGACATCCGGCACGACCACCGTCGCCGCCGTCGCCGCGGCGGTCCCGCAGACGCCACGGCCAAAGCGGATCTCCTGACAGCCGAGCGATCCCTGATAGGGACCAACGCGGAGGAGCATGCCAGGTTCGACCACACGATAAAAACCGGTCCAGAGGTGCCCGAAGGCGAGATGCAACAACGCGCTCGTCGTGGCCATGCCGGCGATGGCATCGGTGGAATCGTGCAGCAACAGCTGCTGCATCTCGAGGAGTCGGGCGTAGGCGTCGGCGCGCGTGGTGCGGCGCAGGTCGGGAATGACCGGTTCCATAATCGGGCGATCCGGAAAAGGCGGTTACTGCAGCGGACCAATCAGCAGAATGAGACGCACATCCAACAGCAGGAGGGCAAGCCCCTGCACAATGATCCCCGCGCCGGCGCCGATCCCTGCCGGACGTGGACCGAGTCGCGTGCAGGCGATGGCAAGCGTGAGCCCCACCATGAGATAGCCGACATCGAGGCCGGTGTTGAGCCAGAGGAAGTTGAGCAGCGACTGCGCGCCGGCATAGTTGCGGAGCGCGAGACCACGCCAGCCCCAGGCACAGAGCGCGAGATCCACGGCGCCCCACGCGAGCGTTTGGATCGCGAAGTGCTGCAGCAGGGTCGCCTGCAGGCGACGCCAGGTCAGCCACGCGAGGAGGACGGTGCCAAAGAGCACGCTGCCACCGCCCCAGAGGGCGAGGCGCAAGAGATGCCCGCGTTCGAGCGCGAGCAGAGAGTCAGCCCACATGCAAGGAAGCGTAGCGACTCGGCTCCCAAAACGCACGGCGGGGGGGAGCCCGGGGGCCTCACCCCCACCGGCCCCGCCGACAACCGCACGCTGCTCCGCCGCGTCACCTTCGACCTCACCGGCCTCCCCCCGACGCCCGAACAACGGGCCGCCTTCGAGGCCGATACCTCCCCCCAAGCCTTCGCCGCCGTCGTCGACCGCCTCCTCGCGAAGGCGCGGACGGCACGCTCCGACTGGGGTGCGGCGGCATGCCTCGACGACAAGGACCACGACGAGCTCGAGCGCTGCCTCGAGAACCTCGGGCTGAAGTCCAAGCTCATTCGCGTCGAGCACCACGTCGCGCACCAGAGCAACGCGTTCTATGCCTCGGGCTACGAGCGCGCGCTGGTGGTCACCATCGACGCCTACGGCTCCGGGCTGTCGGGCTCCATCGCCGTCGGCGACCTCGAGAACGGCGTGCGGCGCCTCGTGGCCTTCGACTTCCTGCTGACCGCTACCCTGGGCGCTGCGTCGGGCTTCACCTCCGGCCTGTCCCGTTTTGTGCTGGGCGTCATGAACGTCCTGTTTCAGATGACGAGTGAGGGCATACAGCATTGCAGTACCCAATCACGCCCCGGCCAGAGTCAGGCGGCGGGCCTCTCCTCCCCTCCCCCCCCCCCCCCCCCCCACTGACTCTCTTGTCCCTCAAAAACTGTCCCGCCGCCCCTTGTGCCGGGCCGGTTTGCGGGCCGGGGCCCTTGCGTTTTT
>JBAXMW010000064.1:0-12494 GCA_037134115.1 Gemmatimonadaceae bacterium | reverse complement strand
CCCGTGCCGGAGCCCGTGCCGGAGCCCGTGCCGGAGCCCGTGCCGGAGCCCGTGCGGGCGTCCATCGCCGACGCGCCGCCCACTGGGGCCATCACAGCAGCAGTCAGAGGTGACGCGGACAAGGTGGGCATAAGCGCGGGCGTGAACGTGGGTCACGAAGATCGGCGAGGGGCGGCCAATCGGCCGTCTGCCCCGATCCCTGCTGCATAGTCCATGCCGCCGGGCTCGTCCAAAGCGCTCACCAGATGCCTCAGTTACGAAGAACGAAACCCATTGATTCACAGGCACTTACCTGCTGAGCTCGGCTCAATAGCTGAGTCCGCTTGCGGGTGCGAAACGTCGCACACCAATGGCCATATGTTGCACGAACCCCACAGGGCGGAAATGCAACAGGCGCCCGACCAGGCGCCTGTGTCGGGGCCCGCCTGAGCGCCCGCGTGCGGCATCCGGTCTGGGACCGGCCCCGAACCGGTGCGTTACTCGCGGTACGGGGAATCGGCGGCAGGCGTCGACGCCGGGGCCTTCGCCGGAGCTTTCGCGGCCGCCGGGGCCTTCGCCGCCGAGGCACCACCGTTCGCGCCGCTCGCAGCGCCCCCCTGCGCGAGCGCCTTCACAAAACCGGCGCCCAGGACTTCGGCCTGCCAGCGACGGAGCTCGGGGATCTCCGCGAGGTCGTCGACATGCCGCGGCATGCGGCGGGCCACGGCGTCCATCCGTTCCCGGGAGCAGAGCACCCCAGGATCGAGGTCGAGCGCAATCGCCATCGCATCGCGGACCGTCTTCAAGCGGGCGACCCGGTCATCGAAATCCGGATCGCGGTCCCATCGTGCCGCCTTGGGGAACCGGGGCAGTTCCGCTTCCGGCACCGCATTCCCCTGTTCGATCGCCTGCAACGCTTCGCGCGCCCGCGACTCCGACATCCCGCGCGGGAAGCCCTTCACGCCAAAGAGCGCATCACGCGTGCGCGGCGCCAGACGCGCCAGATCCAGCAGCACCTCATTCCCCGCCACCCGGAAGGTGGCCCGATCGAGCTCCGACGCGATGCTGTCACGCCACGTCACCAACTCACGCAGCCGCGCGAGTTCGCGCCGCGTCAGATCACGCGCGCCCTTGAGTCGCAGGAAGCCGTTGGTGTCGTCTGCTTCCCACCGCGTCCCTTCGGCGCGCTGAAACTCTTCCGCGGCCCAATGGCGACGGCCTTTGCGTTCGAGTTCGTCATGCAGACGATCCCGCAGCCCAATCAGATGACGCGTATCATGCGCGGCATAGTCGAGCATGTCGGCAGGCAACGGACGCATGCTCCAATCGGCACGCTGATGCTTCTTGTCGAGCTTGAGCCCAAAGAATTGCTCGAGCAGCGCCGCGAGTCCGAAGGCGCGAATGCCGAGCAGCTGCGCCGCGACACGCGTGTCAAACAGATTCGTCACGCGCCACCCGTAATCCTGATGCAGCAGCCGCAGATCGTAATCGGCGTCATGCAGGATGACTTCCACCGCCCGATCCTCGAGCAGCGCCCCGAGTCGCGCGGGGTTCCCGATCGGCAGCGGATCGATGATCGCCTCATGCTCGGCCGTGGACAGCTGCAGGAGGTAGATCCGGTCGACGAACCGGTGGAAGCTGGCGCCCTCGGTATCGAGCGCGAGCGACCGGACGCCGTTCAGGCCGGCGAGGAACTGATCCACGGCGTCGGCCGTGTCGAGATAGCGCGGTGCAGACGAAGACATGTCCCGTGAAAGGTACACTGGACACGGCAGCGACGGGGGTCCGGTGACCGCCCCTTGCCGCCGAGGGGCTGTTGGTGGAGAGTTGGACCATGGCCACGACCGAACCCTCCCCCGCCCCGCGGCGCCCTGAGGCGCCCCGCTGGCGGACGACCGACCTGGCCCGGGGGGCGCTGGTCGCGCTCGCGGTCTGGTTCGGGCTGCAGTTGCTCTGGACCGTCAGCGCGCTCGTCTTTTTGGTCTTTCTGGCGACGCTCTTCGGACTGGCCGTGGGCCAGGGGGTGGACCGTCTGGAGCGGCTGGGGATCCGGCGCGGGGTCGGATCGGCGCTGATCGTCTTTGGGGCGCTTGGGCTGGTGGGGGGCGGGCTGGCGCTGTCGGCGCCGACGCTGATCTCGCAGGGAGCGCAGCTCCAACAGGAATTTCCGGCGGCCGTGGTGAAGCTCCGGGACTGGGTCGACGCCAAGCAGCCCGGTTGGGCGCGCGGGCTCTCCGGTGCCAAGGCGAATGCCCCGGTGAGCACCCCGTCGGCACCGAGCGCTGCACCGAGCACACCGACGGCGCCAGCCGCGGCCCCCGCCGCCGAGCAGAAGCCCAGCGACGCCATTCAGCAGAAGCTCACCGAGCTGCTGCAGGGGGCGAGCCGCTACCTCTTCGCTTTTGTGACAAGCACCGTCGCGGTCGCCGGCGCGGTGGTGATGCTGATCTTCCTCGTGATTTATCTGGCGGCGGAGCCTGAGGTCTATCACGGTTGGCTGCTCGGCCTCGTCCCCGCAGCGCGCCGGCGTGGTGTGCGCGAAGTCCTGGCGGCGATCGCGATCGTGCTGCGGAAATGGCTGGTGACGCAGCTGATCGCGATGCTGGTGATTGGGACGGTGACGACGGTCGTGCTCTTGCTCCTCGGCGTGAAGGCCGCCTTTGCGCTGGGCTTTCTGGCGGGCCTGTTCGAATTCATTCCGACCGTCGGGCCGATCCTGAGCGCGGTGCCCGGGATTCTGATGGGCTTCGTGGACAGCCCCGAAAAAGCCGCCGTCGTCGCGCTCGCGTATTGGGGGATTCAGTTCCTCGAGAACAACCTGCTCATCCCGTATCTCATGCGCGGGGAGATGGATATTCCGCCGGCGATCACGCTGATCGCGCAAACGTTGATGACGCTCGTCTTCGGCTTTCTCGGCCTGATGGTCGCGGTCCCCCTCACTGCGGCGGTGCTCGTGCCGTTGCGGCTCATCGCGCAGCGCGAAGACGCGCACGAACAGGCGCTGACGACACAGGCGCTGCACACCCCTGCGGGATCAGCGCAGCCCTCCTCCTCGGAGACCGCCTCATGATCGCGACGCTGCGCGGCGTGCGCCTCGGCTACGACGATCAGGGGCGCGGCGTCCCAGTCGTCTTTTTGCACGGTTTTCCGCATGACCGGGCGCTGTGGGATGCGCAGCGGGAGGCGCTGGCAGACCGGGCGCGTTGCATCGTCCCCGATCTGCGCGGGTTCGGCACCTCGGAAGTGACCGGGCCGTACTCTGTCGATCAGTATGCGGACGACATCGCCTCGTTGCTGGAGTGGCTCGAGATCCCCTCGGCGGTGATCTGCGGGCTCTCGATGGGCGGCTACATCGCCATGGCGCTCTGGCGCCGGCATCCGGAGCGGGTGCGCGGGCTCGTGCTGTGTGATACCAAGGCGACGGCCGACAGCGCGGCGGCGCAAGCCACGCGCAATGAACTGATCGCACTCGTCGAGCGGGACGGCGTGGACGCGCTCGTGGAACGGCAGCTGCCGGGGATGGTCGGGAAGAGCACCCGGGCGCTCCATCCGGAGCTGGTCGAACAGATGGCCGCCATGATGCGCCGACAGCCGGCGGCCGGGGTGATTGGGGCGCTGGCGGCCCTTCGGGATCGGCCGGACTCACAGTCAACGCTCCGTTCGATTACCGTTCCCGTACTCGTCCTGGTGGGTGAAGAAGATGTGATAACCCCGTTCAGCGATGCGCAGGCGATGGTGGACCTGCTGCCGTTGACGACACCAACCCGACTCGAGTGGATCACGCACGCGGGACATGTGCCGTGTGTCGAACGGCCTTCGGCAGTGACGCAGGTGCTCGCGGATTTCTTGTCGATGCCGTCGCTGTCCTCTCTCTGACCTTTGCTGGCATGACCACTACGATTTCGGAAACCGAACGCTCCACGTCGGCGCGGATTGGCCAGGTGCTCTTCAAGAACCGCGGCTGGCTGCCGGTGCCGTTCCTGGCCGTGCCGCTGCTGGTGCCAGGACACCAGACCACCACGACGTGGGCGGCGGGGCTCGTGTTGGTGCTCCTCGGCGAGTTGGTCCGTACCGCGGGTGTTGCCGCCGCCGGTACCGTGACGCGCCGTCGCTCGCGCGACGTGCAGCGACTCGTGACCTATGGGGCGTTCGCCTGGTGTCGGAATCCCCTCTACGTCGGCAACTGCCTCGCGTGGATGGGCTTTGGCGTCATCTCCGGCGTCGTGTGGTTCGTGCCGATCGCGCTGGTGCTCTTCGCCGTGGAGTACACGTTCATCGTGCGCTACGAGGAAGGGGTGCTGGAGTCGATCTTCGGCCAGGAGTATCTGGACTACAAGGCGCGGACGCCGCGCTGGTTTGGACGCCCGCCCGCGAACAGCACGCAGGGCCCGCACGACTGGAAGGAAGCCATCTGGAGCGAGCGGAGCACGCTGCTGCAGTACGTGGTGCTCTGCGGGATCTTCTACTGGAAGTGGACGCAGCAGTAACGCGCGAGCATCTGTAACGCGCGCCCTTCGGGGCGGCAACAGAAACGGCGGCCAGGGACACCCCTGCGCCGCCGTTTGCTTGTGTTGCGACCGTCGTGGCCGCGACGTCGTCGCGGCGTAGCGCCTGAGCGGCGTAGCGCCTTAGCGCGTCGGACGCCCCGGCGGCGTCGGGCCCGTGAAGACTTCGCGGTTCTTGCCCACGAAGCTCTTGAGCTGCACCGGCACATCTTCCTCGGGGAAAATCGCCGTCACGGGGCACTCGGGCTCGCAGGCGCCGCAGTCAATGCACTCGTCCGGATGGATGTACAGCTGATCCGCCCCTTCATAAATGCAATCGACCGGGCACACGTCGACGCAGGACTTGTCCTTGACGGAAATGCAGGCTTCGGTAATGACGTAGGGCATGGCAGAAGTCTCAGGTCAGACGCGGAACCACAAGAGTATGTCGGGATAAATTGTCGGCGGACCGACGGAGCGACAAGATCAGACGGCGGTGAATTTACTGCCGCCAGGGGGGCAATTCGCCGCGCTTGAGCTCCGGATTCTCCCGGAACACGGTGAACGTCCGTCCGATCACCTGTACGACCTCGGCCCCCATGCGCTCCGCGACGGCATTGGCCGCCTCTTTGGCCGAGAGTTCACCGGCCCGGGCCACCTGCAGCTTCACCAGTTCGTGCGTGCGGAGCACGTCATCGAGGCTGCCCAGCAGGGCGTCCGTCAGACCGGCATGCCCAATGTGCACCTGCACCGCCAGATGGTGGGCTTCCGCTCGCAGCGCGGCGCGCGCCTTGCCGGTCATACTCATGAACACTCCTCGGAATCAGAGACGCAGACGACCGGTCAGTTCCGGACGCCATCAAAGACCAGAAACGGCAGGGGATCGATCGGCGGACCATCCCACCAGACACGCCCCGCGCCCCGCTTCATCACCTGAAAGTGGAGATGCGGGACGTCCGGGGGCGCATTCCCCGTCGTTCCAACGTAGCCGATCACGGTCCCCTTAGCGACCGTATCCCCTACGACCAGCCCGGGCTGGACCCGCTGCAAGTGGGCGTAGTAGTAGACGAATCGGTCGGTGAGGTCGCGGGCGTAAATCACGATGCCCCCAATGGCACCCGTCGTCAGGCGGCCGATGACGGCGTCGTCGGCCGCCAACACCGGCGTGTAGCGCGGCGCCAGCAGATCGAGCGCGCCATGCAACCGATCCCCACGCTTCGCTTGGAAATCGTTGGAGACGGTCCGTCGCGTGAGCCCCTCCACTGGCACCATGAGCTGCCGGGCCCAGAGGGCGTCCAGATCGTCATCCGCGATCGTTGGATCCCGCGGGGCCAGATAGGTCGGCCGATGGCCAAGCCCGTCCGCCGGCGGCTCCCGGTTCACGCCAACCGGGCCAATGCTCCGAGGGGGCGCGTTGGGGGTTGGCAGCGGCGCCACCGGTCGCCGTCCACATGCCGCCAGCAGCAGCACCGCCCCCAGCCCACGGAGCGCGTGCCGACCCATCACTCAGCCCTTGGCCGGCTCAGTGCGGAAGAACGGCTCCAGGAAGCGCATCAGATCCTCGACCGTCTCCATCGGCTGCTTGGTCAGCAGATCCAGATCGGAGGCCTTCGGCAACCGGGCGCCCCCGCGATCCGCGATGACCAGCACCGCATCTTCCAGCTCAAGGGCCACCAATCCGTACCGCGCCCGCAGCTCATCGCCGGGGAGTACCCGATACGAGGTGGCCCCGGTGGAGCCGTAGCGCGACGAGAGGTAGCCGTAGAGGTGCTCCAACATCCGGTCCGGATAGCGTCCGCGCACCGCGTCACGCAGCCGGGAGAGGCCGTCGTGATACAGGGCCTTCTCGCTCATGACGCGCGCCCGGACAAAGAGCACGATCGCCAGCGCCAGCATCATGGTGCTCCCCACGAGCATCAGGCGCATGCGCAGCAGCTCACGAGGCGGGTCGGAAACGGAGTGGGGGCGACGGTCATAATCAGCCGGGAAAGCTAGCGCATGGGCCCGGAATCCGCCCGTTTGGCGCGCGTGAATTCGTCAAGGGTTTCGTTGACTTACTCCAAAGCCGAACTATCTTGTCGTGATGGGAGTCGTGATTGGAGCCGTCGGCGGGTTTCGCGGGGTCCGGGCGGAATTGCTGGTCGCGCTGAAAAAGGCGCAGCCGATGACCGCGCAGGAGTTGGGGGAGCTCTTTGGGCTGACCGCCAATGCCTTGCGTCGGCATTTGAAAGCCCTCGAGGAAGACGGCCTCGTTCGCTTTGCCCGGGAGATCCGGGGGGTTGGCGCCCCGGTCTACGCCTACGCGCTGACCCCGGAAGCGGAACGGCTCTTCCCCCGGGAGTACGTGTCGGTGCTGGCCACCGCACTCGATGCGCTCCGCGAGGCGCGCGGCGAGTCGGCGGTCACCACGGTGTTGGAAGCCGAGTGGGACCGGTTGGCGGAGGAGGCGGGCCCGATCATGGGGGCACTGCCCCTCGATGAACGGGTTGCACTGGTAGCGGAGCTGCTCTCGGCCAAAGGCTATATGGCCGAGGCGGTCGCGAGTGCCGCGACTGGGGAACCGGTGGCCACCCTGCGCATTCACAATTGTGCGCTGGGTGAGATCGCCGAACGGTTCCCCGATGCATGTGATGTCGAGGCGCGGATGCTGGAGCGCCTGCTGGGAGTGCCCGTCGTTCGCGCCGCACATCGGCATGACGGCTGCGGGCGCTGCGAATACGGAGTTGCACAGGAGTTCTTGGGACGACCACAGGCCAATCGGCCGATCGCTGTACCACAGGAGCAGGCATGAGTTCGACCATCGACGCGCTGGTCAATCGCGAGTACCAATACGGCTTCTCGACCGATATCGAGACGGAAACGCTCCCCCCGGGTCTCACCGAGGAGACGGTGCGCTTCATTTCGGCCAAGAAGCAGGAGCCCGAATGGCTGCTCGACTGGCGCCTTAAGGCGTTCCGTCGCTGGCAGACCATGAAGGAGCCGCACTGGGCCAACGTGCAGTACCCAGCGATCGACTATCAGGGGGTGAGCTATTACTCCGCCCCGAAGTCGATGAAGCCGCTCGCCTCGCTCGATGAGGTCGATCCGAAGATCCTCGAGACGTACAGCAAGCTCGGCATCTCGCTCACGGAGCAGAAGCGCTTGAGCGGCGTCGCCGTTGATGCGGTCTTCGACTCGGTCTCGGTGGGCACGACGTACAAGGAAGAGCTGGCCAAGTTCGGCATCATCTTCATGTCCTTCGGCGAAGCGGTCCGCGAGCACCCCGAGCTGGTGCAGCGCTACCTCGGTTCCGTCGTGCCGTACAGCGACAACTTCTTTGCCGCGCTCAACAGCGCCGTGTTCTCTGATGGCTCCTTCTGCTACATCCCGAAGGGGGTCACCTGCCCCATGGAGCTGTCCACCTATTTCCGCATCAATCAGGCGGAGACCGGCCAGTTTGAGCGCACGCTGATCGTGGCCGATGAAGGGGCGACGGTGAGCTACCTCGAAGGGTGCACCGCCCCGCGCCGCGACACGAACCAGCTGCATGCGGCGGTCGTGGAAATCGTGGCGCTCGACCGGGCGACGGTGAAGTACAGCACCGTGCAGAACTGGTACGCCGGCGATGAGCATGGCGTGGGCGGCATCTACAACTTCGTCACGAAGCGCGGCAAGGCGATGGCGCATGCCAAGATTTCGTGGACGCAGGTGGAAACCGGCTCCGCGATCACCTGGAAGTATCCGAGCGTGATCCTGCAGGGTGATCACAGCGTGGGCGAGTTCTACTCGGTCGCGGTGGCCAGCAAGCGGCAGCAGGCTGACACCGGCACGAAGATGATCCACATTGGCCGGCACACGAAGTCGACGATCGTCTCCAAGGGGATCTCGGCGATGCACGGCCAGAACAGCTACCGCGGCAAGGTGCAGATCCTGCCGAAGGCTGAGGGCGCGCGCAACTACACGCAGTGCGACTCGATGCTCGTGGGCAATGCCTGCGGCGCGCACACCTTCCCGTATGTGGAAGTGGGGAACAACAGCGCGACGCTCGAGCACGAAGCCTCCACCTCGAAGATCGGGGAAGACCAGATCTTTTATCTGAAGGCGCGTGGGCTCGATGCCGAACAGGCGGTGTCGATGATCGTCAGCGGCTTCTGCAAGGAAGTCTTCAAGGAACTGCCCATGGAGTTCGCGCTCGAAGCGCAGCAGCTCCTCGGGATCACGCTCGAAGGCAGCGTCGGCTGAGGCTTCGGCCGCGCCCGCTGTCATTTCTCTTCGCCATTTACTCCGTTTCCACATATGCTGCAGATCAACGACCTCCACGCTTCGGTTGACGGCACGCCCATCCTCAAGGGGATCACGCTCACCGTCAACGCGGGCGAAGTCCACGCCGTCATGGGCCCCAACGGCTCCGGCAAGAGCACGCTCGCGCAGGTGCTCGCGGGACACCCGGCCTACGAAATCACCGGCGGCTCGGTGATTTATAAGGGCCGGGACCTGCTGGAAATGGCGCCGGAAGCCCGTGCCCAGCAGGGCGTCTTCCTCGCCTTCCAGTACCCGGTGGAAATCCCCGGTGTGACGAACGCGTACTTCCTGCGCGCGGCGTACAATGAAATCCGCAAGGCCAAGGGGCTCCCGGAAGTGGATCCGATGGAGTTCCTCGACCTGGTCGAAGACAAGCTCAAGCTCGTGGAAATGGATGCCTCCATGATGAGCCGTTCGGTCAACGCTGGCTTTTCGGGTGGCGAAAAGAAGCGCAACGAAATCCTGCAGATGGCGGTGCTGGAGCCGACGCTCTCGATCCTCGACGAAACCGATTCGGGGCTCGACATCGACGCCCTGCGGATTGTCGCCGGCGGCGTGAATGCCCTCAAGCGCCCGGACAACGCGGCCATTGTGGTGACGCACTACCAGCGGCTCCTCAACTACATCGTGCCCGATTACGTGCACGTGTTGGCCGGCGGTCGCATCATCAAGTCGGGTGACAAGTCGCTGGCGCTCGAGCTCGAAGCCCGCGGGTACGACTGGGTGTTGGAGGCCGCGTGAGCGCGTCCGACCACACGGCGTACGCGTCGCTGGCCACCGCCGCTGCGGGAGCGGCGGCCCCGGCCCCGCTGGCCGCGCTGCGGCACGCGGGTGCCGAGGCCTTCGCGCGCCTCGGCTTCCCCAGCACGCGTTCCGAAGATTGGCATTACACGAGCGTCGCCCGCATCGCGGAGGCCGCCCTGCACCCCGTCGCCTCCACCGGCGCGCGGCTGACGGCGGCCGACATCGCGCCGTACACGTTCGATAGCGCGTGGCCCACAATCGTCTTTCATAACGGCGAAATCGTGCCCGGCCTGTCGTCGCTCGACCTGCTGCCGGAAGGGGTGCGGGTGATGACGCTCGAGCAGGCGGCCACGCAGGCCCCAGAGCTGCTCACGCGGTATCTCGGTACGGCCGTTACCGCCGATCGCGATGGCTTCTCGGCGCTCAACGCCGCCTTCGCTGGCACGGGCACGCTGATGCATGTGGCCGCCGAGATGGTGAGCGAAACGCCGGTGCATCTGTTGCATGTGCTGGACGGGGCGGCTGCCGGCGGGATGGTGCATCCCCGTCATGTGATGGTGGTGGACCGGCATGCCAAGGCGGCCGTGGTCGAGAGCTACGTGGCACTCGCCGACGTGGAAGCGCTCACCAACACGGTGACCGAGGTCTTCGTGGACGATGGCGCGACGCTCACACACACGCGCATTCAGCGCGAAGCGCGCTCGGCGTATCACGTCAGCACGACGGAAGCGCGGCAGGGGCGGGACAGCCATTTCCTGCAGTTCACCTTCCAGACCGGCGCGGCGCTCTCGCGCAGCAACGTGTATACGGTGCTGGGCGGCCCAGGCTGCGGCACGACGCTGAACGGCCTGTACATGCTCGATGGCGCGCAGCATGGCGATCATCAGACGCGTGTCGAGCATGTGGCGCCGGATTGCTTCAGCCGCGAGCAGTACAAGGGGCTGCTGGACGACCAGTCGCACGGTGTCTTCAACGGGAAGGTGTACGTCCATCCCGAAGCGCAGAAGACCGACGGCAAGCAGACCAACCACACGTTGCTGCTCTCCGATCGCGCCCAGATCGATACCAAGCCGCAGCTTGAGATCTTCGCCGACGATGTGAAGTGCACGCACGGCGCGACGGTCGGGCGCATTGATGCCACTGCGCTCTTTTATCTGAAGAGCCGGGGCGTGGGCGCGGTGCTGGCGAAGCAGCTGCTCATGTACGCCTTTGCCGCCGACGTGCTGGAAACGATGGAGAATGAGCCGATCAAGCGGGAGCTGGAACGGTTGACGCTTGAGCGGTTCACCGGCGTGGTACACCCGCACGCCTCGTAAGGACGGTATGTCGGACCTTCAGGAGCTGTATCAGTCGGTCATTTTGGACCACAATCGGAAGCCCCGGAACTTTGGGGCGCTCGATGGGGCCAACCGGACGGCGGAAGGGAAGAATCCGCTGTGCGGCGACCAGGTGGAAATCGCCCTGCAGGTGGAGGATGATCGCATCACGGCCGTGCGCTTCGTGGGGCACGGCTGCGCGATCTCCAAGGCCTCCGCGTCCCTCATGACGCAGGCCGTGCAGGGCAAAACGCGGGCGGAGGCGGAGGCGCTCTTCCAGCGTTTCCATGCACTGGTGCTCGGGCAGGATCCCACTGGCGGGAAGGACCTCGGCCAGCTGGTGGTCTTCTCCGGGGTGTCGCGCTTTCCGGTGCGGGTGAAGTGTGCCTCGCTGGCGTGGCATACGCTCAAGGCGGCGCTGGCGAGTGAAGCGCCGGGCGATGCGCCTGCTGCGGTCAGCACGGAGTGATGCGCCGGTGAGTGTTGGCCCACTCGCGCCACGCGCCGATTTTCCGCTGTTAGCGGCCCATCCGGCGCTGCACTATCTCGATTCGGCCGCGACCGCACAGAAGCCTCAGGCGGTGCTCGATGCCGTGCGGGACTTCTACACGACCACGAACGCGAACCCGCATCGCGGGGCGTATGCCCTGTCGGCGGCCGCGACGCAGGCGTATCACGACGCCCGCGAGGCCGTCGCGCGCTTTCTGGGCGTCGCCGATGCGTCCACGGTGATTTTCACGCGCGGCACCACCGAGGCGTGGAACCTCGTGGCGTCGAGCTACGGCCGCGCGCGGCTGGGGCCGGGCGATGAAATCGTGGTGAGTGCGCTTGAGCATCATGCCGTCTTTGTCCCATGGCAGCAGGTGGCGCGGGCGACCGGGGCCACGTTGCGCATTGCGGAGCTGACGGCCGATCAGACGATCGATCTCGCGCATCTTGAGGGCCTGCTCTCGGCGCGCACGAAGGTGGTCGCATTCACCCATGTCTCCAATGCGGTCGGGTCGATCACGCCGGTCGCCGAGGTGGTGGCAATGATCCGGCGTCTGACGCCGGCGGTGATTGTGATGGACGGGGCGCAGGCGGTGCCACATCTGCCCGTGCATGTTGATGCGCTGGACGTCGATTTTTATGCCTGCAGCGGCCACAAGTTGCTGGGGCCGATGGGGATTGGCGTGCTGGTGGGGCGCCGAGCGCTGCTGGAAAGCATGTCACCGTATCAGTTTGGCGGGGACATGATTGAGTGGGTGCATGACGACGACAGCACCTGGAATGTGCTCCCGCACAAGTTTGAGGCGGGCACGCCCAATGTGGCCGATGCGGTTGGGCTGGCGGCGGCGGTGCGCTATCTGACCGCGCTTGATATGACGGCGGTGCGGGCGCATGAACTCGTGCTGCTGCGGCAGGCTGACGCGGCGCTGCGGACGATGCCCGGAGTCACGGTATATGGGCCGGAGGCGGGGGCGCGGAGCGGGGTGATCAGCTTCACCGTGGACGGGGTGCATCCGCACGATCTGGCCACGATTTTCGACAGTCGGGGCGTCTGTATTCGGGCGGGGCATCATTGCTGCCAGCCGTTGATGCGCCGGCTCGGGGTGAGTGCGACCGCGCGGGCGTCGTTTTATGTGTACAGCGACGAGCGGGACGTGACGGCGCTCATTGACGCCATTGAGGGGGCGCAGGCGCTGTTTGC
>JBAXMW010000063.1:0-12547 GCA_037134115.1 Gemmatimonadaceae bacterium | reverse complement strand
CCCACGGTGAGCGTGACGCGATAACTCCCGGGCGCTGCCGCCGTGGCCGGTCCGCCGCGTCCCCCAGCGCCCGCGCCACCACCACCACCACCACCACCTGCGCAATTCGCCGCAGCGGCACTGGCACCATTCTCGCGTGGGCCCGCACCGCCGGCGGGGGCACTGTTCAGCAACGGCGCCACGAGCGTCCATTGCACCCGGTTCAAGCCGGCGCGCGCCGGGATCACGGTTTCGCAGACCGCACGCCCCGTCAGGTCACTGATGGCGATCTTCGCATCACCGGTGACACCCGCGCCCAGATAAAAATGAATCGCCGTGCCGCGCGCCGGATTCTCCCCTTCAAACTGCTTTTCGCCGCCGGTGTAAATGTCTTGCCGGACATCGGTGGCATACGCGACCGCAGCGCGAACATCAAACAAGGTGGCCGGTGCGGCCGCCACCGCCGGCGTCCACTGCTGCAGCGGCGTAATGTCATCGGCGATCCAGAGACTGCGGCCATGCGACGCGACGATCAGGTCGCCATCGCGCGGATGAATCAGAATGTCATCGGTGCGTACCGTCGGATAGCCGGTCATGAACGGCTCCCAGTGCGCCCCGCCGTTCATCGAGACGAACAATCCAAAATCGGTCCCGACAAAGAGCAGCTGCGGGTTCCGACGATCCTCGCGGATCACCTGCACGTTCCCGCGGCGCGGCAGATCCCCCGCCACACTGCGCCACGTGGCACCATAATCGCGCGTCACGTAGACATACGGCGTCAGGTCATCGCTCCGATGACCATCAATGGCGACATAGGCCGTGGCCGCATCAAAATGCGACGCCTCAATCCGCGAGATCCAGTACGGATTCTCCCCCGTCAGCGCCCCGGCCGGGAGCCCGGACAGATTCCGTCCCACTTCGGTGAAGGTCGCCCCATGGTCTCGGCTCACCTGCAGGTTGCCATCATCGGTACCGGCCCAGACGATGCCAGCCGTCACCGGTGATTCGGAGACACTGATGATGGTGCTGTACGACGTCATGCCGTCATTCTTTTCGATCTGCGGCGCGCTCCCCTTCACCCCCATCAGCGTGACGGTGCACCGGTCCATCTGTTTGGTGAGATCGGCGCTCGCGATCCAGCTGTCGCCCTGATCCCGCGACCGGAACAGCCGGTTGCCGCCAAGCCAGAGCACGCTGGGATCATGCGGGGAAAGCTGGAACGGGGTGTTCCAGTTGAAGCGATACGTATCACCGGCGCGCGCGTTCACCACATTCGCGGCGCCACCGCCTCGACCACCAAAGCCACCGCCGCCCGGGCCGCCTGCGGCGGCATTGGCCCCCGCTGGCGCCGCCGGCGGAATGAGGCGGCCATCGACGCAGCTCCCCGGTGCCGGCGCCGGTGCTGGTGCGGTGCCTGCCCCGCGCCCTGCCGGCGGGGCCGTCGGACGGATGCTCTTGGAGATGCCGGTGCGCAGATCGGTCCGCTGCGTGTTGCCATCCTGCGATTCGGCGAAGATCATCGCGCGGTTGGACGGATCGACGGCCGTTTGCATGCCGTCACCGCCGCCCACGCGGAACCACTGATGATCACGGATGCCGTTCCGGCTGCGCGTGGCGCTCACGCCGCCCCAGCTGTCGTTGTCCTGCAGGCCGGCATAGACGTTGTACGGCCGATGCATATCCGCCGACACCCAGTAGGCGAGCCCCGTGGCCATGGTGTGCACGTATTCCCACGTGGCACCCTGATCCCACGTCACCGCGAGTCCGGCATCGGACCCGCGGAGGATATGATCCGGTTGCGACGGATCAATCCAGAAGGCGTGCTGGTCCACGGTCTCGTTGCCAAAGCCACGTCCGGAATCAATCGGTGCGAAGGTGCGTCCGCCGTCGAGCGACTTCGCCGCCTGCACATTGGCGATATACACGCGCTGATCGTTGGTGGGATCAACGCGGATCTGGCTGAAGTACATCGGGCGTCCATTGCAGTGGCTCACCAGCGTCCAGCTGCGCCCGCGGTCCTCCGAGCGGTAAATGCCGGGCCGATAGCGGCTGAGTGGCGGCACCTTGCGTGCGCTGTCCGGGGTGCCGGCCGCAAAGCCCTTGTTCACGGTCGCGTTGCTGCACCAGTCATACCCACCACGTCCCCCGCCGCCGCCTGCGGTCCCGGTCACCACCGCCGCCGAATCGGCACCGTCGGTTTCGATTTGCGCATAGACCACGTTCGGATTCGAACGCGAGACATCGAGGCCAATGCGGCCGAGCTGGCCGGGGGGGAGCCCGCCCGTCGTCAGCCGAGTCCAGGTGCGTCCCCCATTGGTGGTCTTCCAGAGGCCGCTCCCGGGACCGCCGCCATTGAAGCAGCACCCCGAGCGACGCCGCTGGTAGCTCGCGGCATACAACACATTGCTGTTGGACGGGTCCATCACCACATCGGTGACCCCCGTCTGTTCATCGATGTACAGGCTCTTCTGCCAGGTCGTTCCGCCATCGGTGCTCTTGTAGAGCCCACGCTCGGCGTTCGGACCAAACAGATGCCCTGGCGAGGCGACGTAGAGCGTTGCGGGACGCCGCGGATCAATGACAATGCGCGCGATGCTCTGCGTTTCGCGCAGGCCGATCGGCGCGAAGGTCGCCCCGCCATCGGTGGACTTATAGATCCCGTCCCCGAAGGACGACGTCTGCCGGTTGTTGGGCTCTCCCGTCCCGACGTAGACGATGTTGGCGTTCGTGGGATCGATCGCAATATCCCCGATGCTCGCGGAGGGATATTGCTCAAAGACGGGCGTGAAAGACGTCCCGCCATTGGTCGACTTGAAGACGCCCCCCATCGCGTAGCCGATGTAGATGATGCGCGGGTCTTTCTCGAAGACGGCGATGTCATCAATGCGTCCCCCCATGCTTGCCGGTCCGATCGATCGGAAGCGAAAGGGGGCCAGCACCGGATTGGCCGAGCGGTTGATCACCGCCACGGTATCGCGCCGCAGGATGTTGCCCTGAGCGCCGAGTGATGGGGTCTTGGCTGCCAGCAGCGCCATCCCGATCAGCGGGGCCCATCGGTGGAGCCGCGAGCGATGGCATGAGGCGGCAGTGGACATAGGGACGACCAGTGACTGGGGAGGGATCGCAGGGCGCAACGGTGACTCCGGACAGGGGACGCGCAAATGTGCGTCGAGTGAGCCCCTTTGGCGAGCGACGTCACAAGGGCAGCACCGGCTCACCAATGGGGTCTCCGATAGCGGCCTCGGGATTGCGACGTAGATTCTCGACCACAACGCTCTCGAGGCGCCCCACGTGCCGTGTGCCCGTCAGGCTGCCCGCTCTCTCCCTGCCGAATCGGTTGTCCTGCTGTGCGACTTTCTCTTGCTTTGCTGATGGTGGTGGTATCGGCCACCGTGATGGGGGCCCAGCCGACGTCCCACGCCGCACCCCTTCCACGTTTGGATGCGGCCGTCGCGGACTCCTTCGCGCGGGCGGCCCGTGCGCGACCGCGTCCGGTCGCCCGCGCGCAGCGGATTACCACGCCGCCGGTGATCGACGGCCGGTTGGATGACGCGGTCTGGCGGCAGGGGACGCCGATCACGGAGTTTCTGCAGCGCGAACTGAACGAGGGCGTCCCGGCCTCCGAACGCACGGAAGTGCGACTGGCGACCGATGGCGAATATCTCTATGTCGGCGCGCGGATGTTTGATCGCGAGCCGCAGCTCATCGTGCCTGGTGAGAAGATTCGCGATGTCACGCTCACCAACAGCGATCACCTTGCGATCATTCTGGATACCTATCACGACCGGCAAAACGGGTTTGTCTTTGGCACGACCCCAGCCGGCGTGGAGTACGACGGCCAGGTGATTCGGGAAGGGGAAGGGGGCGGGGCGGCTCAGCCCGGTCAGAATCGCATGCAGGCCGGCGCGATGGGGGGCTTCAACCAGAACTGGGATGGCAGCTGGTCAGTCGCGACCACGATCGATTCGCTGGGGTGGACCGCCGAATTCCGGATTCCTTTTTCGACGTTGCGCTACCAGGGTGGCGGTACCGATCAGACGTGGGGGCTCAACATCACCCGCAACATCCGTCGGAAAAATGAGGAGTTGTACTGGGCCTTCATTCCGCGGCAGTTCAACCTGTATCGCTTGTCGCTTGCCGGGGAACTCCAGCAGCTCACGGTCCCGACGCGTCGCATTGCCACCATCACGCCGTATGTGCTGACGGCGACGCAGCAGCGCTGGGCGAACGGCGTGGCGGCACGGACCTCGCCCACCGAATTCGGTGGGGAGATCAAATACGGGCTCACGCCGGCCCTCACGCTCGACCTCACCGCCAATACCGACTTCGCGCAGGTGGAAGTCGATGATCAGCGGGTCAATCTCACCCGGTTCCCCGTCTTCTTTCCGGAAAAGCGCCCGTTCTTTCTGGAAAACGCCGGTGTCTTCTCGGCGGGCACGCCGCAAGCCGTCGATCTCTTCTTCACGCGCCGCATCGGCATTGCGAACGATGGCACCCCGCAATCCATACTCGGCGGCGGACGGCTTTCGGGTCGCGTGGGGCAAACGACGGTGGGGCTGCTGCATATGCTCACCGACGCGTCGGCAACGGCCTCCTCTGGGCAGGCGTACTCCGTGGCGCGAGCGATTCGGGAATTACCGTCGCGCTCGCGTATCGGAGCGATGATGGTCCAACGCATGTCGACGAAGGACGCCGGCGATGTGAATCGGACGTTCGCACTCGATGGTCGCGTGGGGATCGGACAGGCCTGGACCGGTGATGTCTGGATGGCCGGGACGACCACCCGCGGGCGCACCGGCGATGCGAACGCCTATAGCGGCCGGCTGGCCTACGCCAACAGTCTCTTAAGTGGCAATCTGCGCCTCACGCAGGTCGGGGCCGATTTCAACCCGGAAGTGGGGTTTGTCGGCCGTCCGGCTGGCTATCGCGGCTTTGACGGCACCGTCATGCAGTTGGTCCGAAAGCCGGAATGGTCGTGGTTCAAGCAGTGGAATCCGCACATCAGCGGCCGCGGAATTTACGGCCTGGCTGATGGCTATTATCAGAGTGGCTACTGGCACTTTGATCTCACCGAAATCGAACTGGCCAACGGCGCGAAGTTCGGTCCGGAGTACAATGTGTCGCATGAAGGGTTGCAGGCCCCCTTCACGATCTCGCCGGGGGTCGTCATCCCACCGGGCTCGTACGATTGGGGCTCCGTCGGTTTTGACTTCAACAGTGATCCCAGCGAAGCGATCTCGATTGCGGGACGCGCCGATGTGGGGCCCTTTTGGACCGGACAGCGACGCGGTGGGAATGCCACGGTGACGGTGCGCCGCGGTGCGGCCTTTTCGGCGTCGTTT
The DNA here is from genome assembly GCA_037134115.1 of Gemmatimonadaceae bacterium. GTDB lineage: Bacteria > Gemmatimonadota > Gemmatimonadetes > Gemmatimonadales > Gemmatimonadaceae > Gemmatimonas. The sequence continues at coordinate 7,226 of JBAXMW010000063.1, read as the reverse complement.
CTGCTTGACATGAACGATGTGCGCCTGCCGCAGGGGAATTTCACCAGCACGCTGGAAGCGCTGCGGCTCAACTACTTTTTCACGCCGCGCATTTTTGTCCAGTCGCTCACGCAGTTCAATAACCAGCAGAAGATCTTTTCCAGCAATGTGCGCGTTGGCTGGCTGAACACCGCAGGGACCGGCCTGTTCATTGTCTTCAATGATGGGCGTGAAGCCAACGGATTTTTTGACTGGAACAAGCCCCAGCAACGTTCACTCTTCCTCAAGTTCACGCGACAGTTCGGTACGGGAGGTTGATGCGATGGGTTCCTTGACCGCTTCGGTCACGCGCGAGCAGTGGCCCCTGCGTGAGCCCTTCGCCATCGCGCGGGGCGTGATGACTGCGATTGATCTGCTGGTGGTGACCGTTCGTGACGCCCAGGGGCATCAGGGGTGGGCGGAAGCGGCGGGGGTGGACTATGACGGGGAAACGATCGACGGATTGCTGCGGCAGGTCACGACGGTGCTGCCGGCGATCCAGGCGGTGGCGCCCGATGGTCTCGTGACGGCGGATACGCTTGCGGTCTTGCAGTCCGTGCTGCCGCCGGGTGGTGCGCGCAACGCGCTCGATTGCGCACTGTGGGATCTCCGTGCGAAGCAGTCGGGGATTCCGGCCTGGCAAACAGCCGGACTCCCGTCGCTGGAACCGCTCACGACCGTCTACACCATCGGGATTGGCAACGAAGCGGATACGCGGCGCAAGGCGAAGGCCGCGCGTGGCTACCCCGTCATCAAGATCAAGTGCAATGCCACGCACCCGCTTGATATGGTCCGGTGGGTTCGGGAGGAGCATCCGACCGCGCGATTGTCGGTGGATGCCAATCAGTCCTGGTCGCGTGACCTGCTCGAATCACTCCTTCCGGTGTTGCAGGCACTCGGCGTCGAGTTAGTGGAGCAGCCCGTGCGTCGTGGTGACGATGCCACGCTCGCTGGGCTCGTGTCGCCAATTCCGCTCGCCGCGGATGAATCATGCGTCGATCGCCATTCGATCGAGGCGTTGGCGCCGTATTATCAGGTGATGAGCATGAAGCTCGACAAATGCGGGGGGCTCACCGAAGCGCTGGCCATGGCCGATGCGGCCGCATCACGCGGTCTGGGACTCATGGTCGGGAACATGTGTGGCACCTCACTTGGGATGGCGCCGGCGATGCTGATTGGGCAGCGCTGTCAGATGGTGGACCTGGATGGTCCCCTGCTGCAAGTGGGCGACCGAGCGCATCCGTTGCGCTACGAGGATGGTCTCGTCTATCCGCCCACGCCGGAACTCTGGGGATAAGGCCCGAAGGCTGTTAGCTTTGGGGGATGCACACCACGCGCGTGGCCTCCGTCTCGGAGGAAATCGCCAATGCGCTCACGCATGGCGTCGGCCTGTTGGCGAGTCTGGTCGGCCTGCCGGTCCTCGTGCTGTCGGCGCTCAGCCGCGGCGAGATGCGCACGGTGATTGGGATGAGCGTCTTTGGCGCCTCCCTCATCGCGCTCTATGCGGCCTCCACGCTCTATCACGCGATTCCACACCCCACGCTCAAGCAGCGGATGCGTGTGGTTGATCATGCGGCGATTTACCTGCTGATCGCCGGGACCTACACGCCATTCACATTGGGCGTCTTGCGCGGCGCCTGGGGGTGGACCCTCTTTGGCATCGTCTGGACGCTGGCCGCCTTGGGCGTGCTGTTCAAAGTCCTCTTCGGCAGCGGGCGCTTTCATCGCGTCTCCACGGCCGTGTATGTGCTGATGGGGTGGGTGATCATTGTGGCGATCCGGCCGCTGATGCAGCACATGGATCACGCGGGGCTCGTGCTCTTAATCGCTGGCGGCCTCTGCTACACAGGCGGGGTCGTCTTCTACATCGATAAGCGGCGCAGCTGGACGCACCCGGTGTGGCATCTCTTCGTCCTGGGCGGCAGCGTCTGCCATTATTTCGCGGTCTTGTGGTACTCCTCGCCAACCGTCGTGACGGCCGCGTTCTAGTCGGACGCCCCGATATGGGGGGCGTGCCACCTCGCGTGTTTCCTGCCGCATGAGCCCACATCCCGCCCCCACTCCTCTGGCTGTGTCGTGCGCCACCCTGCGGCGCGCCGTCTGGTCCTGCCTCACCGTCGGGTTCGTCGTGATCGGGCTCTCGGGGTGCCGAGGCGAGCGCACGCTGGCGCCGGAGACAACGACCGCCGATTCCCTGACGGCGCTCCCACGCGCGCTCTCGGCTGCCGAACAGCACGCCGTCGCCGCGAGCAATGGCTTCGCGATCGGGCTGTTCCAGCAGCTGTTGTCGGCCACCCCCTCGGAGAATGTGGTGTTGTCGCCACTCAGTGCCTCGGTCGCACTGGGCATGACCATGCACGGTGCCGCGGCCGGCACGCGATCGGCGATGCGCGCGACCCTGGGATTGAGTCCCAGCGCGAGTGATGCTGAGGTCGCTGGGGGGTACCGGGATCTGCAGCGCCTGCTCCCCACCCTCGATAGCAGTGTGACGATGACGTCGGCCAACGCGATCTGGTATCGGCAGGGCTTTCCCTTTGATGCCGGCTACCTGAAGGCCACCACCGACTATTTCGGCGCCACCGTGACCGGCGCGGATTTTGCGGCGCCATCCACGCTCGCGGCGATTAATGGCTGGGCCAACAGTGCCACGAATGGACGGATTCCGCGGGTGCTGGAATCGATTCAGTCGCAGCAGGTGATGTTCCTGCTCAATGCCCTCTACTTCAAAGGGGCGTGGCGGACCCGCTTCAACACGGCCGAGACGTACTCCAGCAGCTTTCGACAGGGGAATGGCCAGACGGTCGCCGTCCCGTTCATGACCCGCACCGGTGGGAGTGGGGTGCGCTTCCGTGCCACCGATCGCTATAGCGCGCTCGAGTTACCGTATGGCAACGGCGCGTTCGTCATGGATCTGTTTGTCCCGGCCGACGGCGTGCCGCTGACGGAGCTCATCACCACGTTGGCCGGGACCGGTTGGCAGCAAGCGGTGGATGCGATGACGCCAGCCCCATCGGTGAGCATCGCGCTCCCGCGCTTTCGCGTGAACACCACGGCCCAGTTGAAGGCGCCGTTGTCGGCGTTGGGGATGGGCGTGGCGTTCGCCCCGGGGGCGGCGGATTTCACCGGCATGTCCCCGACGCGCGGGAAGGAGCTCTACATCGATTTCGTGAAGCAGGATGCCATGATCGAGGTCACCGAAGTCGGCACCACGGCGGCGGCGGTGACCACCATCGGGATTGGCGTCACCTCGGCGGGACCGGGCTTCCGCGCCGACCGGCCGTTTCTCTTTGCGATTCGTGAGCGGCTCAGCAATACGATGCTCTTTGTGGGAGCGGTGCAGCAGATCACGCCGTTCTAGGGCACCGTCGATCGCGTGACATTCGGTGGCGGGTGGGGTATGGTCATGGATCGACGCGGGCATCCTCTGATGTCATCGTCCTGCGGTATCGTCCGGCATCATTCATGAAGTCCCTCTCTCCACGGTCGGAGCTTGCCATGCGCGCATCCCATTGTCCCCAATCGCATCATGTGGTCCCTGCGGCGTCCGTCGTGATGCCCACACGGCGCGTTGCACCAACGGCGTGGATCACAGTGTTGGCGGCGAGCCTGCTGCTCGCCGCCTGCGGCGATCGAAAAGCCCCCGACGCTGCCCGTGAGCTGGGAACGACCCCGCCTCCGGCGACCCCGCAGCTGCAGGACGCGCCGACGCCCGTCGCCGTCCCGCCCAAGGACAGCGTGGTAACGCCTCCGGCACCGGCACCGGCACCGGCCCCCGCGCCGGCTCCGGCACCCAAGCCCAAGCCGGCGCCGGCGAAGAAGCCGGCCCCCGCACCAACGCCTGCGCCCGCACCCGCACCGGCCGCGGCACCGGCACCGGCCCCCAAGCCGGTGGCGCCCACCACGGGCGTGATTGCGGCCGGCATGCTGCTCCGTTTCGAGACGCGCGACAAGGTGTGCAGCGGCACGACCGAGGTTGGCAGCCGCTTCACGGCACCACTCACCCGCGAAGCGGCCGGGACGAACGGCGCCGTCATCCCCACCTCCGCCGTCGGGACCTTTGAGGTGGTCGCCTCGCGGTCGGCCAAGAACAAGAGTGACAGCACCGGCATGGCCATTCATCTGACGTCGGTCAGCTATGCGGGCTCCAGCTACCCGGTCGATGCGACGGTGGAATCGGTCGCGACGACGCGGGTGCGCACCACCACGGGGACCACGGATGCCCGGAAGGTCGCCGGCGGCGCCGCAATTGGCGCCCTGGCCGGTCAGCTGCTGGGGAAGAACACGAAGGGGACGCTGCTGGGCGCGGCCGCGGGTGCGGCGGCGGGCGCCGTCGCGGCCAGCCAGAGCGGTGACTACGAAACGTGCATTGGCGCCGGAACGCCGATCAGCGCCACCCTCAACGCCCCACTCACGGTGAAGCTGGCGGGGAACTGAGTGCGGAGGTGGGGCGTCGTTACGGGCGTCGCATACAACGACGTTACGGGCGACGCCCCGCAGACGTAGCGAGCTCTCCAGGGAGCGCCGGTGTGTGCACCGGCGCCCGCCGAGCATGCGTCAGCTGCTCAAAGCTGTAGCCCAGCGCGATCAAACGTGGCTCGCTCCACGCCGGTCCCATGAACGAGATGTCGACCGGCAGCCGGTTATCGGTGAAGCCGGCCGGCACCATGAGATCGGGGAAGCCCAGCAAATTGGCAAGGTTCATGGGATCGGGGCCGGTGGCCGCGTTCCCGCCCGTGATCAGCGCGGGCTTCACGGGCGACGTCGGATACACGATCGCATCGAGGCTGTCCGTGGTCATCAGCCCCTGCACCAACTCGCGGAGCAGCGGGAGCGCATAGTCGCGCACCGCACGATACTCGAGCCCTGTCGTATCACCGCTCGCGAGCTCCGCTGAGAAGCGCGTCCATCGTGAGGCGTTGGGCCCCGTCCCGTTCGTGCCCAGCGACGGCACCGTGCGCGTGCGAGCAATCATCTCGGCGAGGCTCTTCGGATACGTCGGGCCCGTCGGCGCGAGATAGCGAGCGATCTGCCCCGGAAATTCCGGATAGCGAATCGCCGTGTACCACGCGTCCTTCGCCTGCAGCACCCATGGGGGGAGCCGCACGTCAACCAGCGTCGCGCCGGCCGTTCGCATGGCGTCGAGCGCTGTACCCATGACCCAATCGACGTCGGGGTCCTGTCCGAAAAAGTCGCGCGCCACGCCAATGCGCGCGCCGCGGAGTGCGCCGGGGCGTACCAGCGTGGTGTAGTCGCGCGCGATATGCCCTGCGCTCTTCTGCGTCGCGGCATCGGCGGGATCATCACCAGCGAGGACGTTCAGCGCGATCGCGAGATCGGTGACCGAGCGCGTCATGGGACCGCCGGTATCGAAGGAGAGCGCGAGCGGAATGATCCCGGTCCGGCTTAACAACCCCAGCGTCGGCTTCAAGGCCACAATGCCGTTCGCGGTGGCGGGGCCGCGAATCGATCCGCCGGTATCCGTCCCCAACCCGAACTGTGCGAACGACGCGGCAACCGCCGCCCCGGTCCCACCGCTCGATCCACTGGGCGACCGTGTGAGGTCATGCGGATTCCGCGTCTGGCCACCCAGCGAACTATAGGTGTTCCCCGAGGCGAACTCGGAGAGGTTCACCTTCGCCAACACAATCGCGCCGGCCGCCCGGAGCCGCCGCACCAACTCGGCGTCTTTCGACGGCACCCACCCCTCCAGCAGGACCGATCCGCCGGTGGTGGGCATCTCCTGTGTGTCGTAGTTGTCCTTCAGGACGAAGGGAATGCCATGCAGCGGGGAGCGCCGCCCCTTCGTGCGCCGTTCCACATCCAAGGCCCGCGCCGTCGCCAGAGCATTGGGGTTGAGGGCGATCACGGCATGAATCAGCGGCCCGGACCGGTCATAGGCGGCGATTCGCGCCAGATACCGCTGAACCAGCGTTTCCGCCGAGAGCGTCCCAGCGTCCATCGCCGCTTGCAGGTCGGGGATGGTGGCGGCGTCGAGATCGATCGGGCGCTGCGCCCCGGCCGCAGGGACCACGACGGACACACACAGGAGCACCGCCGCAATCGCGCGGGGGAGGACAGGCAGGGCGTGACAACGCATGATGGCCTCGGGCGAACAGGAGGGAAGGGACGCGACGAACTTACCCTCGCGCCGCCCCTGCTGGAAACGCTACCTTCGAGGGACCGCGCTGCCCCCACCGTTCGCCCCGCCCCCTTATGCCGCTTGAACCTGCCTTGTTAGATGCCGCTCGCGCCGCCTTTGCCGGTGACACGGCGGGCATCGTACTGGGAGCGGTGCAGCAGGGGCATGAGACGCATCCTGAGCCGCTGGTCCGCATCCCCGTCGGGATGCTCAATCGACATGGATTGATTGCCGGCGCCACCGGCACGGGCAAAACCAAAACGCTGCAGCTGATGGCGGAGCAGTGTGCGGCCGCCGGGATTCCGGTGCTGGTTGCCGACGTGAAGGGCGACTTGCAGGGACTGGCTGCCGCTGGCGCGTTGAGTGATCGCGTCCAGACGCGTGTCGCCGAAACGGGGGCGACATGGACGCCGCGGGCCTTTCCCGTCGAGTTCCTGTCGCTCACGGGCGCCAAAGGGGCGCAGCTGCGTGCCACGGTCTCGAGCTTCGGCCCCATGTTGCTCGCCAAAGTGCTCGGGCTCAATGACACGCAAACGAGTGTCCTGACGCTCGTCTTCAAATACGCCGACGATAAGGGGCTGTTGCTCCTCGACTTCGCCGACCTTCGTGCGGTGCTGGAGTGGCTCACCGGTGATGGTGCCGCCGAATTGAAATCGTATGGTGGCATGTCGAAGGCCACCGTGGGCGTCCTGCTCCGTGAGATGGTGGAGCTCGAAGCGCAGGGGGCGCTGGCCTTCTTTGGCGAGCCAGAGTTCGATCTCGACGACTTGATGGTGACGCAGCACGGCGTGGGCCGCATCTCGGTCCTCGAGCTGGCCGACGTCCAGGACAAGCCCGCGCTCTGGTCCACCTTCCTCATGTGGATGCTGGCCCAGCTCTACGCCTCGCTCCCCGAAGTGGGAGACCTGGACCGCCCGAAGCTGCTCTTCTTTTTCGATGAAGCGCATCTGCTCTTTGACGACGCCTCAAAGGCGCTGCAGGAGCAGATCGAACAGGTGGTGCGCCTGATTCGCTCGAAGGGCGTGGGGGTCTTCTTCATCACGCAAAGCCCCAAGGACATCCCGGCCAG
>JBAXMW010000062.1:0-12604 GCA_037134115.1 Gemmatimonadaceae bacterium | reverse complement strand
AGCGTCTCGCGAATCACCCGATCCACCCCACTCTCCCGCAGCGCGTACCGAAAACCGTCGGCGGTGATCGCGAACCCATCGGGCACGGGGACCCCCTCCCCCTGCAGCGCATGAATCAGCTCCCCCAGCGAGGCGTTCTTCCCGCCGACCGTGGGCAAGTCATCGAGGGTGATCTCGGCGAAGCGCTTGATGAGCACGGAATCAGCGGCGACCGGAATGGCCGTCATCGCATGCGGAGGGGTGAGTGCAGTCGTCGTCATCCCCGAGGCTACCCCGCGCCGCCGTCCACCACCGTCGGGAGCCCGCCACCATCGCCTTCCGGTTTGCCTGACAGGCGCCGTGCGTGTCACGTGTCGTCAGCGAAACGGGCTCACCTGCTGGCGATTCCGTGGTTGGGCGGTCACCTTTCCCCGGCGATGAACCTTGCTGCCCGTCGCAAGCCCACCGCGCGGGGCGTCACGCTCGATCGCGCCCTCGAGGAACTGCCCCTCTTTCGCCTGAGTGATTCGGCGGAGGATGGGCCTGTGGCGTTCACCACCGACAGTGGTGGACGGTGGCGCGTGATCCCCGCCCCTGGCGACCGGCTGCCGGGGACCTTCGATCAGGACGTCTACATCGAGATCCTGCATCGGTACCATGAAGCCGGTGCACCGGCCGATGGCGCGGTCTCCTTCACGTTGCACGCCTTCCTGCGCTCCATGGGGCGCCGCGCCGACGGCCGCACCTACGAGCAGCTCCGCGCCGCGCTGACCCGCCTCGAACGGACCACGCTGGAGTCGGTGGGGGCCTACTGGTCGGCCACCACCGCCCATGACGATCTCAGCTTCACCGTCCTGAGCGCCGTCTCCGTGCAGCGCCGCCGCGTCGCCGACCGGGAACAGCTGCACCTCTTTGGCAATCTGGCCGCCGGAGAACCGGGCGATGCCCGGGTCGTGATCTCCCCCACGATCCGCGCCAACCTCACGGGTCGTCACACCGTGACGCTCTCCGCGGCCCGCTACCACGCCCTGTCCTCGCCCGTCGCGCGGCGCCTCTATCGGATTCTCGAGGTCGCCCGCTCCGATGGGCGCCTCTCCTGGCGCGTGCCGCTCGAACGACTGGCCGAGCAGCTCCCGCTCTCGCAGCGCTACCCCTCGCATCTGCAGCGCGTGCTCCAGCCGGCCCACGAAATGCTGCTCAGCGCTGGGCTGGTCCGGGACATTGGCGTCCGCCAGTACGAGAAGGTCTGGCACGTCGACTACGTCCTCGGCGTTCGCCCGCGCGACGACGCCTGAGTCCCGGCCACCCCGGCGCGCCCGGGACCCTGCCCTGATTTCCGGGGAAACCTGTCGGTCGCCCGGGGGTTCTGTATAGTTAGGTATCCCGCCCGACCCCCTTTTTCGACCAGCCGCATGACCCGCACCCGTAAGGCCGCCATCGCCAGCCTGTTGCTCATTCCGGTTCTGACGGGAGGCTTCATCCTCCAGTCGCGAGTCGGACGTGGCACGGATCAACTGCTGCAGCAGGTGATGACGTTCGTCGCCCTGCGCTACGTCGACACCCTCGACGCCAACGCGCTCTACGAAAAGGCCGCCCGCGGGCTCGTGAAAGAGCTGAATGATCCGTACACCGAGCTCTTCTCCCCCAAGCAGATGGAGGAGTTCTCCCGCAACACCAACGGACGGTACGCGGGCCTCGGCATGCAGATCACCAGCGTCAACGGCTTCGTCACCGTCGACAAGGTCTTCCCCAACACCCCGGCCGAGTCCCGCGGCGTGCAGGAAGGCGATCGCATCGTCGCCATCGACACCTTCCAGGCGCGTGGCTGGACGACGCAGCAGGCCCAGAACAAGCTCCTCGGTGAGGTCGGCTCTTCCGTCACCGTCACCTTTGGCCGCCCGGGGCAGCCCCAGCCGCTCAAGCTCGACTTCAAGCGCGCGGAAATTCATGTCCCGGCGGTGGCCTACCGGATGATGCTCGAGGACAACATCGGTTACGTCCCGCTCATCCGCTTCAGCGAACAGACCACGCAGGACATCGCCGAAGCCGTCTCCGCCTTCCGGAAGCAGAACGCCAAGGGGATCATCATCGATCTGCGCGGCAACCCGGGCGGCATTCTCGACGAAGCCTTCAACATGTCCAACCTCTTCCTCCCCAAGGGGAAGGAGCTGTTGAGCGTGCGCGGGCGCGTGGATTTCCAGAAGTTTGTCGCCGAACGCGAGCCGATGGCCCCGGAGATCCCCCTCATTGTGCTCGTCGATGGCGGCTCGGCCTCGGCCTCGGAAATCGTCGCCGGCGCGCTGCAGGACTACGACCGCGCGCTCGTGCTCGGCACGACCTCCTTCGGCAAGGGGCTCGTCCAGAGCGTCTACAATCTCGACGGCGGCTACGCCCTCAAGCTGACCACCGGCAAGTGGTACACGCCGTCGGGACGCTCCATCCAGAAGGATCGCAAGTTCAACGCCGAAGGTCAGTTCGTGGAAGTCGCCCCCGATTCGCTCGAATCCGATTCGGTGCGCAAGGCGCGCCCCGTGTACAAGTCGGCGTCGGGGCGCACCCTCTACGGCGGCGGCGCCATCACGCCGGACGTGGTCGTGGCCCCGGACACGATCTCGACCAAGGAGCAGGCGCTCGCCCGCGCGATCGCGCCGCACTTCCAGAAGTTCTTCGGCATCGTGACCGACCTGGCCCAGGCGCAGAAGGGGAAGGTCAAGCCCGACTTCGCGTACAACCCGGCGTGGCGCGATGAGGTGTACAAGCGCCTCGTCGCCGATACCGTGAAGATCGACAAGGCCGTCTACGACGCCGGGGTGAACTGGGTCGACCGGTATGTCGAGAGCCGCGTGGCGCGTGTGGCCTTTGGCGACACCACCGCCAAGCGCCATGAACTGCGCGACGACAACCAGCTCCTCCACGCGATCGCCCTCATGAAGAAGAGCCCGACCCAGAAGGGGCTCTTTGCCGCGGCAGCCGCCGAGCCGACCACCGGGAAGCCGGGGCTCGTGAAGCAGACCCGCGGGGCCGGCAACTAAGCCAGGCTGAGGGGAGCAGATCGGGCGTGACCCGCGACGGCTGACCCGTCGCGAACGCCCCCACGGCCTCGGCGTCCGTATTCATCCGGATTGCCGAGGCCGTTGTCGTTCGGTAGGGTTCGCCGCATGCTGCCCGTCTCTCTGACTCCGATACAGCGTCGCACCACTGCGGCGCTGCTTGTAGCCCCCCTGCTCGGCGCGCTGCTCAGCGGCTGCGCCCCGCGGACCCCGTCCAACGCCTCCGCCACCCCCGATCAGCGGCAGGCCATCGCCGCCGACAGCGGTGAGCGCCATCTGACGAACCTGATCCAGGTCACCAACGGCGGGGAAAACGCCGAAGCGTATTGGAGCGCCGACGGGAAGTGGATCACCTTCCAGTCCACGCGCGACGGCCGCACCTGCGACCAGCAGTACACGATGCGCGCCGATGGCAGCGGCATCACCAAGGTCTCCGTGGGTGGCAAGACCACCTGCGGCTGGTTCCTCCCCGGCAGCCAGCGGCTCTTCTTCGGCAGCACCCACAGCGCCGACACCGCCTGCCCCCCCAAGCCCGATCCGTCCAAGGGCTACGTCTGGGGGATCGATCCCTTTGACATTTATACCGTGGGCCGCGACGGCAAGGACCTCAAGCGGCTGACGAACTACGGGGTCTACACCGCCGAGGGCGTCCTCTCCCCCGACGGCACGCGTATCGTCTTTACGTCGCTCAAGGACGGGGACCTCGACATCTACACGATGAATGTCGATGGGACCGACGTGAAGCAGCTCACGCGGACCCCCGGCTATGACGGTGGCCCGTGGTGGTCCCCCGACGGCAAGAAGATCGTGTATCGCGCTTGGCACCCGACGAATGCCGATTCCCTGAAGGCGTATCGGGATCTGCTCAAGCAGCGCATGATCCGCCCGAACCGGATGGAGCTGTTTGTCATGAACGCCGACGGCAGCGATCAGAAGCAGATCACCAATCTGGGTGGCGCCAACTTCGGGCCGTCGTGGACCCCCGATGGTCGCCGGATCATCTTCTCGTCGAACCATCAGAATCCGCGGAGCCGCAACTTCGACCTGTTCCTCGTGAACCTCGACGGCACCGGGTTGGAGCGGATCACCACCAACGGTGACTTCGACGGCTTCCCGATGTTCAGCCCGGACGGCAAGAAGCTCATCTGGGCGTCGAACCGTCACGATGCGAAGGCCGGCGAGACGAACCTGTTCATCGCCAACTGGGTGCCGTAAAACGGCGAAGGGGTGTCGGTGACGATCATCGCGTGATCATCACCGACACCCCACCCTGCCACAGCCAGACGCCGGCGTGACTTAGGCCGCTGCGGCGGCCTGCACGTCAATCGTGAGCTTGACCTCGTCGCTCACCAGCACGCCGCCCGCTTCGAGCGCGGCATTCCAGGTCAGCCCCCACGCCTTCCGCGACAGCTTCGCGGTCAACTCGGCGGAGACCTTCGTGTTCCCCCACGGATCGGTGGCCTTGCCGCCGATTTCCCCCGTGAGCGTCACCGGGGCCGTCATGCCATGCATCGTCAGATCGCCCGTCGCCGTCGCCTCGTCTCCCTCACGGGAGAACGACGTCAGCCGGAACGAAGCCGTCGGATACTTCGCCACATCAAAGAAGTCCTCGCCCTGCAGGTGCCCATCGCGCTGCGCCGAACCCGTGTTGACGGACGCGAGCGTGATATCCACCGAGACGGCGGAGACCGCACCGTTCTCTTCCTCGATCGTGCCTTCGAACTGGCCGAAGGTGCCGCGCACCGTCGAAATGCCGAGGTGCTTCACGGCGAACTGGATCTGGCTGTGCGACGGATCAATGATCCACTTCATGAGCGACTCCTGCGCCAGCAGGCGCGTTGGGGTGGTGAAAAATAAAGTAATGCTTGTGCGTATGTCTTAGTGATAAGTATATTAATTTCTAAATTCAGCCGGTCAAGAGGTCGGTAGTCCCTTGCGCCTGCCCGACAGACCACCGAGCCTTCTGGAATGCCCCAGTCGCCCCGTTCCATGTCCCATTCGTCCCAATCGGCGCCCCACGCCGGTGCCCATCCGCGTACGGCCCACCCGGTCGACGCGACCCCGGAAGAGGCCGCCGCCCTTCGTCTGTGGGTCACCTTGTCGCGCGCTCAGTCCGCGATCTCGGCGCATGCCGCCGTCGACGTGGCGCGGAACGGGCTGACGCTCGCCGAGTTCGCCATCCTCGAGGCGCTGTACCATCGGGGCTCGATGCTGCTCGGCGAAGTGCAGCGGCGGATTCTGGTGTCGAGCGGCGGGATCACCTTCCTTGTGGATCGCCTGACGGCCAAGGGCTTGGTCGAGCGTCAAGAGTGCCCGTCGGACCGGCGCGCGCGCTATGCCTCACTGACCGCGAAGGGGGAAGCGCTGATCGGGTCGATCTTCCCGGCGCACGCGGCGGCACTCGCCCGGGCCATGGGCGGCCTCTCGCCGGAGGAGATGCGCCAGACAGCCGATCTGCTCCGCACGCTGGGGCGGTTTGCCGCCGAGCTCCCGCCGGAAGCACCTGAACACGACGACGAGGCGGCGACGGAGCCGCTGGACGACAGCGCCCCCGCGGCGGTCTGACCGGATGGCCGCCTGTGATCTCCGGCGCGCCGAAACCGGTGACCGGATCGAACATGAGTTTCTGGTCCGCGACCGGATCGAAAAGACGGCGCGGAACGGCGCCCCCTTTGTCATCCTGACGCTCGCCAATCCCACCGGGGCGATCGATACCGCCCCGATCTGGCAGGAGCACCTCGATTGGGTCGCCGGCGCCGAGAAGGGGAAGGTCGTCCAGATCGTGGGCAACATCTCGTCGTACGGCGATGACGCCTCGCGTCGCCGGCAGCTGGCGCTGTCGGGGCCCGCGCGGGTCCTCCCCGCCTCCGAGTTCGATCCGTCGGAGTTCCTCCCCACGGTGGATGTGGAGATGGAGCGGCTCTGGGATGCGATCGACAAGCTGCGGGGGTCGATCACGTCGGCAACCATCCGTCAGGCGGTCGACCTCTTCTTCGCCGATGACGCGTTCCGGGTGCGCTTCGAGCGGACCCCGGGCTCGGTGAAGGGGCACCACTCCCAGGTGGGCGGGTTGCTACTCCACGTGGTGGAAGTGGCGCAGATCGCGCGGCACATCGCGCGCACGGTTCGGCATGCCAATGCAGATCTGGTCGTGGCCGGCGCCCTGCTGCATGACATCGGGAAGGTCGAGGCGTATGCCGTGGGGGCCGAAGGGTTCTCGCACACCTCGACCGGACGACTGCTGGGGCATGTCACGCTGGGCGCGCTGATGTTTGACCGGCAGCTGGTGGCCTCCGGGCTCGCCCTCACCGCGGCGCAGCGCGACGAGCTGCTGCACTTCATTCTGTCGCATCATGGGGCGCTGGAGTTCGGCAGTCCGGTCGTGCCGCTCACGACGGAAGCCGAAATCGTGCACTGGGCCGACGAAGCGTCGGCGAAGGCGACGGACATGATCGACGAATTCGCCGATCCGGAGCTCTTCCCCCCCGGATCGACCGCCGAGATGTCCGCCAAGAGCTCCTGGCGACTCAAAAGAATGCTCTGGCGCCGCCCGGCGCCGTGGGAATAGCCACGCGCAACCTGTTGCACATCAACAATTTGCGCATGCAGTAACCGTCTAAAATGCGTTAGACGGTCACATTGAATTTACAGTATTTTCGCTGGACCGCTGTAATGGCGTTCCCGATTGGTATAGCTTTCCCGAGCCGACCGGCCCACCATGGTCGGCGACCATGACGCGAGGATACCGAAGTATGCGTAAGCCACGCCCGAACACGTACAACCCGGCACAGGCCCTGCACTTGATCGCCGCAGACCGGACGGGACTGCCACTCAGCTGTCCGTCCTGCTCTGGTCAGATCATGCGCGATCCCGTGTCAGCACCACCACCGCCCAATTCACACGTGACGCTCAAGTGCACGGGGTGCGGACGGCTCGCCCGCTACATCGCTGGCGTCAATTAAGTTTTGCACCACCGCGTCAACTGACATCGAGAGATCGTCATGCGCCTCGCGTATGACCGCAACACAAACGCCCCGGATCGCTTCGCGATCCGGGGCGTTGTGCATCACCGCACGTCATCAGCCTGGTGTGGCTACCACGCAATGTTGCCCTGCTGCGACGTATCCACCGACTCGGATTGGCCGGCCTTGAACAGATAGGCCTCCATGTTCCGCGTCAGAAAGGTCCGCGCCTGCGGCTCCATCACGTTGAGCCCGTAATGATTGATCAGCATGGTCTGCTGCTTGAGCCACTGCCCCCAGCAGTCCTTGCAGATCTCGGCGACAATCCGCGCCCCCATGGCTCCTGGAAACGGCACACGCTCAAAACCTTCCCGGGTCGTTCCACACCGGGTGCACGCCACATCAGCCATGGTTACTCCTTCACCCGCACGTGAGTCCCGACGCGCGCATACTTCACCTCGGCGAGCCCAACGAACGACAGCAGCGTGATGTACATCCAGCCAATGTCGAACTCGAACCAGCGATGCGCGAACTTGGCCGAGTGCGGATCCGCGTGATGGTTGTTGTGCAGCTCCTCGCCGGCAATGATGATCCCGAACGGGGAGATGTTGCGGCTCTCGTCCTTCACATCATGGTTGCGGTAGCCCAGCGCATGCCCGACCCCGTTGATCACCCCGGCCGCCCAGAACGGGATCCAGATCATCTGCACCCCCCACACCACCGGGCCCACGAAGAAGCCAAAGAGCCAGATGTCGATCGCCAGCATCAGCACGATCCCCAGACTGCTGCGCTTGTCGAGCAGATGCCGCTCCATCCAGTCGTCCGGCGTCCCCTTGCCGTACTTCTCCAGTACCCCAGGCTGACGCACCGCCCGACGATAATAGAAGGCGCCCTTCAGCAGGATGTTGCGCAGCCCATCAACCACCGGGCTGTGCGGATCCCCTTCGCGATCAGCAAAGGCATGATGCTTCCGATGGCAGGCCACCCATTCCTTCGTGCGCGTCGCCGTCGTCAGCCACAGCCACAACCGCATCGGCATCTCCACCAACCCGTGGAACTGCACGCCACGATGCGTCTGGGCGCGATGCAGAAAGAGCGTCACACAGATGTTGGTGAGATGTCCCGCCACCATCACGAACAGGACCGGCTTCCACCAGTCGGTCCCCCAGCTTCCAAACTCGGGCATGTCAGGCACTCCAGACGGTCCCGCCGTCCCATCGGATTGACAGGCGGCTCACTATGGAAGTTATCCCGTACCCTCGGGTTTGCCACCCCGAAGACACGGCGCGCATCACTCAGTAGCGCGCCACCGATGGATCGACCTGCACACTCCAGGCATCGATCCCACCCATCATGTTCTGCACCTGCGTGAAGCCCTGACTGCGAAGCCAGCCCGCCGCCATCTCGCTCCGCATGCCATGATGGCAGAGCACCACATAGTGCGCGTTCGGATCCAGTCGGTTCACCGCCGACGGTAACGTGTTCAGTGGCACCAGTTCGGTCGCCGGGAGATGCGCGAGATCGTACTCCCACGGCTCCCGCACATCGAGCACAATGAGTGAAGAACCAGCAGCACGGGCCGCCGCCAGATCAGCGGGGGAGATATCAGGATCAAGCGACATAACGGTTCCGACGGTGGCCTGAGAAGACGCCGCAGCACGCGCCGATGCCCCACAAATGGGACAATCAACACGCGGGGCGATACGAATCTGCTGCTGCTGATGCGCCAGCAACTCCAGTAATAACAACGTCCCAACGAGCGGCGTGCCCACGCCAGTGATGCACTTCATCGCTTCAAGCGCCTGATACAACCCCAGCACGCCGGGCACGACCCCCAGCACCCCTTCTTCCGCGCAGGTGGGCACCGAACCCGGTGCCGGCGGCTCGGGAAACAGACACTGATAACAGGGACCGCCCGGCGCCGCGAAGACACTCACCTGACCTTCAAAGCGCGCGACGCTGGCGTACACAAAGGGCACCCCCAGTCGCACACAGGCCGCATTGATCGCGTAGCGCGCCGGAAAGTTGTCCGTCGCATCAATCACCACGGTATGCCCCCCCACCAGCGCCTCGGCGTTCGCCGCGGTGAGCTTCCCAGCGTGCGTCGTGATGGTGACCTGCGGATTCAACGCGGTCAGCCGCTCCTGCGCCACCTCGAGCTTGGAGCGCCCGACATCAGGGGTGGCGTAGAGCAGCTGTCGGTGGAGGTTGGTGACATCCACCAGATCCTGATCCACCAGCGTGAGCGCCCCGACCCCCGCCGCGGCGAGATACATCGCTGCGGGTGACCCGAGGCCACCCACACCAACAATCAGGACACGCGACGCGGCCAGCGCCTGCTGCGCCGAGGGACCGAACCCCCGGAGCACCACCTGCCGGGCGTAGCGCGGATCACTGAACACGCCGCCCCCGAGCCTCAGCGCGCCCGGGCAACCAGCGCCGCACGCGCCGCGCGCACCGCATCGGCCGCCGCCGTAAAGCGCTTGGCCAGATCCTGCACCTCCGCCACCGTGCTCGCCTCGGTGCCATACCGGATCTCTTCCCCAACGCCGGGGAAGATCATCGTCGAATAGCCGTTATCGACATCCGACGCGTAGATCAGGCTGCGATACCACGGACGGCTCTTGAGCCCCGACGGCCGCGCGAAGGCGCGCTCCACCTGCAGCAGCGACGCGTTGACCGTCGTCTGGACCGCCGTGGACACCCCCGACCGCATCGCGACGTCACGCGCCGTCGCAAACTGCGCCGCCGCCTGCTCCAACCCGCTGATCGCCTGCTGCAACGTGGCGAGCGACGCCGTCGACCAGTGCTTGCCCGTCATCATCTTCTCGACCGGCGCGACAAACCCGCGCATCGTCTTGGCAAACTCGACGTAGTCGTACGGCAGGATCTCCGCGTTCGCGACGCGCAGCGCCATCGCGGCCCCAATGCGTCCCGAGGCCGCGTGATATTGGAAGCCGGGATCGCCGAACTTCGCCATCCACGCGTAGGTGTCATACGCCGAGTGATACGTTCCGGCCGGCCCACCAAAGCCCCACTCGGCGATCGGAATGCCGAGGTGATTGTAGAAGCCCGCGAAGTCGCTGCCGCCGCCCGGATCACCCATGTTCGGTTCGTCCTGACCCGCCTTGAGGTTGGCATTCTTCCGCCAGACGTCATAGACGCTCCCCTTGCCGTTCGGATCCGGGACGCTCTTCACGACATCGCGCAGCACCCCGCGCAACGACGGCGAGCCGCCGCCACCAAACGACGGTCCCTGCGCCGACACGTCCTGATTGAAGTACGCCACCGCACCACGCTGCAGCCGGAGCGAATCGTCCTCCACATACTCACTGCTCCCCACGAGCCCCCACTCTTCGGCATCCCAGGTCGCGAACACAATCGTGCGGCGCGGCTTGATCCCCTTCGCGGCGAGATCACTCAGCGCATGCGCCGCTTCGAGAATGCTGACGGTACCGCTGATGTTGTCCGCGGCGCCCGGGCCCCAGCCATCGCGATGCCCACCGATGTAGACATACTGATCGGGGAATTCGGTGCCACGGAGATAGCCGAGCGTGTTGTAGATCTGCTTCGTCCCCTTCGTCGCTGCGTCGGTCGTGACCGCGACACGCACCTGCACGGGACCGGGCCCCACGTGATAGCGCAGCCCCATGCCCCCCTGCCACGCCTGCGGAATCGCGGTGCCCCGCACGCCACGCAGCAGGATCTCCGCATTGGCCGCACTGATGGGCACCACCGGCACCTTGGGGAGTGCGGTGTCTTCCGGCTTGAGCCGCGGCGCACCGGGGAGGCTCGCGTACCCCGGCGTGAGCGGGTCGCCCGCGCCATTGAAGACGCTGCCACGCTGCACGCCACGATTGGGGCGCATCGGGCCGTCGGGATACACATCGCCGCGCGCGAAGCCATCGTCGGCCGGATCGGTGTAAATCAGCACCGCCACCGCGCCACGCTTCTCCGCCTCGCGCGCCTTGATGCCGCGGAAGCTGCGGCCATAGCGCGCCAACACCACTTTCCCCTTCACCGAGACGCCCATCGCATCGAGCGTCGCGTAGTCCTCAATGAGGCCGTAGTTCACGAACACCAGCTCGCCGGTGCCGACGCCGGCGCCACTCGAGCCATTGACCGTGAGATACTGCGGCAAGGTCGTCGGGACATCGCCCGGAATGGGCGGCTCAGTGAGATCGAGCGTGACCGAGTCGGGGCCGAGCTTGGTGATGGAGACGCTCGTGGCATGCGGCAGCCAGACGTCATACGTGCGCACTTCGGTCTCCAGCCCCATCGCCTTCATCTGCGCGATGACGTAGTCGCGGGTCCGCGCCTGCGCCGGCGTGCCGGCGACATGCGGCTCCTTGGAGAGCGCGGCCGAGCGTTCACTCGCGCGCGCCGGCACCGGGCCGAGAATGGCCTGCTGCTCGAGGGTGCGCTGCGATTTGGCAGTGGCGGGCGAGAACCCCACCATGCCGTTGGCCGGGGCCGACTGCGCCTGCAGGGAGGCCCCCTGCAGCAGTGCGATTGCCGCGAGCGCGAGGGCCGACGAGGCCATGGCGGACGGGACCGTGGCGGGGCTGACTCGGCGAGTCAGCGCTCCAAGAGACGAGGAGGCAGGCACAGGGATCTCGGGTGGGAGGGAACCAACACCAGCGCGGGAGTCAGCGCGCGCTGTCGTATTCATCAGCGGCGCGCAGCATGGCCTGCTGCAGCAACGCTTCCTGATCACCACCGGCCGGGATGGCGGCGGTGAGTGCCACAAACTGCCGATGCATTTCGTCGTCGAGCTGCGCGCGTGTGGGCGATTGAACCCCGAGGACGCTCAGCGACATGACGGCGAGATCGCGGAGCTGCGCCTGCGTGTCTGGGTCGAGGGCGGAGAGCGCCGCCGGCACCGGCGGCGCGGGGGGCGCCGAGCGTTCCCGCCGGCGCCGCGGGGCCTCGAACAGCTGCGTCACCGGCGCGAAGGTCACGACAAACGAACCTGGCGTATGCTCCGCGAAGCCGCTGATCACATTCCGCCGGCGCAGCGACGGCAACAACCGCACGATCGCCTCACGGACAGGGGAGTAACCATCCACACTGCGGTTCCCCCGCCCGGTGATGACCAGCGCCTCGCCACCGCCTTGCACCTGCAGCATGCGAAGCCACGCTTCGGTCTGCGTCGCCGCCTGGACCGCCGTGGGCTGCTGCGCCCGGAGATTCAGCGTGCGCGTCGTCCCAAAGCGCAGTTCATCGAAGGCCCGGGCGATCGCCGGCGCGTCATCCACCGAATCAGCGGCCATGCCCGGGAGCGCGGGGTGCGCGACGCGACGCGCCGGTTGGCGCGCCGGCTGACGCACCACGGAGCGCTTCCGAAAGCGGACGCCCATCCACCGCTTCCAGCGGACGGACGCCTGTCATCGCGGCCAGCGTCGGGGCGATATCGACCGAGCGGACCGGCACCGTGTAGCGACCGGGGGTGATCATGGGGCCCATGAAGAGGATCGGAATCTGCGCGTCGAGGTCATGCGGTGTGCCGTGCGTGGCGTACTTCACGCCGGGCCAATAGGCAAACGGTACAAAGGTCACCGTCAGTTCCGCCTGAAAATCCTCCGGGATGCTGTGCAGCCACCGGCGGGCGAT